>JACNJW010000053.1 GCA_014382365.1 SAR324 cluster bacterium
AGTAAAATCGGCATTCCGGATAAGAATCTTTGAGTGCCGCCAGCAGATAATGCGTGCCATTGATGTTCGTCTGCATCGTGGAGAACTCGTCTTCAAACGAAATTGAAACAAAACTCTGAGCCGCAAGGTGATAGCACTCATCAGGCTGGACATCCCGAAAAATTTTGTAAAGCGCCGGAAAGCTTTCCAAAGTACCGGAATGCAAATGCAAACGCTCTGCAACCGGCAAGAGGCGCCATAAATGATGAGTCGGATCTTCCAACGCAACTCGGCGAACGATGCCGTGAACTTCGTAACCCAGGGAAAGTAAATGTTCTGCAAGATAACTCCCGTCCTGTCCAGTGATGCCGGTAATTAATGCTTTTTTCTGTTTCATACTTCGTCCTGTTGGTCGAGTTAGTCTGTTGTCTGGACATTGGGGATGCCGTTCTCAAAGTATATTTTAGCGGCAAAGTATGCAAAGAAAAAGCTTTGAAATGCCATAAAGAAAATTTCCCAGACAAAATAATCCAGTATTTGTCCCACACATACGGCCAGCATGGGCATCATTAACAAAGGTGGTCCACGCAACGCTGGACGGAACCAGAGCCAGAGAAAGAGCAGAACGGCCAACAACCCGACCCAACCCATCTCAATCCAGATGGTGAGTGGAGCGTTGTGCGAATTGAAAGCGTCTTTGTACCAAGCACTATTTAAATGTGCAACATCTTTGGCTTTACTGAAAACCTCATGCCCAAATGTTTTTGCCCCGGAACCTAGGATTGGCGGATCGGCAAGTCCTAAATCGAAAGCAGCTCGAAAAATAACAAAACGCACTTCCATACGCTCCAAATCTTTGTAAGTTTTTATATCCAACAAACGATTGAGGCTGGCATTGGTACGGCTGATGGTTTGACTTTTGAGAGTGTAGTAACCAATGCCAACGGCAACTGCTGCAACTAGCACTATAACAAAAGCTATGCGTGCTTTGCGGATTTGTTTGAAAGTGAGGATCAATAAAAACAGCAGGCAGATTACCAGAGTCAAAATTCCATTGCGGCTTCCGGCAAGTACAATGCTGTATGAGGCCGCAGCAATTGCTAAACTGGAAAGAATCCAGGACTGTCTCAGGTTGGCAAGGCTCCAAAAAAACACTCCAACACTGATGACTGCATATGGATTCCGGTTTTCAAAAAATGATGATGGAGCAGCTCCTCTGAAAAACAAATCTATGTGCAGCCCATTTTCAGTCAGCAAAGCGGGGATGTTGGTTTTGCCATGCAAATCCAAAAAAGTAAACGCCATCAAGATCACATAAATTCCTGTAAAAATCTGTCCGCTTTTTTTCAAGGAATCACGCTCAAGCGCAAACAAAAAAGCAATAAACGTCATCAGGAAAATTGAATAGCGTCCGGAATGTTTGAGCGCTATTTTCGGATACTCGCTCATTATCGCACCCAGCCACATCCAGCAAAACAGGAAAGCCAACACGATTAAAGGCAGCTTTAGTTTTTGCCAAATTTCGAAAGCTCGTTTTCTGTTCCATGCCATGCTGAACAAAGCAACCGGAGGCAGCACTAATGTGTAAAGGCTGAGCCGGATTGGAAAGGAAAAACTCAACAAACTTTCCAACGTTTGTTGAAGTACAGGAAGTTTCAAAGGCATCGAGAACAAAATCAACAGGCCTACCAACAATGGATTAACCCATGGTTTCAATATTTTAAACAGCATTTTTTGGTGACTGTGTAAAGTGGTATTTTAAAATCATCAGGAAGCAACTCAAGGGAATCAGGGCTTCCGTAATCACTGTGGAGACAGCCGCTCCGGAAGCACCATATTCCGGAATCAGCCAAAAATTCAGCAACACATTGAGCAGCAAACCTGAGGCTGTGATGACTAGATAAATTCGGTTGTGATCCAAAGCAACTAAAGATTGAGTCATTAAATAACCCCAGAAAACAAGTGGAATTGCTAAAGACAAAATTTCTAAAATGTCGGCAGAATTTTGAAATCCCGGTGCATAAAACCAAAGTATTATCGAATCGGCTAACAGGAAAACAACTCCGCCCCCGGCAATTCCGCACAGAGTGAGCAACACCACTCCTTTCCGGAAATAAACTGAAAAGTGTTTTGCTTGTGAAAGTCCAGGAAAAATGGCAGCCATCACAATCGTTGGTATGAAAAATGTCCCTTCCATTAAATTAAATGCTACAGAGTATAACCCTACTTCCGTTTCTGAAGCAAGTAAACCAAGCATGATGGTGTCGATCCGGAAATAAAACTGAATTAAAAAAAGTGCAAATCCCAAAGTGACGGCTTCACGCAAAAGTTGAGACTGTCCCAAGACCAATGTCTCAGTCTTGTTTTTTTTTAAATTGCTGAGATATTTTTTCAAGATGATTGCTGAAACAAAAATTGTTCCGGCCAGCCTTGTCGACATCAAAATCAAAGCTCCAAGCCATAGTTCTGCAATCTGCTGAAAAACTAAAACACCTAAAACTGCACAGGCCAACAAATTCTGCAAGGCTACCGTTAACGACTCAGGGCGTAAATCTTCCAGCCCTCGCAAAATTCCGAACAACGATTGCTGAAGAGTGTTGATCAGAAAAAAACCAAGCACTGTCAACAACAGCAGAAAACTGATTTCCATCCACCAGCCGAGCACTAAAACCAGAGGGATCAAGCCAAGCGCGGTCAAACCTTTGATGTGGAATGAAAGCGGAATAACTTCCGTGTTCCCACGACTGACCCATTTGGTAATCAGCTGATTCAATCCTAAATCCAGTGCTGGTTGCAGAAGAATCAAGCCTCCTACAAAAACAAAGGAAAATGCTCCGTAACCTTCTATGCCTACAAGATTCGCAAAAACAATGTGAAAAATTAAAAGACTGACTTTTGCAATCACCTGCCCCAAAAAATTCCAACTTAGATTGGCACGCAAGCTCATAATTTGACGAGAATCAGCGAGGGCAGGCATAAGTGAAAATTTATGTATTTTTAACGGGAAGTGACTGTAAGACTTTGCTAAGTGAAGTGTGCTACTTTTTTAGCGGCATCACACTTCACTTTTTATTTTCAGTCAAACTCCGCCCAGGGCTGTTTTTGTTACAGGTGCGGCGGGACTAAGACCTTTGCTGCGGATCTCAAGTCGGTTGAGGGCATTCAGAAAAGCCAGTGCACTGGCAACAACTATGTCGGTATGTGCTCCGCGTCCGGTTATGAGCACACCGTCTTTTTCAACACCAACGCTGACTTCACCCTGTGCATCAGTTCCGCCGGTGATGGCTTTCACAACATAAGATGTGAGCGTGCAGTTTATGCCGGTGATTTCTTTAATTGTGTTCAGAGCTGCATCAACCGGTCCGTCTCCAAAGCTGGCTTTTTTGAAAACCTCGCCGTCAATTTTCATCACTATTGTTGCAGTTGGAACGGCAGCTGTTCCGGATGTCACAATTAGATCTTCTAATGTAAATCTGTCAGTCTGCTTACCGATACCATGTGTAACGAGTGCCTCAATGTCTTCATCAAAGACCTGTTTTTTGAGATCTGCCAACCGTTTGAATTCTTTAAAAATGTGGTTCAGGTCAATGTCATTGAGATCAAAACCCATTTCCTTGATTCGTTCTCCAAGCGCAAATCGGCCGGAATGCTTGCCCATCACCAAGTTGCTGGACTTGATGCCCACTGACTGGGGTGTCATGATTTCGTAGGTCAATGGATTCTTGAGGACTCCATGCTGGTGAATTCCTGCTTCATGTGCAAAAGCATTGGCGCCGACAATCGCTTTATTCGGCTGAACATCAACTCCGGTAATTTTTGAAAGCAGTTTACTGGATGGAAAAATTTGTTCGGTTACAATATCACTTTCAAAGCCAAAATATTCCTGGCGTGTTTTGAGTGCCATCACGATTTCTTCAAGTGACGCATTTCCTGCACGTTCGCCAATGCCGTTGATTGTACATTCAATCTGCCTTGCTCCGGCACGAACTGCAGCTAATGAATTTGCTACTCCCATCCCCAAATCGTTGTGACAGTGAACTGAAAAAACAACCTTATCTGCGTTATAAACCTCGTTCTGGAGACGCATTATTAAGTCAAACATCTCGTCCGGAGTTGTGTAACCAACTGTGTCAGGAACGTTCAGGATTGTGGCTCCGGCACGTACTGCAGCTGAAAACACTTCAACCAAAAATTCCGGATCACTGCGGGTTGCATCCTCAGCACTGAATTCCACATTGTCTGTAGCTTTTTTTGCACGTTCAACAGCGGCGACAATCATTGCCTTCACATCTTTTGGTTCCATTTGCAACTTGTGCTGCATGTGCAGAGCACTTGTCGAAATGAATGTGTGAATGCCCCAATTTTTGGCGTCACTCAAGGCTTCAATCGCAGAATCGATATCATTCTTGGATGCACGGCAGAGTGAAACTACTGTCGAATTTTCAATCTGTTGTCCAATCTCACGGACGCTTTCAAAATCTCCCGGAGAAGATGCTGCAAATCCCGCTTCAATTGTATTAACTCCCAGACGCTCCAGTTGCTTGGCAAGGGTCAGCTTTTCAGCTGCCGACATTGAACATCCGGGGGACTGCTCTCCATCACGGAGAGTCGTATCAAAGAACTTTACCTTTTCCATACATCTCCTTACCAATTATGTACAGCCCTCAGGGCTGCAGTTGTGAAAATGCCTGAACCAACACAGTTCAAGCCTCAAAAGTCAGGTAGGATTACCTGACAAAAATGTTTATGAAAATTCAGTATCCACTTCCAGACGACTTGGAGTGGCTCCGCTTTGTCCACCATATTTTCCGGAATAGGGTTTTTCTGCAGACTGGCTCATTTGCACAAAAACAATCTGACAAATCCTGACCCCTTTTTTCAAAACAATTGGATATCCGGATTGATTTTCGAGTTCCAAAGTTATTTGTCCATGAAAACCTGCATCTATAAATCCAGCATTTTGTACCTGTAGCCCTAAACGTCCAATACTCGAGCGTCCTTCCACATACGCCGCCATGTTGTGTGGTACCTTGATTGATTCTGAAGTACTGGCCAACACAAAATGATTTGGTTCTAAAACAAACTCATCTTTCTGTACCTGTTTATGCGGTACCGGTTCTCCCAGGATTATTTTGTCTTTCTCCGGCTTCGGCCAACTGAATGAATCTGAAAGTGTCAAATCCACGCTCGAAGGGCCGATCGTCAAACCTTCAGGTAAATAACCGTCTTCAACTAATTTTTTAATACCAATATCTGCAATAATCACTTTGAAAATGAAAAGAAAAGTTTGCTTAAATCCAGGCACAATGTAATTCTGTCCCAGTCATGTGTTTATCATATTAAAGTTATCATACTAACACCAGACTTGAAAGCAAATGTTAATTTCAGATTTAAAAAAACCATGTTCTGCTTGTGAAGGTAGCGGTTATCAGGCAGGTTTTGATGAATGGGGTAGTATCCAGACCAATCTGCGCCGCTCATGTCCTGCATGTTCCGGAAAGGGATACAAGCTCACGGAACTGGGACAGAATTTATGGAAACTATACAGTCCAATGATTCAGGAAATGATTCAGATGGAATTACAAAAACAGGTAAATTTAAGTAATCAAAAACCTAAACCTGACTGAATATAACCTGTTTGCTGAAGCAGATAAACTGTAACTCCGCCCAGACATAGAAACGGTGCAAAGGGAATTTGAGTTTGCAGCAGCTCAGGAATGTTTTGGTTTGCCGGTTTTTTTCTGAGCAGGGAAAATCCGCCAATAATAATTCCGCTCAAAGCAGCAAGCAAAAGGACTGCTCCCAGACCCTGCCAGCCAACCCACAAACCAATTAAACCTAAAACCGCAGCATCTCCTTCGCCTAAACCTTGACGGTGCCGGAAAGTTTCATACAAAAAACCAATAAAATAAAGTAACCCGGCTCCTACCAGTAAACCTGTCAGAGAATTAAGGATTTCGTGAGGTGCAAAAAATGAAAGCCATGCCAAACGCAGTGCCAGCGCCAATGCCACTAACCGTCCCTCGATCAGCATCGATTTGCTGTCAATCCAGCCAATTCCAACAAGTGCGCTGATTAAAATCAGGTCGTTTACAAGTTCAGGACTCCAGTCCCGCCATCCGGAAAGGATTGCTGTAACAAACATCATTCCCAGATAACTTAGCCAGCGGTAAATATTTTTGGAAGCAGTTTCTGCTGCCGACTGTACAAATTGTTCAGGGTTGTCGTCAGCAAGCTGTTTCAAAAATATTCTCACCCAGTTTTCAAGTATCCAGGCCAGGGCAATTCCGATACTTGCGCCTCCGGCAAGTGTGGTTATTTCAAACATAATTCAGGGGCTGCCGAGTTTCACTTTTAGTCTGCCGTCCTGCACGTCTCCGGAACCGCTTTGGTCCATAATGGCCTGAAAAATAATTGAACCGGAAAATGTGCGGTCGCTTGCACTTGGTGCTTTAATTTCGATACTGGTGCTTGCGCTGCCGTCTGAGCTGAGACGGACTGAGTCCGGCAGCAGCACATTATAATAACTGCTTTTCAGGTGTACCAGTCCAGGATGTTTTACCTGACGCTCTGTACCAAAACGTACTACCTGAAAAAACATTTTCAGTTTCAGTGAATCCTTGCCGGAAAAAACAGGGTCAGCCGGCTCAATCCGCAGACTTAACTGATTTGGGATGAGACTTACTTTTTGCGGCAGGGAATCATTTTGCTGTACTTGATACAGACGTTGGCCGGCATGCAGTCTGATGGAAGAGCCTCTGTTAAATACCTTAACTGTTCCGGAAGGTACGGTGACATTGATTCCGGTTTTTTTCTTGGAAAATCTGAGGGAGGCATCTGCAAGCTGCAGACGAATGCCTTTGCTGCCTACTTCAACCGGAGCTTTGCCACGTACAAAATGTGCCCAAAAACTGCCGGAATGCAAAAACAAGCGGTATCTTACCCAGCGGCTGTTCCGGCTTTTTTTGGCTCCAATGGTCAGTTCAGAACCACCAAACAGATGCAGTTCAGAATCATCATTAAAATAGATGGTTGCCCTGCCTTTTTTTTCAGTTCGTACACGGTATCTACTCCAGAGCAATTTTCCGTTAACAGCCTTTAGCATTTTTTTTGCAGGCCCAGCTGTTACCTCACCCTGCAGTTGGCCTAGGATGGCCAGAGCAGGGACAGTTTTTGCCTGTGAGCGTATGGGTGCCGAAATGTTCAGCAATAAAAAGCAGATTGTGAAAAAGCACCAGCGGGAAATAGGCATTTATTTTGTGCGTGTTCAGTTAAAACGTTACCGGCGTGTAAATTCCAGCAGCGGTTTTATGATTAATTCGGAACTCCACAATCCATGACTATGCAAAACTTTTGGCAGAATTACGTAGCGTCCGTTGCGCAGACGTTTTCCTGCATCTCGAACAGATAAAAATCTTGGTTCAGCTTTGGCGGTAAAAAGCAAAGTTGCAGTAGCCATTGATTTTAAATCGTCTCCTAAACCTTCCCAGTTGATGGATGCCTCAAGTCCCAGTGCATAGGCTTCAGGATTTCCTGCCAGAATTATTTTTTCCTGCTCTTCGGATAAATGATCCAGTGAATGCCACTGCTGAAGATAAGCAATTATGTTTCCTGAGCGTAATTTATCAAGTTTTTCTTTCAGGTATTTTGCTTCTTCCAACTCCTGATAGGGTTGTGCACCAACAGTTATCAGGGAGCGAATTCTACGTGGAAACTCCTTAGACATTTGAAAACCAACTTGCGCACCTAAACCGACACCAAAAAAATATGTGTAATCGGCCTGCACTTCCCGCATAATGTCCAGAATATTTCTGATTCTGGCAGTGATGGTATAATGCTCCGGATCTGCTGGTGCATCACTGAGACCCTGTCCAAGCGGTTCGATAATCACCAGTCGGAAATCCTGCTCTAATTGTTTCACGTATCCTTCTTCCTTCCAGGCACTCATGGGAACCATGTGTGGTGGATGCAGCAGCATCCAGGGACCTTTATCGCCTGCAAGTTCGTAGTGAATTTTTTGCTTGTTTGAAACAACAATTGACATTTTACCAGCTTTAAGTCTTCAAGTTTTTAATTTAATTCAGGATCCGTTTTTCCAGAATCCTGGGTCTTTGGATCCTGCAGTATTGTTTTTTCCAGCTCCTCCATCTTCTGCAGTTCTTCTGCCGATGGTCGATGCCGCCAGCGTCTGTGAAACCAGGCCCACTGTTTTGGAAACTCGCGAATACGTTGTTCCAGATGGAGGTTCATTGTCCTGATGACAGAATACACATCCTGTTCCATTTCAGCAAACTGTCGTGCAAAACTTCCGAGTGACTCAAATCTCATTTTGAAAGTTCCGTCAGGCAAGCGGTCCACATTGTAACTCACAACGGCTGCACCTGTTTTCAGGGCAAAAACTGCTGCACCAACAGGTGTTTTTGCCGGAATTCCAAAAAATGGAACCCAGGTACTGAGTACATTTGTATCCTGATCAATGGCTAAAACCAGCACCTCTTTGTTCCGCAGACAATGCAGTAATTTTCGGATTGCCGAAGATGTTCCACGGGGCAGGATTTCCAGGTTTCCATGCTCACGCTGACTAATGATCAGTTCATTAATTCTCGGGTCAGGAACATTCGTTGTTGCAGCCTTCATTTTTAGACCACTGCGTTTTGCATAAGCAGAGATTAATTCCCAGTTGCCGGTATGCATGGCTAACAGTATAACACCTTTTTCAGCATTAATTGCCTCATTCAGTGCTTCTTCATTTTCTACTTTAAGTAATTTTTCTTCATCACGTATAATTTGAGGTAAACACAAAAATTCGAAAAGCAACTGACCAAAATGACAAAAACATTCCTGACTCCATTGCTTTAGCTGAATAGGATCCAATTCAGGAAAAATCAGTTTGAGTTGTTTTTCAACAATCCCGCGGTCTTTACGAAGAACCTTATAAGCAAAACTTCCAAATCCTCGGCCCAACTTCTGCAGCTGCTGCAGGGATAATTTTTTACCCAAATAGAGACCAAAACGAAAGACGGCATATTCAATTCCACGTCTCAGTGAGGTTGTCCATGCAGGCCGATTTTTTTTAAATTCATCATAAGTCGGCTGTTGGATTTCAGGTTTTTGTTGTAGATTTTCAGCACTCAAAATATTGCTTTCTATTGTCTTTGGCCGGCATCATGATGGTGCGGTTAAACTCTGGGAATCGAGTGTTTCTAGCACCACCTGTTTGATTGTCTCAGCGTCTGCTGCAACTGTTTGGCTGCGTGTTTCCAACTTACACAGAATTGCTAATTCATCCGGAAGCTGCGTTTTTGATCCAAGAGCCTGTTTGACTGCTCCACCAAATTTGGCAGGATGTGCACAGGCCAGAGAAATAACCGGAGTCTTGAGATCCGATTTTTCAGCAGCCCGTACTCCAACTGCAGTATGTGGGTCCAGCAAATACCCATGATCCTGCTGAAACTTACGTATAGTTGCTAATATTTCCTCATCGTTTACGCTTTCAGAAAGGAAATCGGTTCGAGTTTTTTGGAGCAGTTCCGGTTCAATAATCAACTTTCCACTCTGCTCAAATTGTGTCATCCAAAGTTGTAATTGTGCTGAAGAATTGTCTGCAAGATCAAACAGGTAACGTTCAAAGTTGCTGGAAATTTGGATGTCCATTGAAGGACTTAAAGTTTCCTTAACTGAAGTTTGACTGTATTCACCCTTGCTGAAAAAGCGGTGCAGGATGTCGTTCTCATTTGTTCCAACTACCAGTTTGTCGATAGGCAGACCCATGCGTTTGGCATAATATCCTGCCAGTACATTGCCGAAATTACCAGTTGGTACAACAAAATTGACTAACTCAGAATTACCTTTGGTGACTTGAAACCAGGCGTAGAAATAATAAACGATCTGAGCCAGAATACGAGCCCAGTTGATCGAATTGACGGAACCTAAATGGTAATTTTGTTTGAATTCCTGATCGTTGAAGAGAGTTTTTACAATTGCCTGTGCATCATCAAATGAACCTTCAATAGCCAGGTTGTGAATGTTTGAGTCCAGCACTGTAGTCATTTGCAGTTCCTGAACTGGACTGACCCGCCCTTTTGGATGAAGCATAAAAACATCGACGCCTTTTTTTCCACGCATTCCATGGATGGCTGCACTTCCGGTGTCTCCGGAAGTTGCACCGATAATTCTTAAAGGATGGTTGCGTTTTTTTAAAAAACACTCAAATAAGTTACCCAAAAACTGTAGGGCGACGTCCTTGAAGGCGAAAGTTGGTCCATGAAATAATTCCAGAATATGAATCTGTCCCATCGAAACAACAGGTGTAATTTTCGGATGACGAAAATTGGTATAGCTTCTCTGGATCAGCGGTGCAAATTCTTCCCGTGGAATTCTTCCGCTGGTAAAAAGTAGCATAATTTCCAGGCTTAAATCAGAAAAACTTAATTCTCTCCACTCATTGAGCTTGTTTCCAACGTGCGGAAACTCATCCGGAACCAGTAAACCACCGTCGTCTGCCAACCCCATCATTACTGCCTCCTCAAAAAGCAGGTTTTTAACTTGTCCTCGTGTACTTGAATAGCGCATCATTTTGTTGTATGTTTGTACATCTATAATAGTTTTTCGTGAATTTATTTCCGGAAGACTCAGCTCAATGTTCTGCTGCTAATGCATCCAAGCAGACAAACAAATTAGTTTTAATAAAAAACGAATTTTAAAAAGGGCATATTTAATTAAGTGATGACATTCCCAAAACAAATATTAGTGATCCTTTTTTTTGTCACTGGCAGCAGCCAGATTTATGGGGCATCATTTCCAATACTTCCGGAGATTCAATTCTATCATACTGTTGGAAGTAGAGGAAGCAATTACAGCACAGGAGCACTTGGGTTATCACTTCATTTGTATGATGAACCGACTGGTCCCGGAAGATATCTTCACTTGCTGGCCTTGAATATTCCTGCACAAACTGCCGGCTGGAAAAGCAAAGTTGGCGACTTATATTTGGGTGAAAACGGTACCGGTTTTGAAATTGGAGTTCATGATCAATGGCAAAGTCCAGCAGGAAAAGGAGCAACTTTAACTTTGCGGAAAATCAGCTGGCCCAAAGTGCTTCAGGGTGCTGCTGATTTGGGAGAAGCTACAACAGATGTTCTTCACATGGGCTGGAGTTGGATAACTGGAACACCAATTATCACAGTCTGGCTGATGGGCTTGGATATTGCGAGTCTGAATCTGCCTCATGATCGGAAACTGGAATTACAGTTTGCGCTTGGCCTGCGGACGGCTTTTTAATGATAAACTATTTTAAGGATGTTAATGACTGATGCCCAGTTAGTGCTTTCAAAAAATGAATGGTATTTTGAAAGTTATCTCGAAGGTTCGGTATTTGAGTTTGGACCAATTGAGGTTGAACAGCAAGAGTTGCTTGAATTCGCCAGGCGATATGACCCTCAATATTTCCACATTGATCCTGAGTCCGCAAAGAATAGTCCCTACGGTGGTTTGATTGCCAGCGGCTGGCAGACTTGTGCCTTTGTAATGCGTGAACTGGTAGAGCATTATTTCTCACCGGTTTCCAGTCTGGGATCTCCGGGAATTGATGAACTGCGTTGGTTATTACCGGTTCGACCGGGAGATAAACTAATGGTTCAAGTTACAATAAGTGAAACCAAACGCTCCCGCTCAAAGCCAGATAGAGGAATCGTCCGCACATTTGTTGAGGTAGTAAATCAGCAGCAGGAAACAGTTATGAGCTTCAAAGCAGTTAATTTTATACTTTGCCGCACGGCATCTTAGAATAAGTTCTTAGACGGAACCTCGTCAATTTCAGCCTTGCTCAGCTAATCAAGTACTCTGTATTGATCTTGCAGTTTCTCTTGAATAGTGCTCCAATAACACCCTGATATTTTTGAAATATATTCCACAAAGAGTTTAATTTTGCTTGATCCTACAGTCCTCATATTTTTAACCAGCGGTCTCTTTCTAGGTTGGTCACTTGGTGCCAACGATGCTGCAAACGTCTTCGGTACTGCTGTCGGCAGCCGCATGGTACGTTTTACAACTGCAGCCCTGATTTGTGGCGTTTTTGTGGTACTTGGTGCCTTTGTCAGCGGAACCGGTGCAGCACAGACTTTAGGGAAACTAGGTGCGGTAAACGCTCTTGGAGGTTCTTTCATGGCAGCACTGGCTGCAGGACTGACAGTATATTGGATGACTAAACTGGGCCTTCCGGTTTCTACGAGTCAGGCCATTATTGGTTCAATAATTGGCTGGAATCTCTTTAGTGATTCCTACACAGATATTTCATCTCTACTGAAAATTCTCTCCACCTGGATCATTTGTCCTTTGCTGTCTGCAGTGATTGCAGCTCTTTTGTTTACATTGTCAAAGGTTTTTGTACGAAAAATAGGTGTTGGTTTAATACATTTAGATGGATATACGAGGCTGGCCCTAATCCTGGCCGGAGCTTTTGGAGCATACAGTTTGGGGGCAAATAACATTGCCAACGTGATGGGAGTTTTTGTGCCTGTGGCGCCGTTTCCGGATTTACAATTGGGTCAGGATTTTAGTATTTCTTCAGCCCAGCAATTATTTTTAGTAGGTGGTCTGGCAATAGCGGTAGGTGTTTTTACATATTCAAAGCGAGTGATGATGACTGTAGGTTCAGAACTGATGACGCTCACACCACTGGCTGCCTGGGTGGCAGTGATGTCACACTCTATTGTGCTCTTCCTTTTTGCCTCAGAGAGACTGGAGCAGTTACTGGCCAGTCTTTCTCTGCCTACCATCCCGCTGGTTCCTGTTTCAAGTTCTCAAGCAGTTGTCGGAGCAGTACTCGGCATAGGAATGCTGCAGGGCGGTAGAGAAATTCAGTGGCCGCGTGTATATGGTATTGTCAAAGGCTGGGCTATTACTCCTGTGATTTCCTGTTTGCTTTGTTTTGTAGGTTTGTATTTTCTGCAAAACGTTTTTCAGCAAACAGTACAGCGTGAATCAAACTATTTACTGTCAGCCAGTGTGCTTGAAAAATTTGAAAAAGAAGGCCTTGAGACTAGTGGGTTGAATCAACTCTCAGGCTCAACATTTAGCAGTTCGGCAGAACTGGTACGGGTGGTAGGATCGCAAGTAAACTTAAGCAGTCAGCAGGGCCTGAAAGTGGTAGAATATTCCTTGCAAAAAAGTCTGCTCATCTCTCGGGAAAATATTGCGTCCATGGATAAAAAAGGTCTTTCGCCACAACAGTTGGAAGCCTTGCAAAAACTGGAAGGTAAAACCTATAATTTCCCCTGGCAGTTAGGAGATGCCCTGGCAGAAATTGATTCAGCATGGAAGGTTCGCGGAGGCGGACTGGAGAATAAATTACATGATCGAAAAATAAAACAAAAACTAGCGTATTTATACCGAATTTTTCAATGGAGAGAAAAATGAACCCTTTGAATTTGTTTTTTAAAAAACAGTATGCAGTAGAAGAAAAAATTCAGCGCCTTTTGCGATATCTGGAAGATATGTCCCTTCTATATCAGGGTGCATATGAAGCCTATCTGGACGGAAATAATGAGGAATTTGCACAACGCAATGAAGACCTCAATAAAATTGAAAAAGAACTGGACGATCTGGGACTTCAGATACAAATGACCCTGATGCGTGAGTCTCTAATGCCGGATTCCAGAGATGACCTTCTCTGGTTTTTAACCAAACTGGATAAAGTACCCAGCAGTTTCAAACATTCATTGGGAGCAATGGCCCTGGAAAAACCCGAAATTCCTCAAGATTTTCGGGAGCCGTTAAAAAAAATGCTGGCACACACCAATGATGCGGTAAAAGCATTGGCTCATGCTACAGACTCATTGTTTACGGATTTGAGAGCAGTCCGGCAACATGTGGAAGAGGTAGGGCGTCAGGAAAGTGAAGTTGATCTTGTGGAGTACAAACTATTGAAGGCCGTTTTTGAGAATGAGAGCTTTGAACTGGCACGACAGTATCAACTGAAGGGGATCTTGAAACAGCTTGGTGCCGTCACCAATCTTGCTGAAGACGTTGCGGATGCAGTTCTTATTCTTGCTACTAAACATGCAACCTGAGCGAATTCTAAGAACATCATAACACTCAACTCACCGGACTGTTCTTGAAAATTTCTAAGAAACCCAATTACGAAGAACAAATCCATGTCTGGATGGATTGTGTTGGTTGCTTAATCTTTTGCCAACCAACCTGACAGTTGTGATGACCGAAGTAAAAACCCAACACATCCCCTGGTCAACACTGATCCGGGAAGGTCACCTGTCCCGCTTGTTGCTGTTGTGTTTCGGGGTTTGGCTCTACGCGGCAGACTCCACTCTGGTGGCTACCGTGATGCCGGTTGCCGTTGAGGACATCGGCGGTATTCCATACCTGAGTTGGACATATTCGCTTTACCAACTCGGCTCCGTGGTGACTGGAGCAATCGCAGGCTTGATGGTACTCCGCACAGGTATAGCACAAGCGCAAATCCTCGCCGGAATCATCTACGTCCTCGGCTGTGCCCTCAGTGGTTATGCTCCGGATATGCACACCATGATCGTTGGTCGACTTTTGCAGGGTATGGGAGGGGGCGGACTGGTCTCAATTGCTTTCATCGGTGCATCAACATTGTTTCCAAAAAAATTGTGGGTGCGGATTATCGCCGTGATTTCCGGTGTCTGGGGTGTGTCTTCCTTATGTGGTCCGTTGATTGGTGGATATTTTGTATCAGCTGGAAACTGGCGCGGGGCGTTTTGGGTCTTTGCGGTTCAGGGTTTGGTCGCAGTATTGGTGGCTCCTCCACTATTGCGCAGACAGTTTCAAACACAAAAAGAACTGACCCAAAAAATTCCATTTGCCCGGCTTGGCATTTTAAGTGTTGCGGTGTTAGCAATCTGTCAAGCTGGAGTGATGACCTCCACCGTTATCGCCAGTGTCTTATGTGCCGTAGGTGTACTACTGCTGTGGGCATTTCTCAAGCTGGATACGAACAGCGAAAATCGTATTTTTCCACAGGGAGTTCTCAATCCCCGAACAGTTTCCGGATCCGGCCTGATTATGATGTCCTCACTTTTCATGGCTACCATCGCACTGACAGTCTATGGCCCACTCCTCATGTATATCATATTTGGGGCAGAACCTTTGGTAGCTGGTTACATCATTGCACTGGAGTCTCTGGGCTGGACCGTCGTGGCGATCAGTACGTCCGGTGTCAGTGGGCACATTGAAACGCGTCTGATCCGATTGGGAGCGGTCCTGGTGGGCTCTTCGATGCTGGGCTTGATTTACGCCATGCCTTCAGGTCCACTTTGGTTAATCGCCCTGCTCTCGACCATAATGGGTATGGGCTACGGCATGTCCTGGAGCTTTGTCTCAAAGCGCATCATTGCCAATGTTCCGGAAGCGGAACGTACCCAGGCATCGGCCTCAATTCCCACATTCTTGCGAGTGTCAATGGCTTTGGGGTCGGCCCTCAGCGGTATCATTGCCAACTTCTCCGGTTTTTCTGAGAACAGCAGTGTAGAAGTTGCACAGAATGTTGCCTTCTGGAGCTTTGCTGCTTTCGTCCCACTGATGCTGGTGGGACTTGTTACCGCCTGGCGCGTCAGTCAAGAGTGAAGGAGCCAGGGTTTAGTTGTTGATTCAGCCTGAAAATGTTGATCAATCTCTTGATTGAGTAATAGGAAGCGCCTCGTTTTCCTGTTGTGGTTCAGGATTAGTTTTCGGAATTACCGCTTTTGCCATTTGACTGGCATAATCATAAATACGTTTCAGTTTTTCAATCAATTCAATTTCAACTGCATATGTCGGCAGTCTTAGTGGTTCATGAACTACCAGACGTTGTGCCTGATGAACTTCCGCAGCTGAGACTTGCTGACTGATTTCAGCTTTCATTGCTCTGACGGTCTGCGCAGCATCAATATCCTTTCCAGTAACAGCATTCAGAGCTGTGTAAAGTGCTCTGCAGACTACATCGTGCAGTTGGAATAATACTTCCTGTGTTTCCTGACTGATTTGAATATTCTGAGCTTTACATTTTTCTGCCAGTACAATCAGGTCAGTTTCAATCAAATCTCCAATTCGCTCCAGATCATTGGTGGCCCGCATTAATTCTGCAATTTCTTTAGATTGTTGATCAGACAGACTGTTTTTACTAAGTTGCCCCAAATAGAAAATAATTTGATCGTGCAAAAAATCAATTTTATCGTCTATTTTAGCAAATTGTTTCATCTGACTGAGGTCTGAACTGAAAAATGCAGGCATACTATTTTTCAGCATCTCTTTGACACTTTCACCCATGTGGGCAATTTCCATTCTCACTCTGTGAAGAGCAAGTGATGGTGTATCAATCAAATCTTCGTCTAAAAAGATGGCATGATCCAGAGAAATCTCTTCCCCCAAAGGTATATCAGGAACTAACCATTCTGAAAAGCGTGTCAGATATCCAGCCAGCGGAAGAAAAATAATGCCGATTCCAACATTGAAAAGAGTATGTGCGTTGGCAATCTGCCGGGGAGTTTCAAAAGCCAATTTGTCCATTTCAGCCAAATCAGAGGTTGCCACAGGAGAAATGTATCTCACAAATTCTGCAAACCAGGGAATGAGAGCAATTAAAAACAAAACACCAACAACATTAAAAGTAATATGTGCAACTGCGACCCGAACTGCTTCCCGGGGCTTACCAAGACTGGCGAGACCTGCAGTAATACAGGTGCCGATATTTGCACCTAAGGCCAGCGCGATTCCTGCTTCAATACTGATTAAACCCTGCATACCCAAAGCAATAACGACACCCATTGTTGCTGAAGAAGACTGTACTAAAGCCGTGAAAGCAGTCGCAATCAGAATTCCGATTATTGGATTAGAAACTTCCTGCATGAGAGCAATGAAAGGTTCATAGTTCCGCAACGGTCGCATCCCGTCACTCATCATTGACATACCAAAGAAAATCAACCCTAATCCCATAATCAGTTGGCCGTATTGCCGGATTAGATTTTTCTTGCTGATGAAAAGCATTGAAAAGCCGGCAATAATCAAAATCAAAGAATATTTTGTAATTTTGAAAGCCACAATTTGGGCCGTGATAGTGGTGCCGATATTTGCCCCGAGAATAACACCTATTGCCTGCGAGAGAGACATCAGATTTGCACTGACGAAACCAACCAAGATCACAGTGGTCACAGAGGATGATTGGATAACTGCGGTCACAAAAGCACCTGTGAGCATTCCCATAATTCGGCTGGTAGTCACAGTGGCGAGTATTTGCTTCATCCTGTCTCCGGCCACTGCCTTTAAGGCATCTGCCATTTTCTCCATCCCGTAAAGGAAAAGTGCAAGACCACCCAGTAGTGTCATTAACATCAACCACCAGTTCATTATTGAGACTCCATTTCAATTTGATTATTTTCGGATTTCTTCTGTTTAACGATGGTGACCGGGACTGGACACAACTGCGCAACTCGTTCAGCTTTGGAACCCAGCAGGACGTGCGCAAGTCCGGTCCTCCCCAGACTGCCCATTACTACCATATCCGGATTTATATTTTCTACTACCTCCAAAATTCTTGGAACGGGGACTCCTGAAACTAATAAGGTTTCCGCATCATTCAGCGCCTCAAGTTCAGGATGATCCCTGCGCATTTCATCCATAAATTCAGTAAAACGGTCTTTTGCAAGCTCCTCAATTGTTTGTAGCTCATCTTTGCTTGTATCACGATTATAATAACCTGGTGAGGCAACTGAATCATGTATTACATGCAGCACAGTTAATTTTGACTGAAGTCTATCGGCTAGTGTTGCAGCAAAAGCAAGAGCGGTTTGGGAATATTCTGAAAAATCTACTGCTGCAATCAGCTGATTTGAAGATAAGTTGTTCATTTTATTTTCTCGAAGCAAGAAGGTTCTCAAACCATACTTAATAGCAGGAAAAAATCCAACCCTGCTTTTTGGAATACAGGAAATTAAAGACAACTGATCTGACTAAATAACTGACTTAATGTATACAAAAACAGTATATTAGCTGTGTTTTGTCAGTTGTGCACAAATGATCAGGAAAGATAGCTCAGCATACCACTATTTTTAGCAAATAGCAATTTGTGCTGCAGGCATTTTGCTGGAGTAAATGTTAAGGCTGGAGTAGATATATATTATTCTGTTAGTTTGAGATAAGAGGAGTAAAAAAAACTTTCGGTGAGATTGAGTTTTTTTCAAAGACTGCTATAGAATCTTACAAAATCTAATCGTACAGGATTATTATGAAAATATTTCTATATAACTTAAACATCAGCCACTACGTTCTGTGTTTGCACTCCCAACTTTTCAACACCAAGTTGTATAGTTTGGCCTGAACGAAGATAGATCGGCTCAGGTTTTTGCCCCATGCCAACACCGGGTGGTGTTCCGGTTGAAATAATATCTCCGGAATGGAGAGTGAAAAACTGGCTCAGATAATGAATCAGATGTGCCACACCATAAACCATCGTGTTCGTGTTACCGTCCTGGTAGCGTTTGCCGTCAACCTCCAGCCAAAGATCCAAATTCTGCGGATCACCTACTTCGTCCGGAGTCACCAACCATGGTCCGGTAGGGCCGAAAGTGTCACAACTTTTGCCTTTGACCCACTGACCGGAACGCTCAATTTGAAATTCACGTTCCGAGACATCATTGATAACACAGTAGCCGGCAACATGATCGAGAGCGGAAGCTTCATCAACATATTTTGCCGGCTTACCGATGACCACACCAAGTTCAACTTCCCAGTCGGTTTTGATTGAGTTGCGTGGAATAATCACATCATCATTCGGTCCACAGATTGCGCTGGTTGCTTTGGCGAAAATAATCGGTTCCGGCGGAACAGTCATTCCTGCTTCCTCCGCATGATCGGAATAATTGAGGCCAATACAGATGAACTTGCCAACTTGCCCTACACATGGTCCGAGACGCGGATTGCCTTCCACTTTTGGAAGTGTTGCTGGATCTGTGTTTCTCAAACGTTCGATGTTTTCCGGAAGTAGAGTTTCACCTGCAATGTCATCGACTATGCCGGAAAGGTCGCGCAAAACACCTGTATCATCAAGCAGTCCGGGTTTTTCATTTCCACCGGAAACTCCGGTAGCAGAGGTTCCATATCTTAGTAACTTCATAATTGTTTCGTTTTTAAGTTAAAAATTTTTTTCACGTCATACCGCCGTTGATGCTCCATGCTACGCCGGTCGTGTAGGAGGATTCATCGGAAGCCAGATAAACAGCAAGGGCCGCAATTTCTTCTGGAGTACCTATTCTTCCGATTGGTTGACGTGCAACAAATGCAGCCTTCACGTCTTCGAAATTTCCTCCCTGTGCTTTTATACGATCCTGCAAAGAGGGTGATTCTACGGTTCCGGGGCAGATGGCATTACAGCGAATTCCATGTTTAATAAAATCCATTGCCACAGATTTTGTCAAACCGACCACAGCTGCTTTGCTGGCACCGTAAACGAAACGGTTTGGTAAGCCTTTGACACTTGATGCGACCGAAGACATGTTGACAATGCTTCCGCCTCCTGCTTCCAGCATTGCCGGTAAAAAAGCCTTGATCATACGGTACATCGAGCGGACATTGAGATCAAATGAAAAATCCCAGTCACTTTCCTCGCAGTCCAGAATTGTGCCATGATGTACGAATCCGGCGCAGTTAAATAGCACATCGATGGTTCCTGTTTCTTTTGCAATAGCCCTGATCTCTTCAGCACTGGTTATGTCGAGCAATCGAGTTTCGATCTCAGGACATTCTTCCTTGAGTGCTGCCAGGCTTTCCGGATCAATGTCTGTCGCTAAAACCCGGGCTCCTTCATTGGCAAAAGCCATCACAGTGGAACGTCCGATTCCTTTACCTGCAGCCGTAATCAATGTGTTTTTGTCTTTTAATCTTCCTGCCATAATTCATCCCTTTCAATATAATTGTTAAGACTACATAACAGCCCCAATTTTCCATGTTGCAAATTCATAGTCGCCAAAGCCAAATTCCTCACTTTTTGTTAATTAAAAACTATTATTTCTAATCAATTCAACGCACACGACTCAAACGTGGATCGAGAATATCTCGTAATCCGTCGCCCAGCAGATTCAAACCCAGCACTGTGAAGACAATTGCCAGGCCGGGAAGGATTGCGAGTTGAGGCGCAAAAAACATCATCGTCTGCGCTTCGCTGAGCATTTTACCCCAGCTGGGCATTGGTGGTTGTGTACCAAGTCCAAGATAACTTAGTCCAGCTTCCGCAAGAATTCCCAGTGCAAATTGAATCGTACTCTGCACTATCAGGACACTAGCGATGTTGGGTAAAATATGTTCAAGTGCAATTTTTATTTCACCTTTTCCTGCAGTTCTGGCAGCAAGAATGAATTCACGTTTGTAGATACTTAAAGCACTTCCACGGGTAATTCTGGCAAAAACCGGAATGTTGAAAATTCCAATTGCCAGCACAGAATTAATGGTGCCCGGACCATAAACCGCGGAGAGCATAACTGCAGTCAACAGGGCAGGAAAGGCAAAAGCAAAGTCATTGAAACGCATCACAGTCTCTTCCACCCAACCACGTTTTCCTGCAGCTAAAGCTCCCAGTGGTACTCCGATTCCTGCTCCAAAACCAATTGCAAAGACTGAAACCAACATGGAATTCCAGGCTCCAACCATCAGCATCGAAAAAACATCGCGCCCGAAGTGATCTGTTCCGAGCCAATGTGTGCTCGATGTACCCTGCAGCTTATTTGGAATGTCCAGTAATTCCACAGAATAGGGCGTCCAGAACAAGGAAACAACCCCAGTAAAAAGCATAATAAAACTCAATATTATACCAATCACAAAACTGCGGTGCTGCCAACTTTGTAGCCAGAGTTCACGCATGTTTAATTTATTCATGGGTACCATCCCGTAAGCGTGGATCAAGTGCCAGATAAAGCAGGTCTACCAGAAAATTTATGATAACTACTGTGGCTGCCAGCAAAATTACGATATTTTTCACAACCACCAAGTCTCTCTGTGCAATTGCCTGAAAAAGAAGACGTCCCAGTCCGGGTAAATAAAATACGTTTTCAATGATAATTGTACCTGCCAGCAAAAAAGAAAGTTGCAGACCGAGGATAGTGACTACCGGTATCAATGCATTTCTGACGGCATGTCGCCAAAGTGCGGCATTTTTACTGAGTCCCTTAGCACGGGCAGTACGGACAAAATCCTCGCGTACTGTTTCCAAAACTGCAGAACGGGTAACACGTGCTAAAATGGCTGCTTGCGGAAGTGCCAGTGCTACTGCAGGTAAAACCAGAGATTTGAGTGCGGCTCCTAAACCCGTTTCCCAACCGGCAAATCCTCCTGCTGAAAACCAGCCCAGTTTGACTGAGAAAAATAAAATCAACAGAATTGCAAACCAGAAATTTGGGACAGCAACTCCAAGTTGTGCAAAGCCCATTATTCCTGTATCAGCAAAACGCTTATGATTTGCTGCTGCAAAAACTCCAAAAGGAATGGCAAGCATGGTAGAAAGAGAAATAGCCAGCAAGGCTAAAGGTAAACTGAGGGAAAGCCGCTCTACAATTAATTCAGAAACCGGAGTGTCATAGGTGTAACTGCGGCCGAAATCACCCTGGAGGATCCCAAAAACCCAGCGGAAGTAGCGTTCAGGAGCAGAAAGATCGAGTCCCATTTCTGTCCGGAGTGCTAACAGAGTGTCCTCCTGTGCACCTACACCGAGAATGATTGATGCCGGATCACCGGGTAGGATTTCCAGCAGCAGGAATATTATTAGTGAGGCCACCAACAAGGTGATCAGCAAAGCAAAGAATCGTTTTGCCAGGAAGATTGTCATTTGAATTCTTGATGGATTCGTAAAAAACTCTTAAACCCATAAATTGTCATTCCGAGCGCAGAGAGAAATCTTAATGAGTATTGAGCAGTAACATAAAATAGATTTTCCGCTGTGTTCGCAATGACACGTTTGTTGGACTTTTCAGGCTCATCTTTTGTTAAACACGGCGCCTCAGAAAATTATCTGAAGCGCCTTTGAGGGAATTAATTCTTCCAGCTGACACCTGTCAAATCGTTAGCCTGAACAGGACTGTTTTCCCAAAGTCCAAGCACATTTTTGTTCCAGATCCCCAGTTTTGCCAACTGAAAAAGGAAGCCGTTGACCGCATCTTTGGCCAGAATCGCCTGTGCTGCACCCATCAGGGCATAGCGGCGTTTTGGATCAGAGGTTACGTTGAGGCTTTCAATGACAGAATTGAAGCCGGCATTACGGTATTGAAAATAATATGTGGGGCGGGTGTAAATACCAATGTCCATCGGTTCGGTATGTGAAACGATAGTCAGGTCAAAGTCTTTGTTTTTGAAAACCTGATCCAGCCATTGTGCCCATTCCACCGGAATTATTTCCAATTGAATGCCAACTTTACGGAGTTGTGCCGCAATAATCTCACCACCGCGACGAGCATAACTTGGTGGTGGCAGTTTGATGGTTGCTTTGAAGCCATTGGGGTATCCCGCTTCTGCGAGGAGTTGCTTGGCCTTTTCCGTATCATGCGGATAAGTTCCTGTCAAATCAACATATGCTGCGTGGTGTGGAGCAAAATGGGTTCCGATTGGAGTTCCAAAACCAAACATGGCTCCGTCAATGATTTCCTGTTTGTTGATTGCATGTGCAATAGCCTGACGTACCCTGAGATCGTCAAATGGCTTTTGCTGGTTGTTGGTGGAGAGAATTGTTTCACCCTCAGTACTACCGACTTTTACAGTGAAACGTGAATCACTTTGAAATTGTGCAGCCATTTCAGGTGCAGGAAAGTTGGCAAATGCATCAACATCACCTGCCATCAAGGCTGCTACTGCAGCAGCAGGATCTGGAATTATTTTGAAGGTTGCAGTTTTGAGTGCAAGTTTTTGACCCCAGTAATTTGCATTTTGTCCCAACTCAATCCGGTCACCCTTAACCCAGCGTTTAAAAGTAAAAGGACCTGTACCAATCGGCTTACTTTTATTGGAAGCGGCACTTGCTGAATCAACAATTACTGCGTCACCCCAACCCATGTTAAAGAGAAAATTACCGGTTGGAGATTTGAGTGTAACTACGACAGAATCAGTACCTTGTGCTTTAACAGCTGTAATAGCAGAAAAAAGGGCTTTTTGGGCATTTGTACTGTTTTCGGATCTTGCCCGTTCCAGTGAAAAAACTACATCACTTGAATCAAATGCTGCTCCATCATGGAATTTAACACCACTGCGGAGATTGAAAGTATATGTAAGTCCGTCTGCTGAAATATTCCAGGACTCAGCCAGTGCTGGAAGTACTTCAGCATTTTGATTGATACGTGTCAGTCCTTCAAACACATTGGCGTAAACCACCTCGTCAATTGCCGCAGCAGCTCCAGCAGTAGGATCAAGATGCGGCGGCTCCAAAACCATTCCCATCGTCAAATGTGATTTTCCTGCATGAACTGCTCCGGAAAAAATCAAGCTTGCTCCGGTGATCAGTAATAATTTTGCGTAATGCCTTATTATAGACTTCATAAGTTTCTCCTGAAAAATATGATGATTATTAAAACTCCTTGCGGTAGGTGATGAAAAAAGAAAGTGTATCATTACAAATAAACCAGCAAATAGCAAATATATTTAATGGTGAAGAGAATCACGATATGCAGGCCAGCTCCCCAAAGAATCAGCATTGTAAACTCCGCGGGCAATTGCTCGTGCCACACAATCTGCGCCCATCATACCAAGGCGTGCAATGTCAATTGCCGGCATGTCGGAAAGTGGAATCTTTCCGGTAGCTAAAACAAAAACGGTGTCTCCGTCAAAGGGAGTGTGTACTGGCCGAATTGCACGGGCGAAACCGTCTTGTGCCATGATGGCAATCCGCTGGGCCTGAGCTTTGCTGAGTATTGCATCAGTGGCAACGACACAGAGTGTGGTGTTTGTGGAGACACTACCGGAGTGAGTATTATCAGAAGATTGTTCTGCCTGCCGAAAGGGACTTTCAAAATCAAAATCAAGTGAGAGTTGATTTGCAATTTGGTGAATTTTATCCGGTGTACTATCTCCAAAATTTTCCGGCACACCACGACCACCAAATTCAGCATTTTGTTCAAAGGGCCATGCCCAAAAATCATGACTTCCAGGGAGTGTGACTGAGCCAAAAGGATTTACTACAGCCAGCGCCCCGACGGTAAAACCTTTGCTGCTGGTGTTCTTAAAAAGAGAGGGCTTTTGCTGTAATGAAGCAGTACCAATACCACCCTTTAGTGTTCCGGCCTTTGCACCAGTTCCGGCACCGATATTGCCCTGCAGGCAATCGTAACCTGCGATCTCTGCAGCCATTTTTCCAAATTCAAAATAAGTATGTTCTTCCATCCTTGATTTTTCACCACCATTGAGCAGGTCAAAGAGAATTGCTGCCGGTACAATTGGTACTGAAATACCTTCCGCTACAGGAAACCCACGGCCTTTTGTTTTCAGCCAGGCAGCAACTCCACCGGCCGCATCTAATCCCATTGCAGAACCGCCGCTTAGCACAACAGCATGAACCTCTTCAACCAGGTTTGCGGGATTGAGAGCATCTGTTTCACGCGTTCCTGGACCTCCACCACGGCAATCCACTGCGGCTACTGCAGGCTCATCCGGAAGAACTACGGTTGTTCCACTCATCAATTTCAGATCATGTGCATGTCCTACTTTAATTCCTGACACATCAGTGATGCAGTTTTTAGGTCCGGGTTGCATATTAATTTTTTTGATAGAGATTTTAGTTGCCTGGGTTTGCTGACGGAGCTAACTCAAGTTCAAGTACGAAGTGCATGAGGTCATGTTCCTTGAGTTTTATTTTTTGTTGTGATTTGAATTGTACACTGACAAATTCTGACATTTTAGAAAATTTCAAAAACAATTCCACGGCATTGATTGGTTCCATTGTCAGCAATTCCAAGCGTAACTGCTGCCCTTTGAAATCAAAATTCTCGAGCCATGCACCTTCAATTGAGTTAAAGGCAACTTGCAGAGTTTGATGTGTCCAGAAGCTATTCCGGACCAGTTGTTTTGCAAGTTTTTCTAACTGCTCCAAGTGCTTTTTACGCTCGGATCTTAACTTGGAAGGAATAGTTTTGATTTGATTTTCCAACTCCGTTTCCAAATTGGATAATTTTTGCTGCAGAATAATTTTTTGTTGTTGCAGCTGATAATAAAATAGGACTGCTGCAGCAACTCCAGTCAATAGCAAAACTGCCACCAGGTTCTTCCAAAGCTTGACCTTATGCGCCCGTCGTAATTTATTGGAAGATTCCCACCAGAATCCTGTTTGAGGAGAACGTGCTGGACCTTTCCATTCTGATAAGACTGCCTGCATGGATATGCTGTTATGACTCTTTGCTTCAAGTTGTTCATTCTTGGCCAGAGTTTTATTTTCTGCAGGCTTTGTTGCTGACTGTTCCAGATAAACTTGAACTGCTTGATCCTTGTTGTTCAGCGGGATTTGGTCTGCAACAAAATTTTCCGGAGAAAAAATTTCAAAGTCCGGTAGTTCTATAAATTTTGCAGGAAAATTATTTGTTTTTTGCAGGAAAAACGATTGTTCCAAGCCTTTGAAAATTATTGTATTTTCCTGCATTTTCAACAGCAGTGGAAAACAGAGTGCAGCCAGAGGTACTAGCTCAACTTTTGTACCAAACTCTTGTGTCAATAATTTCTTCAGATGGACACTTTCTTTGGATAGTGCTGCGCAAAGTAAACCGACACGATCCGCTTGAGACTGTTTAAAATAAATACCGCCCAGCTGATTTACGGAATGAACTGGGTGGCTTTGTTTTTCCGGCAGGGAATTCTTTCCCTCCACTTTCTTATTTTTTGCAAACCCCAAACGTGTTCTGGCATAGGAAGCAAATTCATCCTGTGCGAGAGGAATTGTGATTTCAAAATTTGTGAGAACCCACGGAAACTCAAGAAACAAGACTACCTTAGAAAAACTCAATTTTCGGCATAGTTCTATAATCTGTAGCGCTCCCAGAGGTTTTGAAACAGGTTTTAGGCAGGACTGCTTTCCGGCTGACCAATACCATATTGTCCGTTTTGCAAGGAAAAGATATAGTGTTTTTTGCTGGATCATCTCTGCTGAATAAAAGGAAGGAAAAACGCCGACAACAGCAGAGTCGGCGCTAAAATTGCCTTCAGGCTGAAGAGTATTGGCCGATTCCACGCTCCTGCATAACTTCTCGAATTTCATCAAGAATTTTTGGATCATCGATGGTTGGAGGAACTACTACTTCTGTTGCAATTGCCAGGAGACGGATTGTTTTACGCAGTATTTTCCCTGAGCGTGTTTTCGGCAGGCGTTTGACAATTCCTGTTTGCCGAAAATAAGCAACAGCACCAATTTCTCTACGGATGATTGCAACTAATTCCTGCTGCATTTGATCCTGAGATATTTCTATGCCGTCTTTGAGTACCACAAATCCAACGGGAACATGTCCACGCAGTTCATTATCAATTCCGGTGACAGCACATTCTGCTACTGCAGGATGACCTGCAATCAATTCCTCCATTTCTCCGGTTGAAAGGCGGTGTCCGGCAACATTGATTACATCATCGGTGCGCCCCATCACAAAAATATAACCGTCCTCATCCTTGATGCCTTCATCACCAGTCAGGTAGTAACCTGGATACTGGCTTAAATATGATTGTTTGAAACGTTCATCATCGTTCCACAATGTTGGTAAACAACTCGGTGGTAATGGTAGGTGAATGACTATATTACCAGTTTCTCCACGTTTGCAAACCTGACCTTCTTCATCCAAAACCTGTACATTGTAACCAGGCATCGGGAAAGTTGGAGAGCCATTTTTTACCGCCTGTGGCTCAATCCCCATAGGATTAGAACAAATTGCCCAGCCGGTTTCGGTTTGCCACCAGTGGTCAATCACAGGGATGGCCGACTGTGGATCCTCATTTAAAATTTCCATCAGCCAATCATAAGTTGGCGGATCCAGTCTTTCGCCGGCCAGAAAAAGAGTTCTGAGCGAACTGATGTCATACTGCTTTAAAAGTTTTGCTTCTGGATCTTCTTTTTTGATCGCCCGAAAAGCAGTTGGTGCAGTGAAAAAAGTATTTATTTTGTGTTCAGAAATCATCCGCCAGAATGCTCCGGCGTCTGGTGTGCGTACCGGTTTTCCTTCGTAAACGATTGTGGTGCAGCCCTGCAGCAGCGGAGCATAAACAATATATGAATGCCCTACAACCCAACCGACATCTGAACCGGCCCAGAAAACATCTCCGGGATCGGTATTATAAACCGCTTTCATGCTGTATTTTAAGGCTACTGCGTGTCCGCCATTATCCCTGACGACGCCTTTTGGAAGTCCGGTTGTTCCGGAAGTGTAGAGAATATACAGCGGATCTGTTGCATCAATTGCAACAGGCTCTGCAGGTGCAGCTAGGTTCGTCAGTTCCTGCCAGTCGTAATCCTGTCCGGACTGCATTGTTGCCTGAGCTTGCGGACGCTGCAAAACAACAACTTTTTCTGGCGGAAATTTTGCGCTTTCAAGGGCTTGATCCACCAGCGGTTTGTATTCAATGATTTTGCTGAACTCAATTCCGCAACTGGCAGTCAACAGTACTTTGGGTCTGGCATCATCTATACGTACTGCTAATTCGTTTGGTGCAAATCCACCGAAAACTACAGAGTGTACGGCACCGATCCTGGCACAGGCAAGCATGGCAATCACCGCTTCTGCAACCATCGGCATGTAAACAATAACCCGGTCTCCTTTTTCTACGCCTAAACTCTGCAGGCCTCCCGCAAATTTGGCAACCTCATCACGTAACTCAAGATAACTAAACTTTCGCTGTGAGTCTGCTGCAGGAGAGTCATAAACCAGTGCCAATTGTTCACCACGGCCATCTTCAATATGAACATCCAGTGCGAGATAACAGGTGTTTAGTTTTCCGCCTGCAAACCAGCGGTAAAAACCATGTTCATCCTGAGAGAGGATTGTTTCCGGAAATTCATACCATTTGAGCTGTTCAGCCTGCTTCCTCCAGAAAACTTCCGGTTGTTCTATAGATTGCTGATATTCGTCATGATAATTCATGGTATTCTCGTTTTAGAAAACGGGTTTAGAAGTTTCCTGATCAAGTCAGGAAACTTACGGAAAATTATTTCAAGTAGGTCTGTTGGCAATTAAATCTTCAACCACAGAAGGATCAGCCAGAGTAGAAGTATCACCGATACTTCCCATATCATTTTCTGCAATTTTGCGTAATATGCGGCGCATGATTTTTCCGGAGCGAGTTTTTGGAAGTCCAGGTGCCCATTGAATTACGTCCAAATTGGCAATCGGTCCAATTTCTTTGCGAACCAGCTGCACTAACTCTTTTTTTAACTCAGCGGTAGGTTCAACTCCGGTATTTAAAGTGACATAGGCGTAAATGCCCTGTCCTTTAATTTCGTGCGGGAAACCAACAATTGCAGCTTCAGCCACAGTTTCATGAAGTACTAAAGCAGATTCAATTTCTGCGGTTCCCATACGGTGGCCGGAAACGTTCAGGACGTCATCGACTCTTCCGGTAATCCAGTAATAACCATCTTCGTCACGTCTGCAGCCGTCACCGGTAAAATACAAGCCTTTGTATGTACTGAAATATGTTTGGATAAAACGCTCGTGATCACCATAGACGGTCCGCATTTGTCCGGGCCAAGAATGCTTGATGCACAGATTACCCTCTGTTGCACCTTCCAGCTCATTACCATCGGCATCCACCAGCAGTGGTTGAATTCCAAAAAATGGACGTGTTGCAGATCCTGGTTTGGTGGCTGTTGCTCCCGGAAGTGGAGTAATCATGATACCACCTGTTTCAGTTTGCCACCAGGTATCAACAATTGGACATTTTTCGTGTCCAACGACTCGGTGATACCATAGCCATGCCTCAGGATTTATCGGCTCTCCAACTGTACCAAGCAAACGCAGAGAACTTAAATCACGTTTGTTGACCAGTTCTTCACCTTCTTTGGCAATCGCACGAATTGCAGTTGGTGCAGTGTAGAAAATGTTGACTTTGTGTTTGTCGCAAATATCCCAAAAACGTCCAAAATCAGGATAGTTGGGAACACCTTCAAACATCAGTGTTGTTGCACCATTGGCCAGTGGACCGTACAAAATATAGCTGTGTCCGGTTACCCAGCCAATATCTGCAGTACACCAGTAAATGTCACCATCATGATAATCAAAGACATATTGGTGGGTGAGGGATGTGTAAACCAAATATCCTGCAGTGGTGTGCAAAACTCCCTTTGGTTTTCCTGTTGAACCGGAAGTGTATAAAATGAAAAGCGGATCCTCCGCATCCATTTCTTCCGCAGGACAATCTGCAGATGCGCTGGCCATTTCTTCATGCCAGAAGAAGTCTCTTCCGGCCTGCATATTACAGTCATCATCCGTGTGTTTTACCACCATGCAGCTTTCAGTATTGGTACCCTCCATGGCTTGATCAGCATTCTGCTTGAGCGGAACACTTTTTCCGCCTCGCACTCCGGCATTGGCCGTAATCAGCATCTTACCACCACAATCTAAAATTCTGTTTTTTAAGGCTTCTGCGCTGAATCCACCGAAAACAACTGAATGTACTGCACCAATTCTGGTACAGGCAAGACACGCTATCGCCAGTTCAGGAATCATCGGCATATAAATCATCACCCGATCACCTTTTTCAATGCCCTTTGATTTCATTACATTGGCAAATTTACTGACTTCTGCATGTAACTCTTTGTAGCTAAAAGTACGATCAACATTTGGATCATCGGATTCCCAAATCAGTGCTGTTTGGTCGCCGCGTGTTTCCAGATGCCGATCCAGACAATTATATGAAACATTAAGCTTTCCGCCTTCATACCAGCGGATATCTGCCTTGTTAAAATCCCAGTTCAGAGTTGTATCCCATTTCTTGAACCAATCCAGCCGTTCAGCTTGTTTGTCCCAAAAGCTTTTTGGATCATCTATCGATTCCTGATACATTTTCAAATAAGTATCGTTGTCAATCCAGGTTCTTTCTTTTGTTGCTGCTGGAATCTCGAAAATTTGCTGCTCACCCATATCTATCTCCAATATTAGTAATATTTGTTGCTAGTCTCCCAAATCCCCACCATAGCAAAGATTTAGTATTTTGTCCTTAAAAAAATGCAAACTACAAATTGAAAAATTAATATTTTACGATAGACCTTGCACCTTTTTGTGTATTCTGCGAATTTTATGTTTGGATGGGGCCTATGTATACATTGTTGAGTTGCCTGGGAAACATCTATGTTTGCTAAACTGCGAAAACTACTGTCTGTATCATTAGTTGTCTTTCTCAGTTCTGGAGCCTGTAGTAAGGATACAGACGAAGAATATGACTCTTCTGGAAGCACAGTTGCTCCAGTGAATACTTTTAAGATTAATTCAAGCATTCCTGAAGATAATGCCACCGAAGTTGCCATAACATCTCCTCTTGTAATTTCTTTCAGTAACGAACTAAAGTCCAGCAGTGTGAATGAGAAAAATATTTTTCTGAGCAAAAATGGAGCTAATGTAACGGCAACATTGACTCATTCAAAAAATATTGTAGTTTTGCTACCTATATCTTCATTGAGTTACGGAACTTTATATTCTGCATCAGTCTCCAGTGAAATTCAGGATACTTCAGGCAAGAGCCTGAATCAAAATAGTAGCTGGACGTTTACTACAGTTTCAGTAACAGGTAATGACTCAACTGACAACTCAAGTTCAGATGACGATACAGTTACAGACAGCACGCAACCAAGTGTAATTTCAATCAGCCCATCCGACAATTCGAGCGGCATAGCAGTTGACTCAGCAATCATAGTTGTCTTCAGTGAATCGGTTGCTACAGCTACTCTCAGTACAAGCACCTTCAAACTGCTTGATAATTCCAGTAATACAGTCAGCGGTGTTTATAGCCTCAATGGGACTATTGTTACGTTTACTCCCACTGACAACCTTTCTCATTTTCGTGATTACAGCGTTTCCTTGACAACCGGTATTCAGGACTCTGCGGGCAATTCACTTGTTGCAGCACAATCATCCAGCTTTGAAACTTTGGGTGGTGTAGTTATTACCGATGCAGACAGCAACGGAATGGTATTGTTAAGCGGCGGCAGGTTTGAGATGGGTGCAGATAATCAGTCAATAGTAGATGGAGATAATCAGTCAGATGAAACTCCAACTCATACTGTAAAATTAACTGGTCCATTATATATTTCTGACCATGAAGTTACCTCAAGTGAATTCAAAGCTTGCGTAGATACTGGAAGTTGTAATTACACTTACAGTACAAGCAACTCAAAAAAAACATATGGTGTTTCCGGTAAGGAAAACCATCCAATGAATTATGTTAACTGGAATGAAGCTGTTGAATATGCAAACTGGTTGACAAGTACCCGCTCCGGTATTTATCGGCTTTGTACGGAAGCTGAATGGGAATATGCGGTCCGTGCCGGCACAACAACTAAGTGGTCATGTGGTAACGATACTTGTACAACAAGCATTGCCTGGTACGATAATACCGGTGAGCCTAAAGAAGTGAAGACTAAAATCGCCAACCAATGGGGATTATTTGATATGCACGGCAATATCCGGGAATGGGTTTCAGACAATTATAGTGATACTTATTACAGTGAAATTGCAGACGGAGTGGTAAACCCGCAAGGTCCGACAAGCCCCAGTAGCGGTACAAAACGAAGTCAACGTGGGGGTTATTATGGTAGTAAAAAATCAGACATTCGTTCTTCTGACAGAGATTCAAAGAGTCAGACCACTCACTCGTCTACTTCCGGTTTCAGGGTCTGTGCTGATCCATGATTTTAAATAAACTATTGTCAAAATATTTAATGCGTGGTTTTTTACTGATTACTGTGATGGTTCTCACCCTTTTGACAGGAGGTGTGATGTTGAGTTTATATCAGCAAAGCATTCAGCAGCGTTACCAAAGTCAGGCTTTTCTAAATTCCCAAGTTCTTTTTCAACAACTGAATGGAGTGGCAGTACAGGCACAAAATTATTTACTGCAGTTTTCACCTTTGGAGTTGCAGGAAAATCCTCCTGTACTCAGCAGTGATGTTTTTGCTGAAGGTTTTAAAGACTGGTCCGGAAGTGTAGCAACAGCAGGAAGCGATTTACTGGTTACTCTGCAAGCACCTACTGCAGCCGGAAGTGTAAAATTTCAGTTGCTGTTGAGAAATGCTGATAATGCTTCAGGCAGTGATTACTTGAAACAGGACGGTGTGTTGATTTTGGAAAACTGAAAAAGCAACGAAGATGAGATCAACTGTTTTAAATAGAGTCGTACCACTTTTAAGTATCCGGAGATCTGAAATAAGGAAGGGTTGCGGCCCAAAAAGAAGAGCCGCATAAATAGATATTCTTAGATCTTACCCTGTAACATAAACGCGATAACCAGCGCATAAATTACCAGCGATTCAATCAGCGCCAGACCAATAATCATTGGCGTGAAAATCTTGTCGGAAGCATTTGGGTTTCTGGCAATTCCTTCAAGAGCACCGCGCATTGCGATTCCTTGACCAATTCCACCACCAAGAGCTGCAATTCCAATTGCCAAACCAGCACCAAGAGCAATTCCGAATGTGGCCATTTCACCCATTTCTGCTGCATACAGAGGGAAACTCGCTGACATAAGCAACGTCAACAATAATAATTTCTTCATGACATCCTTTTTGATGTTAAATAAATCAGCGCAATCAGTGAGCTTCACTCATTGCGAGTTCAAAATAAATGGCAGAAAGTAAAACAAAGACAAAGGCTTGTAATACTGACACCAAAATTCCCAGTCCCATAAATGGAATGGGTAGTCCGACAGCTAGAATTGACGTGAAAATCAAAACAACTTTATGATCTCCAGTCATATTTCCAAAAAGACGGATCGAGAGGGAAAGTGGACGCACACAATGGCTGACGATTTCAATCGGCAGCATCAGTGGTGCAAGAAGCGGCATGGGCCCCAGAAACTGTTTGATGTAACTGGCTCCATGCTGACGGATTCCTAAAACGTGTGTCATTATGAAAATAATGAGAGCAAACGCAATAGTAACGTTAAATTGATCGGTTGGAGGATTAAAACCTGGAACAAGTCCGGCAAGATTGAGCATCAAAATAAATAATCCATAAGTTCCCAGTAAAGGAAGAATGGGACGTGCTCCAACTCCATGACGGATGGTTCCACTCAAAAAATTCAGGATTGCACTAACTACAACTTCTGCAAAATTAGCCAGATTAGCATGACCTGAAGGCTCAAGCATATCAGTTTTTCTGAAGGGTTTTCCTGCAAAAAAAGCGGCTGCAATCAAGAAAAAAGCAACTATCAGTAAGTCCAGAATTGGAACAGGATCAATTCCGAGTTCAACCAACGGTTGTTCTAATCCGCCAAATAAGAAGTGTGCCCAAGTAAACCCTGCTGCAGAGGCAAAAACAGGTGTAGCCGTCAATAAAAGGACAATGATTAAAGCAAATCGTTTGTTCATTAAAGTAATTTTTCTGGTGAGCTAGGCTGATTTCTGAGACTGCATCACTCTGACAAATGAATAGATGATTGTTGTAAGTGCAAGATTGGAAAGTCCAATCAGCAATCCACCTGCTGAAAGCTGCATGTATTTCATGGACAAAAACAGAACTATGACTGAAATTCCAAATTTTGCGAGAGAAAACAGTAAATCTAATGCCAGTAATTTACGTTCTTGCAAAAGCTTCCGGACAAATTGTATTGTCCAATAATAATTAAAACCAATAACCAAACATCCTAACAGAACAGAGAGAATAAGGTCAAGTTGAAATATTGCAGTTCCTGCAACTAAGATGAGACTAACGCCAATAAGTATGTTTTGAAAAAAGTAGGCTTGATTGACAGGATTGGCTTCAGCGTCTGAAACTGAGTCTCCTTCTAGCTCTTGAAGCCCAGAATTCGAGAGATTTTCAGTTTCAGTATTTTTAGATAATTCTGCAGGATCTTCTTTTTTATTTGCCTTAGAATCAAGGATGCTTTTATGCTCTGTTGCCGACTGCATTGTTAGTTTCAGGAAGAAGCGTCAGAATTGTTTTCCTGCTCAGCATCAGAATCAGCTTGAACCCGTTTTACTAAACGAAAAATACTCCTGTAACCTGCAACAATTCCAGCAATTCCAAAAATAAGTAAAAACCAGGGTTCTGTTTCCAACCAATCATCCAGCCAACTGCCAATCAGAAAACCTACAACAACAGACAAACCAAGTTCTAAACCCATGGAACTGTACATCAGTAATTTTGGGCTGGTTTTGTGAAGCTGTGACATTAATTGGAACTGATCAGTACGGAAAATGATTTAGGAAAACCTGCAGGCACTTATTCAATTCCAGCTTAGATCCTTCTGCTTAAAATAGCAAGATCAGGACTCCAAGTTTCTTGCACCTTCAGGATGAAATGGTTATGCTGGAAAGACTAAAGGCAGAGGCCAAATTCAGTATTAACTAGCTAAAGTTGAATTCATGGGAGACAGTTTAGGACATTTATTTAGAATTACCACCTGGGGAGAATCCCACGGAGGAGGAGTTGGAGTTGTGATTGATGGTTGTCCCTCTGGACTGCAGTTGAGTACAGAGGATTTACAGTATGAGCTTGACAGGCGGCGTCCTGGGCAAAGCAAAATTACCACACAACGCAAGGAAAGCGATACTGCCAGAATTCTTTCTGGTATTTTTGAGGGTTGCACTACCGGTACAGCTATTTCTGTGATGGTCTCTAATGAAGATGCCAAATCAAATGCCTATGATCATCTCAAAGATCTGTATCGTCCCAGTCATGCAGATTATACTTTTGAACAGAAATATGGTCTCCGGGACTGGATGGGTGGTGGACGCTCGAGTGCACGTGAAACAGTAGGTCGTGTGGCTGCAGGAGCAGTAGCAAAAAAATTACTGCAGCACTGGGGAAACATTCAGACAATTGCCTGGGTGGAGCAAATACATGATATAAAAAGCTCGGTTGATAAAGAGAAGGTCAGCAGTGATCAAATTGAGTCCAGCATTGTGCGTTGTCCGGATCCCCAGGCTTCAGAAGCTATGATTGCCCGGATAAATGAAGTCAGGAAATCTGGTGACAGTGTGGGCGGAATTATCAGGGCCGTTGTCCGTAATGTTCCGGCAGGTTTAGGAGAACCGGTATTTGATAAACTGACTGCAGATTTGGCAAAGGCTTTGATGTCACTACCAGCAACACGTGGAATAGAGTTTGGTTTGGGTTTCGATTCAGTCAGTCTGAAAGGTTCAGAACATAATGATGCTTTTGTAATGCAGGAAGGTGTTGTCAGAACACGCACAAATCGTTCTGGTGGAATCCAAGGTGGAATTTCAAATGGTGAAGAGATTGATTTACGGGTTTCTTTCAAACCAACTGCCACAATTAATTTTGAGCAGGACACAGTTAACCGTGAGGGCAAAGCTGTTAAACTGAAAGCAAAAGGACGTCATGATCCGTGTGTTTTGCCACGGGCAGTTCCAATGGTGGAGGCTATGATTAACCTGGTTTTAGTAGATCATTATTTGCGCAACCGGGAAAGCCGTCTATAAGATTTTAAGACTGTGAATAATATTTTCCAGGTTTTATGCAGAGTTGGTTCTGTTTTTGCAAAATTTACTCTAATGATTAGAAGATTTGACCTGAACATAACCGAGAAAAACTTGAACGATGCCTCCTAAAATTATTCCAAAAAAAGTAACCTCAAAAACAATTCGTCCTTCAAGTTCGAAACGTCTTAATTCACTAATGGCAAATTCGGAAGCTCAATTTTTAACCCCGGGCTCAGTTGCTGTTATGGGAATAGTTCTCTTTTTTGTCTTTGTAATTGCACAAATCATTTTCATCAATTGACAAGCAATACGGGTCCCCATGTCATACATTGACATCTTCAATGGAGATGCCGATGGTATATGCGCCCTCCATCAGCTGCGTCTACAAGATCCTCAAAAAAGCAGGTTAGTCACTGGAGTAAAACGAGATACGCTGTTGCTGAAGCAGGTAATTTCTGTGAAAGATTGCTTGCTGACAGTACTTGATATCTCCTCTCACTCCAACCGTGACTCTTTGCAGAAATTACTGAAACAAGGTAATACTGTACACTATTTCGATCACCACTTTGCAGGTAAGATACCAGAGTCCACGAATTTTCTGCCACACATTGATACCAGTCCAGATGTCTGTACAAGTATTCTGGTTGATCGTTTTTTAGCAGGAAAATATCGACTCTGGGCTGTTGTTGCAGCATTTGGTGATAATCTTCACTCTGCAGCAAATGTACTTGCCGGTAGTTTAAAGCTTTCGCCAAATGAAACTGAAAATTTACGGGAAATGGGAGAGTTGATTAATTACAACGCTTATGGAGAGACTATTGCTGATTTGTTTTTTTCACCGGAAGCTCTATATAGATCTCTTCAGCCGTTTTCAGATCCATTTGAGTATTTTCTTGCAGCAGAAGAACTGGGGCGATTGCGGCAAGGTTTTCGAAATGACATGCAGTTGGCTGAGAAAATATTACCTGTGAAAAAAACTCCTGCAGGCAAAATCTATCAGTTTCCAGATGCCGCTTGGTGCAGACGTGTTTCAGGCGTTTTCAGTAATCAAATTGCACGTCAAGAACCAGATTTGGCTCATGCATTACTGGTAGAACGAAAAAACGGTTCTTTTCTGGTTGGTGTTCGTGCTCCACTTGCAAGACCTCTGGGTGCAGAAAAATTGTGCATAAAATTCAATGGTGGAGGCAGAGCTGCGGCTGCAGGAATTAATAATTTGGCTCCGGAAGAAGTAGATCGTTTTCTTGAGGCTTTTGAGCTGCAGTATGCCGGATAATTAGACTTCAAAACAAAATCTATGAATTTGTAGTATTTGCAGCAGTTTTGTTAGCAAGTTCTTTTAAACTGGTTTCAAGTTTTTCACAGACTGCAGGAACATCCTCGGACATCAACTCTTTTGCTACATGAAAGGGCTCCCCGAATGCTTCCACAATTGTAGTAAAAGGTTTAGGGATTTTGTGCCTGTCCCAACTATTCAGCCGCCATTGATGATTTGCCTGATAGTGCCAGGGAATTATCGGAACACCGGAGTATTTGGCAAGCAGGACAACTCCGGATTGGATTTTTTTAGCAGGACCAAGAGGTCCATCCGGAGTGATTGCAACAGATGTTTTACCTTTGAGCAGTTTGATCATTTGCTTTAGTGCGGGAATTCCGCCTCTGCTGGTAGATCCACGCACTGCCTGATAACCAAAATGAGTAAAAACATCATTGATAACTTCACCATCATCACTGCTGCTGATTAAAGCTGTGAGTTCTTGTTTTCGCAGCAGCCAGATACTGAAATATATGTTTTGGTGCCAGGTGGCAACGATAACACTTCCATATTCTTTTAAGGTGTCTTGCAGGACTTGCTGATTTAAAGATTGTATTCGAGTAGTACTTCCGGTAATTCGAATCAGCAAGATGATAAATTTTGTGATCAACCAGCTTTGAAAGCGTTTCTTCCAAAAGGATAATGATTTTGCCATGGAGAAAATAATTATTTAGTTGATTGAATGGAAAAGCCAATTTACAATACCAGTCTATCATGAATGGTGTCTGCTAAACAAATCAGCGTTGTCTTTTTTGATGATGGCAACTGATTTTGTGAGCACAAGTTTTTTAAACTATTTTAATAAAAGGGTTTATGGGACTGTTTTCAAAAAGTAAAAAAATAGAGATCCATCCGCATGAGGTCTTGCGGAAAGATTGGGAAAATGTTCTTGCTGCACTCTTCAGGAGCATTATTGCAAATTCTGTGGAAGGAGTCGCAATCATTTGTAATACATGTCGTAAAGATGAAGGTGATGGTGAAGGTTCTGTTCAAAAGGAACTGATCTATCACATCAGGCAAAAACGTATGAATGAGGTAGAATCAAAGCTGAAAAAGATTGATGGAGTTCACTTTGCAGATATCTTCAAGAATTATTTAGAAGGTGATCAAAAAGGTCAGGATTTTTACAGGATAAAAAATATTCTTGCGAATGAAATCATGGTCTATCCTTTGTTACAGGGTGGAACAAAAAAAGCTATACTTATAGTTGATTATCCTCTTGATGAGAGCCGAACTGTCAAAATAATGCAGATAATAAATGATATATTTCATAATTCGGAAATTCAGTCTGTAGCAGTTGATAATAGTTAAAACACTTATAATAAAGGTCGTCAGTCAGCCGGAATATTGTTATTTTTCGATATTTATTTTGATAGACACTCTACTGCCAGTTGGTGGGGCAACTGCTTCTATTCTAAAGTATTTACTAAATTAAGATTGAAAATCAAAAAACAAAGCAGTCCGGTTTCAGTGTTGTGATGTAACTCTTAAAAAATTTTCAAAGGACTTGTTCTTCCTTTTTAACCTGTGCTGCATACCCGCAATGATCCTAATTTATTTAATAACCAAATAATGCATTTTCGATCAATATTTTATGTAATGGGAACATTGCTGTTAGTCACCAGCATTGCTCTTTTGTTTCCAATCATCACATCCTTGATTTATCAGGAAAACGATTTGGCAGCACTACTGATTTCTGCAGCAGTTGCTTTTGGATTTGGCTTGCCCATGTGGTGGGTTTCTCCGAAGCATTACGATTTATCTTTTAGGGATGCGATACTCATTGCTGTCTTTGGTTGGATAATCATCTCCTCTGTATCAGCACTACCATTTATAATTCACGGTTCAATTCCGTCATTTACAGACGCATTTTTTGAAATGATGTCCGGTTTCACTACAACAGGCGCAACCATCCTGAAAGATATCGAAGCCTTACCACATGGACTGTTATTCTGGCGCAGTGAAACTCATCTTTTGGGCGGAATGGGATTTCTGACTCTGACCTTAATCTTTTTGCCGCATGGCATGGCTGGAGTACGCATCTTCAGAGCAGAGTCCAGTCCGGGACAAGTCATAACCAAAGAAAAAATACTTCCACGTAACCGTGATGCCATGATTTGGCTCTGGAGTATTTATTTGAGTTTGAATCTGCTTCAAACTTTTTTGCTTTGGGCTGGTGGTATGTCACTATTTGACTCACTTTGTCATGCATTTGGAACGGTTGCTACAGCAGGGTTCTCACCCAAAAACACTAGTATTGGCTATTACGGTAATGCTTATTTTGATTGGCTTATTATAATTTTTATGTTCCTTGGAGGAATGACTTTTATGCTTTATTACCACATGCTGAAGGGTGAATGGGATTTAGTTAGAATTAACACTGAATTACGCTGGTATGTCACTATCGTAGGTTTTTTGTGTGTACTTTCTGCCTTAATATTGTGGCTTAATGGAACCTATGCTGGTGTTTTTGATTCACTGAGATATGCTTCTTTTCAAATAGTTTCAATACTGACTACTACAGGTTTTACGACTGCAGACTATGAGTTATGGCCGCAGTCAGCACAAATGTTACTTTATCTGGTATGTTTCATCGGTGCATGTGCAGGCTCAACTACCAGCGGTATCAAAATTGTACATTTTGTCATCATCTGGAAATACTTGGTGACAACAATCAAGAAAATGTTTTTTCAGCCCAGAACAATCCTGCCGATACTTCTTAATCAACGTGCCATTGATCCGTTTGCCATCAACCTCTCAATCTGTTATTTTATAGCCAACATTTTTTTGGTATTTGGTGGAGGATGTGTAATGGTGCTTATCGATTCTATGGATTATCAGACGGCAATGAGTTCAGTTATTTCCGCAGTAATGAACGTTGGTCCGGGATTTGGTGAGGTTGGTCCTTCAGAGAACTATGCTCATATTTCTTCAGCAGGAAAATGGTTTCTTGCCTGGCTAATGTTGGTCGGCAGGTTGGAAATGTTCTCAGCCCTGGTGATCCTCTTCCCGTCTTTTTGGAAAAAATAATTTTTTGAGTATCATTTCATTTTTGGTTTCCCCAATGAACTGTAATCATTCTTTCGGGACTTAAATTTTGTAAAAAAACACAATTTTCTTTGTGGATGGTGATCACTCTTTCCTGAGTTAAATAACCCTGAATGGGTTGCTTTTTTACTGGAGAACAGCATTGAGCTATTCGCGTTTTAACATTGTCCATTCCGTCCACCAGAATCATGTTGCCGGAAGGAACGATTCCGGCAGATTTCTTTTTTCGGGTGGAGAGCTTATTTTCAGCTGATTTTGCAGGCTCTAAAGTAGATATGCTCTGGTTGGAGTCAGGATCTTCTCTAAACCAGCGCCGTACTTCCTGACTGCGGATTGTGCCGTCACCAAGGCAAAACAGGATGTGTTCAAATTCCTGATTTTTGTGTTGACGTGATTCCTGTTCCAGACGACCTTCCCTGATTAAGCGGTTTAGATTTAAAGCATGACTTTTAAATTCCCGCTCAAGCAATACCAGCCCCTCTTTACGTCGTACCTCGCGGCTCTGTTCATGCAGAGCATGTTTGATTTTATTGCGGGCATGACGTGTTTTGACAAAATCGAGCCACTCTTTTCGAGGCATTTGTCGCGGAGAGGTAAGAATTTCCACAGTGTCACCACTGTTTAAGGAACTGTCGAGGCGTGTAATTTTACCATTGGTTTTTGCACCGGTAGTACGGTTGCCTACTTCTGAATGAATTGCATAGGCAAAATCAACAGGCGTTGCAGTTTGTGGCAGTTCCCGAATCTCCCTTGCCGGTGTCATTACGTAAATGTTTTCACTGTATAACTCAAGTAGAGGAATTGTTCCACCTTCAGTATCTACTTGTGAATCTTCTGTTAATGCTTCTTCAAGAGGTACTGTTTTTTTGTTGCCTGGCAAGCTTTGTTTTTCCTTGTAATACCAGTGTGCAGCAACACCATATTCGGCCATCCGGTGCATTTTTTGAGTCCTGATTTGTATTTCAATTGGTCTCGATTTATTAGGCGGCATATTTGTGAAATCAGTGACTGTTGTATGTAGTGACTGATATCCGTTGGATTTAGGTTTGACAATATAGTCTTTAAAACGGTTTTCTACAGGAGTCCAATTTTCGTGAATGAAGCTCAGTACTGCATAGCATTCCTTGACATTGTTAACCAGAATTCGAAAAGCAATCAAATCTTGAATTCGCTCAAAATCATTATCTACTTTTTCCAGCTTCTGAAAAATGGAGTAGAAGCGTTTGTAGCGGCCTTGTACCTGATGTGGAATTCCAGCCTCAGTTAAAATGCTCTCAATGTTTTTAGTTATCTTATCGACACTTTCTGAACGAACACTCCGTTTCCTGGCAATTCTTTTCTTTAAGTTCTGGTAGTTTTCATACTCAAGATGCCTAAATGCGCGGTCTTCAAGTTCAGACTTGATCCAGAAAATACCTAAGCGACCTGCTAACGGTGCATGAACATGAAGTGCAGTCCAAGCGGCTGCATCTGCCTCCTCAGGACTGAGTGATTGTAGCTGTTCCAAGTGCTGCAGCTGCAGCACTAGAAATACTGCCAGCAACTGCACATCACCAAGAACTGTCATCAACATTCTCAGAGTAAGCTCTGCTTGCTCTTTGTTTTTAGGACGAACTGGAAACTGCCGAACTTTGAGTAAGCGCCGATACAACGGTATAGCAGCAGTCAGGCTGCTATTTGACTTGTCCGGAATGTTTATTTCAAACTCCTTCGGTAGTTCTTCAACCTGTTGATACTGTAAAAGCATCAAAGTTGCTAACAGGGTTGGAGGACTCAAAGAGAGTTGTTTAAACTTCAACAGGAGCTCTTCTGCCGCACCCGGGTCACTTTGCTGAGAGTTCCAATCTTCAAAAAGTGTTCTAGCTTCCGGTGTGGCCAAAAAAGCTTCCGGTACAACGGCATCTTTTTGCATGGTAGAAAGCTCAAAATCGCCTGAAGTTGTTAAAGTGTTTTGTGAGATATTACCTCTGAAAAGATAATTAAATTGATGGTTTTGTACAAAAATCTGGCAGGAGTCCCTGCGCCATGAAATAAGTGAAAAGTTTTACGTCAAACTTTACTCCCTGCATCATCTCTTGTATGAAAAATTTTGAAATGTCATCCGGCTGTTTTAAGAATACCGTGATAAATTCTCCAGGCTCATTTTGTGCGGTTGGCTGTTGATTTTCGTCTCTGTTTTCGTCAACCATAAGCTCCACAAAAGAAACAGTTTCTGAAAGAATACCTGGTGAAGAATATAATTTTGGGCTCAGCTTTTCAACTTTACCACGATAGCCGGTTTCTTCATAAAGTTCACGAATCGCAGTTGTTTCCAGAGATTCGCCGGGATCCACTAATCCTGCAGGAAACTCCAAAAGGTATGAGTTTGTCGGCGGACGAAACTGTCGTATCAGGATATACCTTCCAGAAGGTTTCATGAGAGCAATTATAATAACAGCCTCTGCCCGATGCTTACGATGCAGGCCTTCCCATGTTTGAACTTTATTCTCGTCATCAACATAGCTGAATTCCACCATTTCTGACCAATTTCCACGATAGAGCGACCGTTCCTCAAGTACTCTGGCAGGGCCTGTATCATCAGGATTGTTTGCAAATGTTTCAGCCATTTAGAATTTAAAAATGAGTTAAGATATGTGACAAGCAGTTAATATCATTTTATAGGTATTAATCTTAAAAGATAGCTGATTTATCGACAATCACAATTCAATTTTGAAAATGTTTTGCGTTGTCTTTTGAGGTAGCCTGCAATATTATTCGACTTATGAGTATAAAACAATAACAGCAAAAACTGAAAACCAGACTCCCATTATGAGAAGTGTCCGTTTGCTTTGGATAGGCAAAACTCAGGAGTCTTTTGTGAAAGATGGAATTAGCCTGTATCTGAAAAAACTTTCCCATTATATCAAGGTTGATTATGAAGAAATCAGGCCTGCAAAGTATGGCTCCGGGAAAGTGGAACAGTGGCGCAGACAAGAAACAGAACAATTGTTGAAGCGTTTGAATTCTACTGAATTAAATATATTTTTGGATGAAAAGGGAAAGTGTCAAACTTCAAAAGGCCTGGCTTTGTGGTTAGAAAAGCAAATGCCGCTGGGGTGGCCGAGGGTTAATTTTGTCATTGGTGGTGCATATGGTTTTGATAAGTCTTTGTTAGCAGATGGAGTACATTATTTGAGTCTTTCTGAAATGACTTTTACCCATCAGATGGTGAGAATAATATTACTTGAGCAGCTTTATCGTGCCTTCAGCATCATGCGCGGAGAACCTTATCATCATGCTTAAAGCTATGCTGTTTAATAATTTTGAATCAATAATATGAAACGCCTGATTTTAATTGCCGTTACTCTACTGCTACTTGCTGGAATGGGTTATTTTGCGATGCAAAACAGTCACAATGTGTCTTTGAATTTGTTTGGAAATTTCTCCATCCAGTTATCAGCATGGATGGTGATAGTGGGCTCGTTTGTAGCCGGCTGGGCAGTAACAGAGATCTGGCAGTTTATTTCTCATCCTCAGCGTTTTGTTCAGAGCTTTCTGGGTAAATTTTCCCGTTATCGAGACAACAAAAAGCAAAAAATAACACAAATCTTTGAGAATGCATCTTTACTGCGTGATCCAAAGCAAGTGAAAAAAAGTTTTCATAAATTGGTTAATCAAGAAACCCCCTTGCTAATTCGTGTTCAGTATCTTGAACAATTGCGTTATGAAAAAAATGCAGAAGAATTACTCAAAAAATATGCAGAACTCAGGGCAAAATATCAGGGTAATTTACAGGTTTTGTTACCTTACCTGAATCTTGCCTGTGAAGTCAGCGAGTGGGATCTTGTTGAGAGATTGAGTCATGAAATCCTACGAATATCTCCAGATCATCCGGATGCACTTGCAGGACTGCAGCAATTTTATATTGCCAGGCAAGACTGGGTTGCCTGTATTGAACAAGAGAGGGATCTGCTGAAAAAATACAGTGGTAGTTTTATCACACAAAAAATCTCTGAGCACCATGAAGAGCACCTTAAACAGGCATTGCGTCAAGATCCAAAGTGTTTACATAATTGGTCTTTCCGCTACCTTCCTCAAAAACGGGACAAGAAAAATGATAAACCTTTTGAAGCCCTGGGAGAAGCAGCACAACTTCAAAAGTCCAGTATGTTTTTGGAGGCAGCCAGAGTTCTAAAGGATGCTTATGGGCAGACGGCATTTCCTGAACTATTAAAGGCATTGGAGGTTGTATATCGCAAAAGTGGTGCTGACCAACAAATCATGGAAATGATTGCTGCTATTCACAATTCACGTCAACGCGCCATTCCTTCTTCGCTCCTTTATGCCAAGTTACTTTATCAAAATGAGAGACATGATGAGGCAGCAAAAATTCTAGCGGAAGTAAAACTTCCAACTGCTGCGCTAAAGTTTCAAATCGTAACTCTTGGTGCTAAGGGGGCAGTTCCGCAGATGTCAGGAGAATGGAACGATCTTTACCATGCACTCCGTTACCTGATTGCTGTTCGTCAGGATCATACTGAAGAGGCACTTCAGGCAGCAAAATCGCTGCTGCGTGAAGCCAAGTTGTTGGAATAATTTCAGCATGAAAGTTATTGAAACAGCTGGAATTGTTCTCAAAACAATGGATTTCAAGGAAAATGATATTATTCTAACTATTCTTACTCGTGAAGCCGGCAAGAAATCAGGGATTTTTCACGGCGGAAAAAGTTTACGCAGCGGAAATGCAGCAAAAGCAGAATTGTTTGTCATTAATTATTTTGAGTATTCTGAAAAGCCGAATACGGATTTAGTCCGGATTCGTAAATGTGAACTTCTGGAAAGTTTTCCTCCACTGCGAAAAAATTATTCAAAGTTTCTCCATGCAAATTATTTTTCGGAAATACTGCTTCAATGTGAAATATCAGGTGTTGATTCTCAGGATTATTTTGAACTGCTGAAGAACACAATGTTCCAACTCTCAGGAGCAAAAACTGGTGCTGAAATAAAATTTGACTTTGAAATGCAATTATTGAAACTACTTGGTGTCCATCCCAATTTGGACAATTGTATTCAATGTGCTAGTTATTTGTGGAAAAATGAACACGGACGAATAACGGCTCCAAAATATTCTGTGCCATATCAGTTAGATGCCAGACTCGGCGGTATCCGCTGCCCGGAATGCTGTATCCAGAGTTCATACACTGCTGTTTTACATCCTGGAAGTCTGGCTTTCTTCAGCAAACGCCAAACAGCATTGCAAAGTGATTCCGGTATTCGTCCAACGCAGATTAACTTAAAGGAACTTGATCAGGCCCTCGCTATTTACTTCAGGCATTATTTTGGTAAAAACCTGAAAACACACACATTACTACAGGAGAATTCGTGGAAAAACTAGAGTCAGTAACATTTGGCGGCGGTTGTTTCTGGTGTTTGGAGGCAGTCTTTAGCAGACTTGAAGGAGTTAAATCAATTATGCCGGGTTATGCAGGAGGCAGCTTAAACAATCCAACTTATGAGCAGGTTTGCACTGGCGAGACCGGTCATGCAGAAGTGATTCAAATTGAATATGAGATTGATAAAATCAGTTATGAAACTTTGCTTGAATGGTTTTGGCGTTGCCACGATCCAACGACTCTAAACCGGCAGGGCGGAGATGTTGGCACACAATATCGTTCTGTAATTTTTTATCATAATGAATTACAAAAAACAACGGCTTATCAGGCAAAAAAAGACGTTGGTCAATCCGGAATGTTTGAGCATCCGATTGTCACAGAAATAAGTGCACTTCCGGAGTTCTATCCTGCAGAAGATTACCACTTGGATTATTTTAATAAGAATTCAAATGCGGGTTATTGTACTTATATAATTGCTCCAAAACTCTCCAAGCTAAAACTGGACTAGTTGTCTCAAAAATAAAATTGAGTTGTGCCTCTCGAACTGCCGTAAGCATACTCATCGCGGCTGTGAATTTCTGTGTTGATAGTGTCTTCTGACAGTTCACTGATAAAGCGGGAACGTTGACTGATGCCTCCGGAATAGCCTGACGAAACTACCGGAGCAGTTATCAGCAGCTGACGTTTTGCCCGAGTCATGGCAACATAAAAAAGACGGCGCTCTTCTTCAATTTGTGCCTCTGTTACCAGACTTCGCTGGTGAGGGAATTGGCCCTCAGTCAAGCCGATTACTACAACTACCTGCCACTCTAAACCTTTAGCCTGATGTATAGTGGTCAGGGTGAGAGTTTCCTGATTTTCCTGCTGTTCAGACTCATGCTCAGTGATAATGCTGGAGCCAACCAATGAGAGCTCGTTTAAAAAATTATCCAGTTTTTCATAATTATCTGCAAACTCTTCAAGGTAACGGATATCTGTTTCACGTTGAGAAGCATTTTCAAAACTGCTAAACATTATCTCACGGTAAAAATTCTGGTATAAAATTCCAATCATCTGGGAGGGTTTTACATTTTCTGCCAGCATTTCCTGAAAACATTCCAGAAAAATATTCCAGCTTTCGTGCGCCTTTTTTGGAATCAGTTTTTGTAACTCATGGTTATTTTTTGTCAGCCTAACTGCCTGTTGGCTTTGGAAAACACTAAAAATACGGTGTGCAGTTGTATTACCAACTCCTGGTAGGAGTCTTAGCAGGCGCATCCATGCTATTTCATCAAGAGGATTAAAAAGGACCTTGAGAAATGCAGTAACATCTTTGATATGAGCCTGCTCAAAAAATTTAACTCCTGAATGCACTACGAAAGGAATACCAGCATGAGTCAACACTACTTGAAGTGCAGCAGACTGCACATGATTTCGATAAAGCACGCTCATTTCATTCAATGAAATATCTTGATCCTGGAAACTAAGAATCTTGTCCAGCACCAGTTCAGCTTCATCCTGAGAAGCCCAGACCTGATGCACAGCTGGTTTTTCGCCATTTACTAAAGAACTAAAAAGGTTCTTTTCAAACTGACGTGTGTTATAATTTATGCTCTGGTTGGCAGCTTCCAGGATTTCAGGAGAACTGCGGTAATTTTCCTCCATGCAGTATGTTACGGCTTGGTAGCGTTCTGGAAATTCTAACATGTTGCCAAAATCTGCTCCGCGCCAACTGTAGATTGATTGAGCATCATCACCAACAACCATTAAATTTTTGTGAGGTTTAGAAATCTGGTATAAGATATTGGCCTGTATTTGATTTGTATCCTGGTATTCATCTACCAGGACATATTGGATTTGCTGACAAAGCGGTAGTCCTTCACCATGTCGCAGGAGCAGTTCCAGCCAGTTTTCCAGCAGATCATCAAAATCCATCACCTGCCCATGTTTTTTCTTGCGTCGGTATGTCGAGAGCACATTGAGAATTGAGTCGGTGTTATCTTCAAAGTGGGGATAATCTGCAGAAATAAACTGCTCTAAATGAAAACTACGGTCCTGGAAAGCAGATTCCAGAATCATATTTTGTGTGCAAAAACGGTTGAAGGCTAAAGAAAAGATGTTTTGTAGAACGGCAGCTTTTGGAAAATATTTCCCGGGTTTGCCGACTGTTTCCGCAAGTGCAGATTTGATCAAATCTCTAGAATCAGAAGAATCTAAAATGCTGAAATTATTATTATAATTAAGTAATTTTGCATTTCTCCTCAGGAACCTGCTACCGACACTGTGGAAGGTGCCATGAATGATTTTTAGTTGATCAGTAGAATTATTTAGTGCCCGTGCTACTCTCTGTGCCATTTCGTTGGCGGCTTTGTTGGTAAAAGTCAGCAAGAGGATGGAAGACGCAGGAACTCCGGAATTAATCAGCTGTGCTACACGGTGAGTAATCACTCGCGTTTTTCCGCTGCCGGCTCCGGCAATGACTAAAGCCGGACCTGTCTTGTGTTCAACTATTTTTCGTTGAACAGGATTTAGAGCAGTGATAGACCAGTTTGACATCTTGCAGGCAAGTGTAATTAAAGCAAAGGGAAAATTAATATTGGCTAACTATACTGTAAAATATTAGTCCAAATCTAGAACAACAAGCAAAATAATTTCCATGTTTATTGAAGAATTTAAGCAATATATTTCTATTTCAGTTGAAGCAATACAGCTTTTTGTAAGTAATAGTTTTAACAAAGGTGTATTGATTTCAAATAAAATGACGATCCTGATATTTGCTGTATTTACAGCATTAGTTATTCTCATTGGCCTTTCCGGATGGTACTGGCAACGGAGTAGATCGTTGAAAAATAAGACTCCTGATCAGCTTTCCGGAAAAGAAAAAGAGAAACGATTAGAGCAACTGGAAAAGGAGCAGGCAAAAGAACTGGAGCTGCGGATCAAGCAGGAAGATAAACTGCAGGCAGAAAAAGAGGCAGGCAGACTTGCAAAAGCAGAAGCTCGTGAAAAAGGAATACAGGAGCAGATTACTTCGGTTGAGCAACAACTCAAGAGTCAGCAGGTACTTCAGCGTGAAATTGAAACAATAGTGGAAAAAGAGATAGTTCCGTCAGAAGAAACAACAGTTCTTGAACGTCTGCGTCAAGGTGTCCTCAAAACCAGGACTCTATTACTCGACAATATTGCCAATACAGTTTTAGGAAAAAAAGAAATTGACGAGGACGTACTAGATGATCTGGAGGAAGTGCTGATTGGTTCGGATATAGGTCCGGAAACTACACAGCGAATTCTCGATGTTATCACTGAAAAGGTGGAGCGCAAAGAATTGACCAATCCGCAAGTATTACAGTTGGAATTAAAAAATGAAATTCAACGAATTATGAGTAAAACATATCCGGTTCCAGGAACGGCAGAACGGAAGCCGCTGATTTTACTTTTTGTGGGTGTGAACGGTGTTGGTAAAACTACAACCATAGGTAAAATTGCAGCACAATATCGACAGCAGGGTAAGAAAGTCCTGCTGGGTGCAGGTGACACTTTTCGGGCAGCAGCAATTGAACAGTTGGAAGAGTGGAGCAAGCGTGCTGATTGCGACATTATTCAAAAAGAACCCGGAAGTGATCCTTCGGCAGTAATGTACGAAACAGTTCAAAAAGGACTGGATGAGGATTATGATGTGGTAATTTGTGATACTGCAGGCCGCTTGCACACAAAAAAGAATTTAATGGAGGAATTAAAAAAAATGATCCGGGTTATTCGCAAGTTGATTCCTGATGCACCACATGAAATCCTGCTGGTCCTTGATTCCACTACTGGTCAAAATGCGATTTTCCAGACACGTGAATTTTTGGAAACTGCGGAATTAACTGGCCTGATAATCACCAAGCTGGATGGTACTTCAAAAGGCGGAGTGGTTATCGGTATAGTCAATGAGTTTGATATTCCTGTGCGTTATATTGGCATTGGTGAACAAGTTGAAGATCTTCGTCCTTTTGATGCAGAGCAGTTCACTGAATCACTTTTTGCTTAGATTTTTGTTCCAGAAAATAACAGTCTCAGTTTTGGTATAAGTGGGGTTGCTTCGAAAGGAAAACAGACTCTAAAATCGAAACTTTGATTAGACACGGTTATGAGAGAAAAGCCAGAGTGCAAGAGCAAAAAATATTATATTTCCACTCCATGATGCAAAGAAAGGCAGTATCAGTCCTGCTCCGCCAACTGCCATAGTGATCTGATTCAGTATCCAGAACAGGATACCAAGTAAGCAACTGATGGCCAGCGATTCTGCTGCAACCTCTCTTCTGTTGTAAGATGCAGAAAGACCTAAACCTATCAAAACCATAATAAAAATTTGAAAAGGGTAGGCCGTTTTCTGAAAAAACTCAACCCAGTGACGAGTCACGTCCTGCCCCTCGCTTTGCAATTTTAGAGTATCCTGATATAAATCAATAATAGGTTGATGATGAGGTGATATGGGGACAACAAAAGGTACTGTTGGCAATTTTTCAGTCTCAACACGCCACTGTTCTTCATGCTCCAGCTGCAAACGTTCATCATGAAAAAAATACCTCTGAACGTTATTAAAGATCCAGGATTCATTTTGCTGCTGTCCTTTTTCTATCCTTGTTCGAGCTTTTAGCTGAAAGGGATTCTGCTTCCAGTAGAATGAAGAAATTGAGTTCAAACGACCGTCTTGTTGGCGATTTCCAAAAAAGTAAATACTTTGATCTTCACCAACTTTCCAGAGTGGTTGCAGGCTGTTAGGGTTTTCCTGCTTGACCCACGTTTGATGCATCCAAGTATACATGTAATTTTGGCTGAAATATGCAAAAGCCGCAATCAACAGTGCGACAACTAACACTGGAGATGCCAAACGCCAGCCGCCAATTCCTGAACTGCGCATGGCCAATAATTCAGCATTTTTATTCATTGAGCTGAAAGTGGCAATTGTAGCCAGCAAAACGGTGATTGGAGTAATCAGCTCCAGTAATAGTGGAAGTAATAAAGCTGTTTCCTGCAGGAACTCCAAAAAAGAAAACCAGTCTGTAAAAATATCTGCGAGATTACCAAAGAAATTGCCAACTAAAGTCATCAAAACAAAAGAACCAAGAAACAACAGATAATAACGGATAAATTCTGAGGCAATATATTTTGAGATGATCTTAAAGGGCACAGTAAGGCATTTTTGTTGAAGAAAAAAAGAAAAACTATTTTCTAAGATAAAGTTTCTTTAAAAAAGGTTCAAAGTAAATTAACAAAAATAGTTTTTTTTATGAAAAAGTTAGGACATTATCTTGCATATAAGCAGTGTTTTAGTATCGTAGAAATATTAAATATTGCAGACTTTATCAAGAAAATTGAGAAGTCGAAAAAATAGAATACATGACTCAGTTAATTCTAGTACTTGAGGAGAATCCGGGAATTCAAGGTGTAATTGCTGCTTCCCTACTAAACAGCAATATAACAGTTACCCAGGAGTTACTTCCGGATCTTTTTGTTCAACAGGTACAGAATCTGAAACCGGATTTAATATTACTCAGCAATTCCGACAGTGCTCAAAACTATCAGACTTGTCGGGAAATACGTAATGATCCGCAGTTTAAACAAACCCCAATCATTTTGCTGGCAAATGCAAAAGACGAGATTGAGGAAAGTTTACTTGCAGAACTTGAAGTTGAGGCCTTGCTGCGCAAGCCTTTTGAGTCAACCAGACTCAAGGAACAGCTTAGCCGGTATATTGTTCTGGATGAAAATTTTGGAACTGAGCCGGAAAACATAGATTTGAATTTAGCATTAGACATGAGTTCCATTGATGAACAATTGAAAGATATTGATTTGGTTGAAGATGAAGAGGCTTCTTCTGAGGTAGAAGAGAACCCTGCTGCCACAGGTTTAGATCAGACGACGGAGGAGTTGGATTCAGTCTTATCTTCAGGTAGCAAAATGGATTCGTTACTACTGGATGAAATTGATGAAAATAAGGATCAGACTGCAACAGATGATGTTCTTGAAGTAGATGAAACCGAAATGAGGTTTGAAGGTCTGGAAGAGTTAAATGATGACGAAATCGAAATGGACAGCGACCTTGAATTTGAGTTGCAGCTTGATGAAGATGAGGTTGAAGAAAACACCCAAGATGAGGAATCAGAAATCTCAACAACAGTGACAGAGTCTCATTTGGTAGGACTGGAACAATTAAAAAATTCCGGTTTGGAAGATCAATATGCTGAAAGATACTTAAAGAATTCAAATGAAGTATCTGCACAAAACTCACGATCCGAATTGGAAAATATAAAACTTGAACTGAATGACTTTGAGGATCCTGACGATATTTGGATGAAAACTCCGGATTTGGATCAAAAACTCAGAGAGGGACTGACTGATATCAGTTTGGATGAGGCTGATGTTCAATCCGAATTTTCAAAGAACCGAACTTCTTTTGAAGGACTTGCTGAATTGACGTTGCAGGATGCAGAATCAATTAATTCAGAAAAGTTGCTACAATTTCAGAATATGGATAATTTTGAGATGCAACTCCTAGCAGAGGATACAAGTCAGGAACTTGAAAACAAACTTGATGATAAACTGCTGACTGATTCCGAGGAACAGGATCTTGAAGAAATTGAAGATGCAGAGCAGTTCATTCTTGAAACCTCGGCTGCTGAGCTCGATGATGATCTGTCTGAGAATCGAGGTGAATTAGAAATAAAATCGATGGTAGAGGAGAGCTTTGACGAGGAAGTAATTTCTGAAGAGGATGCACTGGAAGAGCTGGAAGAACTGAGTGAGCAAATGGAGGCTCTGGAGTTGGAAGAAGCAGAGTTTGAGGCGGAGGAGAAAGAATATGAAGATGAATTGGAAATAGAAAAACTGGAAACGGAAGCTCTTTTGGGTGGAGGAGAAACTGGTGAAATTGATGATTCTGAAGGAGAGTTAGTTGAATTTATGCTCGACGAACTGGGAGATTTGTTAGAGGATGATCTTGAACCTGAAACCGAAGAGTCTCTTGCAATGTCAGCTGCTTTTGAAGAAGAGGTTTTTGAAAGTTGGGATCATGCTGAAGAAGCATTTATGGGGTTTGAGAGAGAGTCAGAAAGCCCTGAAAAAGAAACTACTCAAGAGGTTCCTGAAATTGAAACCTTCGAAAGTTCTAAAGTTGACGCAGAAGAAGACGAAGATGATGAAGAAACAGAAAAAAGTGAAAGTTACAGCTTCACAGAAAATGAGTTGAAAGAGATTGTCACGATTTCTGTCCAGAAAGCACTGGAAAAATCTATTGCCTCATCACTGGTTGAGCTGGCAGTTACAGAGATTAAAACACAAGTATCCAGGACGGACTAAGACTGTACCTGATATGCGACTGCTATTTTAGCCCCTAAACGTGCATTATTGCAGATCAAAGCAATGTTGCTCTTCAGACTGTCACCATGAGTTAAGCGGCTGATATTCTCCAGTAAAAATGGAGTCACATCTTTCCCTTCAATCTTCTTTTTACGGGCTTTGTTTAATGCTTCAGTAATTGCTTTGTTAATGAGAGCCTCATCCATTGCATCTTCCTTCGGAACTGGATTCCCAATTACCAGTCCCCCTGTCAGTCCCAAGCCCCATTTAATTTTCATGCAGTGTGCAATTTCTTCTGGAGTGTCAAAGCGGGTCTGCACTAAAGATCCGCTTGATGGTGTATAAAAAGCTGGAAATTCTGTGGTTTTATAGCCGATAACAGGTACACCTTGTGTTTCCAAATATTCAAGTGTGCGAGGAATATCAAGAATAGATTTTATACCTGCACAGACTACAGCAACATTTGTTTGGGCTAATTCCGTCAAGTCTGCGGAAATGTCCATAGTCTTTTCATTTTCACGATGCACACCTCCAATTCCGCCGGTTACAAAAACTGTGATACCTGCTAACTGAGCACAAATCATAGTAGCTGCCACCGTGGTACCGCCGCTCAGTTTTTGTGAAATTACTACCGGCAGATCTCTGCGGCTGACTTTTACCTGCGACTTATTTTGCGCAAACTGTTCTAATTCCTGCCTGCTTAAACCTATCTTGATCCGACCGTCTAAAATTGCGATAGTGGCAGGTTCGACACCTTCTTCTCTGACAATGTCTTCTACTGCAAGTGCGGTTTCTAAATTTTGCGGATACGGCATACCGTGCGAAATAATTGTTGATTCAAGTGCCACCACCGCTTGATTTTTTTTCAGCGCTTTTTGCACTTTTGTGGAGATGTCAAGTTGTTGAGTTATATTCATATTTTTTACAAAAAATGTTAATATTTTGCTGGTTTTGGTAATCAGCTTTTACTTCTGAAACTAACTGAAAATGCAACGGCTGTCAATCAAGATTGATATTGAAAATGCACCAAGTGCAGTTGAGGAGGTAAACCGCTTTGTAAATCTGGAAGAAAAAGTAGCTTAGCACTCAAGTATTTCATTCAGGTTGCATCTATTGGAAATTCTGCTAGCCTGATTCATTCAGCTATTTTATCAGGAGGCATCTAAATGAAAATTGGTATTTTACAGTGTGATTCTACAATGGAACAATTCCGGGCCGATCACGGCAATTATCCGGAGATGTTTATTTCACTGTTTCAGTCCGTTGATCCGGATCTAGAGTTCAATATTTATGATATCCAGGCAGAGCAGTTTCCTCAAATTTCGGAGGAATGCGATGCATACTTGATTACCGGCAGCCGCTTCAGCGTTTATGACGATGAGCCATGGATTCGGAAACTTGAAGAGTATGTGCTTACTTTGCACAATAGTCGGTTTCCGCTGCTCGGAATTTGCTTTGGGCACCAGATGATTGCCAGAGCACTTGGCGGAAAAACCGAACCTGCCCAACAAGGTTGGGGAGTAGGTGTGCAAAATTACCAGACTGTTTCTACTAAAAAATGGATTCAACCTGCCTTGAAACAGTTTTCACTTTTGGCCAGCCATAAGGATCAAGTCACAGAACTTCCGGCAGGTGCGGAATTAATTGCAGAAAGTGAATTTTGTCCGAATGCAGCTTTCCGGATTGATAACCATATCCTGACATTTCAGGGGCATCCTGAATTTCAAAAAAAATATTCAAAAGCCTTAATGCAGCTCAGGGAAAAAATTCTGGGCCCGGAAGTATTTGAAGGAGGAATGAAATCCCTTGAGCAAACTATCCAAGCTCAGCAAATAACAAACTGGATGTTGAATTTTCTCGGGCAGGATGAACCTTGTTAAAACTGTGCACGGTTTAATTTTCGGAACGCTGAGATTTACTTACTGTGGATGTAGTTCGTGACATCTCCCATAGCTTGAAATAACGGACGACAATATTCAGTGCGTCAAAAATTGCGCAGAATAATCCAGGATAGCCGTCCCGAAATCCACCCTTCAATAAGTAGCGTCGTAAAAAACGAAAAAATGGTTTGAGCACCAGAAAGCGTAGAGTATTTACGGTAGTTATCTTCACTCCGGAATCACTTAGATAACCTGCCTCCACTCCTGTATAGAAATCAAACTTACTTAAAAATTGACTGATGTTCAGATAAGGATAGTGCAGCATATCGTTGTTTAATTTTCCGCTACTGCCGTCAACCACCAGTTTTTCATGTACATGTTTATTTGGAAAATGTGCAGAATTTCTCCGGAATAAACGTAACTGTGTGTCCGGATATTGACTTCCGTGACGCAGCCAATTCCCAAAATAATGATTGCGACGGTTTAGACGGAATGCCGAGTTTCCGGTGTTTTCAAGCAACGCTTCGATTTCCTTAACCAATAATTCCGGTAACCGCTCATCCGGATCCACGTAAAAAACCCAATCTCCCGTCGCCTGTTCCAACGCGTAACTTTTGTTAACATTCAGGTTGGTATTGTTGGGTCGGGAAAAAACACGACATCCATGTTCCCGTGCAACATTAAGCGAACCATCCTGACTTTCACAATCAACATAAATGATTTCTGTTGCCCATTTGAGTTGAGGCAGTAATTCCCGTAAATGATCTACTTCATTATGACCAATGATAGTGATGCTGAGATTCATGGAGTTTGGATAATTATGATTGTTTTTTTGTGATGGATTCGTAAAAACTCATAAACAGATTATTTGTCTTTTTGAGAGTAGAGATAAAACTTAATGATATTAGAGCTTAGTATTAAATAGATTTGTCGCTACGCTCAAAATGACACTTTTTTTGGGCTTTTTGCAAATGCATCAATCGTTTCCTCAACAAGATTGAGAAACGTGTTTAGTATAAACAATTGAACGGTTTATGACAAGTGAGCGCGTTATTCAACGTTGTTTCAGTATTGTATAAATTCAATAAATAAATATTTTGATGCATTTCCATCTTGAGTTAAAACTATAACAGCAATTATTTGACTTTCATTTCTTGATTCAAAACCCCGCACTGTCAAAAATTAGTTAGCCGTTGCATTTGTAAAATGCTAGACTTAGGAAACTTTTCAATCTTACTAATTGAGAATAAATATGTTCAAAACAGTTGAAAATAATGTCTGGGTCTTTGATGTGGAATGGGTGCCGGATCCGGAAGCAGGAAGAAGATTGTTTCAACTTCCGGAAGATACTCCTGATGCAGAAGTAATCCAGAAAATGTGGGAAGAAGGAGGCGCGGATAAAGAAAATCCGATGCCCTATCTCAAAACCACAATTTGCAGGGTCATTTCAATTGCGGCTGTAATCCGTACAGTCAAGGAAAACGGCGAAATTATTTTGTCTTTAACAGCCTTACCTCACGATGCAGCAGATTCGGAACAAGCTGTAGAATTCGAAATATTATCCCGTTTTCTGAATGCAGTTGGTGAAAAACGGCCGCAGTTGGTAGGTTATAATTCAGCAAAAGCAGATATGAAAATTCTCCTGCAAAGAGCTGTGGCCAATGGCGTTCAGGCAGCAAAATTTGCAAAACGACCTAATAAACCCTGGGAAGGGGCCGATTACTTTGATTCCAGAAATAGCGAAGGGCATCTTGATTTGATCGAAATTCTGGGAGGCTTCGGAAAAGCAAATCCTTCACTCAATGAAATGGCGACAGTCTGTGGAATTCCTGGAAAACTTGGTGTAAGTGGAGAAGAAGTTGCTCCCATGTGGTTGGACGGTCGCCTGGTGGACATTGTGGCCTATAATGAGTGTGATGCACTGACCACATATTTGCTTTGGTTACGGATGGCCTATTTTGCCGGTTTTTTTAATCAGCAGCAATATTCAGAGGAACAGGAGCGTGTCCGGAATTTGCTCAACAAAACAGGTGCACTTCCAGGCAAAGAACATTTACTTGAATTTTTGGAACGATGGGAAATGTGGTCTCCGGTTGGGATTGCATGATAGTTGACGTCAGTCCTGAGACAGCACTTTATTTAAAACGACTCTTTGCAACAAGATCTTACTTCAATATATATTGATATCAGTATGCTGCAAACAATTCTCTTTTGACTATTTTATATGACAATTTTTAACCGTGAACGGTTGACGAATGAGATCTTTAAAATTGATGTCAAGCGCTTACGGAGTGGCTGGTATTCTGACAAATACTTTGAGAATATTGGTGTAATGCTCAGAACTTTAGCTGAGCAGAATTATTATTTCAAGGGTGAGACTTTGCGTCTGGAAGGCGTGGATTTGTCCAGGACAGATATTGGTAATCTTGAAGTTGAAATGCAATGGTTTTCACGCCGGTCCGGCAAAGTTGTAATTGCCGGTGTGGATAAAGCTTTGACCATGCTCCGTCATTGCAGTGGGTATTTTAATAGAAAAGGGAAATTTGTCAATACCTGGAATAAATTGGAAGTTGAAGCAGTACATGATGGTGCCACAGTTAATTATAACGGTGATCCTCTGCATATTCTGCCAGTCATTAGAGTTCGTGGACGCTACCGTGATTTTGCTCTTTTAGAGACACCCACACTGGGATTGCTGACGCGCTCCAGCCGTGTTGCAACTAACGTTTATGAGACCTTAACGGCGGCAGGTGGAAAGCCGGTGTTGTTTTTTCCAGCTCGTTGTGATTTACATGAAGCTCAGGCTGCAGATGGTTATGCATACAATGTAGCAGTTCAACTCTTCAATCATGACCACAATCAGCATGTCAGTCCTTTTATCTCAACGGATGCTCAAGGTGACTGGTGGGGTGGAGTTGGAGGTGGAACAATAGCTCATGCTTCAATAGCCTGTTTTTTTGGGGATACCGCAGAAACAATGATGGCTTTTGCTTCAGCTTGTGCAGCGGAAATTCCCAGAATTGCACTGGTTGATTTCAACAATGACTCCGTCAGGGACTCATTGCTGGTTATGCAAAGTATGTTTTTTCGTTACCGTGAATTAATTGACTCAGGTGCTCAAACTGAGGCACAGCGTTATCTTCTTTTTGGTATTCGTCTTGATACCAGTTCTTCAGTTAGAGATGTCTCAGTACCGTCTTTGGGGAAACCAGAACTGGATATGGGGGTCAATCCACGTTTGGTTTTTATTGCCAGGAATGCAGTTAATACTGCCTGGGAAAAATGGGAGTTGCCCGAAAAATGGCTTAATCGTGCAAGAGAATGGTGCAGGAATGTCAAAATTGTGGTATCAGGTGGATTTAATCCTGCAAAAATTTTGTATTTTGAAAAACTTGATGTACCTGTTGATATTTATGCAGTTGGATCTTCTCTCTTTGCTAATGAAGGACCACGTGTAACGGATTTTACAGCTGACATTGCACAGGTGAAAATTAATGGAGAGTGGTGGGCAATGTCAAAAGTTGGCAGAAACCGTGGTGAAAATCCTGATTTGGAATCCGTATCCTGAATAAATAGCTCTAAACGAAACACTCATAATATTATGATTTTCATATTTTCTCTGTTTATTAGTTGATCTTATGATATATTTTTGCTATCCTGAACTTTTTTCAGGCACTTTGCACAGTTGCTGAGTGTCATTTTTTAACCATTAAAGGAGAAGATATGGAACAAGGGAATGAAAAACTGGAGTTGGTGTACGGTCTAGAAGACAAACCATCGCCCATGGAATCGGCTTATGCCGCACTCCAGCATTTACTGGCGATTATTGTGGGTATTATCACTCCCACCTTAATAATTGGTGGTGTCTTAGGATTGGGAGAGCGTATCCCATATTTAATTAGTATGTCGCTGATAGTTTCAGGTGTGGCAACCTTTATTCAAGCCAAACGGATTGGTCCTATTGGTTCCGGACTTTTGAGTGTTCAGGGAACAAGTTTTGCTTTTTTGGGCGCAATTCTCACTGCGGGTTTCATTGTGAAGGGACAAGGCGGTGGTCCGGATGAAATTCTGGCAACCATTTTCGGTATCTGTTTTGTAGGTGCCTTCATTGAAATAATCCTCAGCAGATTTCTCCATCTTCTGAAAAACATCATCACCCCGGTTGTGACTGGAACAGTGGTAATGTTGATTGGGCTGAGTCTGGTTAAAGTTGGTATCACAGACATGGCAGGGGGGAAATGGTTGCTGGACAATAAACCACAATTTTTTGGAACTGCTGAAAACCTGGGTTTGGGAATACTTGTCTTATTGGTAGTATTGATCCTCAACCGCAGTAAAAATCCAATGATCCGCATGGGTTCTATTGTGGGTGGAATTATTGTTGGTTATCTGGTTGCACTTTATCTGGGTAAAGTAAATTATGGTCATATGTCTGCTGCTGAAATGATCAGTATTCCGTTGCCGTTCAAATACGGATTTGCTTTCAACTGGACCGCTTTTATCGGTGTGGCTTTCATTTATGTCATTACTACAATAGAGTCCACCGGAGATCTAACAGCAACTTCGATGCTTTCCGGAGAGCCTGTTGAAGGTGAAAAGTATCTGGAACGCATTAAAGGCGGCGTTTTGGGTGATGGTATAAATTCAGCACTTGCAGCAATCTTCAATACTTTTCCCAACACTACCTTCAGTCAAAACAATGGTGTGATTCAAATGACTGGAGTTGCCAGTCGTTATGTGGGCATGTATCTAGCTGGATTTCTGGTTCTACTGGGTTTATTCCCGGTCATTGGCGGGTTTTTCCGCTCCCTTCCTAATCCAGTCTTAGGCGGTGCAACAATTGTGATGTTTGGTACCGTAGCTGCTGCAGGTGTAAATATTATTGCTTCGATGGGACCTCTCAGAAGACGTGAAATTCTGATCATTGCAGTTTCACTGGGAATCGGACTTGGACTTGCTTTTGTTCCGGAGGTGTTAAGTCAAACTCCAAAAGCAATTCAGCAAATCTTTGGCTCCGCTATCACTTCAGGTGGCTTGGCAGCCTTAATTTTGAATATGGTTCTGCCTCGGAACGAATCGTAATTAGATTTACAAAGATGGTGGCAAACATTGAGTTTGCCACTACCTCCTTGCTTCCACAATTTTCCGGAAAGATCCTGCCTGAATTTCCTCCACAGTAACTCCTGCTTTTTCAACATCTTCGGGATCAATTGCACCACTGTTGAGTGCACGAAAAAAGAAATTCAGCAAACCCTGACCTGTGGCTGCATCGTCAAAAACATCTCCGCTCAAAGTTGCTTTTGACGCTTGCTCCACAAAGTTGCGGAGACGTAATGTTGATTCCTGAATTTGTTCCAGAAAAAAAGCTGCATTGGCTGCATAACGTATTGGAATTTGTCCGGGATGTAAGTCCCAGCCTTGATAAAATCCATGTGCCAGCGAATGCCGGATGTGGCCGTAAGCTAGTTTCCAGGCACGGTGAACTGTTTCCAAATTTTCACGAACTTGCAGTGGAGAAATATTTTCTCCACGATGAGGAGCAACCGGCATAATATTGGTTGCACCATCGGAAAGAAAAATTCCGGAACCGCCAAAGGCGACTTTCATCACATCCCTTGCAAAATCACAAACTGCACTGTCCATCGTTTGATATGCCGCAATCAAATCACAGGAAGCCGTGTAATCGTATGTGCCAAAATGTGCCCCAAGACAACGGTCTTTTGTGGCTTTTGCAATTTTTCTGGCGGTTACTTCGCCGTTTGCATTGAAAACAGATTGAGTGGTTTCTATCATAATTTCCATTTTGAGGTCACCGAATGACAAATTGGAATCGGCTTCCAGAACTTCAAACAATTCTACCAAGGCTGCAGCTTGTTCCGGAATTTCAACTTTAGGCAAAGTTACCACAAAATTATCCGGAAGCTGGCCTCCGGTTTCTGCCAACAAAGTGCTGATAAAGATGTTCAAGGTCCGGACACCGCGTTCCACAAATTCTGCATTGAAAGGTTTGATACGGATTCCGATAAACGGCGGCAATGTTCCCTGTGTCATCCCAAGAGCCACTGCTTTTGCACCCTGAACGGCCACGGCATCCTCTTCTTCATCAGGCCGAATCCCAAAACCGTCCTCATAATCGAGTCGGAAATCCTCTACTGCTTCACGTTCAAGTTTTTTACAAACCTGCCCATAAACCCGCCAGGCTAACCATGTTGCTGAATTTGAAGGATTGACTCCATTTTTTTCTGCATCAGCAACCAAAGCATTTATTTCGGAAATCTTTGTGGGTAAACTTTCGGAGCCTTTTAATTCCAGTGCTTGTGCAAAAGTAACAAAATTTGGCGCAAAATCAGCCAAAATTTTCTGAGCTAACTTACCCATTTTTTGTGCAGTCTCGGCTTTGAACAAATGAGCTCCGCCATAAATTGTATGCACTGGTTGGCGTTGCAGAGATTTGCCGGGATAATCGTTTTCAAAAGATTTGTTTGCTTCAGAAAGTTGATGCAAAATTCCGGAAGTTCGCTCTGAAGTTAATATGTTTTTCATAGTTGTCTTGTTATTATCATTGAAAAAATTACGGTTTAACCCGCCTTTACACCAAAAATACGGAAACGACTGATGCCACCGTCTGGGAAAATATTGAGACGTAAGTGCGTGACGCCTCCAAGAGATTCTAATTCCTGTTCAAAAAAATGCCGGTGGTCCGCCTGAAGTTTTTGTTCAGGAAGCAATGTCTGCCATTCAATGTCGTCATTTCCCCAATCTTGCGGAGTATGTGTTGCTGGTAAATTTGCAGCATCAACTGAACAACGATCCGGAAAATTTCCTTTAAAAAAACTGGTGTCGACTTCTAATTTTCTTACTATACCACAAGTGGCAAGTCGCATAATGACCCAGTCATTTCCAGGTCCACGTCGCCGCCGTGTTTCCCAGCCGTCTCCCATATTTATTCCACTGCCGGGTGCTATCAAATTTCCCATTTGTCCAAAATGTTGATCACTGCAGGCTAAAGCTAAACCACCGTGCCATGATGCCGAAAGATCAATTATTTCATCAGCACCAATTGTAGACCATTCCATGTGTGGTTCACCATAAACGCGTAACCGCGCCACGCCGCCATCCGGATAAATATGTAGACGGACATGAGTCCAGCGCAAATCATTGCTGATTTCAAAAAAATTTTGCGAAGTTCCTTCAAGAGGTGATTTGGCCAGCAATTCAGTCCAACTGGTTGATTCATCCGGATCACCATCAATTTCACAGGCTTCCAATGAAGCAAACGGCGGAAAGTTTCCGGTAAAATGATTGGTGTCTATATCGAGTGCACGGATTTTACCAGGCGCACCCAGTCGGATGCTGCACCAGTCATGTCCGGGAATCCTTTTGCGTCGTGATTCCCAGCCGTCCATCCATTTTCCATCATCAGTAAATTTATCAGGAAGAGAAATTCCGCGTCCTGGTTTGATCAAATTTTCTTTTCTTGCAAAAAAATCATCTGTAGTTGCCAAAACTACTGAGCCGAGACGCTCTTCGGCAAGGTTCAAATATTGTCTTGAAAAACGGTTGTCGTGTTCTGATTCCAAAAGGACTCCTTAATCTCGTGATTGTTTTTGGGTTTGTGTACCATCATGATCGATGATGTTTGTGCCAGTGCTGTGCAATGTCGATTCGGCGGCAAAGCCAGACATTGGGGTGGCTTTGTACATGAGTTAAAAATTTTTCCAAAGAAGCGGTGCGACCGGGGCGTCCGACAAGTCTGCAGTGCAATCCGATACTCAGCATTTTCGGTGCAGTTTTTCCTTCAGTATAAAGCACATCAAAAGCATCCCGAAGATAATTGAAAAATTGATCTCCTGCATTAAAACCCTGTGGGCTCGCAAAGCGCATATCGTTGGTGTCCAATGTGTAGGGTACCACTAAATGTGGTTTTCCCAGCTGAGTTTCAACCCAGTATGGCAAATCGTCCGCATAAGAATCGGCATCGTATAAAAATCCTCCGGCTTCCTGTACTAAACTTTGAGTGTTAACACTGGTGCGGCCTGTGTACCAGCCCAGGGGGCGACTGCCTGTAACTCGCGTATGAATTTCAATGGCTTTCGTTATGTGTTCGAGCTCGATTTCTTCCGGAATATCTTTGTAATCAATCCAGCGGTAACCGTGAGACGCAATTTCCCAATCTGCTTTCAGCATTGCTTCAACAGCTTGCGGATTACGTTCCAGAGCCATGGCTACACCAAATACTGTTACCGGAATATTACGGCTGCTAAAAAGTCGATGTAAGCGCCAAAATCCCGCACGGCTACCGTATTCATAAAGAGACTCCATATTCATATGGCGTGCACCGACAAAAGGCGTTGCACCGACAATTTCCGAAAGAAATGCTTCAGATGCAGAGTCACCGTGGAGGATACAGTTTTCACCGCCTTCTTCGTAATTAATCACAAATTGCACGGCAATCCGGGCATTTTCCGGCCACTTCGGGTGTGGTGGGGTTTGGCCGTAACCAAGCATGTCTCGCGGGTATTGTTTCATGGGGATATCCAAAAATTATTAGCTATATATGCAAAAAAATACTATCGTATATTTCAAGGCAAGTTCAACTTTAAATCTAAATTATCCTGATATTTATGGACTCTTACATTCTTGATTGGCTGCATCTGGTTGTTCGCTGGATTCATGTAATAACTGGTATAGCCTGGATTGGTGCTTCATTTTTCTTCAATTGGCTGGACAGTCAACTCACTCCACCGGAAAATCCGGAACCAAAAGTTGAGGGCGAATTGTGGATGATACATAGCGGAGGTTTTTATCAATTGGAAAAAACGATGATTTCACCGTCCGAAATACCGAGAGTTCTGCACTGGTTTAAATGGGAAGCATATTCGACCTGGATCAGCGGAATTTTCCTGCTTGGAATTGTCTATTACACCGGTTCAGGAGTTTATTTGATTGATTCAGACATTGCAGACTTAAGTTATGGAGTGGCTGTGAGTATCAGCCTGGGAACGATTTTGGTGGCTTGGCTGGTATATGATTTTTTGTGGGTTTCTTCGCTGGGTGAGAAAGGCTGGTTTCCAGTGATTATATCCTTTTTATTGTTGTTTGTAATCATCTGGTGGTTTCATCAATGGTTCGGTTCACGAGCCGCATACATTCACGTAGGTGCAGTCATGGGAACTTTGATGGTGGGTAATGTCTGGCGACGTATTATCCCCTCGCAAACAAAACTGGTGGAAGCAGTTAAAGCTGGAAAAACACCCGAAGCATCACTAGGAATAAAAGCAAAGCAACGCTCTTTACATAATAATTATATGACTCTGCCGGTTGTCTTTATTATGATTAGCAGCCATTTCCCCAATACTTTTGCGCATCATTATAATTGGATTATTTTAATTGCGATCATTTTGATTGGTGCGACAGTGCGGCATTTTTTCAACCTCAAAAACAAAGGTCACTTAAATGTCTGGATTTTGCCGGTAGCAATGGCTGCCATTTTTGTGCTTATTTTTGCGACCAAACCTGAAACCTCGATATCGAACTCTACTGAGACCGTCAAGTTTGGTACAGAACATATCCCGTATGCCCTTGTGCGTACCATTCTGGACCAGCGTTGTCTAAGTTGTCATTCCTCAAGCCCCACCGATGATGTCTTTAAAATTGCACCTAAGGGCATTATGTTTGACAGTGATAAACGTGTCCAAGCTCTGGCCTCGCTGATCAAAATGCAGGCCATAACCACGATCGCAATGCCGCTGGGGAATAAAACCGGAATGACTCACGAGGAAAGAGTTATTCTTGGAAAATGGATTGACGAAGGAGCATCCATCGAATGAATCAACATTCGTATACAAGCAAAAATAATTCTATAGGAGTTACAATGAGTCATATCACTACCCATGTTCTGGACACTTCTCAGGGTTGTCCTGGAGCAAATATCCGGATACGCCTGGAACTGCAAAAACCGGATGAAACATGGCATGAGCTTGCGTCTGGAACAACTAATAATGATGGGAGGGTTGCGGACTTGATTTCGGAAAAAGAAGTGTTGGCTTCAGGTGTTTATCGCATGATTTTTGAGACTGGAGCGTATTTCGAGCAACAGGGAACAGCTTATTTTTATCCTGAAATAGAGGTGCGGTTTTTATTCAATCAACCGGAACAGCATTATCACATTCCTTTGTTATTGAGTGCATTTGGTTACAGTACCTATCGGGGAAGTTGAGAATAACTTAGAAACCACAACTTATTGACGCAACAAATTAATTATTGTCCAGCATTTTATTGAGCCGCAATTTAGTAATTTTCATTTGCTCAGCAGCAGCAATTTTTAGTTCTTCATCAGGAGCGTTTTTCAGCCGAAACCGGAGGAACTTCAGCATTTCTGCGGCACTTTTTCCGGTAGCACAGACGATAAAAATATAACCGAATATTTTCTCATATTTTTGATTATCCGTTATCAAATCCAGTTTTGTCTGTTCGTCTGCAGATAGCATTCCGGACTGTTCATTGCTGGTCCAAATTTCAGTATTTTTTGACTTGTCCGGAGGTTTGCTATCACCGATTTTTGGATGTGCTGCAAAAGCCTCCAAATAATCTTCCTTTGATAAACTCAACCAGAATTGCTCAGCCAATGTAGACAATTGTGCAACTGATGAAAAAGGCCGAGCAGCCAACATTTTTTCAGTCCATTGCTGGGAGCCACAGGATTTTAGTAATTCAATCCGAGCCTGCTTGGCCTCACAATGGTTCAAATCTTTTAAATTCATGGAGTGCTGATAGCTTATTTTAAGAAATTCTGTTTGAGAGTTATGTCATAACTCAGAAACTCATTTTTTGTCATTTCTAGCAATGTGAAAAATATTTTTAGGTATTAAAATTTAACAAATGCAAGATTTTTCGCTGCGCTCGAAATGGTACTGTTATTAGGACTATTTACGGGTTCAGTATGTGTGAAACAAATCTGCCGGTAAAAATCAGAAATAGAAAGTAGAACTCAATTCCCAGCGGTGAGCAACTGGCGTGTTTTGTCCGGCAAGAGGTCGTGTGTATCCCAAACGGATTTGCCAGGGAGTAGCAAGTGGTGTATGCTCAAGTTCACTCAAGTTTCCGTAACCAAATTCTAAATTTATTTCTTTGAGAAAAGCAGCATTTGATTTGCCGGTTGGCAGTTTACTTTCTGACTGCTGAAAATAATGTAACTCTGTACCGGCAAAGATATTATCTCTCTCAATACTCCAGTTGTAGAAAATGTCTGCACTGTGTCCGGCAGAATAATAGCCTTTTTCTCCTTCAAGTGTTTCGCGTTTGCCAAGCAGCTCATTAGCGGCTTCTAACCTGAAACCATTCCGGATACCGTGTGCCAGCGGATACCAATTAAAATGCAAAAAAGCACCAATTGATCCATGACCGTCACCAATTGCATTTGCAGAGATCCCACGCGCTGTGCCTGAGCTTCCTGTCGGTAACCGAAAAATGAAGCCACCGCGATTATGCCAACTGGTATTCGTACTCATATCTTTGGCAAATTTTAGTTTAATATCACCTAGTCCACTCAAATTTTCTGAAGCTAAATTGTCGAGAACTTTCTGTTGAACAACTGTGGCGGATGCAATTTTGAGAGTAGAATTTTGTTTTTTTTGCAGCAGAGGAATAGTAGCTTCCATCAACCATATTTCAGAAAATCCGTATGCAATACGGATCTCAAGTACTTGCTCTTCCCGCTGCAATTTACCTTCAACTGAGTCTCGCCAATCTCGATCCCAGAGTATCAGTTCCTGCAAAGGTGCCTCTTCTCCATAACCGTTAAAGGCCTGCTCGTAACTTGGAGTATACAGAAAACTCATTTCGACTTCCCAAACTGAAGCAGGCAGACGGGTTTCTAACTCAAAAGCCTGCAAGCCAGTAGTAAATAAGAATGAAAAGCTGAGAATGACAATAAAATATTTCATAAATGTGCCTGCTGCTGATTAATTGATGCAAAGGAGATCCAGTTGTTTTTTGTCATTTGCGGAATGATGCATTCAATCGGAAATCCAACTACGTTACTATAAGATCCTGAAATTGACTCAACTAAAATTGCACCTAATCCCTGAATAGAATATGCGCCGGCTTTATCAAAAGGCTCTTCGGAATCAATGTACCAGTCAAGCAGATTTTCATCTAAATTCCTGAAACTGACTTCAGTGCAAATTACGTCTGTGATTTCATTTCCGGATTCTGAGTCCAAGATTGAATAACCCGAATAAACCTGATGTGTCTGTCCACTAAGTTGAGCCAGCATGGCCCTGGCCGCAGAAATTGATTCCGGTTTTCCTAAGATTTGTCCGTTAAAAAACACAATTGTGTCTCCTGCCAGTATGATGACGTTTTCAGCCAGTTCAGTACAGGTATTTTTTACCTCACGGGCTTTTTCACGGGCCATTCTTGCAACAAATACTTTTGCAGGTTCTTTTCCCTCTGGTGTTTCTTCAATTTCCGGAGAACGACTTTCAAATTGAAGGCCAAATTTCTTTAACAATTGTTGACGTCGTGGTGAAGAAGAAGCCAGACATAATGGTCGATTTTGTGTAAACAGGTTCATTTGCAGAGAGGATTAGACTTCTCTATTTCAGAGTGCGTGGTTACTAAATATTTGATTGAGAAAACTATGTTCATATTTTCAATTGAAGACGGATTTAAGACGCTCACTGAATTTGCTTGATTCTGATTTGGAACTGCTTTGCTGATGCTTTTCACTACCGGGTTTGTAGATATTATCAATGTAGTAGCTCAATATTTTACGGACTACAGGTGCAGCAGCTTTAGAGCCACCGCCACCGTGTTCGACCAGTGCAAGTACTGAAATTTCCGGATCTTCTGCAGGTCCAAATGCTACAAACCAGGCATGATTTTGAAATTGTTTTTTAGCTTTCGACTCATCGTCAAGTCGCTCCATGGTTTCGAAACTGATTACCTGTGACGTTGCAGTTTTTCCGGCAACAGTGAATTCTTCAAACTGAACTTTGCGGGCAGTACCTCCAATTTCATTGACCACAGCAACCATTCCTTCCCGGATTAATTTTAAATATTCCTCTTTTAACGGGATTTTCCGAGGCTCAACTCCCTGTTGATCTAAAAACAGTTTTGGAGGCATCAACATTCCGTCATTTGCAAGAATATTTATCATGTTGATTATCTGAAGCGGTGTCGTGATGATATAGCCCTGTCCAATAGCCATTGATGGAGTTTCAACTGCATACCATGGTTCTTTGAAGACACTTTTTTTCCAACTACTGCTGGGAATCAAACCGGTTTTTTCATTCTGGAGACCTACTCCGGTAATTTGTCCAAGCCCAAATAGATTTGCATATTTATGTATTGCATCCACTCCGACTCCCATACCGGTATTGTAAAAGTAGACATTGCACGACCCCTTAATTGCATCAACCAATGTGACTCTGCCATGACCGCCTTTTTTCCAGCATTTAAATGGAGTACTGCGACCTTTAACGTAATAGAATCCGTTGCAGACATGTTCGGTTTCCGGAGTAATGACTCCTAGATCGAGTCCGGCGTAAGCAGTCACTACCTTAAAAATTGAACCAGGTGCATAGAGTCCTTGAATTGCTTTGTTTTCCAGAGGATGTTCATGGTTATTTAACAGACTGTTCCAGTTGTTTTTGTCTATTCCACCAGAAAATAAATTTGGATCGAAATCCGGATAGCTTGCTAAAGCAAGGATGTCACCAGTTTTAGGATTCATGACTACAACTGCACCGCTTTCTCCCTGCATGGCCTCACTTGCAATTCTCTGGAGACGAATATCAATACTCAAAGAGACATTCTTTCCAGGTACTGAAGGGACAGGCTGTCCCAATATTTTGAGTTCTCTACCCATATGATCAACTTCGGCCTGTCGTCCACCATCCAAGCCGATCATGTGGTCATTTTCAAGCAGTTCAATACCTGCGTGTCCAACAATTTGACTGGAACTCCGTTTTTTTTCTGGCAGTTTTTTCCAATCTTCCTGAACAATTCCAACATATCCAATCAGGTGGGAGGCCAGCTCTTTGTACGGATAGAAGCGGCGGGGTTGGATTACAATTGAAACACCAGGAAAATCATCTTGAAATGTTTCCAGATACATTGCTTTTTCATAACTCAGGTCTTCTTCCAGGATAATTGGTTTAAACTGAGCCAGGTCGTGATTTTCCTCAATTTTATTCTTCAACTCTGAATAAGAAAGGTCTAGTGATTTTGAAACTTTTTGTAAAGATGCTTCTAAATCAGGTGTATCTTCCCGTATCAGTTGTAATTGGTATGCAGGTCGATTTTCTGCAAGTATAACTCCGTTTCTGTCATAGATTATACCACGCAAAGCAGGCTCAGGAATCAGGCGGATACGATTTCCTTGCGAAAATTCTGTGTATTTTTGACCTTCGGAAATTTGGAGGAACCAGAGGCGTGAGGCAAGCAGTGAAAATATTAGGATTACTACTCCGCCTAAAATAATTAGACGAATCCGAATTCGATCCAGTTCTTCAAATTCAAGAGCTTCTAATTTCACGCGACTTCCTTCAAAAAATAGGTTTCACCCCAAATGACACATTGCATAATTGCCGGAGTCAATAAACCCTGCAGCACTGCAAGAGGTAGAGTTGAAGAGAGCACTAGAGACAACTGGTCGAAATCCGGCTCAAGCAGACCCATAATTGTTAGAGATATCCACCCCTCCAGGATTGACATCGCAAGAACTGCCAGACTGACTGCAAAAAATGTGTTTGCGTAAAATATGTTTTTTAACTGGCGCGAGAGCAATAATGTTACAAAAAATGAAATTCCATATATTCCCATTATACCGTGTGAAAGTGCATCGCTGAACAGTCCTGCAAAAACACCGACAAACGGCAGTGAAACATCTGAATGCCTGATTGTCAGCACCAGCATAAACATCAGCAGCCAGTTTATTTTTAAACCACCAATTTGAAAATAATGGTTGAAGACAATGTTCAGCCAGACTCCGCTTAAGAGAAATCCCAGTGATAGGATAAATACACGCATCAGTCAATAAACAAGTGAGAATCAGATGACACAGAAGGAACGATTACAAAGACCTCTTCAATTCGTTTGAAATCAACTGCACTGTCCAATTTTGCAGTTTTGAAAAGTTCATGTTCCTGATGCCGAATTTCACTAACCCAGCCAATGAGAATCCCTTTTGGATAGAGACCACCAAGACCGCTCGAAATCACCCTGTCTCCAATCTTTATTTTTGCATGCTGATTGATTTGACGCATTTCAATTCCATCATTGGTTCCGAAAAGTAAACCACGAACACGGTTTCGTTGTATCAATGCAGGAACTCTGTTGCGGTGGTCACTGATTAGCTGTACGGAAGATTGGAAGGGCGAGACTGACTGGATGCGGCCGACCAATCCCTCTTTACGCAGAACAATGAAGTTACGCTGAACCAATTGATTGCTGCCGCGGTTAATCATCCTAATGTCGTGTGTATTGTCAGAGGACTCTCCGATAATATCTGCAAATATTTTCTCTCTTGTTTTTTTCCTTGCAAAGAGTAGCTGATCCCTCAATCTCCGAAACTGGACTGAATCTTCGATGTGCTGGTTAACTTTTTCTTCCATGTTTTGGAGCTTCTGTTTGAGTAGCAGATTTTCTTGATGTACATCAAGCAGGTTGAAATAAGAATTCCAGATATTATTGAAAGTAGATGTAATTGTTTGTACTGAGGCTTGCATGGGATATGTCACAGTTTGAACGATGCTCTGCAGGCGTGATGAGCCCTCCTCGTTATGTGTTTGTGAAATCAGCAAAAATAAGCTAACGAATGTAACAACAATCGAGATATATAGACGGTATGTGCTGATGAAATTGAACATATTTCTTTTGACGAGTGTCTTTTGTGAGTTGATATTTTATGCAAAGAGCTTTCTCAACTTCAGACAATTTCTCTCAGGAGAACGACTGGTTTCAACATGTATTCTGCCTGATTGATCTCCTTGAGAGCCTTGAGAACCAGACCTTCCTGACAGTTTTGTAGAGTCAAGGTGAAGATTACGTTTTCTTCACCTTCTTTGCCAATTCGATGATACTGCGGTAATTGTTCCAATGCATAAATATTTATTGAGTGACGCTCAAAGATCTTTCCAAAATGTCCAAAGATGCCGGGGTGGTCCCTGACTTCGAAACGTAATGTATGTCGAAAACGGATACTGCTGATTGATTCCAGTTCCAATTGTCCTGAAATTGGAGGGGCAGGAAAGGGTTCCGGATGTCTCTGCACTTTGTTCAAGTCAGAGACAATTGCAGATGCGGTAGGAAGGCTTCCTGCTCCTTTGCCGATGAGAGTTATATCTTCAGAATATTTTCCTGAGATAGTAACAGCATTTGTAGAGCCGGAAATTTTTGCCAACATTTCGTTTTTTTCAATCATCAGTGGCAAAACATAAACCAAAATTCCATCTTCACTCAGGCGGATATTTGCGATCAGTTTGATTCTCCGCCCCATTCGTTCCGCATATTCAAAATCAGCTTTTTCCAAATGATCGATTCCTTCCAGAGTTATTTGCTCAGGAGAAAACCACTGGCCGGTAATTAAATAAGTTAGAATAACAAGTTTATAGCGGGCATCAATTCCTTTTATATCATTGGTTGGGTCTTGTTCTGCAAATCCCAAACCTTGAGCCTGTGAAAGAGCCTCTTCAAATGAGAGATTATTATTTTCCATTTCACAAAGAATATAGTTCGTCGTGCCGTTAAGAATCCCCTGGAGGCCTTTTATATCCTGCACCTGTAAATAATCCTTCAATAATCGTAAAACTGGAATTGCACCCGCAACAGCAGCTTCAAAGATCAAATGCCGCTGGTTTTCTCTGGCAATTTTCATCAGTTCTGCACCGTGTACAGCGATCAAATCTTTGTTTGCAGTAATCACATGTTTGTCATTTTGCAATGCAGTTCTGATCAGTTCGCGCGCAAAGCCACTGCCTCCGATGGTTTCAACAACCACGTCAACTTGTGGATCATCCAATAATTGTTGCGGGTTTTCGTAAAACAATTCTGGGTTTTTTTCAAACCATGTTTTGGCAAAAACTCCCTGAGTATCCAGTTCCAGAATTCCCACGAGTTTGATTTTTGAGTCAGGTTGTACACTGTGCTCTGCCAACACATGTGCGACACCACTTCCAATTGTGCCGAATCCGGCAATTGCTACATTTAAGACTGACATTATTCTTAACCGATGGATTGTTGATTATTAGTGGTCTGTCGAAGAAATTTCAGCAATTGCATCCATTTCCAGAGCTACATCTTTGGGCAAATTACTTACCTCTACACATGCACGTGCAGGCTTTGAGTCCCCAAAGTATTCTGCATAGATTTCGTTCAGTTCAGCAAATTGTGCTAAATCTTTCATGTATATTGTTACTTTTAACACACGGTCTAATCCTGAACCTCCGGCTTCCAAAATTATCTGCAGATTGAGGAGAACCCTATGACATTGTTCTGCAAAGGTGGCTTGAATAAGTTCTCCGTTTTCCGGGTCAAGCGGTATCTGTCCGGAAACATATAAAATATTTCCTGAACTGACAGCCTGTGAATATGGTCCTACAGGTGCAGGTGCCTTTGATGTCTTGATAATTGATCGGGTCATATTAGTAAATTAGTTGAGTTTAAGGATCGATTTTTCGTTTTAAAAACTGATACCACTGTAAGCGCTCGAAAATACTCTGATCCATTGCAAACCAGTCTGCACAACCTAAAGTTGCAGCTTCTTCTAGTAGTTGTGGTGATTTGATGTTTCCATTAACTATCAAAGGTATGTCAGTATATTTTGCTGTCCAGTGGCATAGTGGTTTTTTATTCTCAAAGCACTTATTCATGGCATGAACAGCAAGTGGATGAAAAATTTTCACACCGGCTTTTTCCAGCAGGTTCAGCATTGCTTTGAGATCTTTGGGTTTAAAGCCGTCTTCAATTTTATCAAATATTGAAAAGTAATAACTCAGAGGAATCTTGATTGATTCTCGCTTATTAATGGCACTGACAACCTCAAGTGCCAATTGCAGACGATTCTCAATTTTCACCACACCATATTCGTCATCGCGTGAGTTTAATTTGACGCAACAGCATTGATCCAGCAATTGCTGCTCAGTTCCATTTATTTCGATGAAATCCATGCCCACTTCTTCTGCACGCTCTGCAGCATGAACAAAACTGAGTACAATCTCTTCCACATCTCCCGAGTCAAATTCACGGCTGATGTCATAATCACGTCCAAAATTCATCACAGAAGGCCCTACAGGCTGCTCTCCACAGGCAGCTTCAGAAGTTTGCCCGCCGGCATGGTTGAGTCGGATCCCAATTGTTGCGCCCTCTTTTTTTACTCCTAGAGCTAATTTTTCTAAACCTTCCAGATGTTCTTCTTCTGAAATTCCCAACTGATTGACATGACTTCTTCCCTGTTTGATCACATAGGCAGATTCGACAATGATGGTGCCGACACCCTGCCTTGCTAAAGAGCGATAATGTTTAATAATCGCCGGTGTTACCCGTCCATTTACATCTGCATGATCATCTACAGTAGGCGGGGCAAGAATGCGGTTCTTGCATTGAATTCCCTGAATTTTAAAGGGTTTGAAAATAGTGTCAACTTTGGACTGAGCAGTTTTTGCTGAGTTTAAACTCGACTTTGGTTGAGAAGGCATTGCTGATTCTGTGTGTTAAATGTTAACGGTTTAGCGCTGTGCTTTTTCTTCAAGTCCGGATTGACCGAAACGTCTTTCCATTTCCCGGTAAATATCTTTGATGCTGATATCCTGATGTCCCATCAGGATAAGCAAATGAAACCAGAGATCAGTAATTTCGTGAATTATTTCTTTCCGGTCCTCGTTTTTTGCTGCAATAATTACTTCTGCAGATTCCTCACCGATTTTTTTCAGGATGGAATCTGTTCCTTTATTCATCAAAGATGCTACATATGATTTATCTGGAGTTTTATTTTTTCTTTCCAGGATTACATCATAAACCTGTTCAAAAATATTTGCAGAAATTTCGGTACTCATGATTCGTTGCTGTTTTGTTTTTTCAGGCCTAAAACGTCAATTTTTTTACGCAGTGTATTCCTGTTGATACCTAAAATTCTGGCAGCTCTTTGTTGATTCCATTTTGTTTGATTTAACAGAGAAGTCAATAATGGTCGTTCCACCTGCGGCAGGACCTCTGCCAAAAGATTCTTACTGTTAAGTTCTAGAGCATCCTGAACGAGTTGCTGCAGTTTGTCGGAAATGAGATCTGTCAAATTAAATTCAGAAGCTACTGCTGTTTGAGTTTTGAGCAAATTTTTCGGCAGAGAATCCAACGTGATTGTGCCGGTTACATTGGTGATCATCAGACTTTTAACTGTGTTTTCCAATTCTCGAATATTACCAGGCCAGACAAAACGGGTCAAGACTCCTAAGGCTGCAGGTTCAATCGTTTTTTGACCAACGGCCATTTCTTTACTTCCCTTTTGTAAAAAATGTTCAACGAGGATTGGAATGTCGTCTCTTCTTTCTCGAAGCGGAGCAATATTGACAGGAAATACGTTCAGCCTGTAATAAAGATCTTGCCGGAACTTTGAATTGTTGATCAGCTTTTCCAGATTCTGATGTGTTGCAGCAATTACCCTCATATTTGTGTTGATCAATTCATGACCGCCTAATCTCTCAAACTGTTTTTCCTGCAAGACTCTTAAGAGTTTACTCTGGAGTTTCATTGGCATATCTCCAATTTCATCCAGAAACAAAGTACCCTGACTTGCCAGCTCCAGTTTACCACGCTTACGTTCAGTTGCACCAGTGAAAGCACCTTTTTCGTGGCCAAATAATTCCGACTCCATTAGTTCGGATGGGATAGCAGCACAATTAATTGCTACAAAGGGTTGCTTGCTTCTTAATGAGTGCTGATGTATGGAACGGGCAATCAGCTCTTTTCCAGTACCACTTTCACCCTGAATAAGTACCGTTAAATCCGTTGCAGCAACACGTCCTATTGCTTTGTAGAGGTCCCGCATGATTCTGCTTTGGCCGGCGAGCAGGTCGTCTGCAGCATTTACACTTGCAATTCCTGAGGTGCCCCCAGAATTTTGTGGAACCCGTAGAGCCAGTTTTGCCAGCTCTTCAATTTCATCAATATTAAAAGGCTTTGCCACATAATCGAAAGCCCCGGCTTTCATTGCTTCAACAGTGTTGTACATCGTACTCTGTCCGGTCATTACGATAGTCAACAAAGAAGGATACTCCTTCAATATCTCACGGGTGAAAGAAAGTCCGTCTTGACCGGGAAGATTGATGTCAATAAAAGCGAGACGCACCACATGTTTCCGCAGCAGTTGTCTTGCCTCAGGTGCATCTGAAGCTGTAAATGTTCGATAACCTGCTTCTGTTAAAGTGCGTTCCAGAACCCAACGGATACTGTGTTCATCATCCAGGATTAATATTTTAGCGGGCTCTTCATCTGTTACGGTTTGCGCTAATTTAGACATGGTTTTTAAAGTACATTTTGATCTAAATTCAAAGGTCAAAAAACCAATTTGCTCTCTTATTAGAACAAATTTCTACGAGTTGTTTAAATACTCAGACACTTCAGCCAGAAAATCATTTGTGAGTAATTCCTCGTTTGCAAGAAACTCAAACAGACTAATTAAGGATTCACGCATACTCAGCAAGTCTTCTTCCAGCGGATTTGCGTTTTCCTTAAACCAGTTTCCCATGAAATTTTTGATCAGTGCCAGATCCCATTCAGCAACAAGCGGTGGCTGAAAGTCTGTTAAGAATACATCTAAATCCTCTTCAAGTCGTTCTTGTTTTTCTTCAGGCAAAAGAGCTAAATATTTTTTGTATACGGTACCATCAATTGCTGGAATCACTTCTTCAGGAGGCTCTTCCTGCAGTTGTTCTTCAGCAGAGGCAGGGCTCTCGCCGCCTTTTTCCGAAGCCTCCAATTGTGCGGTAAGTTCCTGAATATGGTCATGGTTGCGGCTGTCAAATTCTTCCATTGCCGGAGCTAAATCTGCAAGTTCTAAGGCTGTACCTTCCACGGTACTGCGTGTTTTGAGAAAAATTGCAATTATTACCGGATTAGAAAGGTAAGGAATTTTTTCGCTATTGGCAATTTGATGCCGAGTGGCTTTTGCTAGAATAGATTTTAATGATTTTTCTGTATTAGCATTTTCCAACTGCTCAAGTCTCTGGTCAAGATCTGCAATAAATTCTGTAGTCAGCAGTTCCATCAGGATTTCGACCTCATTTCGTTTGCTGCTGAGTTGTTTCCGGAGTTCCTCCTCACCCATACTCAAGTCAGCCAGCTCAGGTTCAAAGGCCAGAGTGGGTAAAGTACTCAGAAGTTGTTCCAGTTGCTGGGGTGAGTTTGCCTGTTGTGGTGCTCGCAGCGGCATTGCTTTTCTACGCCGAATCATTTTTTGTTGCCGCTTTTGCTGCTGACGTTTCAGCATTCCCGATTTTTTTTGTTTTCTTTTCTTTGCCATAAATAGTCAATCAAGTAATATGATAATGAAGCTAATCGATTATTATCGCAGAATTGTCAAATAAAAGCACCTCAAATTAGTGGCTTATTTATTGCTCATGCTACTTGTTAACTTTGACAGGCCTAAAAACTGAGTTTACGGTTTTGCATAATAAAAGTTCAGATACACATCATAATTTACAGGTTAAGAAAATGAATCAGATTCGAAAATATTGGCTGGGTCTCATCATGATTGGAGGACTTGCTGCAATTGCGGTGGCCAGCGGGAATGCAACAACTGTAGTGTCTTTTCCCACTCCGCTAGAGGCATATGCTGATGCAGACTTAATAAAAAGCGGAGATATTTTCTCAGTTTTAGCAAACAGGATTGCTCATACGCCTTTTAACTTATGGGCCTCACTCACATTTTTATGTGCCATCATACATACTTTTTTTGCAGGAAAAATTACCGGCATTGCTCATCAGTTTGAACATTCCTTTGCAGAACAAATGAAGGCAGAAGGCAAGTCAGAGGAAGAAATAGAGAGAAATCCTCCAATTGCTGCGGAAATGCTTCATTTTTTAGGTGAGGTGGAAGCAATATTTGGGATCTGGATTTTGGTTTTAGCGGCAATCACAATTTCGTATTATGATTGGTTCACCTTCAAAAATTATATTTCCCACACTGTCAATTATACTGAGCCGATGTTTGTTGTTGTTATTATGGCTCTGGCCTCCACTCGCCCCGTTATGCAATTGGCCAGACAGATTATGGGAGTATTTGCTGGAATGGGAAAACATTCTCCAGGTGCATGGTGGCTCTCTATTCTCACTTTAGCACCGGTTTTAGGTTCTTTTATTACAGAACCTGCCGCAATGACGATTGGAGCGATGTTATTAGCTCAACAATTCTATCAACTCAAACCTTCCACTAAATTGGCATATGCAACAATAGGTTTGCTCTTTGTTAATGTTTCAGTGGGAGGAACAGTCACCCATTTTGCTGCACCCCCAGTCTTGATGGTGGCAGCAAAATGGGATTGGACTCTGTCCTTTATGGCCGTGAATTTTGGCTGGAAAGCCATATTGGGAATTATCATTTCAAATATTCTCTACTTTCTGGTGTTTAAAAGAGAGTTTTCCCGGTTGGCACATGCAACAAGTGTGGGTAAAGAAGAGCTGGATTGGGAACATCGTGAAGACCCTGTGCCGGTTTGGATTACAACTCTACATCTCCTTTTTATGGCCTGGACGGTTGTCACTGCACACGATCCACCACTCTTCATTGGTGGATTCTTATTCTTTCTCGGATTTGCTATTGCGACTCAACAACATCAAAATCGGGTTAATTTGAAGCCTGCCATGATGGTGGGGTTTTTCCTTGCAGGTTTGGTGACACACGGAGGAATGCAGGCTTGGTGGATAGCTCCAGTTTTGGGTTCACTTCCGGATTTACCTTTGATGCTGACTGCAACCATCTTGACTGCATTCAACGACAATGCAGCAATTACATTTTTGAGCACACTGGTTCCGGGTTTTGCTATCACTGCCAAATATGCGGTTGTTGCCGGAGCAGTAACAGGAGGTGGATTAACAGTAATTGCCAATGCCCCCAATCCTGCCGGACAATCAATTTTGTCAAAGTTTTTTCCCGGTGGAGTGAATCCTGCAAAGCTCGCAATGGGCGCAATCATTCCTACAATCATTATGGGACTTGCGTTCATGGCAATACCACAGGATGTTCAGGATCCACAACAGGTGGGTCAGAACACGGAAGAAGTTTCTCATCAATGACTCTGCTTTTATTTTGTGAAGCCTGATAAGGAGTTCTTCACTTGCAATATTGTAGATTAATTGCTGATTCTGTGGTTTTTTTATGTATTGTAATTAGTCAAGAATCCCTGTATAAGTTTCGCATGAGAATGCTGTTTATTAATTTTGGCGAAAAATATTTAGTTTCTGATTTGCAGTCAAAGAGCGGTTTACAGTTCTTCCTGCGGGTCAAAATGAAAAAGAGATACAGTTTTATTCAGGTACGAAATAACATTTGTAACCCTCATATTTAGGAGAAGGCTATGCGTAGACTAGTAAAAATGTTCGTAGCAGTTGGTATTACAACCATAATCAGTTCAGTTGTTTTTGCCTCTGGAGGAGGTGCTGATTTGGCCCCATTCCCGGTACCACTGAATTGTTATTCAGAAGATGCTGGCTCACCCAATTTTTTGAAGGAGGGGTGTGATAAGGTGCACGGTGTTGAAAACTACCGTGATCCGGAAGGAGCAGGTGTAGGAGCAATACTTGCCCATCGCATCAGTGCCAATCCTTTCAATTTGGTAGTTTCGCTGATTTTTTTAATTGCCATTCTGCACACCTTCATGGCCAACAAGTTGACGGCAAAAGCACATCTGATTCATGAAGAGCATGATGCACGTATGAGAGCTGCCGGAAAAACAGATGAGGAAATCAAACATGATATTCCCTTCAAAGCAGAGCTGTTTCACTTTCTGGGAGAAGTGGAAGTTATTTTTGGCATGTGGGTTATTGCTTTGTTATTCGTTACAATCGGATTTTTCGATTGGACAACTTTCAAGAATTATATCGTGTATGACCGTGTTTACGTAGAGCCGATGTTTGTGGTTGTCATTATGGCTATTGCCTCCACAAGACCAGTGGTTAAGTTTGCAGAGCAGTTACTTGGACTGGCCGCAGGATTAGGCGGTCACAGCCCCGCTGCCTGGTGGTTTTCAATTTTAATGATTGCACCTCTCCTGGGTTCATTCATCACTGAGCCTGCCGCAATCACTATTGCCGCCTTGTTACTGGCCAATCAATTCTACAAGCTCAAGCCGTCTTCAGGATTTGCCTATGCTACGATTGGTCTGCTTTTCGTCAATATTTCAGTTGGTGGAACCTTGACTCATTTTGCCGCACCACCAGTGTTGATGGTCGCCACACCATGGGAATGGGATATGCCTTTTATGGCCAGTAATTTCGGTTGGAAAGCAGCAGTGGGAATTTTGATTTCAAATTTGTTGTACTTTTTTATCTTCCGCAGCCAGTTTGCCAAAATGGGTAAAGATACTGGAGGATCTGCAAGTGCCGACTTCGATACTCCTGAAGTGCAAACGCTAAAGCCGGGACAAATGAGTCACGAAGAATTTGAATCCATGTGGGAGGAACGGGAAACACCAATACCATGGTGGGTTACCCTGGTTCACCTGCTGTTCATGGCCTGGACTGTTTTCAATGCTCACTATCCGGCCTTGTTTATTGCAGGATTTCTCTTTTTCCTCGGCTTCATGTCTCTTTCAGCGACACACCAAAATAAAGTAGAACTCAAAGGGGCGATCATGGTCGGATTTTTCCTGGGTGGTTTAATCACACACGGCGGGTTACAGGCCTGGTGGATTGCACCGGTGCTTGGTTCTTTAGCTGAGCTGCCGTTAATGCTGACTGCAACTATCTTGACTGCATTCAATGACAATGCTGCAATCACTTATCTCTCAACTTTGGTCCCAGGCTTAACTGAGGCTTCAAAATATGCTGTAGTTGCCGGAGCAGTAACTGGAGGTGGTTTGACAGTGATTGCCAATGCTCCAAATCCGGCGGGTCAGTCGATTCTTAGTCGATTTTTTGAGCATGGCGTGAATCCGGCAAAACTGGCAATGTCAGCACTCATTCCTACTATTATTTTGGGAATATGTTTTATGGTTCTTTAGAGTAAATCAAGGCTGGAAGTGCGTGGTTTTTCATGCACTTCCATTATTTATCAGTCTTAAAATATTTCAATACCACTTCTTACAGATGCCTGTAAAAGTGAACTCCAATTGAAGGACTGGTAGTCACGATAGACAAATTATTTTCCAGACGGATTTGTCTTTGGGCAATCTCTAAAGCAAGTCCAAGAATTTCAAAAGGAAATTCCCAGCCGATTCCAAGGTATGCTCCATTTCCTTTTAACTCACCAAGAGTACCCTCACTTTTTAACAAATTTTTTGAAACTCCCCAGCGGATGAAAATACCACCATCTCCTTGAAATGGATCATGTTTACCTTCAAAGCCAAGTTTCCAGAGTTCCATACGCTGTCCTCTGCCTATGCTTTTTGACTGCCTATTAAAATCAATGTACATCAATCCCAGTGCCAGTCCAAATGAAAATTGATAAGGTTCTTCCCACCAGAAATTTATTGTTGGACCAATTCCGGAAGTTGTTTCTTTTTCAAACTGGTTTTCGTAATTTAATTTGACTGTATCAAAATGCTCTCTGGCTCGGAGTCGCAATTTTCCTGCAAAGACAGTTTCGGTCAGGCACAACATAACAATAAACAAACAGAAAAATATTTGCCATTTCGTTGAAATATAGGACATTCTTAGTTTGTGGTATTCACGATGTTTTATCGGTTTTACTGATGTTAACCTCAGATCTTTGAGCGGCCGCATTATTCATTTAATTAAATTGATGTGACTATTATTTCCAGAATTAGGACTCTAAATCTAGGAGGAAGTTTGCAACTCCTACGTTTATATATCAAGCTATTCCTGACAATAATCTGGAATTATTGTACTTGGAGATCCAGTTTTTAATATTAATCTAAGCGATACTACGAGCAGTCTATTTTAGCATGTTTGTTTTTGTTCAATCTCTTCAGAAATAAAAATATGTGCAGGAGAAGTTATTGTCAATACTGGAAATAGTAAAAATATTTTGCTCCTTTGTTTAGTTTGACTTAAAATGAAATGTTAATTTATCAGCTACTCTCAAAAAATTAGAACTCCAAACTATTAAAAATAAATGTCTTACTCCGGCAACGTACATGAGATTTGCTTTGAAGAAAAGAAAATCCTGCTCATTGGTACCGCCCATATTTCACAATCAAGTGTAGATGAAGTGAACCATGTAATTGAGCAGGAAAAGCCGGATACGGTTTGCATTGAACTTTGCTCCTCGCGCCATCAGGCAGTGCTGGAAAAAGATCAATGGAAAAACATGGACATCTTCAAGGTGGTGCGCGAGGGTAAGTCCTTTTTACTCTTTGCAAATTTGATCATGACTGCTTTCCAGAAACGTCTGGGCTCTCAGCTTGGTGTTAAACCTGGTGCAGAAATGCTGGAAGCTTCAAAAGCAGCAGACCGGGTTGGAGCCGAACTGGTATTGGCTGACAGAGATGTTAAAATTACTTTGCAGCGTACCTGGCGAGGAATGACTTTTTGGGGCAGGATGAAAGTGTTGAGTCAGTTGCTGGCTAGTTTGTTTGTACGTGAAGAAATCAGCAAGGAGGAAATTGAAAAACTCAAAGAAAGTGATGCGCTTTCAGAAGCCATGCAAATGCTGGCAGAACAGTCTCCTGAAATGAAACGTATTCTGATTGATGAAAGAGATCAGTTTATGGCAGAAAAGATAAAACAAACTCAGGGCAAACGGATTGTCGCGGTAGTTGGTGCAGGTCATGTAAAAGGACTGACTGCAGAATTGGAGCGGGAACATAATCTGTCAGAATTAGAAACGGTACCACCTCCGGGAAAACTTGGTACTTGGCTCAAATGGGGAATTCCTGCCCTGATTGTCAGTTTGATCGGTTATGGATTCTTTACTGTTGAAACAGATGTAAGTATTGAAATGATTCAGCGCTGGTTTCTGATCAACGGGACACTTTCCGCTCTTGGAACGGCAATCGCTTTTGGGCACCCGATTACCATTGCTACTGCATTTGTGGCAGCCCCATTCACTTCACTTAATCCTGCAGTTGCAGCAGGCTGGGTGGCAGGGTTGGTTGAAGCCTTTTTACGCAAACCTCAGGTACGTGATTTTGAAAACCTTGCAGACGATATCACACACCTTAAAGGTTTTTGGCAAAATAACATCACCCGCATTTTACTGGTAGTTATGTTTGCAAATTTGGGCAGTGCAATCGGCACATTTTTGGGAGGCTTTGCTATTGCGTCACTTCTATAATTGGTCGCAGAGATATTCCCGTTTCTGAATTTCAAGAAATTACCAGCCTAAAAGAACCATCCTGAATTGCTTCAAAAGCTAACTCCCTGTTTAGACAACTTAGTTGCTCTGCCTCAAGGTGAGTTACGTAGAGGATTTGTGTTGCTGAGTTTTTCACCATTTGATCTATCAGAGCCAAAACCCGGTTGCGGTTTGTGCTGTCCAAACCCTGACATGGTTCATCTAGGATAAGCAGTGGTGGAGATTTAACCATGGCTCTGGCAATCAGGAGCAGTCGCTGCTGTCCGTATGAGAGTCGGGTGAAATCAAGCTCGGCAAGCTTTTCAACTTCAAGCAACGTCATTATGCCGAATGCCCTTGCCGTTTGTGACTCTGAAGCTGGTTGATAATAACCGATTGAATCAAAAAAGCCTGAAAGCACCACTTTCAGGGCAGAAACAGTTTCCCGATAGCGAACCTGAAACTCAGGTGATACAAGTCCAATTTTCTGTTTAATGTCCCAAATGCTCTCGCCGGAACCACGACGTCGACCAAAAAGATAAATTTCATTTGCATAAGCCTGTAGATTGTCACCGCAAATCAAACTCAGCAGTGTCGATTTTCCAGCTCCGTTGGGTCCAACAATTTTCCAGTTTTCTCCTTGTTTTACTGACCAGTTAAAATTTTTCAGTACAATTTTTTCGGCATAACGGACATTCACGTTATTCATCCGGATCAGGGTCTGGCCCGTGATTGTTTCCTGTAGAGCGTGAGCAAAGGGGGGCTGAAAAAACTTTTTATGTTTCTCTACGGAGTTTTCAAGGACTTTGTTTAGAGTTTTTTTAAACTCAACTTTTCCATTAAGCAAATTCATCTGTGCCGGTGTTAAAACCTTGGAGCGCAAACCTTGAGCAAAAACCTTTCCGGATTTCAAACAAAGAACGTGTGTGATTTCCGGAACTATATTTTCAAAATGATGACTGATCAACCAGATTGCCAGTCCGTTCTTGATGAGCTTTGAAAGTGTCTCTTTTAGCCACAGCACAGATTCTGTATCTAAACCTTCAAAAGGTTCATCAAGAATCAGCAGTTCAGGTTTTGCAAGCAGAGCTTTTCCAATCAAAGTTTTGCGTATTTCTCCATTCGAAAAAAAACGTACCGGCATTTCCAGTAGGCTTGAAATTCCAAGTTGTTCTGCAACTCTAAATAACTCCTGCTGTTGCTTACCATCCGGATCGATAACTTCACGAGCACTCAAATAATGCTCTTCATTTCCACTGTATTCTTCGAAGCGGTCTTTTTTTTCTTCACGGGCAACCAGATTTTTTTGTTGCTCGAGTGAAACATGTGCGATGTTGGCAAAATCTGCTATTTCAGTCTGACGTTTGATAGTTCCGCAATAAGGTGTTTGACCCAGAATTACTCTTATGAGTGTTGATTTCCCCGCACCATTTGGGCCCAGAATTGCCCAGCTCTGGCCGAATTCCGGAGACCATGAAATGTTTTTTAAAATTGGTTTGTCCCAGAGTTTGTTAGAGACGTTTTTGAGAGTGAGCACAGGGATTGATGTTGTTGTCAGTGTTGGAAATAGTGTTTTTTGAAAGGCTGTAAATTAAAGATGAATCCAGGCAAGATTAGCAAAGTTCATGCACTGTGCTCGTTTTGCAGGGCCCACATTTGCTGGTAATAACCTGGACGTTGTATCAGTTCTGCATGTCTGCCGCGATCCACAATTTCTCCTTCATCCAGCACCAGAATCAAATCTGCTTTTTCCATCGATGTGACACGATGTGACACGATGAGTAGACTTCCAGCCAATGCTGGTTGATTGTTCACCGGCTTGAGCAGTTTATGTATTTCCCGCAGCAGATGACGTTCTGTTTCATAGTCAACTGCAGAAAGAACATTGTCTAAGATCAGCAGATCACAAGGTTTCATCATCGCCCGTGCCAGACTGATACGCTGTTTTTGTCCGCCGGAAAGCATAATTCCTTTTTCACCAACAAGAGTCTTCTCCTGTTTTGGAAAACGGGCCACTTCCTTATCCAGTGCAGCAGAATAGAGGACTTTCTGAAACTGCTCGGAATCAGTGGAGTTAGAATTTTCCAGTGCAAGATTCATATTATTTTCTGCTGTATCCGAAAATAAAAATGGCTCCTGGGTCACAGTTCTGATGCAGCTGCGGACGTTGTTGTCACTGAGAGTTGCCAGGTCGTGGTCTCCTAAAAATATAGAATCCGGTCCCATTTCTAAATAGCGGTTTAAGCCGTTAACAAGAGTAGATTTTCCGGATCCAATTCGTCCCAGCACTCCAATGACCTGACCGGGATTAATCGTGAAATTGATGTTTCGGAGTACGTCAACCTCACTCTCCGGATAGCGGAAACTCAATTTTTTTACTTTCAGTCCTGAAGTGGTAAAAAGAGATTTTAGTTTTGTTTCCGGAAGTGAAATCAGTTTTGAACGAGGCAGGTCCTGCTGTAAAACGGTTTGGATGCTGGCCAGTCCAACCAAACCCTGCTGAAACATTGTTGTTACCCAGCCCAGCCCCATCAAAGGAAAAGTCAACAAGGCAGAATAAGCTATAAAAGCAGTCAACTGACCTATGCTGAAGTTTTCTTCAATTACCATCATTCCTCCAACCAGCAGCACCAGCAGTTTTAGAAAATTCTCCAGGTTGCCCAGCATCGGCATCACAAAAGAGCGTGTCCAGGCAATTTTCATTGAACGGCGCAGCATGTCCTTGTTTTCTGTCTCAAATCGTTTGGTACTCCACTCGCGCATTGACTGGTTTTTAATCAGGTCAATTGCCGAAAGTGATGAAACTGTAAAACCGGAAAGACGCTGCAGACTTTCCATCCGTCCCCGCATATTCCGCACCAGCACGTTCATGCCAAGGCGGACTGCAGTGAAAACAATAAGAATTGGAATGACACAGTAAAGGGTCAGGTTTGGTGAGAGCTGCCACATTTTATAAGGAGTCAGCGAAAGTGCCATAGTGATGTTGAAGGCCTGCATCAACCCAAAACCACAAATCATCCGGACTCCTGTGATGTCATTGTTGATGCGTGAAATTATGTTTCCGGACGGATTGGCATCATAATAATTTTTTTGCAGAGCCATCAGTTTGTGAAACATATCATTTTTAATCTGGCATTCAATTGCTCTTCCGGGATTGAAAAAAAGAATCCTGGACAGTGTCCGTACGACCATCATCACAAGTGCCAATACGAGCATGGTCAGCATATAATACCACAATAAATCCTGACGATTTTCCAGATCATCATTTAACAAATCAATACTTAAGCGGACATATTCAGGGATACTGACTGCAATCCAGTTTGTTGCTAAAATGGCCATAACTCCCAGTGAATAAGAAAGCCAATGCTGCTGAATGTAGTAGCCAAGTAAGGCAAATTTATTGTTGGTTTTTGGAGGCATTATTATTCAAAAAAATATTAATTTCAGCAAGCCAGTTTAAATTATGTTTTCCTGTAATAAATAGTTTACAGCAACAATTGCTGTGACCTTTTGGTTTTAATTTATCAGTTGAATTTAGAATTATGTTTTTGCACTGGCAGAAAATCACAATTTTGCCGCAGCGGCTTTTTTTGCTTTTCGGCGCATTGCTTGACGATTTTTGCGGACTTTCTGATAAAACCAGACGGCTTTGTTATGTTCCCTCAATGTAGTGGAAAACTGGCTGCTGCCGTCGCCACGTGCTACAAAATATAGATACTTTTTGTCTGCCGGATAAAGCACACTGTGCAGGGAGGAGAGACCGGGATTGGAAATAGGAGTGGGAGTCAATCCACGTTTTTTATATGTGTTGTATGGAGTCGGCTGACGTAAATGCTTACGTGTCAGGTTTCCGTTAAATTTACTCAGTCCATAGATGACAGTTGGGTCGCTATCCAGACGCATTTTGCGCTGAAGCCGATTATGAAAAACTGAGGCAATCATTGGCCGGTCGGAGTCTGTGCCGGTTTCCTTTTCAACTATGGAAGCCAGAATAAGAACCTCATATTCGCTCATACCAATCTCCTTGGCACGCAACCGAAAATCGGCATTGAAAACACGTCGGTACTGCGCAATCATTGCCGATAAAATGTCAGCAGCAGTTTCTGCCCGCGAAAAAAAATAAGTTTCCGGAAACAAGAAACCTTCCAAAGAGGTAAGTTCCGGGATTCCAGTTTTTGCCAGTAAATGCGGATCATTTTTCAGTGAAAGTACCACCTCTTTATCGGCCAAATCTGCACGATGCAGGCGCTCAGCAATTTGTGCAAAATTTTCACCTTCTGGTATCGTGATTCGATGCCGGATACTCTTTCCGGAAATCAGATACTGCAGTAGTTCTGAAGTATTCCAACTGTGTTGTAATTTAAATTCTCCTGCCTGTATTCTGGAATGTACTTTTAATTTTTTGGCCAGATAGTGATAAAGTCTTGGATGCGGCAGCAGTCCCTTGGCTTTGATCCGCAGAGTTACGCCGTCAAAAGTTGAACCACGGGGAATCAGAATAATAGAATTTTCTTCAATTGCTGCAGACTTGATGGGGCTGTTATAAATGTTAAACAGATAAGCTGCAAGAGCGAGCATAGCGGATACACCAAGTATAAGCGTGGCGCCCAGTAGGTTTTTCCAGTTTTTAATTATGAACAACTTCATTGAGTTGGATCTTTTGGCTGATTGAGTGTATTATGCTACTGCAGACTAATTATATAGATAGACAGAAAAGAACGCAACATATGGAACCAGCGAGTTCTACTTTCTACAAGATTGTTCCACAGAGCCTGTTGTATAATTTATGAAATGCCTTTTTAGCAACGGTTAATAATTTAGTTGGTCCGGTGTTATAAATAATAAACTTGTATTTCAGTTAAAGGTGATTTATAATTTGCTGTTAACTGAACAAATAGTGCGTTCCGAATCTGCTGGAACGTATACATAAATCAAGACTTTTTAAAGTGAGGAATCCATGTTAAATGGACTATTGGCCCGCAAGATTGGCATGACCCAAATATTTGAAGAAGACGGAACAGCACTTCCGGTTACAGTGCTGCAGTCCGGACCAATGACCGTAATTCAGAAAAAGACTCTGGAAAAAGACGGCTGCAACCATGTACAAGTTGGTTTTGAAGCAATTCCTGAACGCAAAGTAAACAAGCCGATTAAAGGTCATTACAAAGAACAGGCTCCTACTCGTTTTTTACGTGAGTTTGAAGTAGAGAACATTGACGAGGTAGAAGTCGGACAGGTTTTTGATGTGAGTTTATTTTCTGAAGGAGAAAGCATAGCTGTTTCCGGGAACTCAAAAGGTAAAGGTTTTACTGGTGTAATGAAACGTCATGGTTTTGCCGGACAACCTGCCAGTCATGGTCACCGTGGACACCGCGGTACCGGTAGTATTGGGCAGTGTGCCACTCCATCCCGTGTTTTTAAAGGTAAAAAAATGCACGGCCGTCATGGTAACAGCAAAGTAACACAGCTGGGCTTAAAAATTGTCAAGATTCTTGCAGATGAAGCAGTTGTACTGGTCAAGGGCGCAGTTCCAGGACCAAATGGAGGACTGGTAACGATCCTCAAGAGTAATCGCTGATTTCAGTAAAAAAATCGGGCGATACGACCTGTATCGCCCGCCTAAATAAAATCCACTAATATTTTACATTAAAGTTTAGGGCTGTATCTCCGATAAGGTACTATAAGCTCTGGATTGCTTTCCTGTTTGGAAGGCAGGGATAGTTCTATTTTAGAATTGTCACTGTATTTTGCAGAGGAATATGGTGTTATCACTGGGTACTCCGGATTGAAGTTCTTTAGTATTTTAGGTGAATTGTTGCCAAAACAAATTCAGCAAAGTTGCGGACTTGGTTTTAAAAGGTCTAAGAGCAGGTGCGTCCTTAATTGTGCCGCCTTGCAGTTTGTGGTGGTTCGGTTTGCCTAGCTAAATGATTGAATCACGCTTTAGTTACGTTACAAAATTTGCGGAATAGCCTGAGATCCAATTAGCGCAAATCATAATCAGTATAATAAAGGAAAAATGGCATTCAAAACCAAAGTTGTTCTGGTGGTTCTGCTGGTGGCCTTATTGATTGGAGTTCCTCCCGGACTCAGTCAACAACCTCCGGCAGATAACCGAGATAATCTGTATTCAATCTGGTTGAAGCTTTCAATGATGGGTCACAATCAGTCTGAAATAGAGGGGATACTGGTTGGTATTACCGAACAGCAACTGGTGCGTCTTAAAAATCGCTTACGTCGGGATGTTCTGGATACGCTGCTGCACCTAAATTTGAGCAACGAAATTGAGTTAAGCAGGACTGAGCAGGATCTGGTGATGATTCGTGACAAGATCCGGACAGAAATTCGTTTTGCAGGACTTGAAAACGATCGTCTGCTCCAGCGGATGATTCGTCATAAATTTGGAATATCACTGCAGAATATATAATACAATAAAGCTTGGTGTGACAATTGGGTTTAAACTCAGCACCAAACTCTTCTCAATGCCAGCGGTATAATTTCAGGCCCAGCGCAAAACAAACAGCACCTATTCCAAATAAGCTGGTTGCCGGCCCAATAACTTCTGCCAAGCCAATTCCTTCTGTGATAATTCCGCGCAGTGAATTGGCCAGCAGAGTCAGCGGAAATACTTCGACATACGGAATCACCCAGTCCGGAAAGTTATGATAACTGAAAAATATTCCGGAGAAAATCATCATCGGCATGCTGACGGCATTGATCAACCCGTTTCCACTTTGAGTGTTCTGCACCCTGCTGGAAATAAGGATGGCTATTCCAGAAAAAGCGGTGTGACCGCTGACGAAAACCAACAACAGGGCAACCAGGCTGCCTTGTATGGTGATGTCAAAATAGAAGTAGACAAAAACATAAAGAAACAGCAGCTCGGCCGCTGCGAGCATCATGCGGTTCAAAAGGTGTGAGAGCAGGAATATCGATTTATTCAGCGGTGTGGCAACCATCCGGCGCAGTAATTTTTTGATGCGCAGTTCAACCAAATTCCATCCAATTCCCCACAAACAGGCATTCATGATGCTCATGGCCATCAATCCCGGCACCAGAAAGTCGATGAAACGGCTACCGACTGCAGTTATGGGGAGGACTTCCGTTTTCTGTTCAAGAGCTTCCGGTTTCTGAAATGCCGCATCAAGCAGCAGATAAGTCAGCCGTGACTCTGAATTTTGGGGATCAAATCGGTAGATCATTCCTGAATCAGGCTTGATCTCAATCCAAAGCGTTATCTGCCCGCGTTTGAGAGCAAGGACAGCCTGATCCATGGTCATCATGCGGAAACGGAAATGAGCTTGTTTTCCGGCACGGTTTTGGATTTTCCAGAACAGCGAGGAATCTGTTTGGGCTTGAGCCTCAGAGTTTCCTGTTTTCTCATACAGCCATTCCGGAAAATCTGTTGCAGCCTGGAACTGGGACGGGACCAGTGCGATGATACGCAGGGATTCTCCTTTGTTGGCAAATGCAATGCCGAGCACCCAGGCCATCAAAACCGGAAACCCGAAAGACCAGAAGACAACTCCCGGTTCCCGGAAGAATAATTTAAACTGTGTAATGATCAGTTGTGGGAGTACTTTAATCATCCAGGTGCCTCCCGCTCATTGCCAGAAATAAGTCATCAAGAGTACGCCTGCGGCATTCAAGTGATTTCAGAGTTACTGCTGAAATTTTTATCAAATCCAAAAAATGCGGAAGTGTTTCTGAAATACTGTTTACTGTTAGACGACCTTGAGCAGTTTCTGTATTCCAGCGCGAGGTCAATACGCCGGGTAGTGCTTTGACTTCCTGAGTAGAAAAATTTCCTTTGATCTCATATTCGATTAAATCACCCTCTCCAAATTTATCCAGCAACTGCTTTAAAGAACCTTCTGCGAGAATTTCACCCTGGTTCATCATCACAATTCTCTCACAGAGAAACTCTGCTTCCTCCATGTAATGTGTAGTGAGAATCAGTGTTGATCCGCTGGATTTGAAGTCTTCCAGGATTTTCCAGAGGTCACGCCGGGCATTGGGATCGAGTCCGGTGGTAGGTTCATCAAGAATTAGAATTTTGGGACTTGGCAGAATTGCGATTCCCAGAGCAAGCCGTTGTCGCTGCCCACCGGAGAGTTGCACAACCCAAGTGCTGCGTTTGCTTTCCAGCTGAATAATTTCCAGAACCTCATTGGTGCGTTCATGGCAAAGATTGTAAAAACTTGCAAACATACCCAGTGTCTCTTCGACTGTCAAACGATCCTGAAAACGTGTTTCCTGCAGGGCCAGACCAATTTCCTTACGCAAAAAATGCTCATCTTTTTGCCAGTTTTTTCCAAGGATCTGTATGTCGCCGGAATCCGGAGTCTGTACACCTTCAATCATTTCCACCAAAGTGGTTTTGCCGGCACCGTTTGGGCCAAGCAAAGCCACCGCTTCTCCGGATTCTACCCGCAGATTGACGTTTCGAACTGCATCAACGTCTTTGAAGGATTTGCAGACGTTCCGGACTTCAATGGTCATAGAATTAAGTCCGTTCAGCCACCGTAAAAGGTTTTTTCACCAAGGTCCTTTAGCAGCAGAGTTGAGTCATCAGCACGCCCTTCCGGTTCCTGATTGACACCTGCTTCGACAACTTCTCCGACAAAAATAGAATGGTCACCTTCCTCCACTGTTGTCACCAGTCGGCATTCGATGAAGGCAGGAGTGTTATCCAAAACCGGTGCTCCCGTACTTCCGGTTTGAAAAGGCTCCCCGCTGATATTCTGTCCGTCACGTTCTGTTGGTTTAAAAAAAGCATAGGCCGCTCCCTGCTGTCCTTTACCCAGTACATTGAGTGCAAAATTTCCTGATGTTTTGATTATGTCATGAACCTGCGAATCGGCCTTGACACCAACAGCAACCAGTGGTGGTTTGAACGAAGCCTGTGTGACCCAGTTTACGGTTGCAGCCGAAATTCGACCATCTTTGTCTTCGGCTGTCATTACGTACAGTCCGTAGGGAATCATCCGCAAAGCGGTTTTTTTTGCATTCTCATCCATAAAGCCTCCTTTTGAGAAAATTGAAAAAATGTTGAATCTGCAGTCTTTCAGAAATGAGTTACTCTTGTCAAGTTTAGATGATTCAAAATGTAAATGGGTAAGCCGTTTTGGGAGAGGCATGAAAGGTAGTAACAAATCCTAAATCACTCACTTTGTTAATTGCTAAAAAACAATTGTCAGACATGTGTCTGCGGAAATTTTGTGAATACAGTATAGTGCTTTGTCAGCGGATTGATTCTGCTTCCACGGTAACTTTGCAGCAAGTCAAGTAGTGTCAGTTGTGAGTAATATTTTACCTATGTGGGTGCTGCTCTCCATCAGTCTGTGTGCTGCTGCAGCTTCAGCGAGAGGAAACGTCTTGTGGATAATCGGGTGGACTATACCGGATTCCAGCAGTGGCCAGACATTTTTATGCATGGCTTGTGCGATTTCGGTTTTTTGTTCAACGCTGCGGGGACGCAAGGTGGAACCGGTCAAGGTTACACGCTTGAGCAGCAAAGGCAGGAAGTCCACTTCGGCTTTGCTTCCATGCATCAGAGCGATTTGCACCAACCGGCCCTCGTCGGCCAACAATTTTATGTTCTTTGGAAAGTACGGTCCGCCCACCATATCAAGAATCACATCGACTCCGCTTCTCGTACCGGACTTTCCGAACTCAGTCAGTTTTTTTATTACTCCGGAGAAATCCTGTTCGCGGTAATTGATAGCCGCATCCGCTCCGAGATTTTCGCAGAATTCACATTTTTCCTGCGTTCCGGCTGTGGTGTAAACAGTTGCGCCAAAAGCTTTGGCGAGTTGAATTGCGGTGGTTCCGATACCACTGCTTCCGCCGTGAACCAAAAAACTTTCCCCGGACTTGAGTTGACCGCGATCAAAGACATTTGTCCAGACGGTGAAAAAAGTTTCCGGAATTCCTGCTGCATACTCAAGTGAAATTTTTTCCGGAATCGGCAAACATATGGAGTCCGCTGCCAGGCAATACTCAGCATAACCTCCGCATGCTACGAGTGCGCAAACTTCTGATCCTAGTGCAGGCTCAGTGACGTTTTGACCTAGGCTCACTACTGTTCCGGATACTTCCAGACCCGGCACATCGCTTGCGCCTGGTGGAGGTGGATAAAGTCCTTTGCGCTGCATTAAGTCAGGTCGGTTGACTCCTGCCGCTGAAACGTGAATCAAAACTTCACCGTGTCCGGGTTCCGGAACAGGCATCGAATCCAGTTTTAAAACATCCGGACCGCCGTGTTTTTCGATTTGAATGAATCTCATTGATTGAGGTATGTTCTTCATGAAAACTCCGAAATAAAGTAAAATTGATACAGTTTTTATAATTTCCTAAAATCGTGTCATTGTATTGGTAGCGGGATTTGTGTATATAATTCTTTCTTTTGCTCCAGCGTTAATAAACGTTTTTTTACGGCCAAGCCTCCACCATATCCCACAAGCTCTCCGTTACTGCCAATTATGCGGTGACAGGGAATTATGATTGCCATCGAGTTTGCACCATTTGCACTGGCAACGGCTCTGACTGCTTTTTCATTTTTAATACTTTTTGCCAACTGCAAATATGAAGACGTAGTTCCAAAAGGAACTTTCAGTAAAGCATTCCAGACGCTTTTTTGAAAATCGGTTCCTACCATTTGTAAAGGTATATCAAACTCTTTTCTGTTACCTTGAAAATATTCATCAAGTTCTGCCCTGGTTTTCTTTATAATCTCAGAGTCATGTTCTTCAAAACCGGCTTTCAGTCCTTTTTTAATTCTCTCGTCAACAGTTGTTCTCATTTTTCTGTACCTGAAATCCAGCAGACAAAGTTTGTCTTCAAAGGATCCTAAAATCAGTTCGCCGATTTTGGTTTTGTAATACTGGATGCAGATATGTTTCATGGCGGTTAGTCTTAACTGGTGTACTGCAGTTTAAACATTAATGGTAATTTTAGCTTATATAATTAAGTTATGACTGAAGACTCCCAAAAAAACTTCTAAAATTATGTCTTTTCGAGCAAAGCGAAAATCTTGTATATGTTAATCACTAATAACATAAAGATTACTCCCTTCTGTCTAAATGACAAATATTGAATTATAGAATTTTAAAGAAACTGTCATGATTGACTGTCCCGTAAAAAGTTATCATTCCCACGTAAGCAAGAATCCAGAAACTAATAAGTATCTAAAATAATGGATTCACGATTTCGCGGGAATGACAAACAAGTGTGTCATTTTTATTTTTTGCGAGTTCGTCATGTTTTTTTCAAATGTGATAATCAACTAGGTGCTGTCTTCTGTTTATTCTAAGCAGATTTTTCGGATAGTAAATCCAGATAAACAAATACCAATAACATTAGTGATAGCACTGACAGCAGGTAAAATGGAATCACTTCTAAACCGTAATGTCTAGCTAGTACGCCCGCGAGCGAAGGGACAATTGTAACACCAAATCCCGCCGCTGCGATCTGCAAACCAATCGTATTTGCTTGATGAACCCGCCCGACTCTACTTGTGGTGTTGGAAACCAGTCCGGGGAAGATAGGAGCAATTGCAAAGCCCACTAATCCAATTCCGAGAATTGAAGTCAATTGCCCTGAATTTGTCAGTAGCAGTCCAATCCCTAATAGTGCTAAGGAAACGCTGAGATAAATCAGTTTTCTGTCAGCTATTCTACTCGCGTACAAACCCGCAATTATACGTCCAATTGTAAACATACCCCAATAACTTCCAGTTATAAAGCCTGCAACTTCCGGAGCAACTCCACGGGATTCTGTCAACAGTGAATAAGTCCACAGACCCAAACCTAATTCAACACCTGTATAAAGAAAAAAAAGCAGCATACTCAACTGTGCAGGAATTATTTTCAACGTCTCGAAGAGAGTCGCATCGGTCTCTGTATGATGATCTTCAGTGCCGTTAACAGTAATTCCAATCCACATGCTCTTTGTCACAAAAAAAACCGCGGCAAGAATTGCTATTGCAAGGGAAACGACAAGATAGCCGCTTTGCCAGCGTGAAGTCAGACTGATTCCCAGGGTCATGATTACAGGCCCTGAAGTAATTCCCACTCCAAAACTCGCATGTAACCACTGCATCATGCGGCTACTGTGGTATTTTGCGACAAAGGTATTGATTCCGGCATCAATAGCACCTGCGCCTAATCCGCTAATTGCTACAAAGATCACGAAAATCCACCAGTCGCTGGTAATTGCGTAAACAAACAAACTGCTGGCCGTGGCCGCGCAACTCAGGCTCAACAGTTTTCCGATTCCTAAACGACGCATCAGCATGCCACTCAAAAAACTGGAAAGCATGTAACCGCCCGTCCCGCAGATGAGGATGATTCCCAGGGCATCGACAGGTAAATCAAAATAGTCGCGAATACCCGGCCATGCTACACCCAACAAACCATCAGGCAAACCTAATGAGATGAAGGCAACAAACGAAATAATAATTAATCCCATAGATTATAGTGATTGTTTGACTGAGTTTAAATTAACAAATTATGTCAGGACAATGATTGTAATTTGAAGGAGTTGTTCAAAGAAGGTGTAGAGTATTTTCCAAAGGCATTGACTTGGTCGTACGTGTTAGATTTGTCTTTATCTACTCTCAGGTTTAAAAAATCCGTTCTTTCATTTTTTGGATTTGGCGTAAATTTAAACCCATCAAAATTAGCAGCATGGCTTGGACTTCGCCGTCACGGAAATTATTTTCAAAAAAACCGGCCACCATGAATCCACACACACCTGCGATTGAGCCCCAGAGGATGGAGTTTTCATAGCTGAAACGCGTGGTTTGAAAAAGCGTGCTTATGCTTTGAGCTAAAAAAATGAAAAGAATGCTGAGGTATGCCAAAAAGCCGAGTAGACCGTAATTGATCCAGGTTTGCAGGTAGATATTATGCACACCAGTTGCGGCGTTATTATTGAATCTGTGACCCGTACGTTCCTTGATTAAATCTCGATATTTGGGCATGACTTTCGCGTCATTATTGTAGCCGATGCCTAACCAGAAATGATCCTTGATTGCGGCAATTCCTGTTTCCCACATCAGTATTCGATCCTGATTTGCTTTAAGCATAAAACCGCTGATGAAGCGTTGCTGGATTACTTCTACGCGATTTGTTGGTGTGCGGATTTCAAAAGAAGGTTCACTGAATTGTGTATACAGATATGTTCCTCCAGCAAGCACCAAGATTGTAAGGGCAAGCATAATTTTCGGGGAGAGCCGAAAAAGTAGAATCGTGCCTGCCACCGCAGTTCCAAGCCAAATGCTGCGTCCCAGTGAAGCACCGATTGCGAGCAAAATTAAAATCGTAATTGCACCTGCAATTAAGCGGGTGAAGGGATTCCAGTCACTGCAAAAAATTAGTGAGGCCAAAAGTGGAAAACAGAGCAGTAAAAAACCGCCATAAGTCAAGTGGTGCGTGAAATTTCCTTTAGCGTGGAAAACAGTGTTTTCTCCATTAGCACCCGACAAATATGGTGTGGCAAAACTTTGATCTGCCGGTCTGAACCAGTCTGCTCCAGTAAAATACTGGATGATGCCGTAAATTGAGATCAAGGCTACGAAACCAAAGAAAATCCAGAGTAAATTTTCTTCATCTATATCAACCATAATTCCGGCTATCAGCAAAGGCAACAGCAAGCGCCAATTAGTACGCAGAGCCAGCAGGTGTTCTGTTTCATAAGCATTCAGCAGTCCGGAAAGTACTGCAGCAGCCATGTAAAATAAAATGGCCCATAAAAATGGATTCTCGAGTTGTGAAAATTGACGGAATTCTATCCAGCTTATCATGGTCAGCAAATACAGAATTGAGATTGAGGCATCAATACCTGCAATGCTGAAAGTGCTGAAGATGAATAAAAGGTAAAGGAAAACTCGGTTCCAGTTTTTTGCGGAAAAAAAGCTACTCATTTTTGTTGATTAGCATGGACTGTGTTATTGTTTAAATTTGGAAAAAACATCACTTCTTCATCTGGACGCTCACGTTCCAACAGTTGTTGCAAAGCCTGAACACAGGAAATTCCTTGGTGTAGAACTTGGAAAACGGCACTGCAAAGCGGCATTTCAATTAGGTGACGTTCTGCTAACTCATGAATGGAAACTGCATTGAGGACACCTTCAGCAACAGCACCATCCGGTGGCAGGCATTCTTCCAGTGAAAATCCACGACCCAGTTTTTCACCAAGATTATGATTTCTGGAAAGATTTCCCGTTGCAGTCAAAACCAGATCTCCAATTCCTGACATACCCATAAACGTCTCTGGAGAACCTCCCATTTTAGTGCCGAGGCGTGTCATTTCTGCAACACCTCTACAGATCAGGGCCGCACGTGCATTCAGTCCCAACTGCATGCCGTCAGCAATTCCGGATGCAATGGCAATCACATTCTTGATAGCACCCCCCAGTTGAACGCCGACAAGATCTGTGCTGCGGTAAAGACGAAATCGGTCAGAATGAAAGCATTTTTGCAGCAGGTTGCCTGCGGTTTCATCTTTACAGGCCAGCACTGCAGCAGAAGGTAAATCTAAAGCAACTTCGTGGGCAAACGTTGGACCTGAAAGAATTGCTATTTGAGGCAGGTTGCCAAGTTCTTCCGCATATATTTCGCTCATCAAGGCCAGTGAATGTTGCTCAATACCTTTGCTGAGAATGAGCAGAATATGTTCTGCACAAATCTGGGGCCGCATCTTTTTAGCAATTTCGCGGGTGAAATGTGATGGAGGTGTAGCGACAAGAATTCTGGAATTTCGGACTACCTCTAGCAAATCGGTATTGGCATCAAGCGTTTCCGGAAGCGGGATATCAGGCAAAAATTGAGGGTTGAGATGATTATCGTGGATATTATTTGCTGTTTCAACCTCATGACACCAAAGCTGGACCGAACTCCCGTTCAGGACGAGTAGTCTCGCCAACGCTGTACCCCAGGCTCCAGCTCCTATCACACCAATTTTAAAGCCCTCAGACCTCATAATTATTACAATTCTGCTGTGCAGCAAAAATGTTGTTTTGCAATTTCACAAGCGGCGCTGCAAGCGTATCCAGTTCTGAAGAAAGTTCTTCAATCTGCAGATGGGTTTGTTTTGGAGACGGACTGCCCTGATGCTGTCTCAGGTTTAATATTTTTTGAGGATCATGCAGCTCAGTCAGATCTTCCGCAATTTCTGTTGGATGACCGGATTCTGCCAGTGCCTTCTGCAGGGCAGCAGTTGTGATTTTTGTTTGCGGTGCAGAAAGTTTTACAGCCCGGGCCAGTAAATGGTAACAATCCCGAAAAGCCAAATTCAGAGTTCGGGCCAGATGGTCTGCAATATCTACAGAATTCATGAAACCAGTTTCACATTGCTCTTTCATTTTTTTGGTATTGATGCTCAAACTTTCAAAAACACCCTGCAGAATTATTGGCGCAGCTTCACACTCACGAACCAGATCCATGATCAAATATTTTGTGGCCTGCGTGTCACGGTTATAACCGCTTAATCCTCCTTTTTGAATACTAAGCAGACTTGTTAAGAATCCGTTGGCCAGAGCAGCTTTTGATTTTATGACCTCGGCAAAATCAGGGTTTTTCTTTTGCGGCATGATTGAAGATCCTGTCACATAGTCATCGTCAATCTGAAGCAATCCAGAATATGGGTGACTCAGAAAAATGAGATCTTGTGCCATTATGCTGAGGTGATTCATCAGCATTGCTCCTGTATGGGCCAGTTGGGCTTCATTTTCCCAGCGTGAAACGATACAGTCGAGAGTGTTGCTGTCAATCTTTTCAAAAGCCAGCAGCTCCGTTGTGAGTTGGCGGTCAATTGGCCAGGATGTACCAAAAGCTGCAGCCGCACCTAAGGGATTACGGTTGACTTGTGAAATGGCGAATGCCAATCGTTCCAAATCCCTGCAAAGTCCCTGAACATAAGCACAGAGCCAGTGCCCCCAGGTTGTGACCATTGCAGGTTGATAGTGGGTGAAACCGGGCATAACACTTTCAGTGTTTTTTTCTGCCTGCAGCAGTAAAGCAGCAGCAAAGTTTTTTACAGAATCAAACAAGCTTAAGCCAACTGCACGTAAATAAAGACGCATATCACAAGCAGATTGATCATTGCGGCTGCGACCGATGTGCATCCTTCCGCCGGCTTCTGCACCCTGATTTTCTGTCACAAAGGCTTCAACGTTGATATGCACGTCTTCTTTGCCGGGGTCAAGAGTATAATCTCCGGACTCAACCAGTATTTCCAGTTGCTTTAGGCCGGCTAAGATACTGCTTAAATTTGTAGTTGGAATCAAACCCTGTTTGTGAAGCATGATGCAGTGAGCACGGTTAGTCCAAATATCGTAGGGCAGCAATAATTCGTCTGCCATTGGCAGGGGCAGTACATCACGTCCGGCACAAAAAAGGACGTTCTGTTCATTAGGCGGTTTTTTGAGGTGATTTCCCCAAACTTGTGCTTGTTTTTTATCCATCTTTCCTCATGAAATATTCTTTAATGGTCCATCTTAAGCTGTATCAGAAAAAATGCAAGCAGATCACGCTGATCAAGCCAATCAAATATTTACTGAAATTGGCCCTGAGATTGCATCCTAATCACTAAAAAATCCTGTTGAACAGCAACAAAAAAAGCACTTTTATGTCAGGAATGTTTGAAAATAATATGTTTACTTTGATTCAGAAGACCCTGGATTTTCGCACTAAGCGACAGGATCTGTTGACTTCAAACATTGCCAACAAGGACACTCCCGGTTACAAAGCCGAGGATATGGTTTTTGAAAAGAGCTTGGAAAAGGCACTGCATGCCGAAGAACCAGGACTGCTAAAAACCACTAATTCGAAACATTTTGACGGCCGCAACACACCTCCGCTAAAACTGGTACAGGCACAGCGTATTCACAGTGCATCACCTTTTCCTGATTTTGACGGAAACACGGTGGATTTGGATCGTGAAATGGCTAAAATGGCTGAAAATCAATTGATGTACAATGCCAGTATACGGATGCTGACTCACCAGTTCCGGATGCTCAAAACCGCAATTACTGAAGGACGCTAATGAGTTTTCAATCATCGCTTAATGTAAGTGTTTCCGGAATGGCAGCACAACGGCAGCGCGTCAACACCATTTCTGAAAACATTGCAAACGCCAATACAACGCGTACTCCGGAAGGTGGGCCTTATCGCCGCCGGATAGTCACACTGGCTGCAGTTTCCAACGACAGAACATTTGAGGAAGAACTGCGCTCACAAGAACGATCACTCGATACTGCAACTGAGGTCAAAGTCGTGGGAATTTCTCAGGACAACCGAGCGCCAATTCTGCGTTATGAACCGGGACATCCTGATGCAAATCAGGAAGGCTATGTTGCCATGCCGAATGTGAATATGATGGAAGAAATGGTGAGCCTGATGGAAGCCTCACGTTCCTATGAAGCAAATACTGCAGCATTTAATGCAACAAAAAACATGGCACAATCTGCTCTTGATTTGGGACGAAACGTTTAAAGCGGTTTAAAAAATTTAGTAAAATAATTAAAAAATGAATATCAATTTACCATCAGTTGGACCGCCGATAACTGGTCTGAATACTGAAAGTCAAAAGCAAGGTGTCGAAAGCGGTGGCATCAGCCAAACTTTCGAAAAATTGCTACAGGATGTAAATCAGCAGCAATTGAATGCAGAGGCAAAGCAAGTTGAACTGCTGGTAACAGATAATAAGGATATTCACGGCACCATGCTTGCGCTTGAAAAAGCAGATCTTTCGATGCGCCTTATGCTGCAAATCCGCAACAAGCTGGTCAGTGCATACGAAGAAGTAATGCGCATGCAGGTTTGATCACTTTACTCCTGATTCTCCAATACTCGCCTGAAAACATACTGCTCTCTCCTGAGTAACCATATCTGTTTTACTCCCTTCTACTTCCAGTGAAAGTGAAGTGCAGACATTTAATTCAATATTTATAATTTCTACCAAAGGGAGAAATCTAAGATATACCAATATGATTGCTTGGACCGGATTTATCGCAGTGTTAGAAATGACAAGGTTTGAGGATTTTGTGCTACTATTTCAGGCCTCTTTAAATATTATCATGAAAGTGCTGCATGCCATCTAAGAAATGTTATTGGCAATTTAGATATTTCTGTAGATTATAGGACAATTCTGCTACCCTGAATTGTTATTATGTTTATAATTGCTAATTTTGGATGAGGACATTCTTATGGAATATCAAGCTATCAATTTTTCAGAAAAACTAGGTAAATTTTCTGATCAATGGCAAGCAAGAGTAGTTGCAGAAATGAACGACTATCAATTCAAACTTGTGAAAATTCAAGGTGAATTTGTTTGGCATGAACATGATGATACAGATGAGGTGTTTATTGTACTTGAAGGTAAAATGGTGATTGAGTTCCGTAATGGTCGAGTTGAAATGAAAACTGGAGAAATGTTTGTAATTCCAAAAAAAGTGGAACATAAGCCGATTGCTGAGAATGAGTGCAAAATACTACTTGTTGAACCAAGAGGTGTGGTGAATACAGGTGATTCCGGTGGGGAATTAACTGCGGAAAACGATGTCTGGATATAAATTTGCTGACGAATCTTTAATAATAACACTGAAATAATTAAATATTAAAAAAATAAATAAAAATGAATTGGACAAGAACACATTACTGCGGAGATTTGAGGATAGAGAATGTTGACCAAGAGGTCGTTTTAATGGGTTGGTGTCAAACCCGTCGTGATCATGGAGGAGTTATTTTTGTTGATTTGCGGGATTATACTGGAATCAGCCAGGTTGTTTTTAAAATGGAAATCAGTGAAAAAGCACATGTTTTAGCAGACACAATTCGCGGAGAATTTGTGTTGGCCGTACGTGGTAAAGTGGCACACAGGATTGAGGGCAATGTAAATCCAAAATTGCCAACTGGTGAAATTGAAATTTTGGTGGAGACTTTGGAAATTCTCAATATATCAGAAACACCTCCATATGTACTGGAAAACCGTGATAATGTAGATGAAAAACTACGACTGACATACCGCTTTCTTGATTTACGTGATTCGACTTTGCAGAATAATCTAATGCTGCGCTCTAAGGCCATGCAGATTGTGCGGAACTATTATACAAGTCAACGGTTTTTTGAAATTGAAACTCCAATTTTAACAAAATCAACTCCGGAAGGTGCCCGTGATTACCTGGTACCATCAAGAGTCAATCCTGGTTTATTTTACGCTTTACCACAGTCACCACAGCTTTTCAAGCAGTTGCTGATGATCAGTGGCTATGACCGCTACCTGCAGATTGCCCGCTGTTTTCGTGATGAGGATTTACGTGGAAACCGTCAGCCTGAATTTACCCAAATAGATTTGGAATTGAGCTTTACTGAACCGGAAGAGATATATGAGCTGACAGAAGGTTTGATGGTGGAGTTGTTTGAGCAAACTATTGGAGTAAAAGTTGAGACGCCATTTCCACGAATGAGCTACCAGGATGCAATGCAAAATTATGGTTCCGATGCACCAGATACCCGCTTTGAATTGAAGCTCAAAGATATTTCTGATATTGCTTCTGAGTGTGAGTTGCGGGTTTTTAAACAGGTAGTGGACAAAGGAGGAATTGTGAAAGCGATTTGTGTTCCTGGTGGAGCAGAATTATCACGCAAGGATCTGGATGACCTGACTGAATTTGCACAAATATATGGAGCCAAAGGCATGGCCTGGATCAAGAGTAATCATGACGGTTGGCAATCTCCAATTGCAAAATTTTTTACTGCAGAACAGAAAAAAGCACTTGAGGAGAGAGTTGGTTTGAATGTAGGTGATTTGGTTTTGTTTTGTGCCGACACCAAAAAAATTGTTTATGATGCACTCGGTAACTTACGTAAAGAAATTGCACGTCGTCGAGGCTTAATTGATGAGAATGAGTATCGATTTGTCTGGGTGACAGATTTTCCTCTTTTTGAGTACAGTGAAATTGAAAAGAGCTATACTTCCAGCCACCACCCTTTTACTATGCCTGATACGGATGATCTGGAAAAATATGCTGAGAGTGCGCCTGAAAAAATTCGTTCCCGGGCCTATGATGTAGTACTGAACGGAGTAGAAATCGGTGGTGGCAGTATTCGTATTCACCGTAGTGATATTCAGGATAAAGTTTTTCGCTTGTTGAAATTAAGTGATCAGGATATTGAAAATAAATTCGGCTTTTTGATGAAAGCCCTTTCTTTTGGAGCTCCTCCGCATGGTGGCATTGCACTGGGTTTTGACCGTTTGATGATGTTTTTGCTTAAAACTGAATCGATCCGCGATGTGATTGCTTTTCCTAAAACACAAAAAGCCGGTTGTTTAATGACCGATGCACCTTCTGCAGTTGAAACAGATCAACTTGATGAACTGCATATTCGAGTTAAGGCGTCGGCTCAGCAAGTTGAGTAGTTCTGGAATATAAAAACTCTGTTTCAGTGTATCCATGATATGACCAAAAAATTAAAAATCGGCCTGATTTGTGGAGGAACCAGTGGTGAGCACGAAGTCTCACTGGTTTCTGCATACAACATCCAGGCTGCGCTTGATCGTGACAAATATGATGTCCTCTTGATTGGTATCGATAAAAGTGGTACCTGGTTTTTGGGTGAAACACCAGAGTTTTTAGAAAATGTTGAAGATGTACGTCAGGTTAAGTTTAAGCATAATTTGCCGGCCCGTCTTCCTCAAAGCGGAATCTCAGCCGGAAAAAAATTAGCTGTAACAGAAAAGTCCGGAAACGAGTTGGCCGATGTCGATGTCTTTTTCCCAATCACTCATGGTAAGCTTGGTGAAGACGGAGCATTACAGGGGTTGTTGGAATTGCTCGGAATACCGTATGTCGGTGCGGATGTTTATGGATCGGCTATCTGCATGGACAAGGACGTGACAAAGCGCTTGCTGCAGCATCACGGAATTCCGGTGTCTCGTTACAAACTGCTGCGTAATCCGGATGAGCTGTCATTTGAAGATGCAGTGCGTGAATTGGGAAACATATTATTTGTAAAACCCTGCCGGGAAGGTTCTTCATTGGGAGTTTCCAAGGTGCGAACCGTAGCAGAATATCAGCTGGCATTACAGCTGGCGTTTGCTGCAGACCGCAAAGTATTGGTTGAAGAAGCAATCTCAGGACGAGAAATCGAATGTTCTGTACTGGGAAATGACTCTCCCGAAGCAGCATCGGTATTAGGTGAAATTGCACCCCGCAGAGAATTCTATTCCTATGAAGCCAAGTATGTGGATGATGATGGAGCTGAACTGATAATTCCTGCCGAAATTGAGTCAAAGGTTTCATTGCAAATCCGAAAGGCTGCAGTCGAGGCTTTTCAGGTGACTGAATGTCGCAGTATGGCCAGAGTTGATTTCTTTCTTTGTGAAGACAATACCTTTATCCTCAACGAAATAAACACATTGCCCGGATTCACCAAAATCAGCATGTACCCGAAACTCTGGGAAGCATCCGGATTAGCTTACTCTGAGTTGCTGGACAGACTGATTCAATTAGCTCAAGAATAAATTGCAAACAGGTCAGTTCAAAAGCCACTATTTTTCTTCAAGTAAAAAATTAGATGCGACTCCACAAGAATCCAGCCCTTAATATTGTTCTTTACGAACCTCAAATTCCACCCAATACCGGAAATATAGCTCGTTTGTGCGCAGCAACCAAATGCCATTTAATATTGTTGGGCAAATTAGGCTTTGATTTAAGCGACAAACAACTCAAACGTGCCGGACTTGATTATTGGCAATGGGTAAGTTGGGAACATTTTCCTGATGCAGAAGGTTTTTTTGCAAAACTTAATCCGGACATATTACATTTTCTTTCAGTACACAATGAGCGTCCCTACACAAAAATAGAACCGCAGGAAGGCGATTATTTATTTTTTGGTAAAGAGACTTCGGGGCTGCCGGATGAGTGGATGGAACGTTTTCCGAAACGTTGTTTTACTTTGCCGATGTGTGAAAAAAATGTGCGCAGCTTAAATCTTGGCTCCTCCGTCGCAGTTGTGGTTTATGACGGTTTAAGACAGTTGGGAAAATTTTAAACCAACATACTTTTCTTCGGGTTTGAGTAATGCAAAAATATTAAAATATTGCTGAAAACCTTACAATTTTTACCCATCCAAATACAATCCTGCTAGAATAGCAAATTAAGATTAAACCAATAAATTACAAAAGATATGGAAGAGCAGTTTGGAGTGATGGTATGCGGACACGGAAGCCGCGATGAAGGAGCAGTTGAAGAGTTTCAGGCAGTTGCCCGGGGACTCAAGGAGCGTTTGCCCCAATATGAAACGGATTGGGGTTTTTTAGAATTTGCTACGCCAGTAATTCGTACCGGCTTAGATGCCCTGCGGAATAAAGGCATCCGCAAGGTGCTTGCAGTTCCAGGAATGTTGTTTGCTGCAGGTCATGCCAAAAACGATATTCCTTCTGTACTCAATGCCTATCAGGCGCGAAATCCTGAATTGTCGATTTCATATGCGCGGGAATTGGGGATAGATCTTAAGCTCATCCGTGCGGCAGGTGATCGTGTAGAGGAGGCATTGAAAAGAGCTGGCGATGGAGTTTCCCGTCAGGAAACTTTACTGGTTGTAGTCGGACGCGGAGCATCAGATCCGGATGCAAATTCCAATGTTTCAAAAGTAACTCGAATGCTTTGGGAGGGTTTGGGATTTGGTTGGGCAGAAACTGCTTATTCAGGTGTGACCTTTCCACTGGTGGAACCGGGTTTGGAGCATGCCGCACGTCTCGGTTACAAACGGATTGTAGTTTTTCCATATTTTTTATTCACTGGAATTTTGGTCCAGCGTATTTATCATTACACCGACATTGTTGCAGCCAAATTTCCGGAAATAGAATTTATTAAAGCTTCTTATCTGAATGATCATCCACTGGTTCTGGATGTGTTTGCAGAACGTGTTGAAGAAATCCGCAGTGGAGTAAATAACATGAATTGTCAGCTCTGCAAATACAGGGAGAAGTTTCTCGGTTTCGAAAGTGAAGTAGGTTTAAGGCAGGAAAGTCATCACCATCATGTTGAAGGAATTGGTACCGGAAATGCTGCAGAAGAATCAGTTCATACTCATGAACATTCACACGTCCACGATCATAGCCATGATCACGAACATGATGATGGACACGAACATCATCCATATCCTCATGCGGATCATCCTTTGGGTCCAAAAAGTATGGACTCTACAAGTCCGCTGAATCCGGAAGATTTGCTTTCAGAAGATAAGTGAGCATGGATTATCTGCGTGACCCAAATACTATTTATCAGCAATCCTTTGCTACTATCCGCAGGGAGGCTGATTTTTCACAACTTCCGGAAGACATCGCAGATCTTGCTCTGCGTTTGATTCATGCTTGTGGAATGCTGGATATTGTAGAGGATTTAGTTTTTTCACAGAATGCAGTTCGTGCAGGACGAGAAGCTTTGTTGCGTGGAGCACCAGTTTTGTGTGATGCCAGAATGGTTGCAGAAGGTGTTATTCGTTCCCGATTGCCCACAGAAAATGAGGTGCTTTGCTGGAATAAGCATCCCGAAACTGTTGTGCTGGCTACAAAAATGGAAACAACACTCTCTGCAGCAGCAGTAGAATTATGGAGATCTCAGTTGGCTGGAGCAGTGGTAGCAGTAGGGAATGCACCTACGACTTTATTTCGGCTGCTGGAATTGCTGGAGGAAGGAGTAGAACCGCCGGCAGTCATTTTGGGATTTCCGGTTGGCTTTGTCGGTGCTGCAGAATCCAAGGTTTTGCTGGCCGAACAATGTGAGGAAAAAGTTCCTTTTTTAACTCTAACAGGACGACGGGGTGGTAGTGCAATGGCCGCCGCTGCGGTGAATGCATTAGCAAAAAATACAGATTTATAAAATATTCAAAAACAAAAATGAACAAGTGGCTCAGAGTAATTGGTATTGGTGAAGATGGTTGGGAAGATTTGTCAGCCTCTGCCCGAGCTTTGTTGTATGAATCTAAAATAGTGCTGGGTGGGGAGCGTCACCTCAGAATGCTTCCGGAAGACTGGGAGGGTGAACGCATTGTCTGGCCCTCACCGATCCGGGAAGCAGTAACAAAAATTGTTGCCTGGCGACCTGATCCCGCAGAGAAAGACTGGAGCGGTGCTGCTGCGCTTCCGGTGGCGATTATGGCTAGTGGGGATCCGCTTTGTTATGGTATTGCGGCCAAATTGTTACGACACATACCTATTGATGAAATTTGGATCAAACCTGCTTTGAGTACTTTTACGCAGATCTGTTCAAGAGTTGGCTGGTCACTACCGGATGTAGAGTCTTTGACTATTCATGGTCGACCGGTTGAGATGCTGCATCCTTTTGTGCAGCCCGGTGCAAAATTGCTTGTACTGAGCAAAGGTGAAGAAAGTCCAAAACAAGCTGCAGATCTTCTCTCAGCAAGAGGTTTTGGTAAAAGCAAGATTACGGTATTAGAACATTTGGGCGGCACAAAGGAACGTCAAATTTCTGGACAGGCTGATGACTGGATACATCCAGAAGGTGCTGCACTCAATGCCATGGCTATTGAATGTCTACCCGACGCACAGGCAAATGTAATTTGCAGAATTCCCGGACTTCCAGATGAAGCATTTTTGCAGGATGGGCAACTCACAAAACGTGAAATAAGGTCGGTTACTTTATCAAAATTGATGCCCATTGTCGATCATCTTTTGTGGGACATTGGTGCGGGATGCGGTTCTGTAGCAATCGAGTGGATGCGCAGCAGCCAACGCTGTCAGGCCATCGCAATTGAAAAATCTGCAGCCCGTTTGAAGTTAATTGAACAAAATGCTTTTCAATTGGGAGTGCCAATGCTACAGATTGTCCCCGGAAACGCACCTGAGGTTTTGGCGGATCTGCCTGAGCCGGATGCGGTTTTTGTCGGTGGCGGACTCTCTACTGGAAACATGCTGGAAACATGCTGGAACGCGCTCAAACCCGGAGGACGTTTAGTTGCCAATGCAGTTACTCTTGAAGGTGAACAAAAATTGCTGCAGTGGCAAAATGAAAATGTTGATGCAGGAGGAAACTTAACACGGCTCAGTATTTCCCGTGCAGAAACAATTGGTAAATTTCAGGGTTGGAAAACCTTGCGGCCTGTGACTCAGCTTGCTGTTATTAAATGTTATTAATCGAATATTTCACCACTGAGTCACAGAATGCACAGAGATGGAATTAAATAAAATATCAGAAGACATTATCGGATCAGCGATAGAAGTTCATAAAATACTAGGTCCCTGACTGCTGGAATCTGCTTACGAAGAATGTTTGTGTAGAGAGTTGAAGTCTCGAAAAATCTCATATAAAAGACAATTATCACTACCTCTGGAATATAAGGGGAGGTCATTAGACTGTGGATATAGGTTGGATCTATTGTTCTCAAATACTATTGTTGTTGAGCTTAAAGCTGTCTCAAAGATTGAGCCTGTCCATGAGGCACAATTACTCACATACATGAAATTAGGAGGATGGAAATTAGGATTGCTTATCAATTTCAATGTCCCTCTATTGAAAAATGGAATTAGAAGAAGAATACTTTAAACTCTCTGTGCTCTCTGTGTTCTCTGTGACTCTGTGGTGAAAAATAATTCGGGAATTTTATACGGAATAGGTGTTGGTCCGGGTGATCCGGAACTGTTGACTCTGAAAGCCAACCGCCTGATCAATGAGTGTGATGTTTTGGCTTACCCTGCACCGGAGGTCGGTGATGGTCTGGCCCTGCAGATTGTGCGTCCTTTGTTGAGTAATGAACCGGATTTATTTCCACTCCGACTGCCGATTGCAGTTTCACCTTTTCCTGCACAACAAGCCTACGATCAAGCTGCAAAGATTTTGGAAATTCCACTTGAGTCCGGAAAATCAGTGGCCGTTATCTGCGAAGGAGACCCTTTCTTTTATGGCTCGTTTATGTATTTGTTTGAGCGGCTGGCAAAGAAATTCAAGACTGAAATAGTACCCGGAGTTTCTTCGCCAATGGCTTGTGCTGCAATCTTAAAAACCCCACTTGTTTCTCGTAATGAAATTTTGACGATTCTTCCGGGCCCTCTTGAAGAAAAAGAACTTGAACGACGTTTGTTAGAAACAGATGCTGCAGCGATTATGAAGGTAGGACGGCATCTGCCGAAAATCAGGAGAGTTCTGCGGCATTTGAGGCTAGAACATTGTGCGCAATATGTTGAGCATGCCACCATGCAGAATCAACAGATCATTCCAATCGAAAATCTTGAAGCACAAGATGTTCCATATTTTTCAATGATTCTTGTCCGAAAAAAGGTAAGCCCAATCATGGTTGGTGCATTATGAATCAGCGGATAGTAGTTTTTTGTTTGGGAACAAGCGCGTTGCCGCTGGCAAAAAAAATTGTAGCAGAGTTTGGTGCAGAACTGCATGCTAAGGCAGACCGAATTTCAAATCAAAGTCCTGAACTGGAAGTAGATGTTTTGTTCACAGATGCCATGAAGCATCTTGAATTTTTGTTTCGCGAAGGTGCGGCAATTGTTGGAGTCTGTGCTTCTGCAGTTTTGATTCGCGGAGTCGCAGGTGCTTTGGTAAACAAGCTCGACGAACCACCTGTGATTGCGGTGGCGGAGGATGGAAGTTCGGTTGTTCCATTGCTCGGTGGACATCATGGAGCAAACGCACTGGCTCGAAAAATTGGAAAATTAATCGGAGTCACACCGGCTGTAACGACAGCAGGAGATTTGCGTTTTGGCATTGCATTGGACGAACCACCACAAGGTTTTGTGTTGACTAATCCGGAAGACGTGAAGGTGTTCACTGCAGAACTTTTGGCAGGCGCAGCAGTATCGCTTTCTCCGGAAACTAAATCCTTTACTCCGGATTTAGTTCAAAAAGAAAAAACGTCAACCCCGGATTTTTTGCCTGAAAGCAAAACGGTAGTCGCGGATTACCTGCCGGGTTTTTACGAATGGATGCAGGAAAGCCGCTTGCCTTTTACAGAAAATGCAAAGCTGCGGATATCGTTAAGCACGGATCCAGTTTCTGGAAATGCCGAACATTTGATTTTTTGTCCAGCAGCAGAACTGCCCTTAAAAAATGTTGTTGTTGGCGTAGGTTGCGAGCGTGGGACAGAGCCTAAAGAGTTGATTTCACTTGTCCGGAAAACATTGGCGGAAAATGAGATTGCTCCTGAAAGAGTCGCGCTGGTGGTTTCGCTGGATCTCAAATCCGATGAACATGCGGTTCATGCATTAGCAGCATATTTTACGGAAATTTCAGGAGCCGAATGTCCAGCGCGATTTTTTGATGCGGCGACTTTGGAAGCGCAAACTCCGGATCTTCAAAATCCTTCAGAAATTGTTTTTCAGGAAGTCGGTTGTCACGGAGTTGCTGAAGGTGCGGCTCTGGCTGCAGTTGCGGCTTCCGGAAGCTCCACTGCCAACGGGAAATTGCTGGTAGCAAAGATAAAATCTAATAGAGCAACATGTGCAGTTGCGGAAGCGGAAAATTTACTTGATCCAAACAAAATAGGACGTGCGCAAGGTACGCTTTTTATCGTCGGAACTGGACCGGGAACTCCTGAATGGAGACTTCCGGAAGCTGAAAAAATGCTCCGGAAATCCACTGATTGGGTTGGTTACGGACTTTATCTGGACTTGATTGCTGATTTGCACAACGGTCAGAAATTACACTACTTTGATTTGGGTCAGGAAGAAGTGCGGGTACGCCATGCTTTGAATCTGGCTGCAGAAGGTAAAACTGTGGCCCTGATTTCATCTGGAGATCCGGGAATTTATGCCATGGCCACCTTGGTTTTTGAATTGCTGGAAACTGGCAGATCCAGCACAGTCACTATGTCCAGCAGTAAAGAAGATTCTTCTCTAAAATGGCAGCGAATTAAAGTTGAGGTAACTCCTGGAATTTCTGCTTTGCAGGCTGCAAGTGCCAGAATTGGTGCACCGCTTGGTCATGATTTCTGTACGATTTCGCTTTCAGATTTACTCACGCCGTGGGAAACGATTGAACGTCGGATTCGTGCTGCAGCCGAAGGTGATTTTGTGATTGCTTTCTACAATCCTGTTTCGCAAAGACGTGCCACCCAGCTGGCTCAGGCGAAGGAGATTTTACTGAAACACAGACCTGCGGAAACACCTGTTGTTTTGGCCAGAAATCTTGGACGCAAAGAAGAGCAGTTGAGAGTCGTTTCCTTAGAAAAATTGGACCCAACTCAAGTTGATATGCTGACGGTAGTTCTGGTAGGCTCCAGCCAAACCCGCCAACTGCAACTGCCAAACGGTGAGGTCAGGGTTTATACTCCTCGTGGTTATGCGGATAAAACAAAAGACTGAAAATACGAATTTAATATTCTGCTCTCAAAAACTGGAACATAAATAAACTAATGATGGCTTCGTAAATAGTAGTCATTCCTGCGAAGGGGGGAATCCAGGAACTTGTAAGTATCTGAAATTATGGATTCCCGCCTTCGCAGGAATGACAAAATAGTATACCATTTAGGCTTTTTACGGTTTCATCAACTAATAATTAGATTAAAATGACAGTACACTTTATAGGTGCAGGACCGGGGGCACCGGATTTGATCACAATTCGTGGACGTGACTTAATCGCAAAATGTCAGGTTTGCCTTTATGCAGGTTCTTTAGTTCCACAGGAAGTGGTGGCTTTTGCACCACAGGGTGCGTTAGTACGGGACACAGCGCCGCTGAATTTGGATGAAATAATTGCCGAAATTAAAACTGCGCATGATGCGGGTAAAGATGTAGCACGTGTGCATTCCGGAGACCCTTCAATTTACGGAGCGACTGCAGAACAAATGCGAAGGCTGGATGAACTTGGAATTCCGTATGACGTTACTCCAGGAGTTCCGGCATTTGCGGCGGCGGCGGCGGAATTAAAACAGGAATTGACTCTGCCGGAAATCAGTCAAACCATCATTGCAACCCGCACAAGCATGCACGCCTCCGCAATGCCGGAAGGTGAAAAACTCGCAAAACTGGCAGCGATAGGCGCAACTCTGGCCATTCACCTATCTGTTCGAAATCTCAAGTTTGTGCAGGATGAACTGATTCCGCATTATGGTGAGGATTGTCCGGTTGTGGTGGCTTATCGGGTGACTTGGCCGGATCAAGAGTTTATTCACGGAACACTCGCTGACATACGTGAAAAAATGCGAAAATCGAAAATCAGCCGCACTGCTTTAATTATGGTCGGTAGAGTTTTTGCTGAACATAATTTCCGTGACAGTGCCCTCTACGATCCGCAGCATGTTCATGTGTTAAGGCCAAAGAAGAAATCATTAAAAAAATGATGGCCAATTTTGAAATTCATTTTGAGTTGTTTTGACTTTCGCATTCGCTAAACTTAAATTTTTGTGTAAAACTTCGCGCGATAAACATGTGGTCATATCTACTTCAAACCTTGAAGCATCAGATCGGTGATAAGACGGTTAAACCTTTTTTTTGAAATTCTACCGGAAAAGCTGCGTCCCTGGCGCTGGTGGGTGTTACTGCTGTACGTGATCCTGATGTTTTTTCTGGCAGCAGGAATTCCTCGATTCGCTTTCTCCTGGGCGAATGATGATATGTTCGGCAAAGATGATCCGGTACAAATTTCGCTGGACAGGATTAAGGATCTCTTCGGCGGCACGGTGACTCTCGGTATGGTTTATCAACCTGTGGACGGGGATCTGTTTTCAGCAAGAAGCCTTGGTGCTTTAAAGAATATTCATGATGTGCTTGATGGAGAATCCGCACGAGGAGAAAATGATCCGGAAAATTCTCTGCGTTTTCTGACTGAAGTTGAATCCCTGATCAACACCAGCTTTACTGAAGTAGATGGAGACAGCATCCGCTTTCGCGACTTCATCGGTGAGGAACTGCCACAGAGTGCAGAACAAAGTCGGTTGCTGCGCGAACAAGCCCTCAAGGAGCCTGAGTATCCGCGTGTTCTGCTTGCGGACAACTTGGAGTATGGAATGCTGGTGTTGAGAACGAACCTTGATGCCGTTCCGCTTGAAGACAATGAACTCGACGCACTGGAAGGATTTGATGAAAACGGGCTTGAAGGACAGGGCGCACAGGAACCGCAATTTGTCGAACACGGACTGGTGGATTATGCGGATTTTGAAAAACAAGTCTGGAGTCTGCTGAGTGAAGAACGATTTAGCAAGGATCTTGTGTTCATGCATCCTGGTTGGGGTGCATTCTATCAGAACGATGTCTGGGCAGTGGAATATCAGTGGGCGCTTGTCATTTCGCTCATTTTCAGTCTACTGCTGACCTGGCTGCTGTTAGGTTCCTTACGTGCGGTTATCTGGCCGATTGTGATTTTTGTTTCAAGTATTGTCGGAGTTCTCGGTCTGGCAGGTTGGACGGGCTGGCCTATTGACCTTTCGCTCTACATTGCATTCGGATTGGTCAGTGTAGCCGCAATTGCCGACGTGGTGCACGTATTATCAGGATACCTGTTTTTTCATCAACAGGGAAAGCATCACAGTGAAGTACTACGCTCTGTCTTCAGCAGAACTGCGCTGGCCTGTCTGCTGACAAGCATAACCACTGCAATTGGAGTTTTTTCCCTCTTTTTCATCAAGCTGCGTGTAATCCAAACGATGGGTTTGCTGGGTGGTATTGGGGTTTTGTTTGCTTTTATGCTGACCATCTTTCTGCTTCCCGTCCTCTTGAACTGGTTCCCACCGCGTCCTCCGAAAAGCAATGAAATGCCTGAAGTCACTCTGCTGCTGCGTATTGTTAAGCGCTTGCTAAGCAGGATTGAAAGAGTGAGTGCGGATTATCCGAAAGGTGTTATTGTTTTTTTCGCTGCAGCAGGACTATTGCTGATTCTTGGAATATCCAGGATTGAAATTGACACAGTATTTTCTGAATATTATCCGCCGGAATCGCCAGTGCGCAGGACGATAAGCTTAATGGATGAGCAGTTCCTCGGCACGGGAAATATGGAAATCCTGCTCGAAACTGAATCAGCGGGTGCCTTTCGAGATCCGGAAGTGCTTCTTGCACTGGAAGAAGTCAAACAATGGCTTGAGAGAAACTATCCGGAACTGGTTACTCATAACTGGACGCTGAACAATCAACTCAAACAGACTCACCGCAAACTGAAGGAAAATCGCGAAGAATACTATACTGTACCCGACAATCCTGAACTTGTGTCACAGTTGCTGGTTTTAATCGAAGGAGGTGATTACGAAAACCTGGAACGCTTGGTTTCGTTGGATTATGCAAATGCGAGAATGAGTATCTCACTGAAAACAATCGGCTCGAAAAAATCGGTTGAACTGCTCAAAGTTGTTCAACCTGAAATTGAAAAAATTCTCTCGCCTCTGAAGGTGCGTTATCCCGAACTGAAGGTGACATTAACCGGCGGAGTTGGAGCGTGGGCCAGAGTTTTTGATGCAATCAGCTGGTCGCAAATCCAAAGTTTCGGACTGGCATTCCTTATTATCTCGCTGATCATGTTTGGCATTTTCGGTTCAGTGAAACTAGGATTGGTGGCAATTCTGCCGAATACTTTTCCGATACTGACAGTGTTTGGGCTGATGGGCTGGCTGGACTTTAATCTTGATATTACCACGTTGATGACCGCACCAATCATCATCGGAATTGCCGTGGATGACACGATTCATTTTATCACACACTACCGATTGTCACTGCTCAAGGGGGCAAACATTTCCGAGGCGATCCATGCCACTCTCCAGGAAGTAGGGCAGGCAATTATTTTCACAACCTTGATACTGATGTCGATATTTCTTTTCTTTATCCCGGTGAGTCACGTTGGTGTTTCACGCTTCAGTATTCTCGCAGTGATCGCGGTCTTTTCAGCTCTTCTTGCAGACCTGTTTTTGCTTCCGGCGCTTTGCCGGCTATTACGGGTACGGGTTTAGTTAAGCAAATAATCAGTTTTCACACCGATTTGTGTTGAACTATCCATTCCAACACTTGATTTACTTGCAGGCATAGATCAGCGGAATTCACTGCCGGTCTGTCGAGCATCACTACCGGAATTTTCAATTTACGGGCTGCTTCAATTTTTGCGTAGGTAGAATCACCGCCGCTGTTCTTGCTAACCAGTAGTGTCACACCATATTGCCGAAACAGGGCAAGCTCATGTTCCAGAGAGAAAGGCCCGCGTGCCTGTAAAAAAGTTGCATTTTCCCAAGCGGAAATTCCGGTTGCTGATGTAACACTTTGCGGCAGCTCCACCGTGCGTACCACAAAGTTACAGGTACTGCATTGTTGAAAAATTTCTAAGCCTCGATTTCCAGTTGTCAAAAAAACAACCGGTGCTGATAATTCGGGGTACGATATTTCAATTTCGTTTTTTAAAAATTCAGCAGCGGTAGGCAAATCCGCAACCTCAATCCATTGATCTCCGGAATGTTTTAGCCATGGCGGACGTGTCAAACGTAAATACGCTAAACCAAGTTCTGTTGCCGCCGCAAGTGCGTTTTCACTGATTTGTATTGCATAAGGATGGGTGGCGTTGATCAGCAGTGAAATATTTTCCTGCTGCAGATAATTGTGCAAACCGGTTTTGCCGTCTACACCAGACGTTTTGGAAAAACCGCCGATCCGTACTTCTCCAGCAGGAAGTTTTGGATTACCAGTTACACCGGCCAGTGAAGTAATGACAGTCAACTGTTCGCTAGAATATTGTGAGACCAGCCTTTCTGCAAGTTTGTAGGCTTCACTGGTGCCGCCCAGAATTAAAAGTTTTTCAGGCATTGTTTTCGGCTTCACCAACGAGTTCTCCCTGACTATTAATTACTAGTATATTTAGTTGGGTTTCTGTTTTGCGTAATGTTTTTCGTACTACTTGACATGCTTTTTGCGCAATCGTGTCCGCCAACGGCAAACCAGCTTGTTGTGCCAGCTTCAGAACTTCGTTTGCAGTGTTGGCGGATTTGGCCTGCTCACAAAGCTGCTGATTTGCACCAAGCTTTTTCAGTAATTCTGCCAACATGCTGAAATCAACCTGACTTCGTCCGGAATGCAAATCCAACTGACCTTGTGCCAGTTTGCTAAGCTTGCCAAAACCGCCGCCAATCGACAGTTTCGGCAAAGGATGTTTGCGGAAATATTTCAAAAGTCCACCTGCAAAATCGCCCATATCGAGCAACGCTTCATCCGGAAGTCCATAGTAGTTTTGTACAAATTTTTCACTGGTGGATCCGGTGCACCCTGCGACGTGCTGTATACCGTTGGCGCGGGCAACATCTATTCCACGCTGAATGGAATGAATCCAGGCAGAACAGGAATAAGGAATGACAACACCTGTAGTACCCAAAATCGAGATTCCGCCCAAAATTCCAAGTCGTGGGTTCCAGGTTTTTTTCGCTAATTCTTCTCCTCCGGTAACGGCAATCGTCAGCTCAACGTCTCTGGAATGATTTTGTTTTTCAGCAATTTCTGAGACAATTGATCGCATCAAATTACGGGGGACAGGGTTGATAGCCGGCTCTCCGATTTCCAATGCAAGTCCAGCTTTGGTGACAGTTCCCACTCCGGTTCCGGCTTTGAAAACGATGCCTGTTCCCGGAGTTCCGCGTCTGACAGTAACGCTGATTTCTGCTCCATGCGTTACGTCCGGATCATCACCTGCATCTTTGATGATACTGACAGTTGAAAAATCTGATCCAAGTTCTGTTTTGAAAAGTTCAAATTCCGGCTGCTCGCCTTTGGGTAAAAGGATGCTGACAGAAGAAGTAAAATCTCCTGTGATCAGTGCTTTAAAAGCAGCTTTTGCTGCAGCAGTTGCACAGGCACCGGTGGTCCAACCACGTCGAAGTGTTCGGGATGGTTTCTGATTCATTAGTGAATCTTAGCTGTAAAAATATCGTTGATCCTGTTATTCTGACATCAATGAAAAGAGATGTATTCAATTGACTATAAGGTATATTAATAAATATTTCAGATCAAATATATGATGGAATCACTTCCTTTTGAATTACCCAAGTTTGAACCGGGTTGGGTTTGGCTGTCTGGTGCAGGTCCAGGTGATCCTGGATTGTTGACTCTTCATGCTTTAAACGCATTGCGACAGGCAGATGTAGTGGTTTATGATGCACTAGTTGGCAAGGGAATTCTGGAATTGGTTTCAGCGGACTGCAGGCTCGAATATGCCGGAAAGCGTGGAGGGAAACCTTCTGCAAAACAAAAAGATATTACTCTGCGTTTGGTTGAATTGGCAGAACAAGGCCGGCGCGTATTAAGACTAAAAGGCGGCGACCCGTTCGTTTTTGGGAGAGGAGGAGAAGAAGCATTGTGTCTGGTAAAGGCGGAAATCCCCTTTCGGATTATTCCTGGAATATCTGCAGGAATTGGTGGGCTGGCCTATGCAGGTATTCCGGTAACACATCGTGATTTTAATTCTGCGGTCACTTTTATCACTGGACACGGAACCGCAGGTGATGTTCCGGAATCTCATAATTGGGCCGCAATTGCAAAGGGCTCTCCGGTGATTGTGATGTACATGGCCATGAAATATCTCGGTGAAATTGCAGAACGCCTGATGCGAAACGGCCGTTCACACGAAGAACCGGTTGCGGTGATAACACAGGCCAGTTTGCCCGACCAGCGTGTTTTGGAAACCACACTTGGAACTTGTGCTGTGGATGTTGAAAAAAACAGACTTGAACCACCGGCTATGATTGTAGTTGGTGAGGTGGTGTCATTAAGAGAATTTTTAAAATGGATGGATTAACTTGGACCGGTTAATTTCGAAAAATAACAAAATACTATAAAAGGGAAAATGTACATACCAGCACACTTCAAGATTAAAGAAACTGCTGAAATCAGGACTTTTGTAAAAGCACATCCATTTGGAATGCTGCTGTCGAACGGTAGTCAGGTGCCTGGCGTGACTCATTTGCCTTTGCAACTCATGACTGATGAAAAAGGAAATGACACAATCAACATTCATTTGTCAAAAGCAAATCCGCATGCAAATACTCTTAAAAATGGAGAAAGCGTGGTTGCAGTATTTTTAGGAACCAATGGCTACATTTCCCCCCGCTGGTATGCAGAAAAATATAATGTGCCTACTTGGAATTATACTGCAGTTCACGCATTTGGAACATTGCGTAAAATTGAAAATGAAGCTGAGTTGATGAAGCTGGTGGATCAGTTGACCATAGAACATGAGGCGGGAGCTGAGTCTCCATGGAAAGCTGACTGGTCTGTTGAAAAAATTCGTAAGATGCTCAATGCGATTATTGGCTTTGAATTGAAGGTTGAACGTTGGGAGGGAAAAAAGAAAATCGGTCAAAATAGATCTGCTGAAGATCAGGCTAGTCTTAAACTAAATTTGGAAAATTCAGGAGATCCAGCTTATCAAAGGCTTGCACAGCAAATGAAAACAAATTAGCTCTACAAAAAAGCAAAAAGATGGTAAAAATTACAAAGGTTTATACTCGTACCGGAGATTCTGGACAGACCGGACTTGTTGGTGGAAAGCGGCTTCCCAAAGATCATCCGCGTATTGAAGCATACGGAAGCGTTGATGAATTGAACAGCATCATCGGTCTTGTGCTGAGCTTTCTTTTGCAGAAGGAAACATCAAAACGACGGGATAAGCTGGGACTTATTTTGGAAGCAATTCAGCAAAAACTCTTTGACCTGGGCTCTGAACTGGCAACACTTCCTGGTGATGAGTATGAAGGTCAAATCACTTTGCAGGCTGAAGACGCAGAATGGCTGGAGAAAATAATTGATGCAATGAACGAAGAACTGCAACCCCTGAAAAGTTTTATCCTGCCCGGTGGTACGCCACTTAATGCTTTTTTGCATCAGGCACGTACAGTTTGCCGAAGGGCCGAGCGTGATATTCTCAAACTTAATCAGCTAGATTTGGTAAATTCGGAAATCATCAAGTACCTGAATCGACTCTCTGATTTCCTTTTTGTTGCCGGACGTTGGGTCACAGAAACTCTAGGTGAAACAGAAACGCTCTGGCAGCCGGGAAAAAGCAGACCTGACTGGAGTTGGAAGTAGATGCACAGAATTGCGACTAAACCCGGAGATTTGGACTCCGAAAAAAAACTTGAATCCGTCCGCCAAACTCCTGCCGACATTTTATTCATCAGCACCGCCGATACCGAGCTTTCCGGACTGGCTCAGGTTTGGGGTAAACGTTTCCGAAAAAAAGAAAGCCCCACACTACGTTTGATGCAGGCTAATCCGCTTCAGCATCCTGATGCAGCTGAGCATTATGCAGAATATGTTTTGTGTAAAGCTAAACTGGCAATATTTCGCCTGCATGGTGGCTACGGATATTTTCCACATCTGCTGGACGAAATCACTCACATCAAAAGTCATGGTGCAGAAACTCGGATTCTAGTTTTGCCCGGCACAGATGAGTGGGATCCGGAGTTGTTGAAATTCAATGATTATGCTGAACCGTTGGTGCAGCAAATGTTTTCTTATTTCCGTGAAGGTGGAATCGAGAACATGGAACGTGCGGCTGAGGCAGTTGAGTTGTTGCTGAAAAATAAGACGGCAGTGTTTCCGGAAGCAATTGAAGTACCGAGATTCGGTTGGAGAAAAGAGGAATCAGAAATTAAAAACCAGAAATCTGCAAACGGTCGAGTTTGGATAACCTATTACCGTGCTCTGCAGCAAACTGGAGACATGGCTGTGGTTGAGGCTTTAACCAAAGCTCTGAAAAAACAGGGTCTTAAAGTTTCAGTATTTTATGCTTATTCGCTGCGTGAACCGGCAGCCCAGGAAGAGTTGCTGCAGAAAGCGGAAACTGAACCTCCGGACGCTATTTTGACCATGCAGAGTTTTTCGATTGGGAGAATGGATGAGCGTAGTGAGACTGGCTTGTCGTTTTTAGAGAAGCTGAACTGTCCAGTAATTCAGGTACCAACTTCTACCGAAGACAGGGAAGCATGGCTGAAAAATCCACGCGGCTTTTCTGCTTCAAATGCAGCAATGTCAGTGGTGCTACCGGAAACCGATGGACGGCTTTTCAGCACAGTTGTCGGTTTTAAACAGGAACAGGAAACAGCACCGGAATTGGAGTTCTGTTCGAAACGTTTGGCTCCGGATCAGAAACAGGTGTCGCATGTTGCGGAACTAACCGCAAATTGGGCATGCTTGCGGAGAACCGCAAATTCGGAAAAACGGGTAGCGATTATTTTGGCAAATTATCCAAACAAAGACAGTCGCCTCGGTAACGGAGTTGGACTTGATACTCCGGCCAGTGTGATTGCTTTTTTGCATGATTTGGAAAAACGTGGTTATTTAATTGGAAACATACCTGAAGACGGCGATGAATTGATCCGGATTTTGCAGGCAGGAATTACCAATGACTCGGAACTGAGTTACGCTAAAACACCGGAGCAAGGCATTTCCCGTGAGCGCTTATTTGATATGATCGGCGGACTTCTGGCACCGGACCTTCCAGCGGAAAAAAGCCAAGCAACTTTGGCCAAACAATGGACGCATGAAGTTGCGGATTTTATTCCAATTGCCGGAAAACGTTTTGGCAACATTTTCATCGGCATCCAACCACAGCGCGGATTTGGTTTGCAGACTCAGGCTATTTATCATGATCCCGCTTTGTCGCCGCCTCCGGAATATCTGGCGTTTTATCAGTGGATTCGTGAAGACTTTGACGCACATGCCGTGATTCATTTTGGCAAACACGGAAATTTGGAATGGTTGCCCGGAAGGAGCGTTGCCCTGGGATCGGATGATTTTCCTCAAATTGCCTTGAAAACGTTACCGAATTTGTACCCCTTCATCGTCAACGATCCCGGTGAAGGTGCGCAGGCTAAACGCCGTGCGTCCGCCGTGATTGTCGATCACCTGACTCCGCCTTTGACTCGTGCCGGGCTTTATGAAGAATTGGACAAAGCCGAGCGTTTGCTGGAAGAACATGCCCATTGTGAAACGTTGTATCCGGAACGTGCCCACGAACTCGAACATGAAATTGAACATCTGTTGGAACACGCAGACTGGAGTGCAGAATTACCGGCAGATGAAGACCAGCTCAATGCTCTCAGTAACCACCTTTGTGAACTCAAAGAAAGTCAAATCCGTTCCGGTTTGCACATTTTCGGACAACTTCCTGAAGGTGAGAAAAAAATTGATTTTCTGCTTAGTCTGCTGCGGATGCCTGCTGTGGAACGTCCGGGTTTGCTGCAGGCACTATTGGGAAAAGAACCGGATTTTGACCTCGATACGCTTTCTATTAGTGAACGTGATGAAATTGAACAGCAGGCCAGAGATTGGATAAAAGACGAAGTGAGCCTTTCGTTAAATCAAACAAAAAAAACCGAAATCCGGAAGAAAGCCATACAAGCTGCATCCGAAATCCGTAGCTGGCTGCATGAAACTCTTTTACCTCGTTTCAACCGCTGTGCAGAGGAAACACGCAGTTTGGCTTTGGCCCTTGAGGGACGCTTTGTGAGTCCGGGACCATCCGGTGCACCAACGCGGGGACGGATTGATGTTTTACCGACGGGGCGTAATTTCTATTCAGTTGATCCTCGGGTGATTCCCACGCAGACTGCATGGCGTTGTGGTCAGGCATTGGCCGAAGAATTGATTGAACGCTACCGTGCAGATCACGGTGAATTTCCAAAAACAACAGCACTCGTGATTTGGGGAACCTCGAATATGCGTACCGGTGGAGATGACATTGCACAGGCGTTGGCGCTTTGGGGTTGTGAACCGGTTTGGGAACCGGTTTCCGGACGTGTGGTAGATTTTGAAATTATGCCGCTTTCTGTTTTGGGAAGGCCGCGGGTTGATGTGGTTTTACGGGTTTCCGGAATGTTCCGGGACTCTTTCGGAGACGTAATGCGTTTGCTTTCAACTGTACCAAAACGCCTGGCCGAACTTGACGAACCGGAAGAGATGAATCCGGTACGTGCTGCATGGCTCTCTGATCAGGAGCGTTTGAAATCTAGCGGAGTTTCTGTGGAGAATGCTAAACGACTGGCGGAATTACGGGTTTTCAGTTCCGGGCCCGGAGCTTATGGAACTGGACTTTTGCCTTTGATTGACGCCGGTAACTGGGAAACGCGCGGTGATTTGACCGAAGTGTTTTTGAAATGGGGCAGCCATGCTTACGACTCAGACGGATCGAGTTCGGAGGAAATCAATTTGTTACGTGATCGATTGAGCACCGTGGAAATTGTTCATCAAAATCAGGATAACCGCGAACACGATATTCTGGATTCTGACGACTATTTTCAGTTTCAGGGCGGACTCCAGGCGGCAATTACAGAAATCAAGGGAAGCGCTCCTGCAACTTATCACGGAGATTCAAGCAATCCGGAAAAAATTAAAATCCGTACACTCAAGGAAGAATTCAATCGGGTTTTCCGCAGTCGTGTCCTCAATCCGAAATGGCTTGTAGCCATGCGCGGGCATGGCTACAAGGGCGCATTTGAAATGGCGGCAACGGTCGATTATCTGTTTGGTTACGACGCGACCTGCGATATTGTCGCCGATTATCAATATGAAGAGGTTGCCAACAAACTCCTGCTTGATCCGGAACAGCAAAAGTTCTTCCGGGAACACAACCCTCTTGCACTGAAAGATGCCTCACAACGACTGCTTGAAGCCAATGAAAGAGAAATGTGGGAAAACGCCGATCCGGAAACTTTGGAAGCACTCGAATCCGCAATCCTGGAAATTCAGGGGGAGGTGGAGTAAAGAGATAAAACTGGTAATTTGTTATTCAGCGAGTTATAATAGCACTATCAATAGCACTATCAATAGCACTATTAACAGCATGATATAGGAGGAAAATGCAAGTTGTCACCGCTAATGAGTTGAAAACAAAAGGTGTTAATTCTTTAGAGAAGGTACTTTGTCAAGATGATGAAGCGATCATCAGTGTTCGTGGTAAACCACGTTATGTAGTAATGGAACTAGAGCACTACGATCGTTTGCGGGGAGCAGAAATTTTTCTTGCATGGCAGGAAGCCCGTGTTGATTACAAAAAAGGGGATTATGAAATTGTTGAAAATGTGGGTGAACACATAAAACACCTGGAAAAAGAACTTTCTGGTGAAGCAGAAATGACATTGGATAATTCTCCTTTGATTGCAAATGTATGATTTGCTGCTTCCTAAATCGTACCGGAAATATGAACGTCGGTTTCTGAAAAAGCATCCGGAATTATTACAGCGATATCAGAAAACTTTGGAGTTGCTGCAAGTAAATCCACATCACCCTTCGTTACGTTTACATGCCTTAAGTGGAACTCTTACAGGGCTTTACTCCGTTTCCATCTCACTGCAATACAGAATTACATTGGAACTTGAAATCAAAGAAAAACAGATTCTGCTGGTGAGCGTAGGCAGTCACAATGAAGTATATTGAACTCCAATTTTCATACAGAAAAACGATAAAAATGTGGTGTAAGGTCAAGAAAACCTGCCGCTGATGCTAGTCGTTATTTAACAAAACAGATTGATTTATGAAAAACAATTTTGTGCCACAGTCTTTTAATGTTCCTGAATCATTGGAAACTGAAAAATATCAGCTAGAAATACTTACTCCAGCTGTTGCTAAATTAGATTATGATGCTGTCATGTCTAGTAAAATACGACTCCGATCAGTATTTTCTAAAAGCACTGAATGGCCACGGGAAAATATGTCATTAGAAGATAATATAAAAGATTTACAACGGCATGAAGAAGAATTCAAATTACATAAAGCTTTTGCTTACACTGTATTAACACCAACAAAAGAAAAATGTTTGGGTTGTGTTTACATTGAGCCTTGTCATGTTTCTGAATTTGATTGTGAAGTATATTTCTGGGTAAGGGACGAATATATCTATTTTGATAATGACCTATATAACTGCATTAATGTTTGGTTAGTAAAGTGTTGGCCCTTTAAAAAAATTGCCTTTCCTGGAAGGGAGATTACATGGCAAAAGTGGAAATCTTATATGTAAAAAATCATATAACAAATAGATCAACCGGAACATTTTCGACGTGAGCGCCTCCAAAAGCAGGTGAACCCAACCGTTATACAAAAATAGGAAACCATGCAGATTCGTAAAGAAAAAGATTCAGACATAGACAATATTTGGAGAATTAATGCTGAAGCATTCGAGGCAGAGGCAGAAGCAAATTTGGTAAATCAGCTGAGAAAGAGTGGCATTCCTTACATATCCTTGATTGCAGAAGACGCTGGGGAAATAGTAGGCCATATTCTATTTACACCTGTAGAACTTAATGGTAATCAAGCAGAATTAAAGATTATGGGCTTGGCTCCTATGGCAGTCGCTGTGCAACATCAAAAACAAGGTGTCGGTTCTCAATTAGTAAAAGAAGGATTAGAGCATTGTCGCAGACAAAATTATGATGCTGTAGTTGTGCTTGGACATCCAAAATATTATCCTAAATTTGGTTTTATGCCTTCAGCCAAATATGGAATTAAATCAGAATATGATGTCCCGGACGAGGTATTTATGGTGCTTGAGTTAAAAAAAGGAACTTTAGAAAAAAAGCAGGGGATCATTAAGTATCACGCTGCTTTTAAAGATGTATAACAAGTCTTTTGAGAACGAACATTGTGAGAACACTTCTTTCCTGACTTTGCTTAAAAAGTCGCCTCAACTCGGGGTAAGGAAAAATCAGTAATAACCCAAAGGAATTACAACAATTTTATAAGATGAATTAACATGAGATATACAATCTACCATAACCCAAAGTGCAGTAAGTGCAGAGCAACACTGGAGATTTTACATAATAAAGGTGTTGAACCGACAATAATTGAGTATTTGAAGAATTCGCCTTCAAAAGAAGAATTGGAGGAAATTATTCAAAAATTGAATATTCAGCCGTCAGAGTTAATACGATTCAAAGAGGAAAAAGCAAAAGAGTTGGGGATTTCTGCCACTGACGATTTGACTCAGGATCAATGGCTGGTGATCATGACAAATAATCCGGTTTTGATTGAAAGACCGATTGTCATTTCTGAAAATGGTGCTGTGATAGGCCGTCCTCCGGAAAATGTACTGGCTTTGTTTTAATAAATGCTTAAGGGCAAGGGCTAGGTACAAGATTGAAAATCACCCCTGGATTCCGTGTCTACGCTCAGCTTCGCCCTGAATTAAACAGCTTTAGGACTTTTCAAGAGACCCTCATTATTCGGCTTTTAGAAAATGATTTCATTTTTGCTGCAAACGTTTTGCTTCACGGTGGTGATCGAGCTTTAATTGCTTTAAATCAAGTCCAGGAATTTGTCCGTCCTCCACAATCCATTTTCCGGCCACCATCACACTATCTGCTTGATGTGCACCACAAATCACAAGGGCAGCCAGAGGATCTCCGTATCCCGAAAATCGCAATTCGTCCAGCTTGAACAAGGCCAAATCAGCCTGCATTCCTACCGCGATTCGCCCCAGTTCAGCTCGCCCTAAAACATTTGCTCCACCTGAAGTGGCCCAGCGTAGGGCATCTATGTGTGTAACTTGTGAACCGCTTTGTAACCGCTGAAGCAAAAAAGCCTGCCGGACTTCCTGCATTAAATTTGAAGAATCATTTGAAGCAGAACCGTCGACGCCAAGTCCAACCTCAACTCCGGCCTTTTCCAAATCCGGAACACGGCAGATTCCGGACGAAAGCACCATATTTGAAGAGGGACAATGTGAGATTCCGGTTTTTGCTGCAGCAAGTTTTTGAATTTCTTCATCGGTAAAATGAATACCGTGTGCCAGCCAAGTTTGATTATCTAACCAGCCAACTTGCTCCAAGTAATCCAAAGGACGGCTGCCGATTGTTTCCAGACAGAAGCTGTTTTCATCCTCAGTTTCAGCCAGATGGGTGTGCAGCAGAACTTGATGTGTTTTTGCCAGCTTTGCACTTTCACGCATTACAGTTTCCGAAACTGAAAAGGGTGAACAGGGAGCGAGTGCGATTTGTGTCATTGCCCCTTCCTCAGAGTTGTGATACTGCTGAATCAGACGTTCACTGTCTGCCAAAATTTCATCACATGTCTGCACAACCGAATCCGGAGGCAAGCCTCCGTCTTTTTCTGAGCAGTCCATGGATCCGCGACAGAGCACGACTCTAATTCCCAAATTTTTGGCTTCATCAATCTGAAAATCTATAGCATTTTCCAGTCCTGAGGGAAAGACGTAATGATGATCTGAAGCAGTGGTACAGCCGGAAAGCAATAATTCTGCTAGCGCAAGACGTGTTCCAACCCTCAGAGCTTCAGGTGTCAATCCGGCCCAAAGCGGATAAAGCGTTTTGAGCCACGGGAATAATTCTTTGTTCAGTGCCTGAGGATAAACTCGGGTGAGGGTTTGGTAAAAATGATGATGCAGATTGATCAATCCCGGCAGAACGACATGTTGGCTGGCATCAACAACAGAATCATATTCGGCAGAAGGTTGTCTCCCGGATGGGACTAGTTCTATGATGCAGTTTCCTTCCACCAGAATCCCACCTCCGGCATTCTCCGCCAGAATGCTGAGTGGATTTTTGAGCCAAATTTTCATAACATTGCTAATATTTACTGCAACTGAGTTTTTGTTTGTTCTAGAGTTTATTAGTCAATTGAGCTTAGATATTATGGCTGAAGTTTCAAGCTTTACGCGTTTAAATTAAGTATAATTGCTGCTGAATTTTGCAGGCGAAGTTATTGCCTTCAGAATGAGATTGATTGATTAAACAATAAATATATACTGAATGCTGCTAATCAAGAGGCCATTCATCATTAATATTAAATGGAAAAAAATATCACTATGTCATCCTTTTCAATTACATCTATATCTTCTGCATTGAGCAACGATCTGCAGCAAAAAATTGACACAAAAACAAAACCTCCAGGTTCGCTGGGCAGGCTGGAAACACTGGCTTTACAAATCGGCAGAATTCAAAACACGCTGACTCCTGAACTGAAAAGTCCGACGATCCTGGTTTTTGCTGGCGACCACGGAATTACTGAAGAAGGCGTGAGTCCATTCCCTCAGGAAGTAACAGCACAAATGGTGCACAATTTTCTTAGCGGAGGTGCAGCCATCAACGCATTTTGCAAGCAAAACAAACTTCGACTTCACGTGGTGGACGCAGGTGTTAAAGGAGATTTTCCGGAACATCCGGACTTGACTGCGGCAAAAATTGGACGAGGCACAAAAAACTTTGCTCAAATTCCGGCAATGAGTCAAACGGAATGTGATCAAGCTTTGAAAAAAGGTGCTGAACTGAGCAGAACGCTTCCAGATACAGAATGCAATGTGATCGGTTTTGGCGAAATGGGAATCGGAAATACTTCCTCTGCCGCGGCGTTGATGCAGCGTTATACGGGGTTGCCCCTTGAAGATTGTGTTGGCAAAGGTACCGGACTAGATGATTCCGGACTGGTACGTAAACGGGAAATTCTAAAACAAGCACTTGATCTGCATGAGAAAATTCAGGAACCACAGGAAGTATTGGCAACGTATGGAGGTTTTGAAATTGTGATGATGGTTGGCGCAATGCTGGAATCAGCGGTTTTGGGACGGATTTTGTTGGTTGACGGCTTTATCGCAACTTCAGCTTTTCTTGCTGCTTCCAGAATTGTTCCGGAAATTCAGGAATATGCGGTTTTTACTCATCAGTCGGATGAGCTTGGACATCGTAGAATGTTGGAGTACCTGCAGGCGGAGACGCTGCTTACTTTAGGCATGCGACTTGGCGAAGGTACGGGAGCGGCAGTCGCTTTTCCACTTCTGCAGTCGGCAGTCGCGTTTCTGAACGAAATGGCGTCCTTTGAATCCGCCGGTGTGAGTGATCGAACAGATGGTGAATAATTTAAAGCAGGAAATCCGACGCATAGTTGGTGCTTTTATTTTTTACAGCAGAATTCCACTACCTTCGAGTTGGTATTCAGCAAAGACTTCTCATTGCTCGCGTTATTTTTCTCTTGTGGGTTGGTTTGCAGGAGGTGTAAGCGTTGCAGTATGGCTGTTGGCGCAACAGCTGTTTTCAGGTTCGATGGAGCCATTCCTGGAAAAAACTTTGTCAATTGCAATTTTGTTGGGAATGATTTCTGCGGTTTTGCTAACCGGGGCACTGCACGAAGACGGATTTGCAGACACCTGTGACGGACTTGGTGGTGGATGGACTCCGGAAGAAAGACTCCGGATCATGAAAGACTCCCGGATTGGAACATACGGCGCACTTGGTTTAGTGTTTTTGGTATTGTTGAAATTATTTGCGCTGTTACAAATTGAGACTGAAATTTTGCCCTGGGTTTGGATTTCAGGAAATACATTGAGTCGCTTTGTTTCAATTTCACAGCTCCGTTTTTTAAGCTATGTACAAGATCCAGTCAAAAGCAAATCCGGCACAATGACAGAGTTTTCCGGAGTTGATCTAATTGTAAATGGTGCATTCGGTTTGATGCCGTTGTTGTTTTTAGGTAATCAGGTCTTGGTGTCATTAGCGGCAGTCGCGCTTGTCTGGTGGGTTTTAATAGTGTATTTCAAAAGAAAACTTGGAGGAGTAACCGGTGACTGCCTGGGGGCAACTCAGCAGTTGTGTGAAGTTGTTTTTTATCTTGGCCTGGCAGCAAACCTTGGAGTTTGATTATAATTACGAGGTCTTCCTAATCCGTTCAATCAGTGTGGTGAGTTATGTTTACAATTCGAAAATCCGAAGAGCGCGGTCATGTTCAGTATTCCTGGCTGGACACACGTCATAGCTTTTCTTTCGGCAGTTACTACGATGCTGGCTTCATGGGATTCCGCAATTTACGCGTAATCAATGAAGATAAGATCACCGCATCCCGCGGTTTTCCAACACACGGTCATCAAGATATGGAAATTATCACCTACATGATTTCCGGAGAACTTGAACATAAAGACAGTATGGGTAATCACGACGTGATTCGTCCCGGTGAAATCCAGCACATGAGTGCGGGTACCGGAATACAACACAGTGAATATAACGCTTCTGATTTAAAGGAAGCTCATTTGCTGCAGATTTGGATAGAACCACTAAAAAACGGAATTAAGCCGAAGTACTCGCAGAAACTTGTACGTGATGTAATAGAGTCGGGAAAGTTGGTATTGATGGCTGCTCCAGAAGGGAAAGGGGGTACTTTGACAATGCACGCCGACGCCTTGCTTTACATGGGTATCTTGGAAGAAAAACAGAAAATTGAACACCAACTGGAGTCATATCAACATGCCTGGTTACAGATGGTGAGGGGAGAATTGTTGCTGGATAGCTGCGTGCTTCAGGCAGGAGACGGCCTGGCAATTAGTGAAGAAAACGCTTTGAAATTAAGTGCCATCAAGTCAAGTGAATTTCTATTATTTGAACTTTCTTAAACCTGTAATTAAATTTAGCCAATGGAAAAACCTGCAGACACAGACATTAAACTAACGGAATCCGTTTCACGTCGCTGGAGCCCCTGTACCTTTGCTGAAACTCCGGTATCGAAAGAACATCTTCATCAACTTCTGGAAGCTGCCCGCTGGGCGTCTTCCTGCTATAACGCACAACCGTGGTCGTTTATCATTGGCACTCAGGACGATTCAGCAACTTTCAAAAAACTAAGTGATTGTCTAGAACCAGGAAACAGAGATTGGGCTGCCAAGGCCCCGGTTATGATGCTTGCCTTAGCGGAGCTGAATTTTGTGCACAATGGTAAACCAAACAAGCATGCACAACATGATCTTGGACTGGCTCTGGGCAACCTGTTGAATCAAGCAACAATGCTTGGTTTGCAGGCACATTTGATGGCTGGTTTTTCTATCGAGAAAGCCAGAGAGTATTTTGATTTGCCGGAAACACATGATCCGGTTACTATGCTGGTGCTAGGGCATCCAGGAGAACGGGAAGCAATACCGGAAGAATTACGTGAAAGAGAGCTTGCACCGCGTACCCGCAAAACTTTAGATCAAATTGCTTTTGCCGGATCACTATCAAAAGAATTCTTTAAGTAATTTAAAAATTGAAAGCAAACATAATGATGAGTATATAAAACATGCCCATCATGCCAGCTTTTGCCTTTGTGAGTGTGTAATTGTTACTCCAGAAAAAATAAAGGGCTAAGATGGTTGCGCCGATCAGGCTCCAAATCAAACCCAATTGAGGTAAATCAATACTAGTTGCTTCCCCGCTTATGACTAGTGCCAGTAAAATTGGTATACTTAAACAAATACAGATATCAAATATATTACTGCCAAAAACGTTGGAAATCGCAGCATCATACTGGCCTTTTCTGGCACTTATTACTGAGAGGGCTGTGTCCGGAACAGAGGTGCCGGCTGCAATCACGACAAAACCCATGATAACGGCATCTATACCCAGCATGTCACCAAGAGCAAGTGATGATTCAACTAGCAGGTGAGATGCACCACCCATCACAATCATCATTGCAGCAATCCATAACCAGGCTATTTTTTCGGATGTGAGTTCCAACTCATCATCTTCATCCTCAGTAGTTTCTATTTCAGTTACTTCGGTTTTTAAAGAATCAGAATCTTGTGATTTTGATTTTTTGAAATCCCGATGCAGTATGAAAACATAGATAACATAAGTCAGTAAAAACAAGACAGCAACTCCTGCACTCCATTCATTTGGAAACTGCCAGAGCATTACTCCTAGCAACAATACCACAGCCAGATAATAAACATTGTCCCGCCAGACAACTTCTCGACTGATTACCATTGGACTGGAAGCCACCAATCCCGCTGCTGCAGGAATTACCAGCACATTGTAGAGCGCAGAACCAACGATTGTGGAAATGCCTACCTCTGCTCGTCCGATCAGAATCACTGCAATAATGGCAACACAAAACTCCGGGAAAGAACTTGCAATAGCATCTATTACTGCAGCTTTGATTGATTGTGGTAATTCGTGTTTTTCCTGAATATAAGTTGCTGCCGGTGAAAAAAAATCACCTGCTCTCCAGATTATTATAGTGGAGATTGCAATTAATGAAGTCCACATTAAATAGCCGCTCCAAACAAAACCACTGAGAGATAAAAACCAGGAAATTAAATATATTGCTGTAAACATGATGACATGTCGAAACATGTCTTTTCCAAAGAAAAAAATGAACGGCGCAAATGGATTCATTGTTTAAACTTATGTAAGATTATTGTTTGTTACTGGAACTAAGTTGTCCCTCCTGACCTTTCAGCAGGCGTTGAATATTTTCACGATGTTTGAAGATTAACAGCGATGATAACAAAAGAAACAAGAAAAACATAGGCCAAATAATTTTTCCCTGCAGTATCCAGGGGAATAATAAAAATAACCAGGGAAAGACAGCCAGCATGGTTATTCCTGCCAGACTGGAGATGCGCTTCCAGAAGAAGATTCCAGCCCACAAAAGTGCCGCAAAGATCCCAATATTCAACTGTAATACAGCTAGTACTCCAAACAAAGTTGAAATTCCTTTTCCGCCTTTAAAACGCAGAAAAACGGAAAAAACATGTCCACAGACCGCTATTACACCTGCCAGGCTGTGTAAAACAAGTTGAGTTTCGGGAGTTGTTTCTGAAAGAGGAAAAAATATTTGTGCAGAAAGAACGGCAAGACTGCCTTTAGCAAAATCCAAAACAAAGGTCAATATTCCAGGCAATTTACCACCGACACGCATTACGTTAGTCATGCCAATGTTTCCGCTGCCCTCTTGACGGATGTCAATTTTTAGCCAGTAACGGCTGATTAATAATCCAAAGGGAATACTTCCCAGCAAAAATATAAGAATAAAAAAACCAATTTGGTACATTTAATTTTATGATTCTTAGGATATAAAAGAGTTTACCAACTTGTTGACTTGCGGCTGGTTGCAGACTCAATTCCTTTTTCCTGAATTGCCTGTAAAAGCTCTCGATCGTCACGATGCTTAACCAGTGTTTGAGCACCCTTCAGTCTTTCAACAACTTTTGCATCGAGGACATCTGTCTGAACGAGGTATGAAATCCAATCTAAAATTTCACTGGTAGAAGGTTTCCGTGTCAAGTCAAGTTCACGCAGTTGATAGAAAATTTCAATTGCTGCTGCGACAATTTTTTCATTTGCTCCAGGATGATGCATACGAATAATTTCCCTCATCCTTTCTGGAGGAGGAAATTCAATATACATGTAAATGCAGCGTCGAATAAAAGGTGCTGGTAAGTCCTGCTCATGATTAGATGTGATTACAATGATCGGCATCTGTCCAGGCTCACATTCAATTGTCTGCTGTGTTTCCGGGACAACAATACGTCGTTCTGAGAGTAAAAACAAGAGGTTATTTGGTAGTTCACGAGGGGCTTTGTCAATTTCATCGAGGAGTAGTACAGAACCCGGTGTTGAGAAAGCCTGTGCCAGTGGACCCAAGTGGACATATTCTTCTAAATTATCTACTTTTCGTCCGCCGGTATCAATCTGCATCTCAATTCCGGCTTGTTTCATCTGTGCATTTGCAACTGCAGCTTGTGTATCCATCAAACGCTGCACCTCGTCAAAGCGTGATACAAGTAAAGAGACTTTACTTTCCGAAGTTACCGGTACCTCAAAGATGGGATGATTGCCCTGTTTAGCAAATTCTTGTGCAAGTTTGGTTTTACCTGTACCCGGTTCACCTTCCAGCAAAAGTGGTTTTTCCAGCAGGCGGGCAATGTGAAAAGCCTCACTTAATTTGTCATCTAAAAGATAGGTTGGAGTTCCTTTGAAAAGTTTTGTGCTCATGTGTATTAAACTTAATAAGTTTTTGGTTATAATTTAATGAGAATTAAGCATGATTTATTTCGAATGCTTTTGCTTTCACCTGGTTAAAAATTTCATTTACTTCAAGTTCAGGTACGCTGTCCCACTCCATTATCTTGAGAAAGTGTTTGCGTAATTTCCCTCTTGACAATCCGCGTTTCTGCCAACCCTCATAGATCTCATCCTGAGATGACTTCAATGGTCGTCCATCAAGCTCTTTACGCAACAAAAACTTAACAGCACTATCTGGGCTGGAAAGAATGAATGCTCTATGAGACTGGTCAGTGATTCGACCACTTCCGTAGACCACATCAGAATCATCTTCTTCAACTCCGCCGGAAAGTGCAGATTCTTCTTCTTCCATTTCAAAAGACTCTATATCCGGCTCCAACTCAATTTCTATTGGAGCCTCATCTTCAGCAGAGTCAGTTTCTGCAACCGTGGTTTCCTGAGCTACCGGTAATCCCGGTGCGCCGGATGCACCTGCAAACGATGTTGCGGCTAAGCGTTTTTGCAGCTGATCCGGACTTGGAATCATAATTACCGCTAGCAGAAGCAGAAAAGCAAATCCGAAAGTAATACTGTAAACCAGCCCGTTAAAATACAGATCATGTCGGTTTTTATCAAGATAATAAGTTGTGAGCTCCATGCCGCGGTAGGCAAGATAACTTGTATCCGAGATACCTGTATAGCAGATTACAATACCAGCTACTGAAGCAGCAAAGGCTCCAAAGATGGCAAAAACATATAAGTTAAGATAATTGATAGGCATTCGAACCTTTTTGATCAAGTTGTTTGTATAGAATATCTCGTAGAAACTAACCTGAACTGTCCGGAAACAGAAATATCAGGCAGAAAACGTTATATTCCTCTTGATCAAGAATATCGGCAGAAATGCAGAAAACTTGATACTAAGTTACCAGACTGTTTTTAGAACTCCACCATCTACGGCAAGACTTGAACCTGTGATGTAACTGGCCGCATCGGAGAGTAAAAAGGCTCCTGTACGCCCAAATTCTTCAATATTACCGTAGCGGCCAAGTGGAATTTGGGCCTGGTTTGCAGTTTGGATCTGCTCAATCGTGATACCCTGTTTTTCAGAGTTGAGTGAATCCAGGCTTCTTACCCGGTCAGTATTGATGCGACCTGGCATAAGATTGTTGAGGCGGATATTGTCAGGAGCAAGCTGAGCAGAAAGACTTTTCACCAGACTTGTCACTCCTGAGCGCATGACGTTGGAAAGAATTAAGACGTCAATCGGCTCTTTAACTGACATAGAAGTGACCGTCAGGATAGAACCTCCACCCCGTTCACGCATCGAAGGTAAAACTCCGCGGATCATCCGTACTGCACTGAAGAGATTCAATTCAAAAGCAGACTGCCAGTCAGCATCGGAAAAATCTTCAAATTTTCCTGCAGGAGGTCCTCCTGCATTTACAACCAGTTTGTCCACTCCTCCAAATTTTTTGATAGTGTCTGCTGTCCATTGACGAATCGATTCAGCATTAGATGAGTCAAGTACTGAAGCCAAAACTGGAACTTCTGTTTCCTTCCTGAGCACTTCTGCAGCAGCTTCAATATCCTTTTCAGTGCGACTGCCTATTGAAATAGTAGCTCCTTCCTGAGCCAGAGCTTGTGCGATTCCATAACCCAGTCCTTTGCTGGATGCTGCAACCATGGCGACTTTTCCTTTAAGTTTTAAATCCATTGTTTCTCCTAGTATTTAAATGATTTCTGCGTTAACGAGTTTTCTCGGGACATTCAGAACGAATGTGAGTGTTCTGACACGATATCAGAACCATTCCTTTGGTCGAGTTGGCAAGCTGGAGTCAAAATTATTAGCATATTACGAAAGTTGGTGACTCACGAGATACGATAATCAACAGCTAAAATGATTAGTAAAATATCTTACCGCATACTTGTGCCGGAATTAGCAGCACAAAAAATAAAAACATAAATCCACCCCAAATCCATTCTGCGTTTTCACGAAAGAATGAGTAACGGGTTTGAAGGTCAATTGTGGTGCTTAAAGAGCCTTGTTCAAAAAGTCCCAGCTGCTGGCCCAAGTTTTTACCATCTGCACCAATGAAGACACTTTGTCCGTTGTTAGAAGCAAAGATTACAGGGACACGGTTTTCAAGTGCTCTCCAGCGTAGTACAGCGACCATGTTATCTGATGCAGTCGTTTTTCCAAACCAGGCCAAATTACTGAGGTTTGCAATCAAATCAGCACCATTGCCGACCATAGCTCTGACGACTGTAGGTGAAAAAATATCGAAACAGATTGGTGCTGCAAGTTTTATTTTTTCAGACAGTGAAAAGACTGTATAATCAGTGCCGCGCTCAAATTCAGACATATTGGCAATATATTTATTGAGCCAGGAAGCAATTCCGGGAAACCAGTCTGAAAAAGGAATTGTTTCTCCAAAAGGAATCAGAAAAATTTTGTTGTAGCGCCCCAGCACATCACCATTTGCACCAAGCAAAACTGAAACGCCATGAAACATGGGTTTGCCGTTTTTATATTTCCAGTCAACTGTAGCGAGCAGAATTGAAGTCTGATGTTTGCGGGCAAAGGCAACAACTTTCTCACGTGAGGCAGCCACTTTAAAAAATGGATCCGGATAGACAGATTCCGGCCAAATCAATAATTTGGGAGTGTTTTTATCATTCGTAATATTTGCCAGTGCTTTTCGAGAATCGGCAAGCAGGATTTCTAGATTTTGTTCTCGTTTTGAGTGTGCCAACTCTGGATTAGAAGCAAGATTCTGTAGAGAAAAATTTGGCTGAATTAGTAGCACATTTAATTTAGTGCTTTTGGTAAACGAATCGATCTTTTGTTGTTCTAAGTTATTTAAACGCCATGCTCCATAACTCAATCCAAGCATCCAAAAAAGCAGGTAAATTGCCAGTGCTCGAAACAGAATACGTGGTGTTCCATTGCTGTCGAATTTCAAACGCCACCAATAAATCAGTAAAAACGAAAATCCGCAACTGTAGAGCAGAAGCCCTGACGAACCAATCAAATCTGCAACTTGTTCAATCAATGGAAATTGAGAAAAAGTCAAACCTCCGTAACTCCATTGTATCAGCTTGGGGTACCATGGATCCAGTGCCAGCACAAATGCCAATCTCAGAATTAAATCCCAACCGTTAAATTTTCTGATGAAAAGCAAGGGTAACCCAAAATAAATAAAAAGCTGCAATCCTACTTCCAGTCCATAACCTGTGGCAGTGATCAGTAGGGCCGCAGTCCAGGGCAAATGACCAAAGACGTGTATGCTGTTTGTAATCCAGTATCCACCAATTGAAGCAGCAAGACTGCCGGAAATCCAGCAGGCCGCAAAGAAAAAGACGAGACGTTTTTTTTGCGAAAAAGATTGCTCTTGCTGCAGCTTTTCCAGCAGCAGCAGCAAAGGGAAAAAGGCAACAATGCCCAACCACTGGGTACCAAAACCAGGAGGATTCAGGCCAAGTAAAGTTCCGGAGATGAGAGATCCTGCCCAAAATAAGCTTCGAAAGCCGGATTTTGTGGTTTGGGTTGCAGTGGAATAGTTCATGATTGTTTGCAGTAGACTTGCAACCTTGTACATTTAAGGTCTAAAATGGACTTGGAGCTTTTAGACAAACATTTTAGTTAAGTGTTTTTTGGTATTAAGTATTGTAAAATAGATGATTAGTTTAACACCATATTCGCAGGAAAACCCAGTTGAAGTTTCAGAAGAAGATTATCTTGATTTGGTCCAAATGAAGGAAAATGGTTGGAGTCATTGTGATTCAAAGGAAGAGTGTCTTGCAAAACTGCATTATCTTCGCACAGGATTTTCTCAGGGAAAAATAGCAAAAGGTGATTTCAGTGAGCGTGAAAAAAAATTGGTGGTCGGCTACTGGAATAGAGGAAGCTGATAGTTTTGCAATTCAGGTGCTCTACTAGAGTTCAACAAAAATTAGCGTAAGAGTTTCACAATCTCCACACTTCCCGATGCTTCTGCAAGTGATAAAGCACTTTCACCTGCAGGTGTCAACGTTTCGCGTGAAGCACCCAGTTCCAGCAGGTTTTTTACAAAATTAATTTTTCCTCGTTTTGCCGCAATCATCAGCGCAGTTTCTCCGTCGTTGTTGGTGGTGTCCAATGTAATTCCACGAAACAGCAGATCATGCATCAATGCTGGGGCAGCAGTTTCTTTTATTTCGAAAAACGGTAGAGTTGATTCAGATTCTTTGTCGAGATCACTCATTGCGATTAAGTGCCAGACTCCATTTCCTTTTGAATCAACCTGAACTCCGCTTTGACCTGCTTCCAGAAGCTTTATCACAACTGACAGGTGATTGTTTGTTGCAGCCAGTAACAAAGCAGAGCGCTCTGAAGTGTCCTTGAGCAGAGGGTCTGCACCTGATTCCAACAGGAGTTTAACCGTTAATTGATGTCCATTTAAGGCTGCAACCATTAGTGCTGTATGGTGAAACATCAGCTCAGTTGCATCTATTTTTGCGCCCGCATTCAGAAGAGTCTTCACAATTTCTTTATGGCCGTTTCTGGCTGCCTGAATTAATGCAGTTCCACCTTCACCATTGAGGTCGAAGGCGTTAGCCTGCAAGTTTGCACCTCGTGCAAGCAGAAGCTCAACAACGAGCAATTGTCCATTTTGAGCTGCCCTCAACAAAGCAGTTTTTTCTACTATATCTTCTGCATGTAGATCTGCTCCATTTTGTAACAACAAATGTACAATTCCACGATAGCCCTTAGAAGCGGCAAGAATTAAAGCAGACTCTTGCCAGCGATTTTTACTCTCAACTTTTGCACCAAGATCGAGTAATAATTTAACAATATCCAAATATCCATGTACTGAAGCAGTTATCAGAGGTGTGTTTCCTAAAAAATCAGCAGTTTCTATTTCAGAAGACGGACTCTTGGTTTTTGTGTGTTGTAGCAGGAGCTTTACTATTTTTACTTCTCCAGTCAAAACTGCAGACATCAACGGTGTTTGCCCCTGTTCGTTTTGTAAAGCAGGAGTTGCTCCATGTTCCAATAAAATTCTTACTGTTTCCCAGTGCTTCCCCTGACTTGCCAGGCTTAAAGAAGTTTCATTCTGTGGGGAGATAAAATCAATTTCTGCTTTTTCTTCCAGTAGAAAGGCAACCATTTTGTTGTAACCACGCCTTGAAGCATAGAGTAAAGTTTGATTTATATCTGCACCCTGACTAATCAAGAGTCTTGCAGTTGAGAAATGACCCTGTTTTACTGCATGTGCTAAAGCCGTTTTCCCATGCACATCTTTTAATTTTATATATGCTCCTTTGCTTAATAGGGTTCTTACAACATTTTCATGCCCCTTAGCTGCAGCCAAAAGGAGTGGTGTTGCTCCATCAGAACTCTGATGGTCAATTAAAGCTCCACTTCTTGCTATTAAACTAACAATATCTGAATTCCCTTTGAAAGCAGCCCAAGTCAACGCAGTCCAATCATCTTTGTCTTTTGCATTGAGATCGGCCCCATTTTTAAGGAGTATATTTACGGTTTCAAGATGTCCAGCTCCTGCTGCCAGCATAAGAGGAGTCCAGCTTGAAAAGGACTGAGCGCTGGCTTCATTGCCGTTAATTTTTGCACCACTTTGCAGTAGAAGTTCTACAATTTTAAGATGGCCGTTATTTGCAGCCCACATCAAAGGTGTCCAACCTTGTGTATCCCGACTTTCTGTATCTGCTTTTAAATTGAGCAGTATTTTAACTACATCAGGATAACCGCGTGAAACTGCATAAAAGAAATTCTCCTGGTTGTCAAATTCTTTTGTACTTAAAAATTGAACCATGGACAGACGTTGATGTTCTGCAGCATACATCCATGCAGTCCGACCGTAACGGTCACGAAAATCGAGTCGACTTTGCTCACGTATCAGCAGTTTAGCAATTTCTATATTTCCTGCCCCGGCTGCAGCCATGAGTGCAGTTTTTCCGGCAATATCTCTGGCATTTGTATTTGCTCCTCTCTTCAGCAGTAATTTGCTTAATTCCAAACTTCCTTGAGATGTAGTGGCCATCAGTGGAGTGTGCTTGTTTTGATCTGCTCCGTTGACAGGAATACCCTCCTGAATTAACAAATGTGCTGTTTTAAAATGTTTATTTCTCAGGGCCAGCAATAAAGCGTTTTGTCCTTGTTGATCAACATCACCAACGTCGGCTCCTGCCAACAATAAGTTTTTAACTGTTTTTTCTCTACCGTACATTGCAGCCAACAGCAGGGGTGACCTTTGAAACTCACTTTCCAGCATGTTTGTTTTTGCACCGGAGTTCAAAAGCAATTCGGCAATTTTTTCATTGCCGGACCTGATAGCCCAGGTTAGTGCTGTAGATCCATTGAGTGATCTTAAATCAACTTGAGCACCACGATTGAGTAAATGCTGCACTATTTCGAAAAAACCCTGCTGTGATGCATACATGACGGAAGAAATACCCAAGTCATTCTGAAAATCAATTCTGGCTCCATGTTTCAACAAAATACTTAGTATTTCAAATTGCCCATTGTGTGCTGCAACCATCAAAGCAGTCCATTTTTGATTTGTTGCTGCATTCGGATTTGCACCTTGCTGAAGTAAAAATTGTACTGTTTCAAGGTGCCCTCTTTTAGTAGCATGTATCAGAGGTGTTTTACCTTGTGTATCAGTATCATTCAACCGGGCGCCTTTTTGTACGAGTAATTCCACAGTAATTTGGGCACCAATTCCAGAAGCAAACATAAGTGGAGTAACACCATGAAATTCTTCGGTGCCACGGATATTGACACTTACACCTTGTGTTAACACCCGTTCCACAGCAGGTACACTGTTGAGAATAGCCAACATAAGTCTTGTCCAGCCACTGCTTACTTCTGTGCTTTTAATGAAATTTTCAAGGCGGTTATTTGTAATTGAATCTGTGCGATCTCCGGAGCGTTGTGCAAAAGCCGGGTCTGCAAAGGAAAATTTTAAAGGATCAAAAAATAAAATTGCTGCAGTTGTAAGTACAAGAGAAAAAAGCAGCACTGTCCGGAAGAAAATAGCTCTGGAAAAAACAGAGATCATCAAAACCTGAATCAGCTGCATCAACAAAAATCGACAGACTTTTTTAAGCATTGGAAGAAGATTCAGCAGAAGAGGAAGAGCCAATGTCCGAGTTTGTCTCAGTTGGACTTAGGGAAGCACTGATATTCAGCAGGAGTCCGGTTAAAAACATGGCAACCACGAGTGATGTCCCACCATAACTGATAAAAGGAAGAGGCAGCCCTTTTGTCGGCAGCAGGCCAACTACAACGAACAAATTAAGGATAATCTGCAGACCGAGAATCGTGGTAGCTCCAAAAGCCAGATGTTTACCAAATGCATCCTGCGCATTCCACGCAATCCAGAAACCTCGCCAAATAAAAATAGCAAACAGAATTATTAAGACACAGACCCACAAAAAACCAAGTTCCTCTCCAATGATTGCAAAAATAAAATCTGTGTGTGCATCTGGCAGAAAGAGTCGTTTTTGTAAACTCTCACCGAGCCCCTTACCAAACCATCCTCCGGTGCCAAGAGCAATGAAGGACTGAATTATCTGAAATCCAGAATTTTGCGGATCATCCCAGGGATTCAAAAAAGCCAGCATTCTACGCACACGGTATGTGTGTGAGGCAATTAACAATCCACCGATGATTCCAACACCCAGCAGGCTGGTGGCGATATGTATAGGTCTCCCCCCTCCGACATACAGCATCAATAAAACAGTAGTTGCAATCAAAACCACTGTACCAAAGTCCGGTTGAAGCAATACCAGAAATAGATAAATTCCGGTAACGATGAAGTTCGGTGTCAACCCGCGGAAGAAAGAAGCCAGCAATTCCTGTTTTCGCTCCAAATATGATGCAACATAAATAATCAAGACTACCTTCAACAATTCCGCCGGCTGCAGACTGAATGAACCAAGCCGGATCCAGCGTCTTCCACCTTTAACTTCATGACCAATTTCAGGAATCAAAACCAGAATTAATAAAATCAACATTCCGAACATGAACCAGATTGAATACTTCTGCCAGTTGTGATAGTCAACCAGCAGTGCAATACAGAGAGCCGCAAGACCCACCAGCATATGCATCAGGTGCCTGTATAAAAAATATTGCCCGTCATTGTACTGCAGGTCGGCATAAACTCCGCCTGTACTATAAATCATGACAGTACCCCAGGACAGCAAAAACAAGGTTGCTCCAATTAAAGGCAGGTCATAGCGTGTGTGCATGGTCTTAGGGGAAAAAGAGAGTATTTATTAACAAAAAATAAGAATTATATCAGTTCCAGAAGCAGCTGGAAATAATTACCAGTCTGAATAACAAACAAACTTAAAAGCGAATCGAGCTTCTTAAGAAGATTCAAATGCACTTTTCATGATTTTTTGCCGTAAAATCTCAAGTTGTTGAGGGTTTTGTTCCCGTTCAGAAATAATTTCCAGTACAGCAGATTTGTTTGAGGACAGTGCTTGCTGATAATCTTTCTCAAAATCAGCAATTGAATCAGGTTTATAATAATTGAGATTAAACATTGCAGAAACTGAACGAAAATCATAATTGTGCGGTGTGCCGAAAAATGGTTCGAAAATATCAGTTTGCTGAACAACAGGCAGGAATGAAAAAATTCCTCCTCCATGATTATTAAGTAAAATAAGCAAAATCTGCTCCTGTGAATCAGCGAGTATTTTAAATGAATTTAAATCATGTAGTGCAGACAAGTCACCAAGTAGTAAAGTCAGCGGTCTCTTCAATCCGGAACAATATCCGCAGGCAGTGGCAATCAGGCCGTCAATGCCACTGGCACCCCGATTGAGAGCAGTCGGAATATCTGCGCCTTTTCCGGAACCAACCATGTCCACTGCACGAACCGGGAGACTGTTTCCAATAAAAAAGCTATGAGTTTTTGGAACGGTTTCGGTCAGTTTTCGTACCAAACCAAACTCGTTAATTTCCTTGGATTCCAGGTTTTCATTAAAGTGCTGCTCCAGTAATTTTTCAACTTGCTCTGAAGCCAGCCTCCATTGTTCAGTATTTGACTGTATTAAAGGGTTTCTGGTTTTTTGCTTCAGATTAGCAGCAACTTGATCACAGAATTCAGTTATGTCCGCTTCTATAATCCAGCGAAAGTTATGAGATTGATCAAGCCGTTCAGCATGATCTGCAATCCAGACCATCTGCTGTGCGGGTTTCTGAGCCCAGTATGAAAGCCAACGTTTTGAAGTTGGAGGAAAGCCGATGTGCCAAACTGCATGAGGTTCGATGTTTGTAACTGCAGGATCTTTGTGCAGTAGTTGATCGTAATAAGTAATCCGGTTTGGACAATTATTGCCCAAACGAAGTCCTGAAGTAACATCTGCAAAGACCGGCCAGCCCAATGCTTCTGCCAGCTTTCTAATTGAAGGGAGTGAACCGGCAGGAACTCTGCCAATGCTTAAAATTCCGGAACTAGGACAGTTCTTTAGCAAATTATTTATATCAGTGACCGGCAGTATTTTTCTGCATGCTGCAAAGCGGATATAACTGTTTTTTTCCGGAAGCAGTTTTTTTTCATTTTTTTCGTTGTTTTCAGCATTTTCGAAAAATGGTTCTCGAAACGGTAAATTCAGCTGAACTGGACCTGGCACTGGGCGGTTGGTTTTGGAAACTGCATGATCAATGACGGAAAGTAAAGAGTTCAGTGAAAATTCCGGACAAGGACTACCTGGATCAAAAAACCAGCGTACGAATGATCCAAACAGGTTTGTTTGGTTTATGGCCTGATTGGCACCGGTATCCTGTAATTCGGCTGGGCGGTCGGCAGTCAGAACCAGCAACGGAATATGTTCGACTGAGGATTCTATGACAGCAGGCAGATAATTTGCGGCAGCAGTTCCGGAAGTGCATATCAAAACTGCCGGACGACCTGTAGCCCGGGCATGACCAAGTGCATAATAAGCAGCAGCGCGTTCATCATAAAATACTACTGAATTTGCTCCGGGATTACGGGCAACTGCAGTTGTTAAAGGCGTGGAACGGGAACCGGGCGAAATACAAAAACATTCGGTCCCAAGCCGAACCAGTTCCTCAATAATCCACTCTCCCCATCGTTCATTCCAGTTCACGATCTTCCCAACAATGATTGCCAGCTTTGCAGTTTAACTTCAATTTCGCGCCATTCTTCTTCAGGAACAGAGCCTTCAACAATTCCTGCACCTGTATAAATTCGTAAGGTACGTCCGCTCAGTAAACCGGAACGGATTCCCACAGCATACTCTGCCTGTTTGCTGCTGATCCAGCCAACAGGTCCCGCATACCAGCCTCTGTCAAATGGTTCAAGTTTGCGGATCAGCGCCCGGGCTTCAGGATCAGGTGCACCGGAAACTGCAGGTGTTGGATGAAAAGTCGGCAGCAAATCTGAATCACTGATATCCGGTCGTAAGATCCCCTGAACCCTGCTTTGTAAATGCTGAACATGTTTTAGGCGCAGGCTCTCAAGATAAGACAAGCGTTCTGTCTTTTGACAAAATTGCTGCAGTAAACGCTCCATTCTTTCTAAAACCATCAAATGTTCACGTTGCTCCTTTTCACTGTCACGCAACTCTGCAGCCAATCTTTCATCATCTTCAAGTGTTTGGCCACGGGGGCGGGTGCTGGCAATAGCTTCACTCTCAATATTTTTCCCGGACCTGCGGTAAAGCAGTTCAGGAGTAATACCTAAGAAAGCCTGATGCGGGGCTAACTGAAAACAAAAATGAAAAGCTTGTGGAGCTTGACGTCTTAACTGGAGTAAAAGTTCTGTAGGATCATAATCACGGGCTAGACTGAAAACTGCTGCACGTGCCAGAACCACTTTGTTTAGTTTTCCTGCTGAAATATGTTCAAGGCCTTGTTCGACCAGGCGACACCATTGGCGATATTCAGGTTGGTCATGTCGTGCCAGTCGAATCAAAGGGTTATCCGGAACACTGATGTCCTCAGTCCGCATTGATTCGAGAATTTCCTGAAGCTGCTGTAGCTTGCTATCAGTTTCTTCATCTATAAAAAGATGACAGGCAAGTGTGGTTTGCTCATCAACATGGCTTAGCTCAACCAGTGGCAGAGTAAAATGTGCCGTCCCCCAGGCGTCCCATTCTGGAGAAATGGTGGCCTCGGCGTCAAAGCGCATGCCACCAAAAAAACGAACTGAAGCTGATGAATCCCTCAGCAATTCTTTGACAATCAGCAGGATTTTTTCGTAACCGTCTTTGCCGTCTACAACTTCATGGGCAGCACCGATTCCGGCAAACTGTTCATTTTGAGTTCGATTTTCCCAATAGACTTTTTTACTGCAGTCCTGCAGTGTCAACCATTCCAAAGGCTGGGCTTTTTCTACTGCAACTTCCAGACGAATGATTTTAGATTTTTTTACTTTCGAGTTTTCATTTGAACTGGCCCACTCTTTGACCAATATTAAAAGAGCATTTCGGGCTTCTTCAAGCGATTTAAATTTTTCTGGAATCACGGTTATAAAATATTTTTATGAATTGTTGCTTTTGTGAGCCACATGGACTGTAGATGCGCCAAAAACGAAATCATGAATTTCTGCCTGCATGAATCCGGTTTCCAGCAGCAAACGTTTAAGCATTTCCTGGTTTGGATATTCAAGTGAAGAATGTGGTAAATATTTAAACATTTCCTGATCAGGCATCAGCCAATTTCCAATTAACGGTACGATACGGAAAAAATAAAAGTTATTCAGTTCTGCAATCAGCGGTAAACGAACCTTGCCGACATCAAGGCTGACCAGCACTCCGCCGGGTTTCAGAACTCGCAGTATTTCCTGCAGACATCCATCCAGATTCGGAACATTACGCAATCCATAGCCAATCGTAACTGCATCAAAACTTGCTTCTGAAAAAGGAATATCCATGGCATCTCCCTGCAGGTACTCAATTCCGGAATTGCTGCTGTTTTTGGACTCAGCTACATTCAGCATCTCCTGCGAAAAATCCAGACCAGTTACTTTGCAGGATGGATACTGGCGTATAATTTCCCGGGCAATGTCTCCGGTTCCACAGCATAAATCCAAACAACTATTATCTTGTCTCAGCCCAGTTTGCCGAACAACAAACCGTTTCCAGTAGCGGTGCATTCCCAAAGTAATAAGATCATTGAAGAGATCATATTTTTGAGCAATTTCGTCAAATTTTTTTTCAACGTAACTGGATTTCTCTTCAGTCTTAGGCAGTGTATAGGTCATTGACATTTTGTTTAGAATTAAGCAGCTTTTTCTGAGGTCAAGAGCGATAAATATTTATCTGCAAGTTCCTTTAGATCGAGACGGTAATAACTTCCCAGACAGCGAATTTTCCTAATTTCTTTTGCAATTTGTTCAACTGCTAAACCTAACTCTGCAGCACAGGCATTGACATCAGCAATCCGGTGTCCCATTTCAAAATTTTTGTGATTTGCCATATAAAGCTGTCCATCCTCCTCGTCAACCTCATTCCACCATAAATCACAACTGAGAGGTGCAGAGACTTCAACCGGCAATTTTGGCACAGAAGGTATCACATAAGGATATCCATATCCTGCTAAAGTAAGTGTGCAGCCGAAATGTTTTTCCGGATGCCAATCCAGAACCGGCGTTTGATTTTGAACAACACTCAGCAAAACTTCAACTGGATTATTGAGCATTCTCAACAGCAGTGATGTAGCAGATACTCCCAGACGAATGTTGTATTCGATTGCATGCCAGGTGCCGTCTTTACGGATTGCAGTTACCTGAAGCGGACCGCAGTATCCGGTTTTTTCGAACCAGGGTTTGAGAGGATGAATCAGTTCACGTGCTAAGCCATATTTATCTTCCGGATCCTGTTCAACTATACCTGCTAAAGGTGCACCGGCCAGGGGACCCATATCGCCGGTAAAAGCTCGTTTATATTCCTGGTTTGTGACCAAACTGCTAATCTCTCCACCACTGATAAAAACAAAATGTCCAGCCTCTTCTGTACCAAGATACTCCTGCAGAAACAAACCTTCCGCATAATCCACGCGCTCAATCCAGCCTTTTGTGTCTTCCTCACTTTCACAAATAATTGCGTGAATTGGACTGAATGGTGAGCAAATCGGATTTTTCAAAACATATGGTCTTGGGTCACTTTCCGTCAGTTGCCGGGCCTCAATTCGATTTTGCACGTGGTGGAAAACCGGTACAGGTATGTCGTATTGACAGCATAACTCTGAAGCCTCCTGCCGGGATATTTCTATCTGCATTGCCTCTCCGACAGGACTGAAAATTGGCCAACCCTGTTTGACCAAATCTGTTGCCCATGGTTGTTCTGCCCAGGCTACTGCCTGCGGAATGATCAAGTCTGGTTTGAATTTTTCAATCAGCGGCAAAGGTGACGGATGATCTTCGGAATTCCAGGTTTGACCAACAATTTTGGGGCCGAAGTGGCCGTAAGGTCTTGTCAGGTAGCAAGCAGTTTCTGCTCCGCATTCTTGTAAAACGGTCTGCACTGCATGTGCAAACGCACCTACTCCCAAAACCATTACACGAGAAGTCATGAAAATTTAATCTAGCAGAAAGTTCAGAATTGGCTCATCTTAAAGTGTTTGATCACAGCAAATACAAAAATTCTTTACCGTTTATTTTGATAAAATCAGCTTTTATTATGAAGACAAATTCTAGCATATAAAGTATTATTCTCCAAGCCGTCTCTTCTCCTAAACTGAATACTGCTACTGCTGGAAGTAGAGTAATTGACTTGAAGCCACTGTGTTGTTGGTTTAGCCTAAAGTTGCTTTTAGAAGCTTTGAATTAATATAAAATATATGCAGAATGAATTGATTGTCTGATATTTGATGCCAGAATATAAAAAGACATTAAAACTGAATATTAAGCAGTTGTTACTATTTTGCATTATTGTACAAATCTACAAATAATTTTTTTCTGTTTGAGAATAACTATTATCTAACAATTAGAATGACCAATAATAATACCATCGGGTGGCTTTCAGGAATAATGTTTATTGGAGTCATTTTTCGCTTATCGATTTACAATTTGGAACCGTTGTTTATGGATACAGCTTACTATGCCTCACTGGGACGTTCTATAGCAGAAGGAGATTATCTGCTTCAGGTAAACCAGATGAGTGATAAGCCCCCTTTATTTTTTTACATACAGGCTCTATTTTTTAAGTTACTGGGAGTTTCTGAATCTGTTGCGGTTATTCCGAGTTTTATTGGTGGAATGATGGGAATTGGGATAATGTATTTTTTAGGAAGAGATTTAAAAAACTCTGCTGCAGGCATTGTCGCAGCTTTCCTTTTTGCTATTTCTCCAGGAAGTGTGATGCTTTCTGCGTTAGGACTTATTGATTCACTATTTATGGCGGTCACTTTATTGTCGTTTTGGACATTATTTCATCGTCGTTATTACTGGTCGGGGTTGTTGATTGGCATCGCCTTTGGCATGAAGCAAACTGTGCTAGCTTTTGGTCCTCTCTATCTACTTAGCCTGCTAATTATCGAGTTTCATCATCACTCAGGTAAAAATGCTTTTCGTATAATTACGAGATCAGTTCTTCAGATGATACCAGGCTTTTTTGCGTTCTTTTTCCCGATTCTTTACTGGGGAATCTTTATTACTAGTGAACGAATGGAATTATTCCAATACGTAACCGGATTCATTTCAGGTGAGCAGAACACTCAATTTGATGGTACAGTGGCAAGCCGTGTCTCTCTTTTACAAGCAGATTTAGGAGAAGTTACGGGCTTGAGTTGGCATTGGATTGTTGGGTTTTTGTTACTTTCAATGCTGATGTTGACTAGTTCAGTTATTCGGCAAAAACTTAAAAAAGGCGGTGTTTCTTTGCCGGACAAACTGAATGTATGTATGAACCTTTTTACTGCTTTTTTCTTTTATTTATTAATCTTTGTTGCCAGAAAATATACTGGAGTTCATTACGTTTTTCCGGTGTTTCCCTTTCTGATCTTGGCCAGCAGCATTACATTAGTGGAACTGGTCGGTAATGCTTTTGTGGGATGTAGAAAAAAAAATACTGAAAAATATTTGGTCATAATTCTGGGTGTGATTTTATTTTCAGGGGTACTTCCTAATGCTACTTTGAGAGTTCGACAAATTGGGGAAGGGTTGAAGAATGCACCTTTCCAGGGGAGTCGAGAGATGGTTAAATCAATAAAACCTTATTTGCTGAATGGAGAGAGCCTCCTTTTTACAGAAACACTTGGTTGGATGCTCCGTTATTATCTTTTTGGAGATAAATACAGGAATCTTCACTATGATTTCGGCAATCAAAATATGGAAAACATGAAGGTGCTACTTGCCAAAGAACCATATACAAATTATTATTTGTTGCTTTATCGCCTTCGCTTTGGCGATCTTTTGCCCATGAGAAAAATATTGGCACCAGAGTATAGAGTAGACGAAATATTTAAAAGCAATGGTGATAATTTCCGTTTTTATAAAATTGTCCCTGCTATATCTGAAATTTCCAAAAACAACCAACAGTTGCCAAAAGAATGGGGAAAAGAATGGGCAGACTGGTGGAATAAAATTCTAATCCGTAAGTGGCCGGACTCAAAGAACATTAAAATTACCAGTCAATGGAATGAAACAATACAACAATTTGAAGTTAAGTTGTTGGCAGAGCAAGTACCTTTTAAAGGTTTAGTAGTCAGCAGGATGGATGTCTTAATCAAATCTCCAACACCAAGTATAACACTTTCAAAATTTTACAATTGGCCTGTTTTTCAAGAGCATGAAGGGATTTCAATGCAATTGTTTATAAATGAAAAAACTATGGAAAAATCCATTTTAGAACGATTTAAGCAGGTAAAAAAGATTCAATTTAGCACGGATCAATCCTCGACAAATATTCATACATTTGGTCAGGTAGAGGCAACATCACTTGAAATAAATACAGATGTCCATTTGAAATTAGAACCGGAGCTTGTAAGAGTCGAGATACTGCGTTTTCTTCTCAATAACTGGGATTTGACATGGTTTACAAGTTTGTTTAACAACCACCTAATACCGCCATTAAAAGTTAATAACTATCCTTTATTAGAACTTCGGCTAATAAATGTTAAACAACAACAAGGGCTGATTATATTTGATTATGAAGCTTCTGGAAGAATGAGTAAATGATAAAAAAACAGCAGTTTAATTTCAGTACTGGAATCGTTGTGCCATGCTACAATGAAGCTGAGAGACTGCAACTAACAGAATTTTCTGAATTTTTTAAAGTAAATGAGAACACGTATTTTTGCTTTGTTAATGATGGTAGTATTGATGAGACAAAAAATATTTTAGCTGATTTTGTGGACAATAATGAAGAATATTGCCAGGTTGTCCACCTCCCCTACAACCAAGGAAAAGCAGAAGCTGTAAGACAGGGAATCACAACATTGCTTAAAAAACAAAAATTTAAGTTTGTGGGGTTTTGGGATGCGGATTTAGCAACTCCACTTTCAACGCTTCATGAATTTATAGAAATATTTCAAAGTAATAGTGAACTGGTAGTTGTTTGCGGTTCTAGAATTTTAAGGTTGGGAGCCTCCATAAGACGCTCAACATTTCGACACTACTTTGGCCGAGTCTTCGCAACGATTGCAAGCAATATTCTGAAAATCCCCGTTTATGACACTCAGTGCGGGGCAAAAATTTTTCGTATAGAACATGCGGAATTGATTTTTTCAAAGATTTTTTTGTCAGCTTGGTTTTTTGATATAGAATTGTTTGCAAGAACCATTGAATTAATGGGGCGCCAGAAAACAATTAGTTCAATTTATGAAGTCCCTTTGAGGCAGTGGCACGACAAAGGAGATTCAAAAGTCTCATGGGGAAGCATGATTCGAACACCCGTAGAATTACTTAAGATTTACTTTTATTACCGAAATCGCATAGCCGAGTCAAAGTAGTTTATTTGTTCAGAGGCTTCGCAGACAGGTATCCAATTGGCGGGTTACCCTTCGACTTGAATAAGAGTTCAAACTCGGTCAGAATATTGTTTCCATTGAAGTCGCTTCGATGCAGATCGGTGGTGTGCTCAACAATCTTGAAGTTGTCAAGCTCTTGCAAAATTCCGGTTACAGTTTCAAAATATTCGAGATGATCAGTTTTAAATCTTAACTCAGCACCCGAACAAAAGTATGGATGCATTCTGTTTAGAAAATCAGCACTGAGGATACGATTTTTGCGGCGTGATTTTTTGGACCACGGGTCAGGAAAATTGATGTGCAGGCAGTCGATACTGTTGAGGGGTAAATATTCATCGATAAATTCACCACGTTCCCGCATCAAAAGTATGTTGGAAATATTTTGCTGTTTAATTTTTTTTGCAGCAAATACCAGCCGTTTGTAACGAAGTTCAAGGCCCAAAAAGAGATCCTGCGGATTCTGTTTTGCTAACTCAATCAGGTAACGACCGGAGCCGCAGCCTATTTCTACATGAGATTTTACGGAGTGAGCATCACTGACAGCTCTTTTTTTAACTGACCAGAGTTGTTGAAAATTTTCCGGAGTTGGATGTGGAAGCAGCAGTTCAGGATAATCATAAACGAGAGCCATGTACGGATTGTTTTTTACCAGTTGTGCAAAAATTTCCGGATTATCTTCACGGTGATTTCGTGGTCTAAAGCGCATATAGGTAGTGATTAGTGGAGTTATTCGAAAATCAAAATTATGTGAGTGTTGAAAATGTTCATTATGCCAATGATGGAACAGTGACACTTGATTTGAGTGACAAACGTGCACTAAAATTATCAGTAAATGTCTGGTCCGATTTAGGCCAGCCACGTGACCTGCCTCTCACAGATGAGCAGTTGGAAATTCTGGAACGTGAAGCCTGTTACACTATGATCCGCAACAAAGTGCTGAGTTTTCTTGCGGTCCGTGAGCACTCAGCTACAGAATTGCGCAGAAAACTAAAGCAGCGTTTTTTTAAACTGAAAAACTGTGATTTTTCTGCCCTGTTGGAACGTTGTCTGCAGGAAATGCAGGAACGCGACTTTCAAAGTGATGAACGTTTTGCCAGACGTTTTGTTGAATCAAAACTGGCAAATAAACCTCTTGGACCTTTCAGGATTCTGCAGGATCTTCAAAACCGCGGAATTTCCAGTGAACTTGCAAAAACTGTTTTGAATGAGTTGAGTGATCAAGACCTTTGGTTGAAAAAAGCAAGTGAATGCCTGATTCGACTGCAGAAAAAAGGCAAAAAACAAGAAACCGCTGCTTTGAGCCAAAAATTGTTCCAACGTGGCTTCGCTTGGGAAACAATCGAACTAGCACTGGAAAATTATCAAACTCTAGATAAAGTTCCAGCAACCGGAGAACTTGACTCATGTCAGGGTACATTCTCAGCTAACAATAATTAAACAACTATTGTCGCAATGCATAGACAAGATTTGCAATCTAATTCCGAACATCTTGACGACGATTCTTCCGTTCATTCCAGTGATATTTCAGGAGCTGCAGAGCTTTCAGAAAAGGTGGCATGCTTTCCGGAGAGAGTGAGTAAAGAATATATTAAGACTCTTCCTCTGTTGGCTTTTGAAGGAAAAATTCAGCTGGTTACAAAAATGGAAGATTTAAGATCTGCAATTAAAACTTTACGCAGTTCGTCTGTTATCGGCTTTGATACTGAAACAAGGCCCTCATTTAAAAAAGGAGAAAATTATTCAGTCTCACTTTTACAGTTATCGACTTCGAAAGAAGCATTTCTGTTCCGCTTAAACCATCTTGGTTTTCCTGAGGAATTAGTATCATTGCTGGCAGATCCAGCTGTTTTGAAAGTTGGAGTAGCTATTCTTGATGATATCAGAGCACTACGTAAACTAAAGGAATTTGATGCAGCAGGCTTTGTAGAACTGTCGAATATTGGAAGTGAACTGGGAATTGTGACATGCGGTTTGAGAAATCTTGCAGCTATTTTCTTTGGTGTCCGAATCTCAAAAAAGGCGCAGTTAACTAACTGGGAGCGTGCAGAATTTAACTCAACCCAAGCACTTTATGCCGCTACGGATGCCTGGATTTGTTTAGAAATGTACCGATTTTTGGAAAACGAAAATTTACTGCCGGAAAAGATTGTTTGGAAAATGCCTGAACCCCAACCTCCAAAGTCAACACGCAGGTTCAGAAAAAAGAAACGGGAGCAGGAAAATTGATGTTGCCACAAAAACAATGGTATGACTCATCTACAGCAGATCCGGAGCAGGTAAAACAATTGTGCCGAGAATGGAACACGAATCAGGTTGTGGCGGAAATACTTTTGCGCAGAGGATACAAAACTCGTGAAGAAATTCAATCTTTTCTAATTCCGGAATTGAAAAATCTCCGTGATCCTTATGAACTTCGGCAGATGCGGGAAGCGGTGAACCTGTTGCAGGAGACGATTGTTGGGAATCGGCGCATTGTGATTTTGGGTGATTATGATGTAGACGGAATCACGGCAACTGCTTTGATGCTGGAGTTTTTAAACAAATGCGGGAAGCTGGATTTAGACTTTTTTATTCCGAACCGTATCAAGCACGGTTATGGTTTGACGGAATCAAGTACAGATATTTTACTGGAAATGAAACCGGAACTGGTCATTACTGTGGACAACGGAATTACGGCTGCGCGGGAAGTTCAGCGACTAAATGACGCAGGAATAAAAACGATAATCACAGATCACCATTTGGCCGATGCGAGTTTGCTGCCTTCCGGAATCGTGGTCAATCCAAATCATCCGGAATGTAACTATCCGTTCAAGAAAATTTCCGGTTGCGGTGTGGCTCTCAAGTTGATCATGTCATTGCGTAAATCGCTGCGGGATTCCGGATGGTGGACTGCAAAAAGGCCGGAACCAAACTTGCGCGACATTCTTGATTTAGCTGCTTTAGGCACGGTGGCGGACGTCATGCCGCTGGTGGATGAAAATCGGATTTTGACACATCACGGTCTGCTGGTGATGAATGAAAAACCACGGCTCGCAATTCAAGTTCTGCAAAAATTGAAAAATGTTAAAATCATCACTTCACGTACTCTTGGTTTTCAATTCGCGCCTTTGCTGAATGCAGCCGGACGTTTGGAAGATGCGGATATGGCCGTTAAATTTTTGCTCTCAAACGACCAGCAAGAAGCAGAAAAAATGGCAAATAAACTTGATGCTACAAATATTCAAAGACGTGAAAAAGAAGGAGAAATGCTGGAAACAGCTCTTAGTCTCGCGGAAGAACAAAAGCAGAATCCGGCATTGATTTTGGTTTCTCCGGAATTTCACGAGGGCATCAACGGTATTGTCGCAACCCGTTTGGTGGAACGTTTTTATAAGCCTGTGCTGATACTCAGCGAACGCGAAGAAAAGTTGAAAGGTTCCGGACGCTCAATTCCGGAACTGCATTTGAAGGATGCACTTGCGGAATGTGCAGATTTACTGGAACGTTTCGGGGGACACGCCGCCGCCGCCGGTTGCAGATTGATTCCGGAAAATATAGACGCATTCCGGGAACGTTTTTTTGCTTTTTGCCAGAAAAATATTCCTGAATCAATTGTACCAAAATTACACCTCGACGGCTACCTTGAGTTTCCAAAATTAACGAATATGTTTGTTGAACAATTGGACCGTCTTCAGCCTTTTGGTGAAGGAAATCAGGAACCATTGTTTTCCATAGAAACGCCGGAATTACCTTTTACAAAGCTCAAGGAAAAACACGTAAAATGGCAAGTAAACGGAAATGTTGAAATTATAGGCTGGAATCGCGCAGAAACATTTACGGAAAAATCACCCTCTCAACTCGCCGTTAATTTGGGTTTTAACGAATTCCGCGGCAGACGTAAAATTCAACTCACAATCCAGGATTCTCAGGGATGAATATTTCGATCATCATACCTTGTTACAATGAGGAAGAAGTACTCCATCTTACCTTGGAAAGACTGCTTGCTCTCAGTGTAGATCTGGTTTCAAATAAAGATAGTGATGAGCTTGAGTTTGTCATGGTTGATGATGGTTCACAGGATCGCACCGCTGAATTTTTGACCGAGGCCTCAAAAACGGATAAACGTATCAAGGTAGTAAGGTTTTCACGCAATTTTGGGCATCAAGCAGCTTTATTGGCGGGTTATGAGTTTGCGACAGGTGATGTGATTGTGTCTCTGGATGCTGATTTGCAGGATCCTCCGGAATTGATTAAGACAATGCTGGAAAAAATAAAGGAAGGTAATGATGTCGTTTATGCGGCTCGTCAATCAAGGGAAAATGATTCTTGGTTTAAGCATAAGACGGCAGTGTTCTTTTATTGGTTAATGAAAAAACTTGGTGCTGACATAATACCAAATCACGCAGATTTTCGTATGGTAACGCGACGTGCCCTCAATGCGTTTTTGCAATTCCATGAAAATAATTTATTCATCAGAGCTACATTCCCTATTGTTGGATTTCCTTCTTTTGTGGTCTATTATGATCGCCCGGATCGTGCCGCAGGAAAAACTAAATACCCTTTCTGGAAAATGTTTGAGTTTGCCGTAGATGGAATGACTTCTTTTAGTGTTGTGCCTTTAAGAATATGTTCAATGGTTGGGCTGTTAGTTTCTTTGTTGGCTCTACTAATGCTCTCCTGGAGTCTAATTGTTAAAATATTTGGAGGTGCTATACCTGGTTGGACTTCCACAGTTGCTCCATTGTATTTGCTTGGTGGGGTTCAGTTGCTATTTTTGGGTATTATAGGAGAATATATCGGTAAAATATACACTGAAGTCAAACATCGCCCTCGTTATATTGTTCAGGAAACGCTCAACTTTGTTGAGGAAGATGTCACTGATTGAGAGTCCACTAAAAAGCTTCAAAAAATTGTCATGGAAAACCAGTATATTTTGGTTATCAATCTGCCTTCTTGTTTGGATGCTTGGAATTGGTGGACGGGATTTGTATGCCCTTCCGGGGTTGATTGGATTGATTTTTTTATTTAGGGAATTAATTTTAAAGAATAAGTCTTTTGCGGAATTTTATTTTACGTCATCCAGCAGATTTCTTGTTTTGACATTATATTCCGCATTAGTTCTAATTATAATCACTACGACAGTTCTAAATCTCTATTCTTTCCACTGGAATATTTTCGATGTTGGCAGTTACAGCAGTGTAGTTTTTAATTTATCACATGGATTGAATTACAATTCCTTCCTGCAAATCCCCGCCACTGCAGATCACTTTACTCCTTCTCTCGCTATTTTTACTCCGCTTTACCAGCTTGTACCAAGCGTTCACTGGTTGACCCTGGCAAAAGCTCTCTCTTATTTATCTGTGCCATTGATTGTTTATTTTTGGCTGAAAGATAAAACTGAAAAAAATTTCCGCTTTACACTCAGTATTGGATTTGGTCTGTGGATGTTGTTGTTTTACAAACCAGCGGTCAGCAGCAGGTTGTTTGAGTTTTCCCCATCCTCTCTAGCACTACCATTTATTATCTATAGTTTTATCTTAATGGAAAGGAAACGGTGGATATTATTTACTGTAACAATGCTCTTTCTGCTAGGTTTAAAAGAACACATGGGGATTGTTTTGATCGGATTTGGCCTATTTGAAATTGCCAAAAAGAATTTCAAAACCGGTGTCATATTTTTTGGATTAGGACTTTTAATAGTCTATGCTATGATTTTTCAATTTATGCCCTACTTTCGAGATTATCAAGTCTTTGGCAACACGCAAATCGCGCCATTTCAGGATATCTATGGGAAATCTCTGTACCTCTTGAAACTCCTCTGGCCGTTGGGCTTTTTACCTTTGATTTTTTGGCGTTATGGAATTCTAGCTGCACCTGCAATAGGTGTTAATTTGATTTCCGGAAGACCAGGAATGTATAGTAGTGAATTTCATTATGATGATGTCTCTTCAATTCTGCTTTTGATGTCTTGTACATTAATTCTGCTTGAAAAACGGCAATTCGTTTTTAAGTTGTTCCAGGAAAAATGGCTCAAAGGTGTTTTTATAATTTGGCTTTTCTGCATAATGTTATTGCTGCCACCCAGCCCTGCATGGAAACTAGCTGACGCAATTCCTCAAGAAATACACTTGAGCTTGCGACAAGAAATTCGGACAATTGAACGGAAATGGCCGGAGCATTCTTTGGCTGTGCAGTCCACAATCGGACCTCATTTTCAACGGAATGCAATCACAATAATAGGTCAACAGTCTTCCGGAGGATGTCTGTCTCCTCGTATCAATGGAGTACAAGCAGAACTCATATTGCTTTCACCTGATATACCACATTACATGATCGATAATTTTGATATTTGTATACAATCTCTGGAAAATAATCCAAACTATATCCGTTTAAAAACTTTTCAAAATCTCATCGTTTTTCAACGTACAATCAATTGATTCACCTTGGGTCAGAGGTAATCGAAATATCTACGATGAGTTAAAGAAGAAACTGAATGATGAAATGTTTTTAGCTATGAAAAGTTCATGAAAAACAAATTTGGCAAGATACTTTTGTTGGGGAAAAAAGACAGTCATGGGTTAAGCTGGTTGATTATAGGCTTATTAGTTTGGTGGTCAGGGTTAGCAGGTCGTGATTTATATTTGGTCCCTGTTTTGGTGGGCATTCTGATAATGGCCTATAATATTCTCCGCAACAATAGTTTTAAAAATATATTTGCTAATAGCGAGACTATTATGTCCTGGGCTACTCGTAGAACACTCCTCTGGTTATTGTTTTTTCATGGGATTGTGCTGGCTGCGACAGCAGTTTTTAAGCTGTATTCTTTTCAGTGGAATATTTGGGATGTTGGAATATACAGCGATATTATATTTAATACATCAAAAGGAAAATTTTACTCTTCATATAATTTAACCCACAACTGGGGAGATCATTTCACACCATCCATGTCTGTGCTGAGTATATTTTATTGGTTTTACCCAAGTTCAAACTGGATGACACTGAGTAAAGTCCTGGCATTAATTATATCTCCTCTAATGATCTGGAAAATATGTGACAACGTGTTTGCAGAAAAAAAGCATGTTTATTATGTTGGCTTAGCGCTATCTATGTTCTGGTTGTTTTTTTATGCTCCTATTGTAAACAGCTCTTATTTTGCTTTTCATCCTTCCTCATTGGCTGCTCCTGCAATTTTATATTCTTTTTTATGTCTACAAAAAAAAGAGTGGTGGAAGATGATCTTGGTTTTTATATTTTTGATAGGTTTAAAGGAGCATTTAGCGAGTGTGTTGATTGGTTTTGGTTTATATATGATTCTGAATACTCAGCAAAAAAAAGGCGGGTTTATTTTTGTAATTTTAGGAATATCTGCAATTGTAGTAATTATGTGGGTCATAATGCCTTTTTACAGGAATTATGCTCCGGCTTGGACAACAGGTAATATTGAGAACATATCCTTATTTAATGATGTGCCTGGTAAGTCAATATATCTTGCCAAATTGTTAATACCCTTTGGCTTTTTGCCTATAATTTATTGGAAATACGGAATTATTGCAGGCCCAGCAATTGGCGTAAATTTATTAGCTACTGACAAAAATCTTTATTCTACCAGTTTTCATTATGATGACCTAACAGCTCCGCTTTTATTTATTTCAACTATTCTATGCTTAAATCGCATCATTGCCTCTGACTTTATAAATAAATATGGGAAGAAACGATTATTTCATGGACTCGCAATACTTTGGCTAACGTTTGTATTTGCGCTATTACCGGCAAGTCCAATGCGCATTTTATGGAAATCAATTCCTTCAACAACTGATAGGGAAATATTAAGTGAGTTACAGAAGATTGATAGCATGTCAGAAGGAAAGAGGATTGCTGTACAAAGTAATATTGGACCTTTATTTCAAAGAGAAAAACTTCAATGGTATCTTCAAAATGAGGGGCAACCTTGTGGGATGGTATCTCATATTTACTCTATTAGAAGTATTCCAGTCGAATATGTTGTCTTAGTTCCTCTGCTTGGGGCTTACGGAATTAGTGACATGAATCTTTGCATGAAGGATTTGTCAATGGATTCCCAGGCTCGTAAAGTTACTGGATTTGACCATCTTGTTGTTTATAAACGAATAAATGATATCAAGCCTACAAATTAACGAGTTTCATCTGAAATAAATGTACTTGTTAAGTTAATTCATATTTTGAGTCAAAACAAATAGATAAAATCAAGACTGATGGCGAAAAACAAAATTTTAGTATTTATAGCAACTTATAACGAAAATCTAAATATCTCAGATCTTTTTTACGATATAATTAAGATTTCTCCAGAATATGATGTTTTAATTATTGATGATAATTCGACTGATGGTACAAAAGAAAGCCTCGAAAAACTCACCGCAACACACACCTGCCTGACTGTTATTCACAGGCCAAGGAAAATGGGAGTGGGGTCAGCCCATAGAGCCGCCATGATTTATGCTTTGAAAAATAAATATGAGGAACTGCTTACCATGGATGCTGATTTTTCACACTCACCTGGCACAATCCCGCAAATGCTGGAAAAGTTAAAGAGCTCAGATTTTGTTATTGGCTCACGTTACATGAAGGGTGGAAAAAGTGATTATGAAGGTTATAGAAAATGGGTGAGTCTAATTGCGAATAAATTGGCCAGATTGACACTTGGAATAAAGATACACGAATGCACGACTTCATTTAGAGCGTTTCGTGTCAGTTTGTTTAACAGCTTGAATCTTAGTGCAATAAAATCAAATGGCTACTCGTTTTTCCTAGAGTGTGTTTATGAATTAAAGTGTGTTGATGCAGTAATGACGGAAGTTCCAATACACTTTAAGGATCGCTTTCACGGTAATTCAAAAATTCCAAAAACTGAGATATTCAGGAGTATGTACAAGCTCGCATATTTGTTCCGGTCAAGATTTTATAAAAAACAAACACAGTTAAGCAATCCTGCAGAAATAAAGAGTTCTTGTTACTTTTGCAACAGTCAGTGTCTTGTAGAAATTAATCATGAAAATACATTTAATGACATTGCAGGAGCGCAAGCCTATCAGTGCACCAGCCTGGAACATAAATCAAAACCTCAGGTTATAAATTGTCTTGTATGCGATTTAAGTTTTGTCCCGGAGTCAAGTTATCCAAAAAATATCGAAACAATATATGCTGATGTTCAAGATCCTACATATTTACTAAATAAAAAATCTCGCTATCGAACTTTTCAAAAATCTCTTACTCAAATTTCGTCGTTTTTGCCTGACAAAGGAAATCTTCTTGAGGTTGGTTCTTATTGTGGATATTTTTTAGATACATTCAAAAAAAAATATAACAACTGGAATTGTATCGGTGTTGAACCATCAAAATGGGCAGCTGAATATGCCAGGAGTCAACTGAATATAAGGACTAAAACAGGCACACTTGAAGACAATATCAAAGACTTGCCGTCAGATTATGATGCAGTTGTAGCGTGGGATGTACTAGAACATCTGAGTGATCCTTCAGCATTTCTAATCCAGATAAATTCAGTTATGAAGCAGAACGGCATTTTTTGTTTTTCCACACTTGATGTCGATAATTGGTTTCCAAAAATAATGGGTAAACACTGGCCCTGGTTAATGGAAATGCACTTGTTTTATTATAAAACAGATACAACGGAGCAGTTACTGAACAAAGCAGGATTTAAAATATTAGCATCGGAAAAATATATACACTATGTATCTATTCATTATTTGGTGGGAAAAATAATTGCAATTTTACCTGTCTGGTTAGGAAAACCACTTAATGTTGCAAGAAGCGCCATGCCGCAGAAAATAATGATTCCGATTAGTTTCGGAGACATTAAATTGTATATTTGTGAAAAAAGAGCATGTGATAGAAAGAGATAAAAATCCTCAATCACAAGATTTAGGTAATACTATACAATTGAAAATAACAGAAATTTGATATATTTTCATTATTGGAATGCTTTTTGGAGAATGCATCAGTTTCTGTAATCAGTAGGATCCTTATAGTTTTGATTTCTGCTGAATATCAAATTAAGACACAAATCTTGTTCAATAGTCACAATGATTGCAAAAACATTTTCTGCTACAGTTTTAGGAATCGATGCTCATCTAATTGAGGTTGAGGTTGATGTCTCTGTTGGTATGAGTGTTTTCAATATTGTGGGATTACCGGATGGTACGATCAAGGAAAGCCGGGATCGGGTCCTTTCTGCAGTCAACAATTCAGGTTACAGTTTCCCCATTCGCAGGGTAGTGGTCAATCTTGCGCCCGCTCCTTTACGTAAAATCGGTTCCGGTTTTGATTTGCCGATTGCACTTGCTCTCCTGGGTACAATGGGTCTTTTCCCTCCGGAAAATTTGAGCCGTGCCATGGTGGTGGGAGAATTGTCACTCGATGGTGAAATCCGGCCTGTGCGCGGCATTTTACCTGTTGCAGTTGCCACACGAGAGCATAAATTGGAGCAGTTGATTCTGCCAAAAGCAAATGAAGCTGAAGCTGCAGTTGTTGAAGGCATTCGAAGAATTCCGGTTTCCACGCTTTCTGAAGTAGTTCAGTACCTAAAAGGTGATTTGGAAATCACTCCTCTTGATTATGAGCCTGCAGAAATATTCACAGAGCAACAGTATTTTGAAGAAGATTTTCAGGATGTAAAAGGCCAGGAACACGTAAAACGCGCTCTTGAAGTGGCCGCTGCCGGTTCTCATAATCTACTGATGTTAGGTCCACCCGGTTCAGGTAAAACTATGCTCGCCCGCCGCATGAGCACAATCCTGCCGAGGCTAAGTTTTGACGAAGCGCTGGAATGCACAAAAATTCACAGCATCGCCGGAATGCTGCCATCCGGAATTGCTTTGATTGCACAAAGACCTTTCCGTTTTCCACATCATACCATTTCACAAGCCGGTCTGGTGGGCGGAGGTGGAATTCCTGGGCCGGGCGAAATTTCACTGGCACATAACGGAGTGTTGTTTCTGGATGAATTTCCGGAATTCCCGCGGGCAACCCTGGAATTACTGCGCCAACCTCTGGAAGACGGCAAACTGACAATTTCCAGGGCGGCCATGTCATTAGAATTTCCTTGTGATTTTATGTTGCTGGCCTCAATGAATCCCTGTCCTTGTGGTTATCATGGAGCACCAACAGGTCAAGGTGAAAACCGTAGGGAATGTAATTGTCCGCCTCAGCAAATACAAAAATACCGTGCTAAGATTTCCGGACCACTACTGGATCGCATTGACATACACCTCACCGTACCTGCAGTTGAATATGATAAACTGGCAGAAGCAAGGCAAGGTGAGTCTTCCACAAATATCCGTGAACGTGTAGTCCAATCCCGTCAAATTCAGGAAGCGCGATTTCAAAATTCCTCGACCCGAAATAACTCCGGAATGTCCCGCAAGGAGTTGGAAAGACACGCCCAGCTTAGTGACTCCTCCAGAGTAATTCTCCAGCAGGCAATGACCAAAATGGGCTTGAGCGCCAGAGCTTACGACCGAATTCTCAAGGTCGCCCGGACAATTGCCGATCTGGCAAAGGAGGCTAACATTGATACTCCTCATGTAGCAGAGGCCATTCAGTATCGAAATCTGGATCGACCGGTTTAATACCCAACAAATCAAATTAGCTGGTTAAAAAACAAGCTGAAATCTTAATGATTTTAGCTTGACCGTGAAATCGGAATTATTCGCGTCGCTCGAAATGACACTGTAGTAGGTTTGAATTACGATTTTACCAAATGAAGAGAGTTGCCAAAATCGGATTTGCAATTTTGTTGAAACGAACTTGAGTGTTTTTTTGCTTCTTGGCAAAATCAATTCATTTTAAAAAATATACAAAAAATATCATGAATTATACTTTCCCTTTTACCGCAATCGTTGGTCTGGAATTGGCCAAACGCTCCCTGCTTTACCATGCAATAGATCCCCGACTTGGAGGCTTACTGCTGATGGGACATCGAGGTTGCGCTAAGAGTACTTTGACGCGGGCCTTTCGTGAAATATTGCCAGCTCCGGATGATTCTGAAACAACACCGTTTGTAGAGGTGCCTCTGGGAACATCTGAAGACCGTCTGCTGGGTTCAATCGATGCGTCCAGTTTGCTTGAAAATGGAAAATGGTCTGCGCAGACAGGTTTAATTGAACAGGCAAACGGCGGAGTACTTTACATCGATGAAGTCAATTTGCTGCCGGATCACCTCGTTGATTCAATTTTAGACTCTGCGGCCAGTGGACAGCACCGCATTGAACGGGACGGTCTTTCCAAAACAGTAAATGCACGTTATATTTTGATTGGCTCAATGAATCCGGAAGAAGGTGATTTGCGTCCGCAGTTAACTGACAGATTCATGCACGGAATCATGGTACAAGACGATTTCAGTGTTGAGGAGCGCCGGGAAATTGTCAGGCTGAGGATGGATTTTGATGATGATCCAAAACTGTTTTTGGCCAATCATGAAAAAAAATTGAATCAGTTACAGTCGCAAATTTTAGAAGTCAGACAAAAATTAAAAAATGTGGAAATTTCGGAAAACCTGCGAACTGAAGTTGCCCAAAAAGCAGCTGATCTAAAATTGGAAGGTGTGCGCGCAGAACTTGGTGTGCTTAGAACTGCACGCTGTGCATCCGCATGGCGCGGTGACACAACTATTTTAGCGGAAGATTTGGCAGAAGCATGGGTTATGTGTCTGGGACACCGACAGGCCGATCAACCTCCTGAATCACAAAACTCAAAACCAGAAATTAAACTGCCAAAACCTGCTACGGATGAATTGAAATCAAAGCGTCTGCAAATGCCGAGAACATCAAGCTCTCCACTTGAAGCACGGGCAGATGAAATTTCATTAGAGGCCTCACAAAAAGAGACACATGAGGAGTTGGCTGCATGGTGGCAAAGTCCTGCGAAAAAACAATCTGCTGATAATTTTGTTTCCGGAATATCCAGAGCGGTTCCGGCCTATGTTTCTCAGGCACGACTCTGCTGGCAGTCTTCACTCAAAGCATCGCTGATGCAGGGCTGGTCTCCCGGAAAGGCATGGCAAATGCGTTTTAGTAAACCTGCAAGGCGCAACAATTTTTGGTTGTTTTTGGATGCCAGCCGTTCGACTGCAACATTTGGCAGTAGCACTTCTGCGCGTTTTTTGGACCAAACACGTAACATTATCCAGACACTTGGCGCCAAGACATTCGGTAGCCGCTTTCACGTTTTGGTACTTCAAAATGGTAAAATTAGTTGGTGGATTAAACGTGGAACGGCGCAGGCAGTACAAACAACTTTGGGGCGGTTGACTGAAGCGTCCGGTAAAAGCCACCTGACTCCTGCATTGAATCAATTACGAAATGCTATCCAGAAACAAGGTGTTTTAGCAGGTGACCGTGTTCTGCTTTGCTCTGACGGAATGCTCAGTCCTGAGAGCGAAAAAACTGTACCTGAAAGTAAAAAACGTTTTCGGAAAAGCCTCTTGAGTCTTTCTCAAAGAATTTCGACGATTGCCTGGCTGCACCCTCAACTGCAGCGTGGTATGCGGCACTGGCTTCCGCAACTGGTGGATAATACTCCGGTCCGTTTGATTGCACTGGACTAAAATGCAAGCCCTGCCAAAAAATAATCACAAGGGTCTCATCGTTGCCGGAATGCACAGCAGCGGCGGAAAAACTGCGGTTACATGTCTGCTCCTGTCGGCGTTACAAAATCGAAATATCTCAGTACAGCCTTTCAAAGTTGGTCCGGATTATATTGATCCGGGATTCCATTTTCATTTTTCCAAAAAACGTTCTGTAAATCTCGACCCCTGGATTATGGGACGCGAACATGTTGTTCAGACTGCGGAGCAATTCATTGAAAACGCTTTTGGAATTGCTGAGGGCGTGATGGGACTTTTTGATGGTTCGGATCCCACAAACGATTCCGGAAGCACGATGGAAATCGCACGCTGGCTCCGTTGGCCGATTTTGCTGGTTGTACCCTGCCGTAACGCCGGACGCTCAGTCACGGCGGCAATTCAGGGTTTTGTTGCGGAAGCCGGTGGTCCGCAATATTTTGCGGGAATTATCCTCAACCAAGTCAACAGTGAAAGCCATGCGGAATATCTGCGTAAAGCCTGTTCTGTTTTGGAAATTCCGGTTTTGGGTTCACTACCTGAAATTCCGGAACTACAGTGGCCGGAACGTCATTTGGGGCTGCAGCCGGGAGTAGAACAAAAACTTCCGGAAGCAGAACAGTTGGCCGAATTAGTGGAAAAATATTTTGATCTCGAACTGCTGGTCAATAATTTCCCCATGATTTCTGTCTCAGAAACCCCGGTAAAAAATCTGCAAAGCACAACAGCAAAATTCAGCAAACGAATTGCAGTGGCGCAGGACGAGGCATTTCATTTTTATTATGCTGCAAATTTGGAATGGCTCCGGCAACAGGGTGTGCAGATAGTTTCGTTTTCGCCTCTGCACGATAGTCAGATTCCGGAAAATGTAGATGCGTTGATTTTAGGCGGAGGCTTTCCTGAAGTTTTTGCAGAGGAGATGTCAGCCAACAGCAGTATGTTGGCTGCTCTCAAAAATGCAGTCGAATCCGGAATGCCCTGCTATGCGGAATGCGGCGGTTTGATGTTGTTAACAAAGGGTTTGAAAAATCATGCTGGTAAATGTTATGCGTTGGCAGGAGTTATTCCAGGCACAGTTGAAATGACAAAAAGACTACAGCATTTTGGTTACTGCAAAATAAATTTGCCGGAATCTGGAGAAGTGCGGGGACATGAATTTCATTACTCGCGCTGGTCAAGTGAAACTAAAACAGCTAATCTCTGGAATGTCACTCGACATTCAACCGGAGTTTCCCGTAGAGAAGGTTACCAGAGAGCCAACCTGCATGCCTCCTACGTGCATCTCTATTTCCCTCAGGCAGATGCTTTGATGCGGAAAATTCTACAGCTGAATCCTGATGAGGCACTACAATGCTGATTGCAGAACTGGCGGCTCTGGGAGCAGCGCTGTGTTGGGGGATTAGCGGTTTAATCTCAATTCAGCCCATCCGAAAAATAGGAGCACTGCCCTTTAACAGAATTCGGATGTCTCTTGTGTTTTTGATGCTGGCCGGTGTTTCATTACTGACTGGTGCATGGCGTGATTTTCCTTTGGATACAATGCAGACCCTGATGATTTCCGGACTGATTGGAATTTTTCTCGGTGACACAGCACTTTTTGGTTCTTTGCAGCGTTTGGGGCCGAGTCGAGCTGCAGTTGTTTTTGCACTTCATGCACCGATGACGGTGATTATGGGCTGGTTCCTTTTGGGTGAACATCTGGAATTGCTGACTTTAATCGGTTGCGGAATAGTCACAACAGGAGTCGTAATTGCTATTCTTGGTAGAAAAAATCAGGAAGAACCACAAAACATTGATTCAACACAGGGACGGCTGCGCTATGGTATTCTGCTGGGGCTACTTGGGGCATTTGGACAGGCTGCAGGTGCGATTATCGCCAGACCGGTCATGGCGGAAGGAGTAGACCCTGTAACTGCATCTGCAGTCAGAGTAGGAATTGCAGCTCTCTGTCTGATTTTCACTGGCTTCATTCCTAATCCACTTTTTCGTGCAAAGACAGTTTTTACTTTAAAACTAATTGTTGTGATAATAATCAGTGGATTTTTAGCAATGGGAGTCGGTATGACCCTTCTCCTCTTTGGGCTGGCAATTGGAGATGCAGGAGTTGTAGCTACACTTTCTGCAACAACTCCGGTCATGATCCTTCCTTTGCTCTGGCTGACAACCGGACTTCGGCCACCATTAATAGCCTGGATCAGTGCAGTAGTAACTGTGCTGGGTATTGCTTTGATTACAATTGCCTGGAATTAAGATAAGTAGGCAGTGTTTTTTACTTGCCAAAAAAAAAGAGCTTGTTATAATCACCTGAAACAAGGTAATTCGTGCAGCAGAACAATTGTTGTGATGTTGTCTGAATTTGAAGGGAATTCCGTGAAAATCGGAAACTATCCTCGTAACTGTAATTGGAAAAAATAATAACTGAAGCCACTGAAAACAGGTGCAATGTTTGTTTTTGGGAAGGCGTTATTATTCACTTCCATGAGTCAGGAGACCTGCCTTGTTATTCCAGACAGACTGTTCGGGGCAAATAGTTTTCGGAATCAACAGCTTGCTGTGATCCCATATTTTCTGCTTGTTGACGAAGTTTGTTTCAAACACTAATCCTTAATAAAAGAGTTATTATGACTACTAATCCAAAAATTACCGGAACTGCCGGTTCTCTTGACACGAGTGATGTCGGAGTATCTTCACAACGAATGGCTTTGGCTCTGCTGATGGTATTAGCCGGAGCAGCACTACTATTCACGGTTGGATTTGCCCAGGGTTCAGGAGAATTGTTCCACAATGCGGCACATGACACCAGACATGCTTTCACTTTCCCCTGTCACTAATCCAAACTGAGAAATATAATGATTTCAAAAGCTATAACCACCGTCATCTTGGCGGGTTTTGTGGCAGGGATACTTGTCACTGGTGCGCAAATGCTGCGGGTTACTCCGCTTATTCTGCAGGCAGAAAAATATGAAGTTAGTGCGGAAGCTGTGCCGCATACTCATCAGCACTCCGGAATAACTCATGCACATGAATTGAATGGTGTTGCACCTGAGGTTCATTCTGTAGTGACTGCTGCACATGGCTCCGAAACTGCTGCACATGCACATGATCAGAATATTGCTCATTCCCATGCTGCTGAAAACTGGGCACCGGCAGATGGAGTAGAGCGTACTTTTTATACTGCAGTTTCAAATATCGTGACCGGAATTGCTTTTAGTTTGATGCTGGTTGCAGTTTATCTGCTGCGCGGAAAACCTGTCAGCATGAACTCCGGACTCCTTTGGGGAGCAGCGGGGTTTTTAGTTTTCTCCGGATCTCCGGCTTTGGGGTTGCCTCCGGAACTTCCCGGAATGACTGCGGCGGCGCTGGAATCGCGTCAAGCATGGTGGATTGGAACTGTAATCGCAACAGCAATTGGAATTGGCCTCTTCACGGAAAGCAAAACCATTTTACCAAAAATTGCTGCAGCATTGTTACTGGCGGCTCCACATTTAATTGGAGCACCGCATCCGCTCCTTTTTGAAAGCAACGTACCAGCTGAGCTTTCTGCACAATTTGCAATTGCCTCGCTGTTAACCTCCGCTTTTTTCTGGATGGTGCTTGGTGCCTCAACCGGATATTTGTATAAGAAGTTGGTTCTGGAATCCTCTGGAGTCTTTCTCAAAACATCTTCCTTAAATCCACAGTAAATCATCAAGAACTGTAGTTTCATCAATCTCATAATTTCCTCTTTGTCATCCCGGACTTGATCCGGGATCCAGGTTTTATTTCATGCTGAATAGAAGAAATGAAGTAGTTCCCCATGGATTCCCACTTCCGCAGGAATGACAAGTTTTAACATGTCTGGATAATCGCACTGCTGGATTCCCGTTTTCACGGGAATGACAAAACTCTTAAACAAATTATTTGTCATCTCGAACGAAGAGAGAGATCTTAATAATATCAGTGCTTAAAAAAATAGATTTATCGCTTCACTCGAAATGACAAGAATTTAACATGTTTAGTTGAGTACACTCTGGGTTTCCATTTTCCTTCTCGTTCCTTCTCGTTACGAGGCTCTGCCTCGTAATGCATCCTGTGAGGCTCTGCCTCAATAATGCTTTACTGATTGTGTAAGGCGAGCAATGCTGACTTCATTCCGCGGCAGAGCCACGGAACGAGTTTGACCACCTTCGACTCCGCTCAGGCTGCGGAGATGTTCCCTGAGCGGAGTCGAAGGGAAGGAAAGAGTTTAAGCACCACACTACTCGATCATTTCATTCCGCGGCAGAGCTACGGAACGAGTTAAGTTCATTAATGAAAAATAACCATACCAGTTTTAAATGCAGTCATACGTAGGGTAGGAAGATTATTCGCCCCTACTTTCATCATGATAACATCCGAGCTACTCTATCCTACGGATTCTTGCATTATTGCTCTCCGACACATAAAGATAAGTGCCGTCAGTTGTGATTCCAATGGGGTATTTAAATCTCGCGGAAGTACCAGTATCGTGATCTAGGTATGTGTTACAACCACTACAATCGTCTCCCGCTATAGTTGTCACAGCTCCCGTAGAAATCACAACTTTAAAAATCGAAAAACTAGTCCTGCCAGCCAAATAGAGATTTGTTCCATCCATAGTGATACCCGCGAGTTCATCAAATTTTACGCTGTTCCCTGCAGAATCAGTAAAGGATCCTGGATAACCCGAACCTCCACCGGTTGGTCCTGCTAGGGTAGTCACCGCTCCTGTGGAAATTACAATTTTACGGACTCTATACAGTTCGGCCACGTATAGGTTCGTCCCATCCATTGTAATTCCTCTAGGCTGATAAAAGGAAGCGTTTGTTCCTGTCAGATCGTCCCCTCCGGAAGTAGTAGACCCTGCTACCGTGGAGACTTCTCCCGAGGAAATAATAATTTTTCGGATCATGTGGTTGAGTTGGTCTGCCACATAAAGGTTAGTGCCGTCTGTCGTTAGCCCGTATGGACTATTAAATCTTGCAGTTGAACCTGTACCGTCTGTACTGTCTGAGCTGCCGGAACTGTTTGTTGAACCAGCAAGTGTTGTTACGGCTCCGCTCGAAAGCACCATCTGGCGTATAGTGTGATTCTTATAATCCGACCAATAGAGATTTATTCCATCTGTAGTTATTCCCATAGGGTAATATGTTAGGGCTGAAGTTCCAGTACCGTCACATTCAATATTACTGTAACATATAGATCCTGTTCCTGCGATTGTCGTAACTTCCCCACTGGAGATTACGATCTGTCGGATTATGTTGTTATCATTATCCGCAATGTACAAATTAGTTCCATCCGTTGTGATACCATGCGGATACTTAAATGTAGCTAAAGTAGCATCTGTGTTATCTGCACTACCAGTACTGCCTGATCCGGCGAAAGTTGTAACCTTCGTACTGAGTGTCAACGGACCACTTTGGATCGCTCCTCCCATCAGAGGATTGACGGGCGAAGCACTGACTTCAGCAGAAAGCGTACCTGTACTGGAGGCATCAACAGCGGCCACTTTATAATAGTAGGCCGTGCCGTTGGTGAGGCTGGAATGTGTGTAGTTATCAGTTGAGATACTGGTTATGGAAGAACTGGAAGAAGTGATTCCACTCGACGTTCCCCAATAAAGCGCGTAGCTTGACGCTCCAGTTACATTATCCCAGTCCAAAGTGTTCAGACTGACTCCGGCTGTGGCAGTTATGTTGGCAGGAACTGAGAGAACAGGTGATGCACTGACCTCGGATGAAAGTGTTCCGGTTCCTGCAGAATCAATCGCAGCGACTTTGTAGTAATATGTGCTGCCGTTACTCAAACTTGTATGTGTGTAGTTGTCTGTTGAGATACTGGTGATTGAAGAACTGGAAGATGTGACTCCACTTGATGTAGACCAGAAAAGTGTATAACTCGACGCACCGCTAACTGCGTCCCAAACCAGGGTCGCAGTTCCGGTAGTGGCTGTGGCAGTCAAATTTGCGGGTGCGGATAGAGTACTGTCATTGGTTCCTCCGTTTGAAGTACTTGATTCATCACTTGAAGTATCAGATGCATCCGAAACCTCACTCACCTGACCACAACTTCCGAGAAAAAAAGTTATGGCAAATAAAATTGTAACTGCAACTAAAGCATTACGGATTTTTGTTATCTTGCTGGACATAAGCTCTCTCCTTCTCAAGTGTTAATGATTTGAGACCTATAGTGGTAAATTGAGTTTGCAGATCTGCAGCAGAGGAGTCAAATAGTTAAACGGTTGAATTGGCTGTAAGCGCCTGTATGCTACTTAAATTATTAACAATAAAAGATGTAAATAATGCTAATTTAAATTTTTTGAGGGGAAAATTTAGGATTTTCAACAAAAGAAGGCAGGAGGGATGTTTTTATTTTCAATACCTGATGAACTTGTAAAAGTCCCATAGTCGTGTCATTTCGAGCAAAGCGAGAAATCTAATTTATGTTACTACTCTAACATTATAAAGATTTCTCCCTGTGATACAAATGGCACACTTGCTTGTCATCACTTACTTGATCCGGGATCCTGTTTTGTTTGATGTTGAAGATAAGAATTGGAATGGTTCCCCTGGATTCCCGCTTTCGCGGGAATGACAACTTTTTAACATGTCTGGAAAAACCCACTCCTGGATTCCCGCGTTCGCGGGAATGACAAAACTCTTAAACAAATTATTTGTCATCTCGAACGAAGAGAGAGATCTTAATAATATCAGTGCTTAAAAAAATAGATTTATCGCTTCACTCGAAATGACAAGAATTTAACTTGTCTGATTGAACACACTCCTTGTTACAGCTACCTTCTCGTTACGAGGCTCTGCCTCGTAACGTTGCCTGTGAAGTTCTACCTCAATAATGCTTTACTGATTGTGCAAGGCGAGCAATGCTGACTTCATTCCGCGGCAGAGCCACGGAATGAGTTAACAACTTTTTATGGATTTATAATTTAAGATTTCTCCCTGTGGTCGAAATGACAAGTTGTGTTTCAGTGTTTCACCTGGATTCCCGCTCCCCAATTTGGTCGAGGACAAGCTTCGCAGGAATGATAACTTTTTACGGAAGCAACCTACATGTTTCATTGAAAATCATTAATGAGATTTTCCGTTCTTTCTTTCAGTTCATTGCGTTTTTTAAATTCCGCTGGGCATGACTCCAGCACAAAATTAGCGGTTTTGACAACTGATCGCCAACGGGGATTTTTTGGTAGAGTAGTTAAGTCAAGATATTGATCAAAACCCCGCATACGCCAGGTTCCAGTGCGTTGATCCAGATTTGCGTTCCAAAGTTGTGATTGTTGTACAAGTTCCAGTTTCGACTTGCCGGAACTTTCCTCCCAGCAGAGGAGGCTCAACTGATGTAACTCGACTAACGCTTGACGCATACCCTGCTGATCCGGATTTTGTTTTCTCATCCAGCGCTGGGTATCTTTCATATATTCAGAAAACCGGGCCAGTAGTTCCTGACTCTGGGTGGTGTTGATGCTTAGTTCTTTTTCCAGTAATTGAGCACGTTGTTGACTACTTAAAACCTGATCCAGAGCAATATCTTTTTCTATATGTGACAGATGCATACGCTGCACAAGCGCCAGCAAAATCAAAATGAACTCCAACAATGAAGAAAACTGCAGAAGTTCAATAGTGCCAGGAAGGTAGGTTGGTATAATATCCAGCATTGACAGAAACAAGATCGTTATTCCAAGAAAGGGAAACAACCTTGCCAACAGGAACAGCAGTGCTGGACGATAGCCTCTTAAAATGTATTCGACACTGCCAAAGAGCAATAGCAAAGTGCAAATAATAGACAGAACCAGTGTCAGAGGAATCAGTGGTTTGAAAAAAGGAAACAGAATCTGGATTGCAAACAGCACCGCAGCAATTTTATTCCAGTTCATCAGACGGTGCAGAATCGGAGTGAAACGCTTTGTTCCCAAAAATGATTGGGTGATTTGCAATGCAAAATAAACTGTCGCACATGCTGTTAAACTTGGACTGATGCTGTGCAACCAGGGACTTTTTGGCCAAAGCAGCATAAAAGCAAACCCATTCAAAGAAAAATAAAAGAAGCCCCTTGCCAGCAAAAACAAAGCATAGTCCAGATGAGTCCTGTCTCTCATCATTATAAAAATAAACAAATTGAAAATCAGCATTATTCCCAAGGCTCCATAATAAAAACCCAAGCTGTATAGATCGAGTTTTGTCTTATTGGAAAATTCTTCTTTATTCCACAAAATCAGCGGCAGGAACAATCTGTTATCTGTGGAGACACGCAGATAGACATTCGTCTTTGAGTTAGGTCTCAGTTCCAGCGGTAGCACGAAATTACGGTTTTGTAGCGGTCGTTCCTTAAAAGGGAAGCGGTGTCCGCTGGAAATGCTCTCAATTTCCCAATTCTCATGCAGCACAAAAAGATCAATACTTTCCATAAATGAAAACGGTATTTCCAGCAGTCGTACTTGAGTTTTGGCAGAGGGATTATTAAGCTGGAAACGTGCCCACCAGGCAGATTTACTTAAACCTAAATTTGGAATTTCAACTTTGCTTGCTACAAATTTTCGGCTCATTTCCGCCGACATCACATCCTCAATACTCCATTGTTTGCTTGGATCTTCCAACAACTCCAGATGCAGACCCAAAGGCATTTCACCTCTACCTTCATTGAGAATAAGCGGTGAATCTGCCAGCAGCACACTTCTCCAGCCGACAAGCAGGAAAACCGCTGTGCACCTAAATAGCTTTTGGATTATTCTTTTTTTCATTTACAGGATGCTGATTTAGGTGCGGGGTGCTTTTTCTCTTTTTTTATGGAACTATCAACTGAGCTATGATTATACTCGACTAACAAGTCCAAAATCAAATAAACAGTTAATTTATACGATAAACGGTTCAAGCTCATTTTTGACTGTGTTCTAAGGATTCTCTGTGTTAAAATTCCATTTTACAGATAAATGAACCTCATTCCATAAGTCCCACATGATTCGCAGCAATTTTCTGGAAGCAGTTGGTAACACTCCATTGATAAAACTACGCAAAGCTTCAGAACTGACTGGTTGTAATATTTTAGGAAAAGCAGAATTTATGAATCCGGGCGGTTCCATCAAAGACCGTGCAGCAAAGGCGATTGTGCTTGACGCAGAAAAACGCGGGTTGTTAAAACCCGGCGGAGTAATTGTTGAAGGTACTGCCGGAAACACAGGAATCGGCCTGGCGCTGGTTGGAAATTCTTTGGGATACCGTACCGTAATTGTTATTCCTGAAACGCAAAGTCAGGAAAAAAAAGATATGCTGCGGCTTTGTGGTGCAGATCTGCGTGAAGTTCCGGCGGTTCCCTATCGCGATGAAAACAATTACGTTAAATTTTCCGGACGTCTTGCTGAAGAACTGGCAAAAACTGAAACAAACGGCGCTATCTGGGCCAATCAGTTTGATAATGTTGCCAACCGTCAAGGTCATTATGAAAACACCGGTCCGGAAATATTTGAGCAGACAGACGGAAAAGTTGATGCTTTCATTTGTGCAGTTGGCACGGGTGGAACGCTGGCCGGAGCAGGAATGGCACTCAAAGAACGTAATCCGGAGATCATCATTGGACTTGCAGATCCAGAAGGTGCGGCACTGCATTCATTTTACACAACAGGAGAGTTGTCCAGCTGGGGGGAATCAATTACAGAAGGTATTGGACAGGGACGCATCACTGCCAACCTGGAAGGTGCACCTGTTGAGCTCTCGTTTCAGATTCCTGACAAAGAAGCTCTGCCGATTTGCTTTGATCTTTTAAAAGATGAGGGCCTTTGTCTTGGAGGTTCCTCGGCAATAAATGTAGCGGGTGCAATTCGGCTGGCAAAAGAACTTGGTCCTGGAAAAACGATTGTCACCATTCTGGGAGATTCAGGAATCCGCTACCAATCCAAGCTTTTCAATCCAAAGTTTTTGCGTGAAAAGGACTTACCGGTTCCTGAATGGATGGAGTAACTGAGCAGCAAAAATGTCCAACATTTTAATGTTCCAGGGTACTGGTTCCGGAGTTGGCAAAAGTGTTTTAGCCGCAGGGTTTTGCCGTTTGCTGAAAAATCGAGGTTTCCGGGTTTTGCCCTTTAAAGCACAAAATATGGCACTCAACTCCGGAGTTACAGCAGCTGGTTTGGAAATGGGGCGGGCTCAGATTGTTCAGGCAGAAGCCTGCGGCGTGGAGCCGGATGTGCGTATGAATCCGATTTTGCTCAAACCGCAGGGTTCCAGCGTTTCTCAATTGATTCGCTTGGGGAAGGTTGTGCAAACCTGTTCTGCACGGGAATACTATACGCTGGCGGAGGAAAACTTTTGGATTGCAAAACTAGCTTTTGATGCCTTGAAATCCGAAGCAGACTGGATTGTGATGGAAGGCGCAGGCAGTCCCGCTGAAATTAATCTGCAAGCAACGGATATTGTCAATATGCGGATGGCGGAATATGCCGGCGCGAAAGTCATCTTGATTGGTGATATTGACCGCGGCGGTGTGTTTGCCTGGCTCAAAGGAACATACGACCTGATTCAGTCTCAGCATCGTCCTTTGCTGCAGGGTATGCTGATTAACAAATTTCGCGGTGACGTTTCTTTGCTGCAGCCGGGAATTGAGCAGTTTAAGCAGATTGTTCCGGTTCCGGTTTTGGGTGTGATTCCGTGGCGTGAAATGCAACTCGAGGATGAGGACTCGCAGAATCTGCAATCGCGAATAGTTTCGGAGGCAAAACTCGATTTGGTAATAATTCGTCTGCCGCACATTTCCAACTTCAGCGATTTTGATCCACTTAAACAACTCGACGGAGTTTCTGTGCGCTTTGTCAAAAGCACTTCGGAACTGGGAAGTCCGGATCTCGTAATTCTTCCGGGCAGCAAAAACACTGTCTCCGATTTGCGTTTTCTGCATCAAAGCGGATTTGCGGAAGTGATAAAAAAAATGCAGGGAAAAACTTGGATTTTGGGAATCTGCGGTGGTTTTCAAATGCTGGGTAATAAAGTTGAAGATCCGCTGAATATGGAGTCCTCTGGAGCTTCCGGAAAGTCAACTGCGTCTGGAAATACCGGTCCTGCAAAAAACGAATCAGGACTTGGGCTGCTGCCGATGACTACCGTTCTGGAAGGAGATAAAAAACTTGTACGCCGCAGATATCAGGGAAAAAACTGGCTGGCAGGAATAGACTGGACTGGTTATGAAATTCATCTGGGACGGACAGAAATTTACTCAGATCCGCAAGAATCGTTTGTTGCAGAGGAAGTTACTGCAGAAAATGCTGCTGCGCTCGGTGTTTTTGACCGCAAACAAAAAATAATCGGTACCTACATTCACGGCTGGCTGGAAAGTCCCCAAGTGATTAAAAAACTTTTTGCTTTGTTTTCTGCAGAAACTTTTGAGATTCCATTCTCTTTTCAGGAAGCTAAAGAAAGGGAAATGAATGAGTTGGCAGAGTTTCTGGAAGTGCATTGTGAGGTCGAAAAAATTCTGCAGAATTAAAAAATTAACGTAAATAGAAAACAAAAATGACTGACACAACTATGGATTTAGCTACTGAAAAAACTGTCAATGGAATCAACATTCCAAAACGCCCAAAAATTAAACAGGGTGCATTTCAAATTTATACCGGCGAAGGCAAAGGTAAAAGTACTGCGTCACTGGGATTGATGCTGCGTGCACTTGGTTCCGGGATGCATGTCTACTATGTGCGGATGCTCAAACCACGCTGGAAAACCGGAGAGCTGAAACTCTGTCCGGAAAACTTTCATCCAAACTTAACTTTCCGCAATGTTCCGCATTACTGGGCACTTTGCGTAAGTAAAACAATTCCGGAAGATGTGGAGACAATGACAGAAAAAATGAAACCGGAAATGGAGGATCTGCACGAAAAAGTTAAATCTGGAAAATATGACCTGATCATTGCCGATGAAATCAATTATTGTATTTACCGGGGTTTGCTTTCTGTCGAAAAAGCAATTCAGATTGTAGAAGATCGTCCCAAAAATGTGGAACTGGTTTTCACCGGTCGTCATGCACATCCGGAACTTGTCGAACGGGCAGATTTGGTGACTGAAATGAAAAAAATCAAACACCACTTTGATAAAGGAATTCGTGCCAGAATTGGAATTGAATTCTGATTGCTACCATTCGTCCTGCTTGAATACACTTTATTCATTGTGTATTTATAATTCAATTTGAGAGTTTCAAATTTTGTCGTGTCATTCTTAATGCAGGTGAGGAATTCTGTCTGAACAGAACAGTGGAAGATCTCTCTCTTCAATCGAGATGACAAGTTGTAGTCAATAATTTCAATGCAACAGAGGAACTAATAACTCTTGAAAAATATAATTTTAACGACCTGTCACCATTCATAATTTAATACATGCTCTTTGCCCGCGTTTATTTACCCCTGGCTTTAGGATATTCCATCTCCTATTTTTTCCGTAATGCCAATGCGATTATTGAAGGTGATTTAGTCCGTGAACTTGGACTCGGTCCTGCTGACCTGGGACTCTTGACCAGTGTTTATTTTATTTCCTTTGCGGCCTTTCAACTGCCTTTGGGAGTTTTGCTGGACCGTTATGGACCACGGCGCACAGAAGCAGTATTACTGTTATTTGCGGCACTGGGAGCAGGAATCTTTTCACAGTCAGACTCGCTTTCAGGATTGATTGTGGGAAGATTGCTGATTGGTCTGGGAGTTTCTGCCTGCTTGATGGCGGCTTTCAAAGCCTACGTTCTCTGGTTTTCAAATCAACGCCTGCCGCTGATCAACGGTTTGCAGATGGTTGCCGGAGGTTTGGGGGCACTTGGCGCTACAACACCACTGCAGGAAGCACTCTCCTTTACGGATTGGCGTGGTATTTTTGCCGGTCTGGCTGTCATCACTTTATTTGCGGCTATTTTTGTCTGGCTGGTTTTACCTGAAAAGGAAGGTGCTATTGAGCAGCAGCCTGAATTGAAGGCACAATTCAAAGAAATCGGCATAGTAGTCAGCAGCCTTGTTTTCTGGAGAATTGCTCCTTTTGCGGCAATTTCAAGTGGAGCAAATATGGCGATTCATGGTCTCTGGATAAAACCGTGGTTGAGGGATGTTGCAGGTATCGACAGTGATTCAGCAGCTCAACTCTTGTTTGCAATGACCCTGGCTTTAATTGCAGGATTTTTGTCGCTTGGAATTATTGCAGAGAGGATGTCACGGCTTTTTGATATCCGTCCGATTCCAATTGGTGTTTTCTGCATGTTCATATTTTTATTTGCACAGGGAGCAATGGTTTTTGGCTGGAGCAGCAGTCCCTTAATTCTAGTTGTTCTGCTGGGATTTTTTGGTTCTTCAAGTATTTTGATCTATGCCGGTTATGCACAAATATTCCCAAAAAATCTTTCCGGACGTGTCAGCACTATTCTGAATTTATTGGTCTTTGTGAGTGCTTTTTTTATACAGTGGGGTATTGGTGCCATTATAGAAATGTGGCCCTCCAGCGGAAGCGGTTATGATCCGCAAAGTTATCAGGCGGCCATTGGTGTCTTGGTTTTGCTGCAAAGTGCAGGTTTGTTTTGGTATTTTCTTTCCAAAAAGTTAAAGCAAAACCAAGGGCTGAAAAACTAATACTTAATTCATTTTTTCAAAGAGTCGTGTAATTTCTTTGATTTTAACTGCAGCATCTTTTGAGTTTTTCGAATGGAGTGCATCATTAACACAATGCTGCAGGTGACTTTCTAAAATTCCGGATTCGATTTTTCGCATTGCACCAGTCACTGCTCTTATTTGTGAAAGAAGGTCCATACAGTAACGCCGTTCCTCGATCATGGCTTGTATACCGCGTACCTGACCTTCAACTTTTTTCAGGCGGACAAGCTGTTTATCGTGATTTGGATGCATGGTGACTCCTCCTAATAGTGTGTTTAAAATGTGCGTTGCTGACAGGCTGGCTTGAAAAAAAACTACCACGTTATACCTTATAGGGGTATTGAAAAATAAGCAAGCAAAATCCGGGATTCAGTTTGGATCCTTTGGCTATAATATCATGATTAATCATGCCGCAAGTTACTGTCATACTACCCTGTTGGAATCGAGCTGCTTGGCTGGAAAAATCTATTGATTCAGTTTTAGCACAGACTTTTAGTGATTATGAACTGATCGTAGTGGATGATGCTTCCACAGATTCAACTGCAGAAATCCTCGATCGTTATTCTGGAAAAATCAGCAGAATAGTTTTTGCAGAAAACAGAGGCGTCAGTGCAGCCCGTAATGCAGGAATCACAAAAAGCGACTGCGGGTGGGTAGCCTTCCTTGATTCAGATGATCTTTGGCATCCACAGAAATTACAGAAACAAATTGAACAGACTAAAGCTCGTTCCGAATACCCACTGCATTTTACCGATGAAATTTGGATCAGGAATGGAATTCGCGTTAATCCAAAAAAGAAACATCAAAAAAAAGAGGGTTGGATTTTTCAACCAAGTCTGGCACTGTGTTTGATGGCACCGTCAACTGTGCTTCTGCGTCGTGAACTGCTGGAAGTTCATGGTCTGTTTGATGAACAACTGCCGGTTTGTGAGGATTATGATCTCTGGCTTCGGCTCTGTGCACAGCATCCGGTTGCACTGCTGAATGAAAAACTGCTGACCCGTCACGGTGGTCATGCAGATCAACTGTCACGAAGTGAGTGGGGAATTGACCGCTACCGTGTTCAGTCCTTACAGAAAATATTGAAAACTGAAAAGCTGCGTCCGGATGACCGCAGCGCAGCAATCCGGATGTTACATAAAAAATGTGAAATCCTGAGCCAGGGTTTCCGCAAACGCGGTAATTTAAAAGAGGTCGAAAAATATGAAAACATTATTGCTCAAAACTGATGCAAATGTTTTGTCTTCAAAGCTTGTAATCCCAAACGGATCTGAGGGATCTATTTCTTTACTTTTTATCATAATTAAGATTTCTCGCTTTGCTCGAAATGACTAGGTGGGTACTTCATATTTTTGTGAAACTTTAATAATTTAATTTACTGAATGAGAACAACATGACAGAAAACAAAATTGAATTTGAAATAAGGCAGGCCGAAGTTGAGGATGTGCCTGAAATATTAGCACTGATTAAAGCTCTTGCTGAATACGAACATCTTTCTGATGAAGTGGTTGCAACCGAAGAGTTGCTGGAGATAACGCTCTTTGGCGTAAATTCTCCGGCAGAGGTGCAGATTGCATATGATAAAGAACAGGTTCTCGGTTTTTCATTATATTTTCGCACCTTTTCCACTTTTCTGGGACGTCCGGGAATTTATCTTGAAGATCTTTATGTGCGGGAGAGTGCCCGGGGCAAAGGTGTTGGAGAAGCTTTGTTGCAGGTAACAGCAAAGCGGACCCGTGAAATTGGCGGAGGTCGCTTAGAATGGTCTGTTCTTAGTTGGAATGAACCTGCAATAAAATTTTATCAGAAAATGGGTGCCGCACCTTTAGACGAGTGGACAATGTTTCGGGTGACGGGGAAAGAATTAAATGAACTGGCAGGCGAGTGATTCAGTTGCCGTATATTTTTTCAATATGCCAGGCAAAGTACATAAACTGAACACGTTAGCGTCTACTGTTTTAAGTTCGTTTTTTGCTTTTTCTGTAAGGATTCTCTTTAACTGCTGCTACTATTTCTGCAGTTTCTTCTGGTTTTTCTTTTTCCGGCTTTTTTGTTTTTCTGTAGGGATTTTCCTTAACAGGTTTTTCTGTTTCTACAGTTACTGCTGTATCTTCCTCTTCGGCTATAGCAGAAGTCTTCTCAGGAATTATCTCAACAGCAGGCTCTTCTTTGACTGCAATTGCTTTTGTTTTTCTCTCTAGAGTGATTTGGTCATAAACTCTTTGCAAAACACTGTTTGTCAGACCATGTGATGTGTCATCTACAAAGTCTTTACAGAGTTCAACTGCTTCATTAATCACTACACTGTGAGAGAGTTCAGGATAGTGATAAAGTTCAAAAACCGCCAGCCGCAGGATATTACGTACTGTAATTGAAAGACGGCTGAGTTTCCAGTGTTCAAGGTTTAGGCGCAAATAGCGGTCAAGGTGCTTACGGTGCTGCAGTGTGCCTGCAGTCAGTTCACGTGCAAATGTTTTTATTTCAGGGCTTGTTTCAAGTTGATCTAGAAAACGATCGACATGTATCATGGCCTTACTTTTCAGCATTTCTGCCTGATATAGTGCCTGCAGTGTGTATGCTCGAGCTTGGTGGCGCATTTTATAATATTTTATTATTAGTAGCTTCGTAAATAGTTGTCATTCCCGCTTTCGCGGGAATGACAAACATTGGTGTTATCATGATTTTTTACAGGACCATCATTATTAGTAGATGTAGTTTTCATATCGGAAATTCTCATTTTCGATTTAACAGTAGCGATAATTCTTACTGAGCTGCTTGCGAAAAATCTCAGGTTGTCAGTGCAACATGTAACTTTTGTACCAGTGCCTGATTATAACCGTGAGATGTCATGTTGGCCACAACTCTGCCACGCAGAGGATAACCCAGCAGAAAGAGATCTCCAATCAGGTCCAGTATTTTGTGGCGCACAAATTCATCCGGATAACGTAAGTCAGTATTGATCACTTTTCCGTCATGCATGATAATATGTGAATCGAGATAACCACTGCCGACAGTTCCGCTTTTTTGGGCCATGTCAATATTCTCGAAGGTGTTGAAAGATCTTGCCGGCGCAATATCAACATCAAACGAGTCTTTTTCTGCATTGAAGGTTAGTTTCTGTTCTCCAATTGGTGCATCATAATCAACCCGCATTTTAACCTCAAAACCGTCAAACGGTTCCACATAAAGATGTTTTTCATCCAATTTTTTGCGTCCAACCTGAATTGGTTCCAAAACAACAGCATCTTTTGCAGCGACATCCTGATCCAGTATTCCTGCGTCATTAATAAGTTTGCTGAAATCATTTGCAGAACCATCTATGTTTGGGATTTCTTCATCGACTTTAGCCAGGACGTTTGTGATGCCGGCCATATGCAGTGAGGCCATCAAATGCTCAACTGTACGTACCCGCCGACTTTCACGTGCCAACACAGTTGAGTTTGCACTGAATGATTGTTTTGCTACAGATTGTGAAAAATTTTCGATATTAGTAATGTGTGCAGGTACTGAGGTATCATCCAAAGTTTGAAAGACGATTCCAGAATTTGCTTCAAGCGGACTTAAAATCACACCTGTATTTCTTCCGGTCAGCAGGCCTTTGCCGTTCAAAACAACATTACTTTTCAAGGTTCGTTGCGGACGGTTTGAGTCTTCCAATTTTAGTGCACCGGAAGGAATGATGGGATTAATAATTTTTGCCACCTCCATCTGTGTATCAGAAGCAAGGTCCTTGATTTTTTCTGGAGGTTTGTTTGAAAGTACAACTGCAATTTTGTCCAGTAAAATTTCCAGCCGCAGCGGCTTTTCCATAAAGTCAACTGCACCAAGTTTTATTGCATTTACTGCAGCATCAATACCTGCATGTCCGCTCATCATGATTACCGGTAGTTCCGGATGAGTTTCTCTCAGTTGACTGAGAATCGCCATCCCGTCAGTTCCCGGCAGCCAGATATCCAGCAGTACCAGCGCAGGAATCTGCTGTTCCAGTTCTGCACAAAATTCTTCAGAATTTTGACAGGAAACCACCGGATATCCTTCATCTCCAAGTACCCTTTCCAGGGTTTCCCGAATTGCCGGTTCATCATCCACAACGCAAATAATTTGTGAGTTGGTCATTTTTTGATTCCGTTGTTGGTTTAAGACTGTTTTTTTAAATTAAAATTTATACTTCAAGCGCTGTCCGAGTTGAAGCTTGAGTTCAGCTGCACGTCCTGCATTTAACTCCAGTACAAAATTTGCCGGCACTGAAGGTTTCAGAATCGGCGGCTTTTCTCCAGGAGCCACAGGTTGAACGTTTTGGAGAATGTGAATTATTTTGTAATCGTCCAGCCAGATAATGTCCAGTGGAAACTGCATGTCCTTCATCCAAAAACTTTGCAGTTTTTTGTTCTCAAAAATAAACAACATCCCCCAGCCTTTTTTGAGGCCTTGCCGTTTTCCAAGTCCAAGACTTCGTTTTTCAACTGTGTCAGCAACTTCAACACTAATCTCTTTGTCGGCAGCTGTGATGACAACTGCATGTGCATAATTCTCAGTCTCTGCAAATGCAGGGCTGGTGCCCAAGAAAAGAATGCAGCCGAAAATAGTAAAAATTATGTAACTAAAATGTCTGGGCCAAATCATGCGTCATCATTTGCGAGCTTTTTAAGTCGTTTCTTTACCATTTTTTGCTTTAGCAAAGGTAAACGGTCTATGAACAGGATACCATTCAAATGATCAATCTCATGCTGCAGACAGATGGACATCATGTCATTTGCTTCAATAGTTTTTGCTGCACCGGAAAGGTCCTGATATGCAACAGTAATGTATTCGGCACGTTCCACCTCACCTCTAAAATCAACCACACTCAAACAGCCTTCTTCAGAGACGGTTCTTCCGGAACTGCTGACAATTTCAGGATTAATGAAGACATGTGGTTCACGCAGGCTCTTGTCTTCCTCTCCGCTTTTCAAATCAACTACAATGATTTGTTTGAGGATGCCTGCTTGAATTGCTGCCAGACCAATGCCGCTGGAAACGTACATTGTTTCCAGCATGGATTGTGTGGTGTTTTCCAGTTCCTGATCAAAAGTTGTAACGGGTTCTGTCTTTTGCTGCAAAACTGGTGCAGGAAAAGTAAAAATTTCTAAAAGTGCCATTGCTGTTATAAACTGAAATCCTGTTGATAGTTTTCTGCTAGCTAAAATTCTAACTCATTTTAAACAAACTCATTCTCAAACACAAACTGTGAAGCATAAAAAATGACATAGGGTTTGCTTTGACTTGAGAAGCAAGTTCAGTCTGCGCTAAAATTTGTGACATTCAAAATCAAGTAATTAATGTCAATTATAGTGGATCACAGATGAAAACAGGATTTTATACGAATCCAATTTACCTTGAACATGATACAGGTTTGCATCCCGAAAATGCAGATCGACTGAGGGCAATTCAAGCTAAACTGGAGTCAGAAGGACTGCTGGAAAAACTCAAGTTGGAGTCTGGACGTCCGGCAACAACCGGAGAAATTGCAATGCTGCATACAGAAAAACTGATTTCTGCAGTTGAGGCTGCATCTGCAAGCGGAGCCGCTCAACTTCACACTCCGGATTGTATTATCTCAGCTCAAACTTATAAGGCAGCTTTGTTTGCAGTTGGTTCTGTGCTGGATGCTGCACTTGAAGTGGCGGAGCGCAGGTTGGATAATGCATTCTGTGCAGTCCGTCCACCTGGTCACCATGCAGAATATGATACTGCTATGGGATTTTGTTTTTTCAATAATATTGCTTTGGCAGCAGAATATTTAAGCAGAGAATTGGGATTTAAGCGGGTGCTGGTTTTTGATTTTGATGTACATCATGGAAATGGAACACAGCATTTTTTTGAGCAGCGTGATGATATCTACTTTGTGAGTCTGCATCAGGATCCCCGCAGCTGTTATCCGGGCACTGGTTTTGCTGATGAACGCGGAAGTGGTGCTGGTGCAGGATATACGCTGAATGTTCCTGTTTCTGCAGGAATGGAGGATGCGGAATATTTGCAGATATTTTATGCTCAGGTTTTGCCGAAGCTGGAGGAATATAAGCCTGATTTTATTCTGGTATCTGCCGGCTTTGATGCACACCGTGCTGATCCTCTGGCTGCATTAAATCTGACAGAACGAACTTTTAATGAATTGATTCGAGTCCTGAAAAAACTGGCTGCTTCTACTGCAGGAGGGAGGATCATGAGCTTGCTGGAAGGCGGTTATGACCTCAAGGCTCTCTCGACAAGTGTATATGAACATCTGCTTGTTTTAGAATCTGAAGACTGAATGACTCTCAAGCTGAATAAATGCCAACCTCAATCCAGCATTTCCTGCTGATTTTTTGGGATTTTATATTTACTACTGTAAAGAAAATATGGAATTCCGCCCAGGAGGAAGACTCCGAGCTGAACAATAATGAATAAATTAAAAATGTCTGCACCTCCTGAGAATCCTGCAAGTTGGTAAAGTGATTCAAAAGCCGCATGTCCAATTCCGATTCCACCGGGTGCAATAGGAATGGCAACGGTTATTAAACCAATCGGCATCAGGAAAAACTGGGTTGCCAGTTCCATCTCCTTAATGCCCATCAATTGTGTCACCTGAAAAAAAATCAGGGCAATCAAAGTGTGGATGCCGATTGCCAGCAGTAATGTTGAGATTAAAGTGATTTTTTGATGCTGAAAAATTTTAAATGCAGAATAAACTTTGATACTGAATTTGCTGGCAGGCAGACGTTGAAAAAGTCGCAGAAAAGGGTCGTGTCCTTGCTTGAAGGGATAGAGTGCAATTAGATAAAATAAGACTGTTCCACCAAAAAGTGCAGTGATCATCCAGGCCAGAGAGTGCAGTTGTTCCTGTGCCAGGATTAGTTCAAGATTAAAAAGCAGTGCAAAAAAAGCCATCACGATTAATCCAAATAAGCCGACAAACCTGTCAATCAGCAAGGTCATAAAGGCCCTCGTGCGTCCTTCTTCCTCTTGTGCCTTGATTACGTAATAACCTTTGACGACATCTCCAGTCACTGCACCCGGCAAAGTTGTATTGAAAAAATTGCCAATCCAGGTCAAGACAAAAGCCTGTTTAGGTTCAAGTGGAACACCAATCGCTTTTAATAACAACCACCAGCGGAATGTTGCCATTGGTACAACAGCAAAAATCAATACTCCAACCATCAAGCCAAGTATTTCAGGAGCCTCCTGGAAGAGCATCAGTTTCTCAAAATTGAGTCTTCCACTGCGGATAAGATAAATCAAAATGGTTCCAACAATTCCCATTTTGAGCAGAATCAGCAGTAGTTTTTTCATTAAAAAATTTAAGAAAAATAAATGATAAAATTCAGGGTTAGCAAAACAGCAGCTGCAAAAAGCAGTGATTTTTGCAATTGTCGACAAGGCCAACAGTATCCCAGAATCCACAAAAATGAAAAGTTTATACTGAAAAGAAAAGCAGTAATCCAACCAGTAAAAAACCAGCCCAGCCCGGCATACCAGAGGCCGTGAAGGAATTCTGTCCAGAATAATCTTGAATCCAGTTTAGTGCTGCAGTTTCTGCAGCAGGCTCTGTTCAGCAGGAATGAAAACAGGGGGATGTTTTCGAACCAGTGGATTTGAGATCCACAGGAAAAACAAAAAGAACGTGCCGGACTGAAGATACTTAGTGTCCTGTTGAGGAGGTGTTCTTTCAGTAAAGGTGCTGCCTGATTATCATTCAGCAGGCACTGTCGTTTTTCATCATCTGCAAACTGCAGCGGCAGACGATCAAGGCAGACATTTACGAAACTGCCGATTGTCACACCAAATATGATCCATATTACTGTTTCAAACAACTGCACTCATGCTCCATCAGGTTCAATTACCTGAATTGTTAAATTCATTAAAACTGCTGATGAACACGTAAAAAACTCGCAAATCGCGGCAGGCCATTCTTTGACCTTCCTGTATATTTATAGGTAATGACAGTACCAACCGCAGGCGGATTTTTTCGTTCCTGATTACTGAAACCGGTACCAATCCGGAACTTGCGTCCATTTTCATCGGCAACCAGCAATGAACCCATCATGCCACTGAATTTTCCTTTACCCGGCAGGATTTCGATTACAGTTGCTTCTGCATCCTGCCATGGTTTTAGTTTGAGCAGATCATCACTTCTACCACTGTGATAAAGCGAATCTGCACGGTGCAGCATTAAACCTTCACCGCCTTTTTGTACAATCTCATCCAGCATCTTCAGCAGTGCATCCTCTGAGTTGAGGCGAATTTGCGGAATTGCCTGCAGCCAGGGGATCTTTGCAGACTGGGTCAGTTCCACCATTTTATGCACTCTTGTTGTGAAAGTACCAGGAGATTCAGGAAGCTCAAATAACATATACCGGACCTGTCTCCACTCGCTCTCAACAGGATTTTTTTTACGCACAATTCCGGAGAGCAGGTCAAACGTATTGCGTCCCAGCCAGAGTTCTCCATCCATTGACTGCTTTGGAAAATTTTTACTGAACCACTCAGGTACGTGAATCAGTTTTCCGCTGCGGAAATTAAGGGTTTTACCATTCCAGATTGCCCGCACACCATCCAGTTTTTCACTGATCCACCATTGTGAAATATCTTCCTGCTGATAAACTCTGGCCAGTAATGGATCAAGTGTGCCTGCTTTTTGCTCCACTGCATCTGCAGCAGGCGGGATTGTGCTGAGAAAAAACGTAAGAAAAACAAGGCTGGAAAATATTTTTTGGATGAATGTTTGATTCAACATTGCAGATTACGGAAAGGGTTTACTTTAGTTAAAAGGCCTCCTCGTTTCCAGTTTAAATAATATCAGTGCAGCAGTTTAAAGATACTATCCGGCTTTTTCGACATCTGGCAGCAGAAATCGATCCAGCAATTCATTTGCCAACCGGATATAACCGGTTGCACCTGCAGAATTTAAATGTCGTTGAATTACATCTATTCCTAAAGAACTTGCTTCAAGAATATGTGGACAATTTGGGATAATTGTTTTAAAAACAGAATCTCCAAGTGCCTGGTAAATTTGTTTGCAAACTTGCTGATGGGACAGAATGGTCTCATCATACATTGTCAGTAAAATTCCTGCAAGACGCAGTTTTGGCTCAATTGTTCTTTGCAACTCCTTGAAAGCCTGTAGAAAACGTTTAAGAGATTTTATGGCCAGAGCTTCGCATTCCAGAGGCACAACTATGTAGTCTGCAGCAAGCATGGCGTTGATACTGAGGGAACTTGTAGAAGCAGGTGCATCAACGATAATGAAGTCATAACTACTGACTGCATTTTGTTCCAGCCACTGTGCAAGATGATAATAGTCAACTGCAATTTTATTGACTGTCTGCTCTACCAGCAGATCCTGGATATTTGAAAGCAGCAGGTCAAGGTTCTGATGTTTGCCGGTTTGCACAATTTCCGAAAGCTTTACTTCCGGTGTACAAAAAACCTCTCTGACACCCAAACTGTCCTGTTTATCAATACCAAGTGAGTGATGAACCGAACCCTGCGGATCTAGGTCAACCAGGAGGGTTTTATAACCTCCAAGTGCAAATGCAGTTGCTAAATGAACAGCTGAGGTAGTTTTTCCTACTCCGCCTTTCTGACTGGCGAATGTAATCACTTTTGCCATCGTTGAAGCCGTTCACCTTAAAAAATATTTGTTTTTGCTCTTAATTAAAAAGTCATGCACTTTGCCAGGGCGAGTGTATCACAGGCTAGATCAAAAGAAAACTTTTCTTGTTCGCAGCTGCGGTTTATGCTCAAAGGGCATTAAGTGCAGTTTGTAACTTTTCCTGAACACTTTTTGCAAAATCATCTAAATCTGTTCTTCCGGTTGCCTGCACCATCATTTCCGGATCGACGATACTGACAACAGTTTCTCCATTCTCAGGATTTTCATAAACAATGATGTTACAGGGCAGCAGCAGTCCAATATCTATTTCCTCAGAGAGTGCACCAAAGGCCAGGGCAGGATTACAGGCACCAAGTATCACGTATTTTGTAAAATCCTGATCAATTTTCTTTTTTAATGTTGCTTTGACATCGATTTCAGTCAGGATACCAAAGCCTTGATCTTTGAGTGTTGAAGTTATTTTTTCAACTGCTTCTTCATAGCTGAAAGGTACAATGCGTTTCATTCCGTATTTTGATTCTGTTGTCATTTTTTCTCTTTATATTTTTTTGCTTTGAATTAAATTATTACATTCGGAGAAATCTTCCTCATTGGAAAGCATAGCTTCGACTTCTTCGATCAGCTGATTTTCAATGATTAATATCTCCTGTTAATTGACAAACAATTCTATCAGAGAATTTTGTATTTTGGTAGTTTAGAGTCTCTTATGATAAACACCAGCCTACAACCAGAAAGGAAACAAATCCTGCCAATCTGTACCAATCTACTTCCCCCCTTTTCCATTTAAATTTTCATACACCTTGAGTGATAGTCCCTGATGGTTCTTGAGTCGTTGCCATGATTGTTTTGCATTTCCCCACTTACTCTATCATTAGAGTTGTAATACTGTTCAGGCATGAACAACGGAGGAACTGGTCTTGTGTGTTTGGACTTCTTTATCAATTTTATCACCAAAGCTATTAATGGCAATTTTCATGCTGTAATGCGACTGTAAATTAAGCCAAAATTCGGGCTCAATGCCAAAATATTTGCCCAATCGTAAGGCAGTGTCCGCAGTGATGTCCCTCTTACCGTGAATGATTTGACTGATCCGGTTTGACGGTACTTTCAAGTCTCTAGCAAATTGGCTCTGAGTAATCCCCATCGGCTTTAAAAATTCTTCCAATAACACTTCACCAGGCGTGATGGGTTCTAATTTTTTCAACATATTTTCATCCTTTGTGATAATCAACGATTTCGACATCTCCGGCACCTCCATCATGCCAACTAAAACAAATGCGCCAACGGTTATTAATCCGAATACTGAATTGACCCAGACGGTCTCCTGATAATGCTTCAAGTCGATTCCCTGGAGGAACACGTAAACTGACTATAGAAACAGCCGCATTCAGTACCTCCAGCTTTATTCTTGCGTTTCTGGAAATGCTTCTGAATCTTTTAACATCTAGATCGTGAAACAACTTTTCAGTATTTTTGCATTTGAAATTATGAATCATACTTTCATGATATGACGAGTGTCGTCATTCGTCAATGGATATTTTAAAAGTAAAAGGGGACAAAAAGAAAAAGGGGACAGGTTATATTATTCGAGGTCTTCCCTGAGGTTTTATATTCCAAGACTGACCTGTTTCATTCTCCAAACGTTTGATAAAATCATAGTTTCCCAAAGGCATACCCGTTTTGAAATGACGTCGGATGATTTCGATTTCGGAGGTGTGCTCTTGTAAATACAACTTCCAATCCTTTGGAGACCCGAACCACTCACCCGATGAAGCAATAGGGTCTTGCTGTACCAGTCCCATATGAAATCTTGCACTCGACCAATGATACTCTTCAGCAGCGGAACACAACCCAGCACGAATGGGATTCCTTTCCACATAGCGTGCGGCTACACTGAGGTGTGGCTGATCCATTGCACAAGAGAAAAATCTCTCTTGAAACAAATGACCGCTAGTCTTTAGTCGTTTGTTGATCATGCGGGAATAACGCCGATGAGCAATTCCAATCCCTTTTGCCAGGCTCGTCTCATGATGTGGAATAACAATCAGATGGACGTGATTCGTCATCAAACAATAGTTTAACACTTCGAACCCAGCATTTTCAATTGCTTCCGCAATTAGGGACAAATATAGGATACGATCTTCGTTGCTAAAAAAGAGATCCATTCCACGGACTCCTCGGTGAGTTATGTGATGAGGAATCATCGGAATCACAAGACGGGATTTTCGTGGCATTTGCTAAGACTCAGTTTAAATTACTGCATACTCCCTAGATTTATGTAAATAATTAACCAATAATTAACCTGTCCCCTTTTACCCTTTTACGCACACAGCGGACATAATATAAAAGGGGACAGGTTATGTTATTATGTTATTAAATTATAGCCCCTGACGATTCTTGAGTTGATTCAAAAGACCTGTCTGGGAAAAGGAAGGCCAAAGCTGAGTATCACTGCAGTCAGCACACTCAGACAAGTTTAGGGCTTCATCAGTTGCAAATCAATTCGAAACAAATCTTTTGTAAATAATTAACCTGTCCCCTTTTATATCAAGAATTTGCTAAAAACATAAAATGGATATTTTTGGCGCACCCGGCAGGAGTCGAACCTGCGACCCTCAGTACCGCAAACTGATGCTCTATCCAGCTGAGCTACGGGTGCATTTATTTGGAGTCGTTTGTGTTGAGGATAAGGAGTCAAACGAATCCTCAATAATGCTGTGAATAGAGAGATAAGTCAATTCAATAATTAGTCCGCTAACTGGGCCTGAAAATAAGGTCTGCTGTTGGAATTCCCATGCCGGCGTACCAACTCTGCCTGCAGGCGCCGCGAACGGATCTCAATTTCCAACTGCTGTCCAACCTTTAAAGAGGCATCGATATAGACTAACGCAATGGCACGGCGGTCATGTTCTTCACTGATTTGCGGCGGCTCTGCATCAAGCATTTTCCAGTATGGAACCATTGTACCGCTGCTGACCACCCCAACTTTTTTCTCTCCCAGAAAAACAGCATCTCCCTGACGTGTAACTCCTCTGTCTTTCAAGACCAGTGACATGACTCGGCGGGGCAAAGTATTCGAGGTAGAATAAGTTGAAGCGCGGATTTTTTGTACTTGCTGATACTGCTGCAGTAATGCTTCACGTCCAATAAAGTCACCTTTGTTTTCATCAAACTTAACCGCATAAGAAGTCAGCGGAAAGGCGTAGGCCGGGATTTCTTTTCCATCCGTATCAATTCCGAATTCGTGTCCGTATAACGGCATTCCGGCTTCCAGCCGTAGAGTGTCTCTGGCTCCCAGGCCAATTGGCAGCAATCCATTTTTCCGACCTGTTTTTTCCAGCAGTTCCCAAAGTGCAGCAGTTTTTTCTGCTGCCACAAACAATTCAAAACTAAGAGGTTCACCAGTGTAGCCGGTTCTTGAGATCAGGACTTTTGTTTCCAGAATGCAAACTTCTGCAAGTTTGTTTCGCTGTGGTTCAGGAATTGTTCCGGACTCCGTTACAGCAGCAAGAATATCCTCTGCAAGCGGACCCTGTAAAGCCAGCATGGCGATTTTTGCAGTTTCGTCGCAAAGAGTGACGTCAAACTTTTTTGAGTGCAACTGAAAATGTTCCCAGTCTTTTTCCCGATTGGAGGCATTAACCACTAAAAAATACTCATCGCCCTGACGGAACAAATAAGCATCATCGAGCAAGCCGCCGTTTTCGTTGGCAATTAAAGTATATTGTGCTTCCCATGGTGCCAGGTTTTCTGCATTATTGGTCAGCAGATATTGTAAAAAGGGAAGTGTGTCTTTTCCGGAGATACGAAATCTACCCATATGACTCACATCAAACAATCCTGCAAAACGGCGGGTCGCCAAGTGTTCTTTAATAATTCCTGGTGCATATTGAATCGGCATATCCCAACCGCCAAAATCAACCATTTTTCCAGCATTGGCCTTGTGCCATGCGTTTAGAGGTGTTTTCATTTTTACAACAATTAGTTTTAATAGTTATCTAAAAAAGTTCTGTTTAGTTTTGCGGGGAAGGTCTCAGCCTGCAAGAGCAAGAGGTGCCTCTAACTGCAGAATTTCCTGCATACATTCCAGAAAGGATTCTTCATTCTGACACTGCATCAAACGGTTACGCCAATCTTTTGCATTGCGGAATCCGCTGACATAGTTTCCAAGATACTTACGAAATTCCCTCACTGCCACCAACTCTCTTTTGAAACGTCGAAATAAATGATAATGTTCGAGTGCCAGTTCAAGACGCTGCTGATGAGTGGGTTCAGGTAATTTACGTCGATCCTGAAAACACCAGGGATTTCCAATTGCTGCACGTCCAATCATGAAACCGTCGAGGTTATTCAGTTTATCAAGTCCGTGTTTGTAATCACGTACATCTCCGTTACCAATTACCGGAATCTTCAGCTGACGTTTTAGCTCATAAATCGGTTCCCAGTTGGCTTCTCCCTTAAAAGCCTGTTTATAGGTACGTCCGTGAATAGTCAGCATTGAAGCTCCTGCAGATTCAAGGGCTTTGGCAAACGGTATCAGGTTTTTGTCATCTTGCCAGCCGAGACGTGTTTTGACAGAAACCTCCAGCGAACATGCTTTGCGGATGGATTCAACTATTCTGCAGGCTGCAGATGTATCCTGCATCAAGGCACTACCGTGTTGAGAATGAACAATTTTTTTTGCCGGGCAACCCATGTTAATGTCTACACCCAAAATACCACGATCTTCAACCATCTTGGATGCTTCTGCAAAGATCTCTGCAGAATTGCCGAAGAGCTGCATGAAAAACGGATGCTCAATTGGTTCATAGTCTAAACGCAAACGAACATGATCACTGCGAACCAGACCGTCAACACTGGTAAACTCACTGAAAAGAATGACATTTTTGCTTAATGAGCGTACAATTTGTCTATAGGCAGAATTGGTGATTCCATCCATAGGTGCCAGACAAACAATTGGCCGCTGGAGTTCAGACCAACTCAGGACAGGTTTGCTTCTAGATTTTTTCATTGAGCAGAGATATTACGTTTTAAAGTCCAAAGTTGGAGTCTCCTGAAAAAAATAAAGGTCTTTGAGGTACTGCAAATGAAATATGATTTTATGTGCTGGATTCCGGTTTTGCTGCAACCTGAAAAAATTATTCCTGCTGCAGGCTGTTTTGTTGGATGCAGCAGGAAGACGAAAGTGCTATAATTAAACTGCCTTTGTTACAAGCAACAGCTAAGCTTTGGATGCATTTTCAGGCAGTAAAATAAGAGTCAAAGTATAACCCGTAAGAGCTAAAATGTCCAGTTCGATAAATTCTATTGAAAGCCCTGTTTCAGCACAGAATCATCCGGGCTGGTCAACTGCCGGAACTGCCCGCACACGCTTTGCAGAGGCAGACGTTGATGGTACTTTGCAGGAGCAAATCGGAACACCTTTTCTGACAGAGTCACTGCAGAATTTGAGAAATCAATTTGCCGATATCCAGTTGGGCAGTGAATATTTTTTTCAGGCTTTGGAGTTATTACGCTGGCAGGGAATGACTCCGGCAGGAAAGAGTGAGAGCAGGAGCCTGCGTTTTCATGTGCAGCTTACAGCTTTGCTGCTGATGCGAAAAGCAGTAATTTCAGGAAGTACCTGCATACCCTGGCATGAAATGAAATCTCAAATTTCAGCTATGTTGAAAATTTGTGGTTTTGCAGAATCAATTTTGGCTACAGCTGAGTGGCGCCGGTGGCTCCTTTCACTTGGAAGTTCTGATACTGCAGTTGCTGAAACTGGAGCTTCTGTTTTTGTGGAAAATAATTCATTACTTTATTTTAATAAAAACTGGCAGCGCGAACTCCTGTTGCTTTCTCTGCTCAGGAAACGTCTGAAAATGAAACCTGTGCTGCCGCAAAAAAAAGAAATAGAAAAGGCCTTCAAGCTGGTGCTTACCGAAAACCCGGTCTATTTTGGTGAGCAGCCTCTGGTATTGGCGGAAGCACAAAAAGCAGCAGTTATGCTGGCCGTTTCAGAACCGTTATTAATTGTTTCCGGAGGCCCTGGAACGGGCAAAACTTCAGTGGCGGTCACCCTGCTCAGAGTCTTGAAAAAACTGGGCTTGGCTGAGCGTCCGGTATTAACTGCGCCTACCGGAAGAGCAGCCAAAAGGATGTCTGAAGCGGTGGAGAACAGCCTGCGTTCGCTGACAAATTTAGAACAGCTTAAACCGGAACTGGAGTTGCTGGATGTTGCTTCAAAAGCAAAAACTCTGCATCGACTTTTAGGTTATCATCCTGGTGAGCAGAGTTTCAAACATCACGAATATGCACCTTTGGAACACGACTTGCTGATAATAGATGAAGGTTCAATGATTGATCAGGAGTTGATGATTTCTTTGTTGCGGGCAGCAAACTCAGAAATGCCTTACCAGTCTGCAGTTCCACGAATAATTCTGCTTGGAGATGCAGAGCAGTTACCTTCAGTCGGAAATGGTGCAGTACTGCAGGAACTGACTGCAGAGTCAGATTCTGAAGACCAGAGGGCAGTTGAGAATCCGCTGCAGGTTGTTAAACTGTATCACAGTTACCGACAGGAGCTTGATGATCCTGCAGGTCGAAATATCCTGGGTGTGGCTGATACACTCAAAAAAATGCTGCATGATCCGCAGCCGGAACTGCTTTTTGAAACAGATTCTACTCAGCTCGAAATCATCTGCAGACGGGATAGTCTACAGGATGTGGAACTGGAAAAAGTTCAGCTCATCAATCAACAGAACTCTGCGGAACAGTTATCGGTTTTTGCAGCATGGTGGGTTAAGAAATTTTTGCAGGATGAGAAGTTTCTGCAGTTGAGTCGGCAGGAGTTTCCGTTTGATGCTGCTGAATCAAGATTAGCTGAACTGAATTATTTATTTGAATACTTGAAGCGTTTTAGAATTCTGACGGCAACCCGGGTTTTGAGGACTGGAGCCGTTGCAGTCAATCATGCAGTAAGACAGTGTTGGCTTGCAGAAAACACGGTACTGAATTCTTCTGCAGATCATTTCCCAGGTGAACCTGTGATGGTCTCGGAAAATAACTACCTCTATCAACTGTTCAATGGAGATCAGGGAATATTTTTAAAAATTATTGATTCTGAGACAAATAAAGTTGAATTAAAAGCAGTTTTTTCTGTTGACGGAGTCTTCAAAACATTTTATGAACATGAGCTGCATCATCTGCAAACTGCTTATGCAACTACGGTTCATAAAAGTCAGGGATCAGAATATGAGCATCTGGCGTTGATCTTGCCTGCAGTTAATAGTGGTAGGAACAATTTTGAATCAGAAAGCCGGAGGGCCTCAGAATTGATGGGCCGTGAAATGCTTTATACTGCTTTGACAAGAGCAAAAAAATCTGTTTTAATTCTGGGTGAAAAAAGTGTGCTTGAAGCGACTGCACTGCACAGAGTTTCACGCTATTCCGGTTTAGGTGCTGCTTTGCGTGCTGAAAATATTAATTAAAAAATAGAATATAATAATTTAATTAACAACAACAAAAATGCGTTTTTTCTTAAGTATCATTTTCTTTTTGTCTGTTCTCTGTACTGTAGTGCTTGCAGAAGACGGATCGGACTTGTTCCAGGTTGCCAGAAGTGGGACTGCTTCACAGATCCGGGAGATAATTGCTGGCGGTGCAGACTTATCCAGTAAAGATATTACCGGGAAAAATGCGCTGATGCAGGCAGTGATGTATGGCAACCATGAGACTGTTGCTGTTTTACTGGAGAGTGTGCCGGATCTGGAAATAAAAGATGAGCTGGGTTTGACTGCTTTGACATTGTCTGTGCGTTACGGTGATGCAGAAATGACAAAAGTATTGTTGGAAAACGGTGCAAGTGTAAAAAACACCATGGAGGATGGTTCAACTCCGCTGATATTTGCAGCACTGGAAGGGCAAATGTCTGCAGTACGTCATTTGCTGAAATATAAGTCTGCTGTCAACGTCCGTACTACTTATGGCGAAACAGCTTTGATTGTTGCTGCATTTGAAGGATATTTGGGCATAGTTCGACTGCTCCTTGATGCCGGTGCAGATGTAAATGCTGTCAATGAGGAAGGTTTTACGGCACTTATTGCTGCAGCCAGTAACGGTTATCTGGATGTTGTAAACTTTCTCATGACACGTGGTGCTAAATCAGAGACGATACAACTCAGTAATAATCCGGTAAATACGGAAAACATGTTCAGCAGCAGCCGCGAAGAGGTCGGTTTTCAGGATGACTCTAAAGAAATGATTGCTCCGGAACCGTTTTTCGAGTTGATAAGTGCAGCCATCGAAGGCCGCCTGAGCGTCGTAAATCAACTGTTGACTAAAGGAGTACAAGTTAATAGAACCGATGATGTGGGACGTACGGCATTGATGGAAGCAAGCTCTTTTGGGCGTTATGGTGTAGTAAAACGCTTGCTGGAATCCGGTGCAAAAGTCAACATTGCAGATAATCAGAAAATGACTGCATTGATGCTGGCAACGCTTGAAGGAAGAGTTCGAGTGGTGAGTTTGCTGCTGGAGTCGAAAGCAGATGTAAATGCTGCAGATGCAGAAGGAATTACTGCTTTGATGCTTGCAGGTAATGAAGGCAGAACAGAAATTGCGCGTTTGCTGATTGAAAATGGTGCAGAGATAAACTGGCAAAGTAAAAGCGGAAGCTCTGCTTTAATTGAAGCAGTTTCAGAAGGTCGTACAGATACAGTTAAATTGTTGCTGGACGCAAAAGCGGATCTGCTGCAGACAGACTTGCTGGAGCGGACTGCACTTGATATTGCAGTACAACAAGGCCACCTGGATATTGTTGAACTATTGAAATAATTCTTTGTTCCTTTCTGCATAGTTGGTTACACAACTCTTAAGATACGAATAAATTAAATCTGTCGTAGCTAAAACCTCCCTGGTGAAGCAAGCTGAATGGAAAAAAAAGGTTGAGTTTATTGAGGCAGAAATGCTCAAGCTGGCTCGGGAACCAGATTCTCCCAAGATTTTACAACAGTTTGGCACAAGGTTATCCTCCACAATTCAGCAGTTTTTTGCAGATTCTAATTCCTTTGATCCTACCGAACCACTGACTGCAAAACAGCAGGCTTTCATGCACTCCCTGCAGCTCTATGATCTGCGTTCAGTCATGCGTTTGATTGCCAATTATGATGCCGGCAAAGGTTTGAAAGTTGTCTTACCGGGAATTGAGAAAAGCTGCCGTTCACTGATGGTCATTCGGCAGTTGGAACAGTATACAAAGAATTCCGGGGAATCTGCTGCACTGGCTTCATATAAATCCAAACTGGAAGAAGCCCTGGCTCAGGTTCTCAAATGCAGCCGTCTTGATTTGTATGAAGAAGATATACTCGCAGAAAAAATGGTTGTCGTTTCCGCTGCACCTCAAAGACTCAGGTATAGATTTTTTTCTAATCGTCTAGTTACTTTATTTTCTCCGGACTATCGTACATATCTGCTGCTCAAAAACCGTTACTTTTTGAAGCGTCTCAAAAGGTTAGTTAAGAATCCCAATCATTTAAAAAAACAACAGAGCCGCCTGACAGAGCTGGCTTCAAAATATGAGAATGATGAGGTGGATTCGGTTGAGCAGTTGGCAGAGAATCTTGATTTCCGCATGATAGAAGAGTTGGTCAAGGAACAAATTACGAAAAGTGCAGAGTCTTCTGTAGTAAAGACAAAATCAACAGTTTTAGCTGAGGTTGAACAAAAGACAAAAAACAGCAGCACTGATGTAACAAAAACTGATGTTTCAACAGCAAGTCCTCAAGAAAGTCAATCAGCAACTATAAATGAAACTCAGGCAGTTAGTTTTTATGCAGCAGTTAATCTGGAAAATCAGCAAGAGAGCAGTTCTGCCTACGAACGACTTTGTCTGTCTTATGCAGAACCGCTCCAGGCATTATCCGAGAGCTTTGGTCCGGTACCGGAATGTTCTTCACCCTATTTCCGTTCCAGAGTTGAAGAATATGGTGAAGAGTTTGCAAATTATTTTCGGCAGCTTCATGGAGACGATTTGCAGGTAATTGCTGCAAGTCACAATTTCACATTGGAACTGCTGCTGCAGCGAGGACATGAATACAAAGCTACTGAGCGTTGGGGTGTGGTTTCTAAGTTTCAGCAAGGTGGTGAATCCATCTATTTTCGCTCACTTGAAGCTGCCTCTCCGGTTTTGGAACGCAAAGCAGAATGGAGTATGCTGATCCAGGGACGCCTGCCCTTCACAATTCAATTTCCTCTTGAAAAAACAAAGCTCCATGAAATTGAAAAAGAAAAAAGTTTTGTTTTTCAGATTGGTACTGCTTTTTTTGATCAGGGACATAAAGACAAACTTGACGAATATCCTGATGTGTTTTTCAAGTTGATGTTCAGCGGACATCTGCTGACTGGAAAAAATGCAGTAGTTTATGTTGAAGAAGATCCTTACTTCACAACGACTCTTGAACAAATGTGGCGTTGCCGAGGGTTGCTTTACTTGTTGCTGATAGCAGTGTCCCAACGTTTTGCCATTGAACTTTCTCCAACTCTGCAGGATTATCTGGTAGAGCTTCTTCCCGCCACGCTCGATGTCAGCGGCAGTATAATTGAGAGCAAATCTTCGACAGAACTTCTGAACAATTAAAGCCTGATTTAGTAGCAACTTCAGGTTTCTGTACAGCGTCTGTCGAACTGAAAAAGGAAATGTTGTTTTCCTTAATGAGATGCGCTAAAACAAATGATATGCTAGACTGAAGCGCAGCAGGATAATGTGGAAAAAACAGGATTTGTTAAAATACTGAATTTAAAAACAGAAAAGGAATTAAATGACTAATAATAGACCAACTAATGAAAGCGGGCACCGCCGCTACTCAAAACTTGTTACTGAAACCAATGCCCGTGCCGCCAGCAGAGGAATGCTCTATGGAGTAGGCTTCAAAAAGAATGATTTTCAAAAATCACAAGTAGGTATTGCTTCAACATGGGCTACTGTAACACCGTGTAATATGCATATCAATGATCTGGCAGAGCATGCAGCACGTGGTGTAAGAAAAGCGAAAGGCATGCCTTTGATTTTTGGTACAATCACAGTTTCAGACGGTATTTCAATGGGAACTGAAGGTATGAAATATTCATTGGTTTCCCGTGAAGTTATTGCTGATTCAATTGAAACAGTGGTCGGTTGTCAAAGTTACGACGGATTGGTTGCAATTGGCGGATGTGACAAAAATATGCCTGGCTGCATGATTGCAATTGCCCGACTGAATCGTCCTGCAGTTTTCGTTTACGGCGGCACCATTCTTCCAGGCCGGCATAAGAATCAGGATGTTGATATTGTTTCAATTTTTGAGGCAGTTGGAAAAGAAGCTGCAGGCGTTATTACTCAAAATGAACTGGAAGAAGTTGAATCCTGCGCAATTCCGGGAGCCGGATCGTGTGGTGGAATGTACACTGCAAACACTATGGCCTCTGCGATTGAAGCACTTGGAATGAGTCTGCCTAACAGTTCTGCACAGGAGGCAATTTCTGAAGATAAAGTACGTGACTGTGTGGAAGCCGGAGAAGCAGTTTTACGTTTGATTGAAGAAAACATTTGTCCTCAGGATATCCTCACCCGCGAAGCTTTTGAAAACGCAATTACAGTTGTTATGGCCCTTGGCGGTTCAACAAATGCAGTTTTGCATTTACTGGCAATGGCAAATGCTGCAGATGTAAAACTTGAGCTGGATGATTTTTTGAGAATTGGAGAAAAGGCTCCGGTGTTGGCGGATTTGAAACCCAGTGGGAAATATTTGATGAGTAATTTTGTCAAAATTGGCGGATTGCCGCCCCTGATGAAAATGCTGTTAGATGCAGATTTGCTGCATGGTGAATGTCTGACTGTTACCGGAAAGACAGTTCGGGAAAATCTGGCAGAGGTAAAACCCTATGTGGATACTCAGGATATCGTGCACTCCTTTGAGGATCCCATCAAGAAAACAGGACACCTGGTTATTCTCCGCGGTAATCTTGCACCGGAAGGAGCGGTTGCAAAAATATCCGGAAAAGAAGGTGAGTATTTTAAAGGTTCTGCCCGTGTTTTTAATTCTGAAGAAGAAGCACTCGACCGAATTTTAGATGGAACTGTAGTAAAAGGAGATGTGATTGTAATTCGCTATGAAGGACCTAGAGGCGGACCGGGAATGCGGGAGATGCTTTCGCCGACTTCTGCTATCATGGGACGCGGATTGGGACAGGATGTTGCTCTCATCACAGATGGTCGTTTTTCCGGCGGATCACATGGTTTTGTGATTGGCCACATCACTCCTGAAGCACAGGAGGGCGGCTTGCTGGCAATTGTTGAAGATGGGGATGCAATTACAATTGATATTTTGAATCGTAAAATTGATTTGGATGTTCCAGCAGATGTAATAAAAAAACGGCAGGCCGACTGGTCTCGTCCTGAACCTCGTTACACCCGTGGAGTTCTCGCAAAATACGCAAAAACCGTCAGCTCTGCTTCGCTGGGTGCAGTTACTGATTTGCCGTAGAATTGTGGATTCGGTGTGAATGATGGACTTTAGACTATTTTCAACTGCATCTGGAAATGTCTCTGCATAAAAAAACTGATGATAAATTACAAAAAATTAAATCAAAAATGTTTTTGGGAATATACTTTTTCTAAAAAAGAAATTGACCGGTTGGCCAAGAGTGACAATTTTAAAGAGTGACAATTTTAAAGAGTGACAATTTTAAAGAGAAACAATTCTTGTTGAAAAAATTTTACTGAACAGTACTCAATTTTTGTTCACACTGGAAATTTTTGAGAGGAAAGATTTAGCAAAACTAATTGAAGCCTTTAAAGTACCATCATTTAATCATGATTATATTTTCAGAAGAAAGAACATGGCCGAAGTATATTTTCCAGACAAACCACTGCTGATTGATGACCTGAAATGGGAAGCCGGGATTATCTTGAATTATATCAGTTACAAGACGAGATGTTAAAAATTATATTTGCAAATGAAGAAATCTTTTATCTGACAGGAGGTACTTGTCTTGGTCGATTTTAGCAAATAAAATCACTGCGATTACAAGTAGAGACAATCCAAAAGACATTTTCGATCTGTATTTGATTTTTAAATTTTATAATATAAATATTAACAATATTCTGGAAATTGCTCATAAAAAAACAAAGTTTGAAGATGCAGATTTAATTGTCAGATTAAAAACATTTCCTGTTAAATTGATGGACGATATTAACTTGATAGATAAAGGTTTTTTAACCTCATTTGAAGAAGAATATCCTTTGATCATAGCTGAAATAATTGCAGTAATGTCAAATGAATAACGATCAACTTTCCCCTGAAAAATTTCAGCAGGATTCTTTTGCAGCCCTGAATGACCCACAGTTGCGCCGTAATTTTAAACGGGCCATGGGTGGGTTGATGGCAAAGCGCCTAGCCGTTTTTCCTGCTGCAGATGAATGGCAGGAACTCAGGGAACTGGGACATTCAATACGTGCAAATGCTTTGCGAAAGCTGCCTGAATTGCTGGCACAGCTGGAAGAGAACTGCAGCAAAAACGGAATTCAGGTACATTGGGCGGAAAGCGTAGATGAGGCAAATGCTCTTGTGCTGGAAATCGCACAGCAGCATGGAGTGAAAAGTGTGGTTAAGGGCAAGTCAATGGTTTCAGAGGAAATGGAATTGAACCATTATCTTGAGCAGCACGGAATCGAGGCCCTCGAAGCAGATCTGGGTGAATATATTATTCAGGTTGATCATGAATTGCCCTCACACATCATCATGCCTGCAATTCATAAAAATAAAGATCAAATCGCTCAGATGTTCAAGGAGAAAGTTGATCCGGAGGCACATGCAGAGAGTGCGGAGGAAATGACTGCAATTGCCCGGAAAGTACTGCGGCAGAAATTTTATGCTGCGGATATGGGCGTTTCCGGAGTTAATTTTGCGGTTGCAGAAACAGGAACTCTTTGCCTTGTGGAAAACGAGGGCAACGGTAGATTCTGTACCACCCTGCCGCCGGTTCATGTTGCGGTGATGGGGCTTGAAAAAGTGGTGGAGCGCCTTGAGGATGTTGCACCGTTGTTGAGTTTATTGACTCGTTCTGCGACTGGACAAGTGATCACGACCTACTTCAATATGATTACTTCTCCACGCAGAGCTCCGGAAAAAGACGGTCCGCAGGAAGTTCATTTAATTTTACTTGATAACGGACGTTCGCGCATGCACGCCGACGATTTGCTGCGCGATACGCTGCTTTGCATCCGTTGCGGAGCCTGCATGAATCATTGTCCGGTTTATACTCGTATCGGCGGACATGCATACAATACCACCTATCCTGGACCTATTGGAAAAATTCTCACTCCGCAAATTAAAGGTTTGCACGAGGCAGGACATTTGGCAGATGCTTCCAGTTTGTGTGGTGCCTGTGTTGAGGTCTGTCCTGTTAAAATTCCAATTACGGATATTCTGCTGCGTCTGCGTGTTGATAAAGCAGAAAACAAACGCAAAATTTCAATTACAAAATCCGGTAGTTTGCAGGCAAAAATAGAAAGCTTGATTTGGAAAGGCTGGGGTGTGGTTTTTGCCAGTCCATTGCTGTATAAAATGAAAAGTTATAAAATTTCTAAAATTGGCAATTACCTGCCGGGCTGGCTGCCGATTCTCCGGAATTGGACTGCGGTGCGTTCAAAACCAGTTTTTGCTAAAAAAAGTTTACATCAACTTGCACAGCAGGAGGGCTTGAGTGATGAATAATTCTGCAGTTGCACGTGAAAAAATACTGAGCGGATTACGCAGGTTTCATGACGCTCCGGAAAAATATCAGCAAAGTGTTTCTGTGATGGAACGCAAAAACTGGACACGAGCCGAAAAAGTGCTGCAGCTCAAAAGCATGATGGAGGCAGTTCACACAGAAGTCAGAATTTGCAGTGATAACACCTGGGGCGAAACTCTCCGTGCAGTTGTAAAGGAAAAGGGAATTAGCCAACTCCTTTACGGCAGCAAAACAGATCTAGCTGAAAAACTCCGCAGCATGAGTGAAAGCACTCCGGAAACCATGCCCGAACTGTTGGATTATGAACTACCGATTGAAGAAAGTAAGGATTTGCTGTTTGGCATTGATGCCTCCATCACAACAACACGCGGCGGTATTGCAGAAACCGGTTCGCTGATTCTCTGGCCGACTCCGGATGAGCCTCGTTTGATGTCTTTGATTCCGCCGCTTCACATTGCAGTGCTTTATGCAGATACCATCTACAACACTTTTTGGGAAGCCCTGACCAAAGAGCAATGGAGTTCCGGAATGCCTGCAAATGCACTTTTGATTTCCGGACCTTCCAAAACTGCTGATATTGAGCAAACCCTCGTTTATGGAGTACACGGCTGCAAAGAGTTGATTGTACTTCTGATTCAGTAAGCTGAAGAAATAAATGCAGCAAAGCGACATCATAATTATCGGAGGTGGAATTGTCGGACTGGCCACCGCATACCAATTTTCTCTGGATTATCCCCGCCTGAAAATTACGCTGCTGGAAAAAGAGCCAAAGCTGGCAATTCACCAGACCGGACACAATTCCGGCGTTCTGCATACAGGAATTTATTACAAACCCGGTTCCCTCAAAGCACTCAATTGCCGTGAAGGTAAATCCAGAATGGAGGATTTCTGCAGAGATGCAGGAATTGCTTATGAAATTTGCGGCAAAGTAATTGTTGCAGTTTCCGACAATGAATTGCCTGCACTTGAAACTATTTACCAGCGCGGACGTATCAACGGTGTACGCTGCGAAATAATTGGCAAAGAAAAACTGCATGAACTGGAGCCGCATGTTGCCGGAATTCAGGCCGTACATGTTCCGGAAGCAGGGATCGTAGATTATGGAGAAGTCTGCAGGCACTTTGCAGAACAGTTGCGGAAAAAAGGAGATAACTCAATCCACTGCTCCGCTAAAGTACTTGGAATTCGGCAGGCTGCTCAGTTGGTAGTGGAAACAGAGCAGGGAGAATTTGGGAGCAAATATCTGGTCAATTGTGCCGGTTTGTATTCTGATAAAATTACCGCCATGACTCAAACTCCGGAATCCAAAATAATCCCTTTCCGCGGAGAATATTACGAAGTATGTCCTGAAAAAAAATATTTGTGCAGAAATTTAATCTATCCGGTTCCGGATCCAAATTTTCCTTTTTTAGGTGTTCATTTTACACGCATGATTGATGGTACTCTGGAATGCGGACCGAATGCAGTTTTGGCTTTTGCCAGGGAAGGCTACACACGCAGTACTGTAAATGTTTTGGAACTGGCAGAGGTTTTGAGTTATCCGGGATTTTTAAAACTGGCAGCAAAATACTGGCGTGCGGGGGCCGGAGAAATGTGGCGTTCTTTCAGCAAGGCTGCATTCGTTAAGGCTTTGCAGCGTTTAATTCCGGAAATCTCTGCAGCTGATTTAGCAGTTGCTCCAGCCGGAATTCGGGCTCAGGCAGTTTTGTCCAACGGAAAACTGGTTGATGATTTTCTGATTCAGGAAAACAAGAATATCATCAATGTCGGCAATGCACCCTCACCGGCTGCAACTTCTTCACTCAACATCGGCAGGCACATTGTGGAGACTGTGGCAAAACGTTTTTAAACTGAACTTTCAAGACCATCAAAAATACTTTTCAATCCTGATGGAGCAGTAGAGCTCCAGAAACTTTGTTATTTCGAAGCCGGGGAGCAATCAAAATACAATCTGTTGGATAGAATTTACAATATTTCTCTCTGAGTTCGAAATGACAAACTTCACTGCTAAGACTTTTTTAGAGAGCGCCAGATTCCATTGTTCAACAACAATATGGAAAATAGTTGAAAAAACGGTTATTAACAATAAATAGGGTCAGAGTAATATTAATCAAAAAACATTTTATAAAACAATGATTATATAAACTCTTAAAAACTTGTCATTCCCGCGAAGCTTGTCTTCGGCTTGATCGGGGAGCGGAAATTCATAAACTTGTGTGTATCTGAAATAATGAACCGCAATTTTTGCACGCTTAAGAATATTGTCAGACGTATTGAATTTTTATTATTTGCTTAAACAGGATCCACTTTACTCGGCCTTCCGCTTTTTAGTGATTGCTGTGCGGCAAGTGCAATCAGCACCGGAGCAAGACCGTCTTTTCCGGAAACGGGAGTCGGTTTGTTTTCACGAACTGCATCGACAAAGGCCTGCATTTCAGCAACAAAAGCTTTTTCGTAACGTTCCAGAAAAAAGTAAAGCGGTTTGTCGCGGATTGTGCCGGATTCGTTGAGAACCACCATCGAAGTCGGCGTGTTATTGTCCGCCAGAGCCGTGCCTTTAGAACCGAAAACTTCGACACGCTGGTCATAACCGTATACCGCTTTGCGGCTGTTTTCGATGATACCGAGTGCGCCGTTGGCGAATTTTAAAGAAATTACCGCCGTGTCAATGTCGCCTGCCTTGCCGATTTCCGGATCAACGAGCACTGCGCCGTATGCGTGAACTTCAACAACTTCACTGCCGCTGACAAAACGGGCCATGTCAAAATCGTGAATCGTCATGTCCAGAAACAGACCGCCGGAACCGGCCACATAATCGGCCGGCGGTGGAGCGGGATCACGAGAAGTAATCCTGATAATGTGCGGATCTCCCAAAACACCGGAAGCGGACTGCTGCTGTACTGCAGAAAAATTGGGATCAAAACGGCGATTGAAACCCACCTGGAGTTTGACTCCCGATTTGTCAACTTCTGCCAGAGCATTACGGATAATTTGCGGATCCAGTGCAATCGGTTTTTCGCAAAAAATGTGCTTTCCTGCTTCGGCACATTCTATCATTTGCGGTGCATGTTCAGCAGATGGTGATCCGATCAGGATTGCATCAATTTCCGGATCGTCGAGCAATATCCGGTGATCTTTTCCTGTCACAGGAATATTTCTGGAAGCAGCCCATTTCTCGTCAAGAAACGGATCCGTGATTGCTTTTAAACGTGCGCCTTCGACACGGCTGAGCAGATTGTCCGCATGCAGTTTGCCGATACGTCCTGCGCCGATTATTCCAAAAGTAATTGTGTCAGTTTTGCGTTTCATTTGAATCCTTAATATAATATTCTATTTCAGGCAGTTTAACGTTTTATTTGCTCAGTGATGTCATTACACGCTTCCAGAAACCGGACTACCTTGCCGTCCTTAGATTCCTGCATGTTCACGAATAAATGTCCTTGCCTTTTTGGCATATTCAAGCGGATTGGCCTTTTCCGGATCCTGTTCTGCTTCAACCACAAACCAGCCCTGATATTTTGCTGTGACCAAGGCTTCGAAAATTGGGTCAAAGTCTATTACTCCATCTCCAGGAACAGTGAAGACTCCTGCTTTGACTGAATCCAGAAAGTTCATTTTTTTTGCCTCGACTTCATCCAAAACGGTCTGGCGAATGTCTTTGAGATGCACGTTACGAATTCGAGGCCCATATTTCTGAACTGTCTTCAGCGGATCATCACCTGCGTAGAACGCATGTCCTGTATCGACCAGCAGATGCACCAAATCAGAATCAGTCATTTCCATGAGCCTGTCGGTTTCAGCTGCAGTTTGAACAATTGTTCCCATGTGGTAGTGATAAGCGATCAGCATTCCATTTTCACGAGCCATTTCCCCAATTCGGTTTAAGCCTTCAGCAACTTGCAGCCACTGTTGATCCGTGTAAGATGGGCGATCAAAAACGTGTTTTGGGGTACCCTGCACACTGTGACCGCATTCGCAGATGTTTATGATTTTTGCTCCCATTGCCTTGAGAAAATTCATCTGCTGAATAAATTGGCTGACGGTGTCTTCAGTTCGACCTTCCTCACTGAAATAAGTACTAAACCATGCTGAAGAAATTTGCAGTCCACGTTTTTCCAGTGCGGGTTTAAGAACATCCGGATTCCGGGGATACTTGTTGCCGATTTCACTTCCGGAAAATCCTGCAGCGGCCATTTCGTCAATGCACTGCTCAAAAGAAATATGCCCGCCGAGTTCAGGCAAGTCGTCGTTGGTCCACGCGATGGGGGCAATGGATAAACGGATTGAGTTAGCTGAAAACATAAAATTTTCTGTAAATAAAATGTTAGTTATGTAAAGTCCGTAAAAGTCTTAATAAAGTCTCATTTGGAATGCAGTAAGAAATCTTGCAGTTGTTTTGAATAAAATCTTAATAAGGCCTGGCTTTGCGAATTTCATCAGCCATTTCCTGCTGTGAATCCATAGTGTTTTTAGAATTGGAGATTTCCGGAACTCCCACGCGCCACCAAGAATGATAACCGTCGCTCATGGTACCCGGCAGGACTTTGATTTCGATCAAGGTGGAAACGCTTTCTTTTTTTGCTGCATCAAGTGCATGACGGAATTCGTCCACATCGGCTGCATGAAAGGCTTTCACGCCGAGTGCTTCCGCATATTTTTTGAAATCCACAGGGGTAATCTCACCGGTCAAACGTCCACTTTCTTTTTCACGAAAACGAAACTCATTACCAAAACCCTCGCTGCCGTGTGCCATTTGTAAATTTTTGATGCACTGGAATCCGGAATTGTCGAGTAGAACAATGTTGATTTTTGTGTGTTCTTTGAGACTGGTGAGAATTTCCGAGTGCAGCATCAGGTAACTGCCGTCACCGACAATTGCATAAATTTCTCCTTCGTTCATCGCTAATTTTGCCCCTAATGCGCCTGCCACTTCGTAACCCATGCAGGAATAACCGTATTCCAGATGATAAGTTTTAGGCAGTTCAGAACGCCACAAACGGTGCAAATCTCCGGGCAAACTTCCGGCGGCACACAGAATCACATCTTCCGGAGCCATGAACTCATTCAAGGTGCCGAGAATCTGAGTCTGCACATTTCCGCTATCATTCTTAAGTCCGTAAAGCCGGTCCACTTCCTTGTTCCATTCGGACTTCAACTGAGAAACTTTGTTTGCATAGTCAGGACTTGTTTTATACGCAATATTTTTAAGTCCGGAACTGAGTGCTTCCAATCCGGATTTAGCATCTGCCTGCAGCGCAATACCGTCCATTTTATTGCCGTCAAATGTACTGACGTTGAGGTGCAGCAATTTCACATCCGAGTTGAAAATCTGTTTAGATGCTGTCGTAAAATCCTGCAAACGTGAACCGACCGCTAAAATCAAATCTGCGTCTTTTGCCAGTATATTTGCGGCAGCAGTTCCGGTAACGCCCACTCCGCCAACGCTCATTTCGTCTTTCCAACTCATTGCACTTTTTCCGGCCTGTGTTTCGCAAACCGGAATTCCGAAAGTATCCGCAAAATCCCGCAGTGTTTCCGTCGCCAAAGAATAATGTACTCCTCCGCCTGCGATGATCAGGGGACGCTTAGAATTCCGAAGAAGTTCAACAGCATTCCGGAGTGGACGCGCATGTAAAGAACGGCGGTCCAGATGCCAGATTCGTTTTTCAAGAAATGAAGTCGGATAATCATAAGCTTCGGCCTGCGTGTCCTGCGGCAAACACAAAGTAACCGCACCGGTGTCCACCGGATCAGTCAAAACACGCAGCGCATTCAAGCCAGCGCTCATCAGTTGTTCCGGACGTTCGATACGATCCCAGTAACGGCTGACGGGTTTGAAAGCATGATTTGCATTAACTCCATAATCCCACGGTGTTTCGATTTGCTGCAAAACCGGATCTGGCTGACGAGACGCAAAAATGTCGCCGGGCAACAGCAAAACCGGAATCCGGTTGACAGTTGCAGCAGCAGCTCCGGTGATCATGTTGGTTGCTCCCGGACCAATCGAACTGGTGCAGGCGTAAATCCCAAGCCGATTCTTCTGCTTGGCAAAAGCTGCGGCGGCGTGCACCAAACCCTGTTCGTTATGGCCTTGAATGAAACGCAGGCCGGTACCGCCGTATTCCAGCGCTTCGCCGATTCCGGTTACGTTTCCATGTCCGAAAATTCCCATCACGCCGTGGACAAATTTGTATTCCATGCCATCGAGTTCAATAAACTGCTGATCCAAAAAACGCAGCAGCGCCTGTGCCATGGTGAGTCTAATTGTTTCCATAAAACCTTTTAATTCTTAAAACAAAATCGCCGATATAATTTCTTCATTGCACCTACTGCTTAACCATCCATTCATGCTGCGGATCATTATGAAATTTCCAAATCCGTTTTGGACCTGCCATCACATTCAGATAATAGAGATCGTATCCATGCGCAGCTCCGACCGGATGATAACCGCGCGGAACCATCACCACATCATGATTCTGAACCGCCATTGTTTCGTCCAGGCTGCCATCATCCGTGTAAACACGCTGGAAAGCAAAGCCCTGCGGAGGATTGACGCGGTGGTAATATGTTTCTTCCAAATATGATTCTTCCGGAATATTATCAGAATCATGTTTGTGCGGCGGATAACTCGACCAATTACCGTTCGGAGTGAGCACTTCCACCACGAGCAGACTGTCTGCATCAGCAGTTTCCGGCAGAATATTACAGATGTGACGGGTGTTCGTTCCGTGTCCCCGTGTTTCGTATGTCATGTTTTCCGGTGTAATCAAACGTGCTGGAAAACTGCCTTTTCCCGGTGCAGAACAAACCGCCAGTTCTAAATCCGTTTCTGCTGCTACAGTAAATTGATCATCATTCGGCAGATAAACCGCATAAGGTGGTTTTCCTGCTGCATTTGAATTTTCGGAAAAAACGCTCATGCGCTCACCTAAATTGTTCCACGATTCATGAAGAGTTTTCACACTCGCGATACCGCTAACGAGTACAAGACAAACTTCACGGGCTCCGGTTTCCCTTTGCAGGTGTTGTCCGGCTTTAAGTTTAAAAAAATCGAAACCAACATATTTCCAGGCTGCGGATTCCGGAGTTATATTTTGGATGCGTCCCTCTGAATTTGGGGACTGCGCACGGGAAAGTAGAGAAGTCATATTGTTTTTTTATCTGTTGTACCAAATATTTATCACCTGTTGATAACGCTCTGCGATCATGGAAGAAACTTCAGTCTCAGTAATTTTGCCCTCTGCGAATTTTATCCATGGTTCCCAAAAAATGCTGCGTCCAACAGCAAATCCGCAAGTGTGAGGAGTTGAACGCGCGACACGGAACCATCTTTCAAACTGCTCGATCGGTGCGTTATTTCCGAGAATAATTACTCCAACCTCCGGATCGTACTTATCCAGAACTCCGGTCATCGTTTGCCATTCTTCTTCGGTATCCAGCGCGGTTATTTTCCACCAATAAGGATTAATACTTGCTTGATAGACTTCCGTCATCGCCTCACCCATGGTCTTTCCGGAGGAGACTTGACTTTCATTTTTGGCAAAATCATCCGGAATAATCAATTCCAACATCAATTTACGCTTGAGCGCAGCACAAACTTCATTCAGTTTTTGGAGTTGTGCCAGTTGTGTGTTTTTATCTTCCGGATTAATTTCTGGATGAAAATGCCAAAGCACTTTCACAAACCAGTTTGCTGGACGTACCAATAATTGTTGATAAAGCGAATCCTCTGTCAACCACTCTACCGGAAATGAACCAGCTTTTTCAATTGGAACACCGATTGTATAATCCGCGTCTGCAGAATTTGTCAGAATATTTTGACCATATTCCGGGTCAATCAAAATCGCGAGTCCTTTGTGATTGTTTGATTTTCGGACATTTTGAAAACCCTTGCAAACTTGATCCTTAAAATCTGTAATTTTATCTGTGGATAAAGCATTTTCACGGCAAGTGTCTTCAAATTGAGTACGATGATCAAAAGCCAGAATCAGTAATTCTTCCCGCAGCGGAAGTTTCATTTTTTGAGGATGCCCCTCGCGCCGGAGGTTTCGGAATTCTGTTCTCAAGTGCAGTTGATCCATTTTAGACCAGAATGTTTGTTGCTGCTGCGCCAAATTGTGAGCATCATCGAAGTGCCGGATAAAATATTCAATTTCCGCAAAAGAAGGTGCGGCCGGAGAACATCCGTGCCGTGTTACCACCAGCGCCCCGCAGGCATTTCCGTAGAGAGCGCAGGTTTCCAAACTTTCTTTTCGTAACCATCCACGCAAAAATCCGCTCATAAAAGCGTCACCTGCACCGAGTACATTCAGCACTTCAATCTGAAAGGAACGTGCGGAAACCGGTTTTTCTGACTCCGGAGCATAAACTTCACAACCGTCTGCACCACGTTTGAGCACAACGGTTGCCGACGATTGCTGGCGAATGGCGGACAAACAACTCTCCAGCGTTTCTGCACTGTCCGTTACAGACTTCCCTGCGCAAATCTGTACTTCTTCCTCGGTACCGACAATCAAGTCCAAGTCTGCAAGAAAGGGTTGGATCTCCCGTGTTACTTTTTCGGAAGCAACAAAACGCGTTTCTCCGTCACCGGCTTCAGTCAAGCCCCATAAAACAGGACGATAGTCGATGTCCAGAATAACCGCACATCCGCATTCTTTGGCAACTTTCACAGCTTGACGTGTGGCAGCACGCATTTCCGGAGTGGACAATCCGGTACCGGTAATCAAAAGGGCTTTAGCTTTCTTGAAAATTTCAGAATCGGCATCTTCCGGTTGAATCTGCATATCCGCACAATTTTCACGGTAGAAAATCAAAGGGAAACGTTCCGGCGGATTCACGCCGAGCAAAACAAGCGCGGTTAAATGTTCTGCTGTGCTTCTTAAAAGCGAAGTATCGACGCCTTCTTTTTCCAGAGTATTCCGTAAATAAACGCCCATATCATCTGTTCCAATGCAGGAAAACATGGCGGAATTCAAACCCAATCGAGCAGTTCCGACTGCGGTGTTTCCTGCACAACCGCCGAGATATTTGCGAAAACTCTGCGCATCTTCAAGCGGACTGTGTACCTGTTCGGCATAAAAGTCAACAGCAACACGCCCCATGCAGATCAAATCAAGCGGTCTGGAATTATCGATTAAGTTTTGTGTTTTTGACATATTTTAGCTGAATTAAATAGATTCTACTTTTTCCGGTTTCCCGCTTTTTAGTGATTGCTGTGCGGCCAGTGCAATCAGCACCGGAAGCTACCTGTTGCTGTACTGCAGAAAAATCGGGATCAAAACGGCGTTTAAATTCCACCTGGAGTTTGACTCCGGATTTGTCAATTTTACCAGAGCATTCCGGATAATTTGCTTATCAAGTACAATCGGTTTTTCACAAAAATTATGCTTTCCGGCTTGTGCATATTCGCTCATTTGCGCATCGTGTTACGGTGAAGGTGAGTCAATTTCGTCAAGAGAACACCAACGGGATTCTTTGGCAGAATTATTAACTGCTACCAGAATTTTTTGAATTTCGTAAGCTTCGTGGAAATCCGGCCACGACTTTCCGGAGGCACCTAAAGCATGTAAAATTTGGAATACTTCAATAATTTTCAGTTCATTGAAACCTAGCTGATGGCCGGGTGCAGGACAAAATTTTGCGTAAGTTCCATGATTCGGCCCAGCTTCTAAAATCTTGAAACCGTCCCTTCCAGGTTGCTGATTGGCTTGATATAAGCGGAGTTCGTTAAAGTGTTCTTGAGTAAAAACTAATGTCCCTTTGCTTCCATTGAGTTCAAAAGCCAAGTTCATTTTGCGTCCCCAGGCCAGCCAATTTGCTTCTAAAGTTCCGCAACAACCATTTTCAAATCGTGCTAAAAAATGAGTTTGATCATCGACTTTGACCGTTTTCATGCGTTTTGATCCGGAAATTTTGCTGTGCTTTGCAGCTTCTGGTCGTTCCGGATAAACCGTACGTTGCATTCCCATAACTTCGCTGATTGGGCCAACCAAAAAACGGGCTAAGGAAATAATATGACTGCCGATATCATACAGTGCACCTCCCCCTTGTCCAGCATCAAGACGAGTTGTGTAGGGAGCTTGAGCATCGGCCATGAAATCTTCGGCGTGAACACCACGAAAACTAAGCAATTCTCCAATTTCACCACTTTGCACAATTTCCCTTGCGGTTTGAATCATCGGATTTTGCAGATAATTGTAACCAACCAGAGTAGCAACTCCGGCAGATGTTGCTGCATCCCGCATCGCTTTTGCTTCTGCCAGAGTGCAAGCCAGTGGTTTTTCACAGTAAACAGGTTTTCCCTTTGCAATGGCAGCCAGTGCAATTGGAGCATGTAGATGGTTGGGTGCGGTGATGTCCACCAATTCTACCTCAGGATGGTCAACAAGTTTTTGCCAATCTGAGGTAAAATTTTCAAATTGAAGGCTTTGTGCCGCTGCTTCAGCCATTTCCAAATTTGCGTCTGCCAGCATTTTTAAGACTGGTTTTAGTGGTACATCAAAAATTCCGGCAACTGAGCTGTAAGCGTTTGCATGACAGCGTCCCATAAAACCGGAACCTACTAGACCAATACCAATTGTTTTCATTATTTACTCGCTTAGATTTATGGAAGGTAAAATACTCACCCCCTCCAAGTCAGTATTTCTGTAAAATAAATTTTGAAATACCATTTTTTGTTGATTTGCGCTGCACAACTAACTAAACACCAATCCATCTGCATAGAACAAGGCTGGACTGAAAAAAATGCACCTCCATTATTTAAGGTCAGTTGAATTACATTTTATTGAAAATAATCAATGAATTTCGGGTTTCGCCACACCATATAGCCGAGCTGATATTGTTGAGAAAAAGGCAACAGCAAGGTCAGATTCCAGTTCCTGCAATTCCTGTCCACCTGCCATCATTCCGACTTGATTCTAGTGCTGCTTCTATAAAAAACATCCCGGCAATTCCATCTTCCAAATCCGGAAATAAAACATCCTGCGGAACAGGTTTGCCTTCACGGGCAGCATAAACGGCTTGTGCGATTTCGGTATAAATATTCGCAAAACCCTCGATGTAGCCTTCTGGATGTCCAGGAGGAGTTCGGGTTACTTTTGCGGCAGATTCAGCAAGTTCCGGACTTCCCCGTCCGAGAATTTGCGAAGGTTTTCCAAGTGGTGAAAATTTAAGGTAGTTTGGATTTTCCTGTGACCACTCAATGCCTGCTTTACTGCCGTAGATTCTGAGGCGCAAACCGTTTTCATTACCGGGTGCAACCTGACTCACCCAAAGCATTCCTTTTGCGCCGCCGGAGAAGCGCAGCAAAATATGTGCGTTATCATCCAGAACGCGGCCTTCTACAAAATGATTCAAATCTGCGAGGATCTCTGTCGGTTGTAAACCGCTCACAAAACTGCTGAGATGAAACGCGTGAGTTCCTATGTCGCCAAGCAATCCGCCCTGACCGCCCTGTTCTGGATCCGTGCGCCAAGCGGCTTGTTTATGTCCGCTATCTTCCAGTTTTTCGGACAACCAATCTTGCGCATATTCGATTTGTACAGTTCGAAGATCACCGAGCTCACCTTGAGCAATTAAGGCACGCGCATGTCTCACAATGGGATAACCGCTGTAGTTGTAAGTCAGCGCAAATATCTTGTCTGATTTACTTGCGAATTCCGCAAATGATTGAGCCTCTTCCAAAGATGCGGAAAGCGGTTTGTCGCAGATTACATGAATTCCTGCTTTCAGGAAAATTTCTGCGATCCGCAGGTGCAGATGGTTTGGAGTCACAATCACCACTGCCTCAATTCCATCTGAGCGTGACTGTTCTTTTTCCGCCATTTCCTGAAAATCGCCATAACTTCTGTCAGCGGAAATCCCGAGCGTTTTTGCGGAACGTCTTGAGCGTTCTGCTTCAGATGAGAAAGCGCCGGCAACCAATTCGTAATGATTGTCCAGACGTGCCGCCATCCGATGAATCTCTCCAATGAAAGCTCCTTCACCGCCGCCGACCATTCCGAATTTAATTCTGCTCTGCATTAGTTTCAACTCTTTTCCACAGGTTTACTGCGAAGCGATGCCACGGTTTCCGGTTCAGCCCGTTTACAATTCTGGGGCGGCAGTCCCTGTTCCATTAGTTTCAAATCTTCAAGCACCAAATCACCCATCTCAAGCAATGCGGAACTTAACGCGCCTGCCCGGTGTGCGGATAGTAAAACATTAGGAGATTTCCGGATTGGATGATCCAATGCTAAAGGTTCCTCCGGAAAAACATCTGTCGCTAAACGTATTTTTCCTTGTGCTGTGTATTCTGCAAGTGCGTCAAAATCCGCAATGGCAGCTCTGTTTAAAAGCAATAATCCGGCACCGTGCTGCATCAAATCAAGTTTTTCCGCATTGAGCATTCCGCTGTTAGTTTCAGTGACTGCGGCAACCACGAAGATAAACCTACTTTTAGCCAGAACTTCTTCAAGTCTTGCCGGAACAACCCCTTCACTTAAAAAAAAACTTTCGGTCAGCCATGGATCAAAGACACGGATGGTTGGGCGGAATCCCTGCAGCAGTTTATGAATCGCTTTGCCTAAGTCGCCAAAGCCGATAAATCCTAACTCAGCTCCGCTGATCAACTCACTTTCAGCGTTGCCTGCTAAACCGTAAAGTTCCTTGCCTTTGACGAAATCTCCATGTGCGCTGTGGATACCTCTGGCGAGACTGAGTAACATGCCAATTGCAATTTCTGCCACAGGCATTGAAAAAACTGACGATGGTGTCAGTACTCTAATGCCTTTGCTGAAACAAAACTGATAATCGATATTGGGCATAAAATTGCCCTCTACATTAAAAACAGCTTTAAGCTTCTGCGCCCGTTTTAAAAGCGGTGCGTCCAAATCAGCATGTCCGATAATAAAATCAACATCGCCGATGTGCTTGTTATAAAAATCAGCTCGGTTACTTCCATCAAATTCTATCAGCTGATGAACAGCAGAAAGTTCTTGTAGTGCAACCGTAGTAAAAATATCCTCTTTTTTTCGTGGATGGGGATCGAGAAGGACGGTACTCAAGATGTTCTCCTAAAATTATAATCTGCTTGCGGAAATAAAGTGTAATCAGGCTGCTGAGTTTCTCTCTCTGAACAGCCGGGTTAAGATTAATCCTAACCCGACCTGCTTTGTTCAGCAATTTGCAGCAATCAAGTAAAAAAATTTACTTGAAATCTGCTGCGTTCTTTTTGGTGACAAGCAATGTGCCTGTATCAACCACAGGAGGAAGTGAACGTCCTTTGGCTAATTCGAGGGCTTTCTCGACACCATATGCGCCCATGTTATAGGAAAACTGCGCGATTGTTGCGGTCATTTCCCCAGCCTGAATGCTCTTCGCAGCATCCGGGTTTGCGTCAAATCCAACTACGACAACGTCATTCAGCATGTCAGCATCTTTGAGAGCTTCAACTGCACCGAGAGCCATATTGTCATTGCTGGCAAAAACAGCTTTCAAGTTCTGGTTACGTGTCAGGATGTTTTCCATAACGGTACGTCCCTGAGCACGATCCCAGTTTGCAGGCTGTTCAGCCACAATGTTCAGACCGCAAGCTTTAAGTCCGGCATGTGCACCGTCTGCTCTGGCTTTTCCGGTGGACTGAGTAATGATCCCCTGAAGAATTGCGACATCAGATCCTTTTGCGACTTTGCCGCAGATGAAGTCTGCCGCCATCTTTGCACCGGCTTTATTGTCGGTTCCAATGAAGGTGACCCCTTTGTTGATACCTTTGGTGTCAATGAACACGACAGGAATACCAGCTGCACGTGCGGACTCAATGACATTTGCCAAAGCATTTGGATCGGTTGGAGCAATTGCGATCGCAGTTACACCCTTAGTAATCTGATCTTCAACCTGATTGATTTGCGACTGAATATCGGATTCTTGCGGAGGTGCAAGCACAACTATCTTGACACCAAGTTCAGCGGCTTTTTCTCTACCGCCCTTTTCAACGGAAGCCCAAAACGGATTGCCCGCTCCTGGACCTTTCATGCTGAGCAGTACTGTTTCAGCAAAAGCACCTGTGCCAATTAAGGCCGCCAGTGTGCTTGCAAATAAAATTTTTACTATTTTCATTATTCATCTCACTATTTAGTTATCAAAAATACAGTAACTAAAAGACCATCTTTCAGCACTGTTTTGTCATTGTTAAAAAACATTCAGTTGGAGGCACCTCCCTTCTTTTTTACGAAAATTATAAATATAATCAGTCCACCAGAAATTTATCGTCTAGTACTGATTTCTCTACGTAATACATCCACATAAACTGCAATAATGATAATTGCACCTATCATTATCTGCTGCCAGAAAACACTGACATCCATCAGGTTCAAACCATTGCGTAAAAGTCCCATTAAAAATACTCCGGAAAAAACACCGATGACAGTTCCACGTCCGCCAAAAAAACTTGCACCACCGATAATAACAGCCGCAATAGCATCTAGCTCAGACTGTAAACCAGCATTCGGATAGCCGGAATTGGTACGTCCAGCCAGAATCAATGCGGCAACCCCGGCGAGCCCGCCGCAAATTGTGTAAACTAAAATAAGCATATTATCCACATTAATCCCAACTGCTCTGGCCGCATTCGGATTCCCGCCAATTCCGAAAATCCAGCGACCGTGTTGAGTATGTTCTAAATAGAACCAGACTACTAAATACAAAAAGATAACGAAAATAAGGCTAACCGGAATATACTCACGCGCCCCCTCCCCAAGCAGCCAATCCAGTTTGATGCGTCCTGTTCCGAGAAAATTCACCTCTTCCGCAAATCCGCTGATTGGTACGCCACCGGAAACAAGGTTGCCAACTCCTCGAAACAAATAAAGCGTGCCGAGTGTCATGATAAAAGGGTGAGGCATCCTGAGTTTTGTAATCCCGACTCCATTAAGATATCCGCAAATGACACCAACTATAATCGGAACCACCATGACAACAATCCAGGGGAATCCGGCTTTAGAAGTAATTGCCAGAGCCATCAGGGACAACATCAGTATTGAACCTACTGAAAGATCGATTCCCGCTGTAACTATAACTATGAACATGCCCAGAGCCAAGGTTGCCTGCCATGCTGTTTGTTTAAAAACATTGGTCAAATTCCGCCAGGTGAAAAAAACATCCGGCTGAAGTATGTGCAGAGCCAACATCATAATCGCGATTAGAATTAAAATTCCATAGTGGTCCAGGACTGAGCCGATTTTCGCACGCATTTCAACGGAAATATTTACCATTGGAGATTTTGTAGACGTATCATTCATTGCGATATTCCATTCTTGTTCTGAGTTGTACCCATAATCCAACCAATGAGTTCGTCGTGGCTAGTTTCCTTGATTGAATCCTCCGCAAAATTTCTTCCATGGAAGAGCGCCATTACCCGGTCACAGACAGCAAAAATATCATCCATCCTGTGACTGATGATTATTACGGCGACATTGAGGCTTTTTAATCTTTTAATAAGGTCAAGGACTTTTGATACTTCTTTCACTGCAAGAGCCGCGGTCGGTTCGTCCATGATAACCAGATTTGCGTCAAAAGCTGTAGCTCTGGCAATTGCGACAGCTTGACGTTGACCGCCGGAAAGTTCTTCGACTTTTTGCTTAGCACTTTTGACATGAATTTTCAGGTTGTCCAAATGTTCCTGTGACATCTCAAGACAGCGTTTGTGATCAATACGGTTTATCAAACCGAAACGTTTAGTGGGTTCACGACCCAGATAAATATTTTGTGCGATTGGTAAATTTCCCGCCAGGGCTAAATCCTGATAGACCATCTCAATACCAAGATCACGGGCATCACGGGGTGTATTGAATTTTACCGGTTTCCCTTGAAACATGATTTCACCTTTAGATGCTGGATTGAGTCCCGAAATTGTTTTCATCAATGTCGATTTACCGGCTCCGTTATCACCAATGACACCTAATACTTCACCTGCAGAAACCTGAAGATCTACGTTTTCCAGCGCAGTGATTGCACCAAAATATTTGCATATTCCTTTTACTTGTAAAATGGGAGTTGTCATATATTTTTTCTGTTTGCTTGAATTAAACCACTTTGCCGTCAGGATCAAGTACTCCCTTGATCAAGATGAAACAACCGTAAGGTCTTCGTTCCGCAGCCGCGCAGACTACGGCATACGCGTTTTTGGCACGTTCATAAAATGCATGACGTTCAATTGAACCCATTTCCCAATGCCTGTCTGAGGTATCATCGAGAATAGTTCTCATCTCATGATGGCATGCGACCAATTCATCTTTGTTACCAACTACTTCCATACGGAAAACCGGTTCATCGACAAAACTGTCGAGCGGTAAAACCGATAAGACGGCTTTTGCCAATTCCGGAATATCCAGTCCGTCCATCTGAATAAATTTTCCGGAGACTGTTTCAGACGCTACCGAATCCGAGGGAAAATTACAATCTGTCAAAACCAGCTCATCCCCGTGTCCCATTGAACGAAGAACATGAAGAAGTTCTGCATTTAAATATGGATTTAGATTTTTTAGCATTATGAAAGATCTTGTTTATTTAGCTTATTAAATTTAATGAAAAATATATTTCAAATAATTTCATAAATGGAATATACTCTATAAAAATAATTTGTAAAGTTTTTTTTAAGACGTCATTCATTTTTATGGCAGACAGGAAAATTTATTATAAAAATAGCTTTCAATCTCCATTAATGAGTTGTTAAAACAACACTAGCATCAACTTACAAAAGAAGGGTAATTCATGGATTACGAACATTTAAGAAATGAGCTTGTAAGCTGTCACAGCAGCTTGAGCCGCCGTTTGCAGCAGATCAACCGTTTCGCGATGAGTCATCCGAATGACATGGCTTTGGAAACGATTGTGGTCATCGCGGAACGTGCGGAAGTGCCGCCGTCGAGTTTGATTCGTTTTGCCAAAAGTTTCGGCTTCAGCGGATTCAGTGAAATGCAGAAAGTTTTCCAGCAGGGTCTGGTGGACAGCACAAGCGACTACCGGCAACGTGTTCATACCATGAATCTGCAGATCAGCCGGCAAACGGAAGCTGCACAGTCAAACCTGGATCATTTTATAAATGGCGGCATCGACGCGCTGCATAAACTTCGTGAATCTGTGACAGACCAGGAAATTGAAAACGCGGCTGCACTTTTGTCAAAAGCTAATGTTGTGCATGTTGCGGCTCAGCGTCGTTCCTTCCCGATTGCTGCATATTTGACTTATGCCTTGAGCCATCTTGGTGTGCCGAATATGCTTTTAGACAGCTTGGGAGGGATGTTTGCCGAACAGGGAAAAACGGTACGTGAGGGTGATGTTTTGCTGGCAGTTAGTTTTTCTCCTTACGCCAGTGAAGTGCTTAAACTGGTCGAAGTTGTTCACGCACGGGATGTACCGGTGATTGTCATAACTGACAGTATCCTCAGTCCGCTGGCTGCGTTAGCTGATGTTTGTCTGGAAGTAAAGGAAACAGAAGTGTTCGGATTTCGCGGACTTGTTTTGAGTGCGTTGATGTGTTTGTCACTTTCACTGATTGTGGAATTGGGCCGGCAAATGGAACAACCTCCGCCCGGTCCAGTGCCTTAAATTTATAACTGATATTATTGTACTCAGAATCAGCGTGACTTTTTTTGCCAAGCTGAGCAGAATGTAAATCCTGTTTGCGTTTTGAACATGCTGTTTACAAAAGACTGTCTTTAAAAAATCCGTAATTCTTTCTATCTATGATGATCTAGTAAAAAGTTGTCATTCCTGCGAAGCTTGCCCTCGGCTTGATTGGGAAGCGGGAATCCAGAGTTTGGAAAAAAATCGCGCCAACCGGACTCAATAATTATGTTTATTTGCTGGGATTGTTTAGCAGAAATTATAATAATATTAACCTGATTCACTCTAAGGAACTTCTCCTGGATTCCCGCCTTTGCGTGAATGACAGAACAAAGGCTATGCTACATTTAATCAATAAAGGTTAAGGCATAATTTGTCATTTCGAGCACAGGGAGAAATCTTAATTCTATTAGTGTGGTCGCCAATACAAGATTTCTTGCTACACTCTAAATGACACAAATTAATCACTTTTTGTGATTGCATCATTGTTAATGATTTTGTCATTCCCGCAAAAGCGGGAATCCAGGAACTTGTAAGTATCTAAAATGCTTGTCCTCGACCTGATCGGGGAATGACAAATAAGTGTGTCATTTTTACTTTTTGCGAGTTCATCATCTTTGATTTAATCTCATTTCCTAAGAAATTCTAAATGACTGACACAGCACTTTGTTTTTTGACAGCAACTGAGCTGGCACAGAAAATTCGTTCCGGCGAACTTTCCGCGGTTGAAACTATGGAAGCGCATTTGGCGCAAATCGAAAAAGTCAATCCGCAGGTCAATGCCATTGTCACTTTGCTGCCGGAAATGGCCATGGAAGCAGCACGTAAAGCTGATGAAAAATTAGCTCGGGGTGAGGAAATTGGTCCGCTGCACGGATTACCGGTAGCGCACAAAGATCTGGTGCAGACAAAAGGAATCCGCACAACATTTGGCTCACTAGTTTATGAGGATTTCATTCCTGAAGAAGACGCATTGCTTGTGGAACGTTTACGGGAAGCAGGCGCGATTTTACTCGGAAAAACGAATACTCCGGAATTCGGCGCAGGATCACAGACCTTTAATAAGGTTTTTGGCGTAACAAAAAACCCTTATGATTTAAGTAAAACCTGCGGCGGAAGCAGTGGTGGTGCAGCGGTTTCGGTTGCCTGCAGAATGCTGCCGTTTGCGGACGGCAGTGATTTGGGAGGTTCGCTCAGGAATCCTACTAATTTCTGCAATGTGGTTGGTTTTCGGCCCTCTGTAGGTCGAGTGCCAAGCTGGCCGAATGAATCCGGCTGGAACAGTTTTGCCGTGGATGGACCAATTGCACGCACGGTTGAGGATACCGCACTGATGCTGAGTGTTTTAGCCGGACCGGATTTGCGCTCCCCGATTTCACTTCCGGAAAGCGGAGCTGTTTTCCGAAAGCCGCTGGAGCGTAACATAAAAGGAATTCGCATTGCATGGAGTCGCAATTTGGGTGGCCTGCCCGTCGACTCCCGTGTGACAGAAACTCTGGAAAAACAGCGGCACGTTTTTGAGGATTTGGGCTGCATCGTTGGGGAAGGATTTCCGGATTTTTCGGATGCGGATGAAATATTTAAAAATTTCCGAGCCTGGTTTTATGAATTAAAATTGGCTTCGCTGCTGCCGGAACACAGAGATAAAATCAAGGAAACGGTGATTTGGAATATTGAATCCGGCATGAAATTAAGTGGTCCGGAATTAGGGCGGGCGGAAGTCAAACGTACGGCGCTGTTTCACCGGGTAAGGGAATTTATGCAGAATTATGATTACCTGGCGCTGCCGGTGAGTCAGGTTCCGCCGTTTCCGATTGAGCAGGAATTTGTTTCCAAAATAAATGGTTTGCAGATGGAAACGTATCTGGACTGGATGCGTTCCTGCTATTTTATTTCAGTCACAGGTCAGCCTGCGATTTCGGTGCCCTGCGGATTTACAAACGACGGCCTGCCGGTTGGACTGCAGTTAGTTGGAAAACCGCAGGACGATCTGGGAGTATTGCAGTTGGCTCATGCTTTTGAAAAAGCGAGCGGATTTTATCAGCAAATTCCGGATTTGCTGAATAATAATTAAGAGGACACAATACTTAATTATTAAGATCTCGCTCTTCGTTCGAGATGACAACTGGCACGAGCTGCTGTGTCAATGGTTCATCCAAAAGCACAGGCACGAATTTTGGTAGATGCTATTTATATTCATAATTATTCTACGTGCAAGAATTTTGGGGAAATGATGATTAAATCATTTTTTTAGAATTATATTTCGTGACCCCTAAAATTCGGATTCAGACAGAGATCCCCTCTAATATTCCTTTTCTTGTCATCCCGGACTTGATCCGGGATCCAGGGAAACCGCATCATATCAAACTCTCAACCTCCAAATTTGTCTCTATAGGCAAGATCAGAAACCAGAAACAATAAAATAATTAAGTATTGTGCCCCTTTAATTATTGGAAAAAATACTTGAAAGTATTTATAATTGGATTACTATGTTCAGTAAATGAACATACTTGAGGCCGAGAAATATGACACTCAAATTTAGAATTCTGTAAAAATGACTCCGGAAGAACTACGTACACTGACACTTTTTAATACAGTTGAAAGCAGGCCTGAAATTAATCAGCGGCAGCTGGCTCAGGAACTGGATGTCTCTCTGGGGCTTGCAAACACTTACTTTCAAAGAGTTCTCAAAAAAGGCTGGGTACGCGCCCAGCAGGTCAAACCGCGCCGCTGGCTTTATTTTCTAACTCCGCAGGGAGTACTGGAAAAAAGCCGCCTCAGCCTCTCATATCTGCACCGCACCCTGGAATCTTTCCGTGAACTAAAAAGCAAGGGTGATGAGCAACTGAGCATTCTGTCTGAAAAAGGGGTGCAGGGCATTCATTTGTGCGGAGAGGATGATTTGACTGAAGTGCTCAGCTACTGTTTTTCCGGATTTGAGATTGAACTGCTTTCTGTGATTTCGGAGAAATCATTGCTGGCAAATTCGGCATCAGATGGAAATCCGTCTTTGCCGGAATTAAAATCCGGTGAACGGATTCTGCTGGCATCCCTTGAACACAGGGCTTCGTTGACTGAATTGCTCACGCAGCAGGGACTGAAGAAAAATCAGCACTGGGTTTTATTTTCGTAAAAACGACAGAGTTTTAGAAAAATATATTGATATTAGAAATGATGATACCTTTGGATATTTAAAAACCGTGTCATTGCTTACAAAGCGGGAAATCTTGATAGAGCTTGGCATAATATTTAAGATTTCTCTCTTCGTTCGAGATGACAACAGGTTAATCACTTTTTGCGACTACATCTTTATAAATGATTTTGTAATTCCCGTGGAAACGGGAATCCAGAAACAGTAATTTGTCATTTCGACCAGAGGGATAAATCTTGAGAGAGCTTAGCATCATATATTAAGATCTCTCACTTCGTTCGAGATGACAACAGGTTAATCACTTTTTGCGACTGCATCATGCACTACTGTCCTGAAACAAGTTGGTATGTACTCCGTGTCCGCTCGCAGGCAGAGCGACTGGTGCATGTGGGTTTGCACCACAAACAGTTTGAGGTGCTTAATCCAACCTATCAGGCTTTGAGCATCCGCAAGGACCGGCGAAAGGTGTTGACGCGGCCAATCTTCAACGGTTACATGTTCATCCGCACCCTGCTGAATCCGGAATGTCACCTTGAAATTTTAAAAACACCGGGTGTGGTTGAGATTTTGAAAAGCCCCAGTGGACCAACTCCGGTTCCGGATGAGCAGGTTGAGAATGTACGTTTGCTCGAAAAACACGTGGGTGCTTGTTTTTTTGGTACCGATTTCGAGGTTGGTGATTCCGTTTTTGTTCGTGAGGGACCACTGACAGGCTTACGGGGAGTGATTGACAGACTGGACCGCAAAAAACTGCACATCCATGTAGACGCAATTCCGGGTTCAGTTATGATTGATGTTGAACCACATCAGGTTCAGCTCGAAAAAGACACAGTCTATCAGTTGGTTACTAAAAGATAGATAGGATCTATTTCGACAGGATTACAGGATTTTCATGTTTGTTTTTTTGCAGAAAGTTTGCTTAGATTTGACAGTTTCGTAAAAACCTTAATACTCGCAAAGTTACGGGGTCAGTTCTAACATTACAACAATTATAAAATCGTTAAATTTATGGCAAGACCTTTGAGAATAGAATATGCAGGTGCGCTGTATCATATAACGTCTCGCGGAGATCATCGCGAAGATATTTACCGTGATAATGGGGATAGGGAACAATGGCTGGAGATATTGAGCCAAGTCTGTGAACGATTTAACTGGGTAGTATATGGCTATTGCCAAATGAGCAATCATTATCATTTATTGGTAGAGACAGTTGATGGTCATTTATCGAGAGGGATGTGCCAGTTAAACGGTATATACACTCAGAAATTTAATCGAAAGCATCATGAATGCGGCCATTTGTTTCAGGGTCGATACAAAGGGATTTTAGTTCAAAAAGAGGCTTATCTTTTAGAATTAACCCGTTATGTTGTATTGAATCCAGTTCGAGCTAGAATGGTGAAAAGAGCAGAGGATTGGGTTTGGAGCAGCTTTAATGCAATGATTGGTGCTGACACAGAAAGTCAGTGGTTAGATACCGATTGGACATTAAGTCAATTTGGGAAAGATAGAACTCAAGCAATTTCAGCGTACAGGCGGTTCATTATGGAAGGAAAAGGGTTACCAGATCCAAAAGAAAAGGCTAAACATCAGATGTTTCTGGGGAGTGAATCGTTTAAAATTGAGCAAATGCAATTTATAGAGAAACCAGAAAAGTTACGCGAAGTATCCAAAGCACATAAAAGATCCATTGCCTTAACTCTTGCAGATTATCAGAAAAGATATGAGCAAAGAAATGAGGCTATGGCCAAAGCGTATTTATCAGGAGCTTATACTATGGCAGAAATAGGCGAGTATTTTAAAGTTCACTATATGACTGTCAGTCGAGCAGTGAAGAAATATGAAGAATTATAATGTTGGATTGTTAGACCTGACCCCTACTCCACGGAATTCATTCCGGGGTTGTGTGAATGTAGCAAGAGACAGAACCGATTTATCGGTTTAACAAAGGCATTACCAAAAGACGAACAATCGTTTAATTCGACAAACCGTTAAAACGGTTCCCGATTATTGCCGAATTATTCCCGCCGAATTCCTTTTACGGTGTGATTTTATTAATCCTGTAAATCCTGTAATCCTGTCCAAAAAACAACATGTCGGAATGTTAGACCTGACCCCAACTCCACAAGTGAGTATAGCCCCGGAATTCATTCCGGGGTTGTGTGAATGTAGCAAGAGACAGAACCGATTTATCGG
>JACNJW010000061.1 GCA_014382365.1 SAR324 cluster bacterium
TGCGTTGCGTTGCGTTGCGTTGCGTTGCGTTGCGTTGCGTTGCGTTGCGTTGCGTTGCGTTGCGTTGCGTTGCGTTGCGTTGCGTTGCGTGCATGATGGGGTCCCCTAAAAAAGGAATGAAGAGTAAAATCAAGCTGAAATACTCATATTATCTTCATGCTCACATTGTCCGGAAATAGTGTCAAGGAAAAAATAAAATATTTTTAGTCACATTTCTGCAAGCATAAAACAAGTACGCTAATCCCACTTAGGGGACACATCAGTATGTTTTAGTCGGATAAACCTTAAACAAAGCAATTATCCCAGAACTTCTTCTAAAACATCAGGACGTTTGAGAGCCAATGTTAGGAGTGATCGAGCTGCTCCTGATGGATTGCGACGGCCCTGTTCCCAATCCTGTAAAGTACGTTTTGAAACACCAAGAAGTTTGGCAAACTGGGCTTGAGGCAGACCTATTTTTGAGCGGGCTTCCATTGCAGGAGAAACTTTGACCTTTAATCGCCGTCCTCCACCAGCCTTGATTTCTTGTACACCGTCTAACACTTCCTGCCAGACATCTCGTTCATTCTCATTCATTTTCAAATATCTCCTTCAATTTTTTCAAAATATGTGGCGGTACATTCTCTTGACGAGTTTTTGCATAAATCGTCAACATCCAAAACTCATTCGGTTCAAAACGAACATAGTAAATAATACGCACGCCGCCACGTTTTCCTCGCCCTCGCACTTTCCAGCGCAATTTCCGCACACCACCTGATCCGGAAACTAAATCTCCAGCAAGTGGTTGGGCGAGCAAAAACTGTTGTAGATCAGCATATTCGTCATCAGCTAAATATTTTGGCATCCAGTTTTCGAAACTTGATGACTCTATAAAAGTGAACATTGTCTAATTATACGGCATTGCCGCACAGTGTCAAGTGACAATATTTTTCAAAGCTATTCCATTAAAGCATCAGGCAAAATTGAAGTCCGGAACCAAAACCAGGCGATTGCACTGGTGGCCAGATTTCCCAGGGCGATGCCGAAAAAAAATCCGGTGGTGCCCCAGATTTGAGATCCCAGATAAACCAAAGGAATGAGGAAGAGAAAAAGCCGCATGATATTGATGGTGGTTGAGTGAAAAGGCCGGTGAAGTGCGTTGCATGAGGCACTGAGAAATGTTCTCTAACCAAGATGCCGGATATACGCACGCAGTCTGATTCTCTTTGAATCAATCTTGTTTTTTATTCATCAATTGTGAGTACATAATGACAAAAATAACGATATTTCAAAATGAAAAAAGACGGCAGGGGTTTGTATGCCCAAAAAACAAACTCTCACAGCCAACACGTAGCGTAACAGGATAGAAAATAAATTAGAGTAGCTTCGCTTGGGCAAGTCAGTCTTTTATCCGATTTATAAAAAAATGTTTTATATCATATGCATAACGGCTCTAAGTTGTGCAAATTAAATATTTGTTTGAGAATAATAAAACTCTTGACAACTAGGAGGAACCATATACGTAAAAAGTTGTCATTCCCGCGAAAGCGGGAATCCAGGAACTTGTAAATGTCTGAAATGCTTGTCCTCGACCTGATCGGGGAATGACAAAAAAGTATACCCTTTAGACTTTTTACGGTTTTATTAAACTTAAATAAGAGGAAAATGCTAGATTATCCAGCTCCGATCCAACGATATATTTCGAGCGTGTCTGTTTCACACTTGCAGCAGCCTCCGTTACATGAGGAGCCTTCAGGAAGTTTTTGGACGCGGCCTTTGCGTTCCAGGAGTTTAAGCATTTGCCGGATTGAATCCGGTGAGGAATGGAAATGTAAAGATAGGTCATAGATTGCAGATTGTTTGACCTGTTTCAAGTATGTACTGAGTTCAGAGACTATCATGATATTTTCGCTTATGTAACTGCATCAGCCAGGGCTAAATCAGGAGGTTTTTGTCCCTTAAGTCTCATGGCATAGATTGCTAGAGCAGAGGCCGCCGAAAGTCCAAGTATCCATGCTAACGAACTGGCAGGATGCCTGGAGTAAGTGGCTGCCTGGTAAAAAATGGTTGCAACAACATAGGCAACTCCGGTAGTCCAACCGGCAACAAAAAAAGTCCAATTTCGATTAGTTTCGCGGTAGACAGCTGCGACGGCTGCAGTACAGGGGAAGTAAAGTAAAATAAAGAGCAGGTAAGCAAAAGCTCCGGCTACACCGTCAAAACGGGAAGCCATTGCTCCAAATGTTCCGGCAGCAACCTCCTGCGACTCGGCAGCTGTTTGTAAATCACTCACATCTCCGATACCAACTCCCAATGGATCTGACCAACTCCCAATGGAATCAGCAAGGTTTGCTGGTATAGTTGCAAAAGCATTTGAAATTCCTTTAAGCAGCTCAAAGGTTTCTTCTTCAGTTGGTTGGTCTCCAGCAAGTGCTTCTTCTGCGGCAAGTGTACTATAAAGTGAATCCAGTGTGCCAACCACTGCTTCTTTAGCCAGCACTCCGGTGAAAATTCCAACTGCGGCAGGCCAGTTTTCCTGATCCAATCCCAGCGGTGAAAATACCGGAGCAATTGTGCGACCGACTTCACTCAGTACAGAACGGTTGGAATTTTCATTACCGATACGACCGTCTGTTCCTACCGCATTTAGTACATTGAGAACCAAAACCATCGGCACAATAATTCTTCCGGCACGCCAGATAAAAGATTTGAGTCGGTCCCAGGTACGCAAAGTGATGCCTCTGAATGTGGGCAGGTGATAGGGTGGCAACTCCATTAAAAAAGGAGTTGGCTCTCCTTGCAGCAGAGTATTTTTCATGATCAGACCTGTCAAAACGGCAGCTGCAATGCCGATTAAATACAGACTGAAAACCACGTTTTGTCCTCCGACAGGAAAAAAAGCTGCAGCAAATAAAGCGTAAACCGGCAAACGGGCACCGCAGGACATGAAGGGTGACATCACTACCGTCAAAAAACGGTCACGCTGATGCTCCATGGTGCGGGTGGCCATCACCGCAGGAACGGTGCAACCGAAACCAACCAACAGCGGAACAAAGGCTTTTCCGGGTAAACCAATGGCTCGCATAAAACGATCCATCACAAACGCAGCGCGAGCCATATAGCCGGAATCTTCAAGAATTGAAAGAAACAAAAACAAAAAACCGATTACTGGAATAAAAGTCGCCACTACTTGAATTCCACCACCAATTCCGTTGGCCAAAAGAACCGTCAACAGTTCCGGACTTCCAAGACTATTCAAGACTGCGCTGAAGCCTTCAACTAAAATGGTGCCAGTCAAGATGTCAAAAAAATCGATGAAAGCACCACCAATATTAATAGTGAACATAAACATCAGGTACATCATTGCCAGAAAAATCGGAATACCTAGAACGCGGTTCAGCACTATCCTGTCGATGGAATCAGAAATACCACGTGTAATTTCCCTTTTACGGGTGACGCTGGTTTCAGTGATGTGGTTAGCAAAACCATATCTGGCATCTGCCACCAAAATATCAAGATCTTCTCCAAACGGCTGCTTAATCTTTGTAACAAGTTCCAGATCTGCTGCAGTTAGTCCTTCTTCTGCGATTGCTGTGGCAGTACCGTCTTCCTCCAGCAAACGCACAGCCAGCCAGCGGGGAGCAAGATCGTGTTTACGTGCCAGTGCCGAAATGTGCGCAGCTAGAGATTTAACGGCACTTTCCAGCTCATTACCATATTGAAATGTTGCTGTTGCCGCTTGAGGATTAGCAGCAGCTTCTTTGATAACAGTTTTTAATTTTTCAACACCCTTGCCGGTTGAAGCAACAATTGGAACTACAGGGCATCCAAGTGCTTTGGAGATATTTTCAGGATCAATATTCAGGCCTCTGGATTTGGCTACATCCATCATATTTAAGGCAACTACAATTGGCACCTGCATCTCAATCAGTTGTGTGGTCAGGTAGAGGTTACGCTCCAGATTGGAAGCATCGAGGATATTGATAATTAAATCTGCACCACCCTGCTGGACATAATCACGGGCAATTTTCTCATCAAGTGAAACCTCTTCATCGACTACATCCAGTGAATAGGTTCCCGGCAGGTCCACCAGTTCAAAATTTTTACCGTCAAATTCGTACTTACCTGTTTTACGTTCTACAGTCACTCCGGGCCAGTTTCCAACTTGCTGTCTGGTTCCGGTAAGTGCGTTAAAAAGCGTTGATTTTCCACAATTCGGATTGCCGACTACTCCAATTTCAAAAATATCACTCATTTTGTTTTCTCAATTATTAACATATCTGCTTCACTTTTACGCAAAGTAAGCGAAAAACCACGTACCTGAATTTCAACCGGATCTCCCAGCGGAGCATAACGTGTGACTTTCAACTCAGTTCCGGGAGTCAGGCCCATTGAGAGCAGTTTTTTTCTGAAAGCAGATTTACCCTGTTCAAATCCTCGAACAAGTGCCTGGTCTCCAACAGCTAGATCATTCAAGGTCTTCATTGATATTGCTCCAATTTCATTACTAAAACTTTTTGGGCCATTCCACTACCCAGAGCGAGCCGGGTACCATCACGGGCAAGTAGCAATCCCCCTCCTGATTGCTTGTGAGAAACCATCACTTCAGTTCCGATATTTAAACCAAGCTCAGTCAAACGTCGATCCAGCCCACGTCCGGCACGCAAAGCCATCACCCTGACAGATTCACCTACGGAGGCCATAGCTAGCGGAAAGTAATTAGTATTTGAGGATTTCATAAGTATGTTTTTAGACAGTAAGATTAATTCATGTTCTTATAGGCATACGTTAAATATTATTGTAGCTAATATAAATTATTAGTATATACGTAAATATACGTAAGTTAGAACTAATGTTGGGAAAACTATAGGAGTAATGTTATATGATGTTATTCATTTTCAAGATTTATGTGTGATTTGTTTTAGTTTAGGAGGGAGGTGTGAGCTGCTAGTTCAAGATCAATTTGAGCATTAAAAAAATTACGCTCTACTTTTTCGGCATCTTTAAAATGTGTTAATTGATAGTACTGAACTAGATCTGTGAACATCTCCAAATAATGACTAAGTGCAGCTCTTTCCTCAATAGGCCAGCTATTCTGATTGGTAAATGCTTTAGCAGCAAGCAGTTGTATTATTTCTCCGGTATTCAGGCCATTTTGAAACTCAAGAATAATTTGCGGGAGCCATTCATGGTAGGTCAAAATGAGAGACTTACTACCGAGTATACGCTGTGAAAGGAAATTATTAGTTTGCGGATGCTGCGATTTTAGCCAGAAAAAAAATATTTTTTCCAGAATATCGTCAGCCTTCTTTGTACTGTCTTTTATAACATGCAATTGAGTTAACAGGAGTTGGCCCTGTTTGTAATATTCAGCCATCGGTTCAGTCATATCCTTGGCTTCCTGTATGCCAGCAATGATGGGATTGAGCAAGTACTCCCAAAAACTGACAGAAGCTCTAAGGTATGGAGTGAGTTCTTCTATTTCATTTAAAAACTGTATTGGTTCTGATGGCAGTTTAGCAGGTCTTTCTTGAATATTACTCAGGTCAGTGAACCTGAATTTAGTCTTACCGGATATTTTCATACAATTGCCTTTTATTAAAGTTTGTTATTAGCACACATTATTTATCAATAATAAATAGTATTATATTATAAATATAATTAGTCAATACTAATATTGTATTTGCCTGCTATAAATCCTCACTCAGCTAGTTGCCGACAAATTCAACAAATAAATTTTATGATTAGAGCTGTTTTTTTAAAGCATCAGGCAAAATCGAACTCCGGAACCAAAACCAGGCGATTGCACTGGTGGCCAGATTTCCCAGGGCGATGCCGAAAAAAAATCCGGTGGTGCCCCAGATTTGAGATCCCAGATAAACCAAAGGAATGAGGAAGAGAAAAAGCCGCATGATATTGATGGTGGTTGAGTGAAAAGGCCGGTGAAGTGCGTTGCATGAGGCACTGATTAATTGTGAAATGCCGTGAAAGCCAAAACCAAAAGGTACGATCCAGAAAAATTGCTTTATCAAAGCTTGTATTTCCAGATCATCTGAAAAAGCCCAGGCGATACCACCGGAAAATAGCGCCAAAAATGCCCACGCTGTAATGCCCCAAATCAGTGCAAAGCGCAGCACAAACCGGCTTGCGGTCTTAATTCTTTCGAAATATTTGGCACCATAATTTTGGCCGATGAATGGAATGATCACCGATGAAAGAGCCATTGAGCCGATCATCGCCAACGATTCTATACGTGTACCCACCCCGAAAGCTGCGACCGTTGCGTCACCAAGATCTGCCGCAATCCGTGTTAAGACTGCATTTGAGACAGGAAAAAGAAGTTGAGTCAACATCGCTGGAATACCGATGTAAAGCAGGGCTTTCCAGGAAAGCAGGATTTCAGCAATTCCCGGCCAGTTTGCAGTCAGCATCTTCTCACGTTTTCCAAGCACCCATAGACCGGCAATCATGATGCTGATATAAGAAATAACGGTGGCAATTGCTGCACCTTCAATTCCCATTTCCGGAAATGGTCCGTAGCCAAAAATCAAAATAGGATCAAGTACGGCATTCACTACTGCGGCAATTACCATGATGATGCTTGGAGTTTTGGTGTCACCGGTTGCACGGATCGCACTGTTGCCGACTATCGGGATCACCACAAAAACTACACCCATCAACCATGGAATCATGTATTCCTCAATCAGCGGGAATGATTCATCAGAAGCACCCATCAGCCTGAAAATTGCGTCAAGCTTAAGATAACTCAGTCCGGCTGCTACAAGAATAATAAATGCTACCAACAGCAGACTGTCTGTTGTGAGGCGCTGTACCCGGTGATGATCTCCCTCTCCAATGGCCCGTGAAATGACTGCGGCCGCTCCAATTCCAATACCAAAAGAAAAACTCATCAAGGTAAATGTAACCGGAAAAGTAAAACTGATGGCCACCAGTTCCTTTACCCCGATCAGGCTGATGTAAAAGGTGTCTACCAGATTTATGAGCAGTATAGAGACAAGCCCGAATATCATTGGAATCGCCAATCGAATCAAACTGGCTCCAACAGGTCCTTCTGTCATGCGTTTTCGAGCAGAACTATCAGTGCTTGATTTTGAGGTAGAAGAGGCTGCCAATAAAACCTGAAAATGTAATAAAGGGATGAAATCTGTCAGAATACAGAGAGGAAATAGAATACTAACACATTATTCGCTAAACTCACAAATTGAATTATCTTTATCCTCAATCTGTAGAGTTTTTTAGAACTGAAAGTAATTGGAATCAACTTGCTTGAGCAGTTTATTTGTGGGACTCTGAACGCTCCTCTTGACATTAAAATAATATCTGAAAATTCTAGATGTCCACCAGCAAAGATAGTAAATCAGACTCTGTACATAATAAGCAAGAGTGGGATTTGTTATTTGAGGACTTGGCATTGCGCCGTTCATTGAGTGCAAATCTGGTTAGTTTTTGCAGTTATCTGCGAAAAAACGGACTTGGACTCGGACTGGGTGAGCAGATGGATGCTTTGCGTGCACTTGAAAAGGTGAACATAGAGCAGGGAATTGCTTTCAGAATGGCACTGCGAACAACTTTGGCCAAGAGCATTCAGGAACAGGAAATCTTTGATGAACACTATCAGCACTTCTGGCATGTCTGGGACAGTGCAGAAAATCTACACGAGCGTTATAAAGCAAAGAAAGAAGAACCTGCTGCAGTTGTAATTGATGCCCGCCCGCATAAGCAGACATTTGTTTCAATCAACGACTGGCTGGGTGGTGCAGAAAAAGCCGAAGTAGAAAAGGAAGCTGCTGGATACAGTCCATTTGAAACAGAAGACGAGCGCGATTTCAGCACTTTTCAAGCAGAAGAGCTGGCAGTAGTAATGCAGCTGATTAACGAAGCAGGAAAGGCGCTGGCGACCCGTTTCAGCCGCCGGACTCTGAACGCAAAAAAACGTGGACTAATTGATTTACGCCGGACAATGCGTTTGAGTTTACGCCGCGGAGGAGAGATTCTGGATTTGGCTTTTAAGCAGCGTAGAAGACAACGATTAAAGTTAGTTCTGCTTTGTGATGTGAGTAAATCAATGGATCTTTACAGTCGTTTTCTGATTCAGTTTATCTATGCTTTTCAAAGTGTTTACCGCCGCATCGAAACCTTTGTCTTCAGTACTTCTCTGCACCAAATTACTGAGACATTGCGCAAGGAAGAATTATACACAGCACTTGCTCAGCTTTCCAGAACTGTTCCTGACTGGTCTGGAGGTACTAAAATCGGAGCATCTTTAGGGCAGTTTGTCAGTCAACATGGACTTAAACTGGTTGATTCTCAAACAGTTGTATTGATTATCAGTGACGGCTGGGATACAGGCGAAGTAGATTTGCTGGAAAACAATATGCGTTTTTTACAAAAACATGCCCGTAAAGTGATCTGGCTAAATCCGCTCAAAGGAAGTTCCGGCTATGAACCAACTACCCGGGGAATGCAGGCAGCCCTGCCGTTCATTGATATCTTTGCGTCAGCACATAATCTCAACAGCCTTAGAAAATTGGTTAGTCATTTGAGCAGAATCCAGCACGGACAAAGTGGCCGCTCGTCTGCAGTGAGTTAAAACTATCAGCCTTAATTTAATTGTCATAATTTAAACTTGATGTCGTCGTAAAAACTCCTAAACTAATTATTTGTCTACTCGAACGAAGAGAGAGATCTTAATAATATCAGTGCTTAACATAAAACAGATTTCTCGCTTTGCTCGAAATAACTCGTTTTATGATTTTTTACTGCTTCATCAAACTGAAGCAATTTTTTGAAAAAAACCATGACCTTGTACACACTTGATGAATCGTCTCCTGAATATACGGAAACTACTTTCATTGCGCCAGATGCGAGCCTGATAGGAAGGGTTCGGATTGGAGAATTTTCCTCAATCTGGTTTAACGCAGTGCTGCGTGGCGATATGGAGCACATCAGCATAGGCCGGGAAACCAGTTTTCAGGATTTAAGTATGGGTCATGCAGATCCGGGATTTCCATTGATTATCGGTGATCGAGTGACAGTTGGTCACCACTGTGTCATGCACGGTTGTGAAATTGAAGATGACTGCCTGATTGGAATGGGAGCGATTTTGATGAATGGCGTTAAAATTGGCCGCGGCAGTATTGTCGGGGCAGGTGCGGTTATCCTTGAAGGTGTGCAGGTTCCTCCATTCTCTATGATTGCCGGCTCACCTGCAAAAGTACGTAAAACTTATGATGAAAGTATTTTAGAAAATATCAGGAATATGTCAAAAATTTACGTGAAACGCGCGATACGTTACACTGATCAAAATATAGGCAGGAGTTAACAGGTTTTCAGTAAAATAAAAATTAGGATCAGGCCGCTAATTCACTCGACTCTCTGGCCTGCAAAATTGCAGTGAAAGTTGTTTGCAACTCGTTTGGAGTTAGTTCTTCAAGTTCTGTATGCTCACTGTTCAGAGTATTGTTGATGAACTGGAGCTGCGGTTCTTTGGCAACATAACCCAATTGATTCAGTTGGGCATCAAGTGTTTCAAAGACACGGTTGCGCAGTTGCTCATTTATTTGTTTATCTTGTGACAGAATTTGCTGTCCATGAAAATTAGTTGTGCTGGTTTCGCCTTTAAATGACTGTTTTGGTGTAGTCTTCTCCCCTCTTAACTCCAGTGCAACAATGACTGAAGTGATGATCACTGAAGTCAGGCAAAAAGTCAGTAAAACAATTTCCATAATCACCCCGTTTGTTGTTTTCTTCTTCGTTTGAATAAGCACCAAGTCCGCACTTTTGTCATTCCCATAAATCAGCGGGGCTTCCAAGGTGCCACATCCTGTGCAGATTAAAAACCTGAGTTCAGGTTCTCCGATTTTTGTTCTTCAGCCGATGAGAATGCAGAAAATAGACCAGCATATTTTTGAATGCCCTGAGTTCGAGACTTTTATGTGCCAGTTAAAACACAGCGTTATATTCGATTGTAACAGCAGTTCAGTTTGATCTTGCAGCTAAAGCAGAACTGGAACTGGATAATACAGTTCTATGGTTTAATAGTTGAAATTTCAGCAGCAGAAAAAAGTTATTTAGTGTTAATTATTACTGTAATTATGCACAAACGATCCGCATTGTTCTTTAGTCCTGAGCGAATAAAAGGCCTGCTCAAATCTGGCATTGAACTTGTATTACAAACTGGACATTAAAATCTTAAAGAATAATCAATTTTATTGACCATGAAAAACTTTGCACCATTCTCAGCCTTAAGTGTTTTTTTACTACACTTTGTTTTGCTGCTGGTTCTGGCTTTGCCGGCTTGGGCTGTTCGTGTCAAGGATGTGGCTGTTTTACGTGGTGCCCGAGATAATGAGCTGATTGGTTTTGGAATAGTTGTTGGTTTGGATGGTACCGGAGATTCTCAGGAAAGTTTGCTTTCCAGAAAACCGATTGTGAATGCATTAGAGAGAATTGGAATTAGTTTAAAGAGTCAGGATATTATGGGGCGCAGTATTGCTGCAGTTTGGCTGACTGCGACATTACCGCCATTCGCAAAATCCGGACAACGTCTTGATATTACTGCTGCTACAATTGGAGACGCGGTTTCGCTTCGGGGAGGAATATTAATCATGGCTCCGTTACGTGGTCCGGACCGGCTCGTTTATGCTCTGGGTCAGGGTCCCATTGCAGGTATACCTAAAGGAGTCAGCAGAGCCGAAGTACTGCCTGCAGAGGAACTGGCTAAAATGCCGATTGGATCAAGGATGGTGGCTTCAGTTGGACATGTGAACGGAGGAGCAATTGTTGAACGTGAAATTAATTTAAATCTCAACAGCCGGGCCCGTTTGTATATGAATTTAAATAAGCCGGATTTCACTACTGCTTTTCGTTTGGCAAAGTTGATCAATCAAAATTTGGGTATCAGAAGTGCACGTGCAAAAGATGCCGGAACGGTTGAGGTTTCAGTTCCCGATAGTTATTTGGGGAACACGGTGGAGTTGATTTCCTTCATAGAGAATTTAGAAATTTCTCCTGATCATTCCGCAATTGTTGTGCTTGATGAACGCTCCGGAACTGTCGTAATGGGAGGAAGTGTGCGAATTTCACCCATTGCAATCTCTCAAAACGGCTTGAACATTCAAGTCAAACTACCAACTTTGAATGCAGAAGGAGAGCAGGCCGGATTGACAGGAGAAAAAACTTTAACGGCTAACGTTTTTATGCTTAAGGGAGGTGCTGACCTGAAAGTAATTGTGGATGGATTTAATAAAATTGGTGCCTCAAGCAAGGACCTGATTGAAGTTCTCAAAGCCATTAAGACTGCGGGAGCTCTGCATGCTGAACTTGTAATTAGATAAAAATTTCATGAAAGCATCAATACCTTTACCGCTCTCGGCATTGACTCTGAAGGCAAATCAACTGAGAGAACTTCCAAAGACAAAAGGAATTAACGATGATGCAAAACTGCGTGAAACTGCAAATGAATTTGAGGCAATTTTTATCAAGCAGATGCTGAAGTCAATGCGCAAATCGACTGTGGAATCTGAGTTGCTTCCTAAGTCTGAAGGTGAAAAGCTGTTTCGCTCTATGCTGGACGAACAATATGCCAGACTATCGGCCAAGTCAGGTAGCTTGGGACTTGGAGAAATGATCTATCAGCAATTGAAAGTTAATTTGGATAATAAATAAATTAACACTAAAGTTTTGTGAGTAAACTGCCGATACCAGCAATAAGGTGTTTTTGTGATTTGAGCGGAAGCGAAAAACAGGACTTTCTGCTCACAGAAAACATCTTTGCTGAGGCCCAAGACAGAAGTGTTGATTAGGTTTTTACGGAAACTATTTGTCATTCCGGAATCAAGGTTTTTACACGCCCTATGGGTCTTCTTAGACCAGCGAACAGTACTTTATAGTTGCGCTTGTTTGAGTCTGCGGGTATGCTTGTCGGCTGACACCGGACATCCCCGTGGAATTAGGGAACTGAACTTAAAATTAATAGGTGGATATGAAAATAACAGGTCAACAGCCCCCCGAATTTCATGGCGTCAAGGGCGGGACTGCTAAAGACAATCAAAAACAAACAGGTCGCTCAGGCAAGCTTGCGGGAAGCACAGAACCGCCAGTAAAGACTTCGACATTTGTGATGAACAAAATCAAGGGTCAAATTACTACTGAGCCGGAAGTGCGTGCAGAACGTGTTGCAGAACTTAAAGCCAAAATCAAGAGTGGAGAATATCAGGTTGATGCAAACAGTCTTGCTAAAGCAATGCTGGAGGACGCACTTCAGGATGATATTGCCTGAATAATCAAAGCAAGTAAAAAAGCCGACGTTCTTTGATGGAGCGTTGTAGGGTGTCTTTATTATATGAATGATTTGCTGAATATTCTGCGTCAGGAAGTGGAACTGCACGAACAGTTGATTTCGCTTTTGCAGACTGAGTCCGAGGGGTTTGGTCACTTACGTGGATCAGAATTGCTGAAACTTCAAGGTGAGAAATCACGCTGCGTGCGTGCGACGTCTCGGCTTGAGAGGGAGCGGATTCTGCTTGTCGAAAAGCTTGCTGATACCTGGGAGGTTGAACCTCAGGAATTGACATTGAAAGTGATTATCAGCCGTGCAGAAACAGTATACTCTGAACCGCTGCAGGAATGTTATGACAGGTTAAAAACTTTGCTAATTGAAATACGTAAAGTTGCAGACAAAAACTCACTGCAGGCAGCAGGTCGATTAAAATCAGTTGAGTCTTCAATTCAGTTCATGAGTCAATTACAAAGTGGTCCGCCGACTTATTCGGATGCGGGAAAAATACAAAAAGGGACCAGTATAACACCCCGCACAGAAGCCTGACTAATAGTTGCTGAGAACGTAGAGAACCCCTAATTATTTCTGTCTTGTAACCATGCCCTCGCTCAATAGTTCCCTAAATCTAGGGCAACGTGCCCTGAGTCTCAATCAGCGTGCAATGCAGACAGTTGGTCATAACATTGCCAACCAGGAAACCGAAGGTTTTTCCCGTCAAGAAGTACATTCAGGTTCATCAGCACCGGATCCTACAGGAGTAGGTGGAGGTGCGAATGCCCAGCCCACTTCCCGTGTATACGATAAATTTGTACAACGAAAAATACTCCAGGAGACCCCCCGTTCAGGAATGTTTAAGTCCCGTGCTGAGTTTCTGCAAAAAATTGAAATAATTTTTAGTGAAACAGAAGGAAATGGGCTGCATCAGGCTTTGAATGAGTTTTGGAACTCATGGAGTCAGCTTTCTAATAAGCCTGAATCTGAATCTGCCAGAATACAGGTCCGCGAAAAGAGTGATGTTTTGGCACGACGTTTTCGCAGCATGCATTCTCAACTGGATGGTCTACGCAAGGAAATAAACGGCAGAGTGTCTGCAAATATAAATAAGGTCAATGAACTGGGCCGGAAAGTGGCTGAACTGAATCGTCAAATTAGCTCCTATGAGGGTGGGAAGAGGTTGGCAAACGATATGCGTGATGCACGCAACCTGGCAATTGAAGAGTTATCAGAATTAGTTGACGTTAACTCTTTTGAAGACCCAAATGGTCGAGTAACAGTCATAATCGGACGTGACTGGACACTGACAGAAGGAAATAACAGTTATCAACTGGAAGGAAAAATGAAGGGCGGTGAGTTGGGAATGCTCAGAGTAGACGGTGTTTCGATCAACGATAACCGACGTGACTTGACCAGAACTTTCCGTGAAGGTGAGATGAGCGAAATGTTAAGAATGCGTGATGAAACTATTGTAGCCTATCAGCACAATCTTGATGAAATTGCCTTCGGTCTTGCGGGCCAGGTCAACAAATTACATGCAACCGGAACAGGAATTAAATCTGCAGCAGCATCGATGAAAAGTACGTTTGGATTGAATTCTTCTGCACTGAATCAACCTCTGCCTTTCTTGAAAGATGGAATTTTTCAACTGCATTTGGTTGATACGTACGATGAGATTAAGGAAACATACGAAATAGAAGTACAAGCTGGCATCGATACACTGCCGGATATTGTTGCGAGGCTGAATCAGACAATCAACGATCCTGACTTGCTGCAGGCCTCCATTGAGACTGACGGATCACTGCTGTTACAAAGCGGTTCTGATTACAAATTTATTTTTGGGGAAGATCAATCCAGCCTGACACAAGTTCTGGGATTGAACAGTTTTTTTGATACTTTGAAAGGCGCAGAAGACTTTCAACTAAGTGAGCATATTCGCGAAAATACAAATAACATTTCTACAGGTAAAGATCTGATTTCCGGGGATAACCGGGTGGCACTTGAAATAATAAAACTGCAGACGCAGGCCACAATGAGGGATGAGACAATGACTTTTGACGAATATTATAATGGTGTGTTGACAGGAATGGGCTTGAAAATTCAGCGAAACCAAACTGAACAGGCACAACAGGAAAGCATGGTCAGACAATTTCAGGAAATCAGGAGTTCAATCAGTGCAGTTAACATGGATGAAGAGTTGACTGACATGATGCAGTATCAGAAAGCATACGAAGCATCTGCGCGTTTTATCAACACTGTGGATAAAATGATGGAAACAGTTATTAATATGTAACTGAAATATTAAACAAAGAATAACAAGTTGCAAAAAATTAATACCAAAAAAACAAACTGGCGGGTTCATTAAATGCGAGTGACTGAGGTCACAAAGCGTGACCATGTAGTAGATAATATTCAAAGATCCTCAGGTAAGCTGCAGGATATTCAAATCCAGATGGCCTCAGGTCGGCGTTTAAATAAAACGTCCGACGATCCAATTGGTGCGGCCAGATCACAGGATATAGTTACTACCATTTCATCCCAGCAACAACTGCTCCGGAACATTGATGAAAATATCGGCTGGCTGCAGCGTACTGAGCAGGAAATTGCAAATATCAATGAAGTTCTGGGGCAGGTCCGCACGCTGGCACTTTCACAGGCCGGCAGTGACTCAAACCAGGATACAAGGCAAATGGTGGCTCGGGAATTATCAGCGGCCCGGAAGTCTATTTTTGATTCCGGAAATGCGCGTGAGGGTAAACTGTATTTGTTCTCTGGTATTAAAAGCCTGACTCCTGCATTGAAAAAAAATGGTGTTTTCCAACCTGCTAAAGTTGAAAAAAGCGGAGTTGCACAAAAAGACATCCGGGAACTGCTGGACGTAAAACAATTTCGGGCTCAATTTGAGGGTTTTTCAACCAATGAGTATCGAATCAAAGTTACTAAAGGCGGAGTTTGGGGACAGGCCAGGATTATAATATCAGATGATGCAGGAAGAACCTGGAGCAAAGAACAGGTGCTGCGTCCACTGACACACGTATTTAATGCGGATGGAAAATATAACGATCAGGTGTTGTTGAAATTTTCGGATGAAGACGGACGGCTTGGTAATGTTTTACCAAAGCAGTTTGATTTTAATTCAGAAGAATCTGCAGAATTTGATCTTGATTCACTGGGAATTATATTTCCACAAGGAATCGAGTTCGTCTATCAACCAAATCCGGAAGTCAGCTACAGTGGTTCGATTCATAAAAAAGAAGCTTTAATTTCAAACGGACAGGCACTTCCGGTTAATATAACTGCACAGGAACTGTTGCTGGGCGCAGGAGAAGATGGTATTGACACCTTTTCTTTACTTGCCACCATGGAGAGAGCATTGTTGGAGAATGATGGCATTGCGATTGCAAAACGTTTAGGCGAACTTGATTTAGCATTAAATCAGGTACTGAAGCAGCAGGCGGACGTAGGGAACATAATTCGTGAACTCTATGCAACCCAGGCAAAGTTGGAAAATCAACAGTTTGAAAAAGAAAGACAACTTTCTGATATTCAGGATTTAGACATTGCAGAAGCAACTGTGAATCTTAAAGTTGCCGAAGCAAACAACAAACTTTCATTGACTACCGGAGCACGTTTGATCCAACCAACTCTGTCAGATTTTCTACGTTAAAGATGCAGTCTGTATAAAAACAACTAGTTTCCGCTTAGTCAGGAAAAAATCGTCAAGAAGGTAGGTAATAATGCTCATACTGACACGGAAGTCGGGAGAAAGCATAACCATTGGTGATGATGTAAAAATCACTGTGGTTGAGGTTAAAGGCAAGCAAGTCCGAATTGGAATTGAGGCACCCCGGAGTTATACGATTCACAGAGAAGAAGTATACAAGTCTATCCAGGAAGAAAATAAACGTGCCGCAGAAGAATCGCCACTTTCATTAGCGGGTATTAAACACCTGTTGGGAAAACTATAATTAACGAAAACAGCTATGAAAATCCAAACCTCTCGTTTTGGCGAGATCGAAGTTGAAGAAAATCAAATTATTACCATGCCTTCAGGCTTGATTGGTTTTTCTGAAAACCGTCATTTTGTTATTCGTGAAGACGAAGCTGCCTCCCCTTTTCGCTGGTTACAGTCCACGGATTCCAATGGACTTGCATTTGTGATGATTGAACCGCATGTTTCTGTCTCAAATTATGAGCTTGAATTAAGTCGCGAACATTTGAATAAACTGAAAGCAGAGAGCATTGAAGAATTGAAGGCCTATGTTTTAGTCACAATGGCTAAAAAAATGGAAGATGTAACTGTAAACCTGCAGGGGCCGTTGCTTTTTAATCTTGAAAAACGACTGGGTCTGCAATTTATTATTGCAGATAACAAATATTCTACCCGCCACTCACTTTTTGGTGAAAAACTAACTAAGGATACGTCCAAATCATCTGCTAAGACTGCACCTGCAGAAGTGCAGCAGGCAGTTTCAGAAAAAGTATAAGAATCTGCAGCCTCCGTAAATAATGAGTCCCAACCAACTTAGTCTTCAAAGTTCTCTTCCTGCCGCCACTCAAAATGAGTGTTAGCACAAGTCCACTGAAAGCTGCAGAAGTCCGCCGCATCTGTTTGGAGAATGGTCTTGAAGTACAAGATCAAGCATGGCAACTGCTTGAAAAATGGGCTGCCTTGTTGTTGGAAATCAATCAAAGCGTAAATTTGATTTCACGCAAAGAAACAGATTTATTGTGGGAAAAACAAATCCTGCCCTGTCTCTCGCTGTTGGTTTTTCGAAAAATTAAGGAAGGTGCAGACGTCTGTGATTTTGGCACCGGCGGTGGATTGCCGGGCATGATCTTAGCTATTGTCCGTCCGGATTTACGTTTAACTTTGTTGGACTCCCGGCAGAAAAAAATTTTGGTTGTGCAGCAAATGATTGAGTCACTAAAACTGCCCAATGCGCAGACTGTTCTTGGCCGCGGCGAAGAGTTGGGGAAACAACGACCATGGCGTCAAAGATTTCCACTTGTGACTGCAAGAGCAGTTGCTCCCCTGATTGACCTGGTACGCTGGACCTCTAATCTGAGAAAACAAGAAGCTGTAATGCATGTTTTTAAAGGAGGAGAAATAAAGGACGAAGTTACTGCACTGACCAAAATTGTTTCCGGAGTCAAAGTCAAAAAGTCACTGATGGTTTTAAAGGGTTATTCACAGTTTGCTGAGAATCAAAAATATTTGATTTCATTAGATTTTGGCAAACAATAAATTATATTTGAAATACCGGACTGCTTAGATGCGTATAATTTCTGCAAATTTGAATGGAATTCGTTCTGCAGATTCAAAGGGTTTTTTTGCTTGGCTTCAAAAACAAAAAGCAGACCTGGTTTGTTTACAGGAAACAAGAATTCAGCCGGAACAACTGACAGAAACAATGCTCAAACCTGAGGGTCTGAACAGTGCTTTTGAATTTGCAGAAAAAAGAGGTTATTCCGGAGTAGGACTTTATTTCAATAAAACTCCAGACCGGGTGCAGGAAGGTATTGGCTGGTCTGAGCTGGACAAAGAGGGGCGTTTCATTCAGGCAGATTTTGGAAAATTGAGTATTGTCTCGCTTTACCTGCCCTCTGGAAGCAGCGGAGATCTTCGGCAAAATTTCAAATATGAGGTGCTGGAATATTTTGAAAAATGGCTCATCGCAGCAAAACAATCCGGCAGGGAAGTTATCATCTGCGGTGACTGGAATATTGCGCACAAAGAGATAGATCTTAGAAACTGGAAAAGTAACCAAAAAAATTCAGGTTTCTTACCTGAAGAACGTGAGTGGATGACAAAGATATTTTCGGAAATTGGTTATCAGGATGTCTTCAGGAAATTAAATCAAGATCCGGATCAATATACCTGGTGGTCAAACCGCGGCAGGTCCTGGGCAAAAAATGTTGGCTGGAGACTGGATTACCAAATTGCGACTCCTGAAATTGCAGCAACAGCAAGAACGGAATCAATATATAAGGATGAGCGTTTTTCCGACCATGCACCTCTGATCATTGATTATGAATACCAGCTTTGATTTTTTTGGTTCCGGATATACTCTTTAATTAAGTTCAAAAACACGATCAAAAACCCGGCGTAAAAAATCTGGCTCCTGCTCTCCACTCAAAGTACTGATTCTTGTTCCATCTGGTTTGAAAAAAAGTAGGGTGACTTTGCCGACGTTGTGATATTCGGCAAACCAGCGTCCTTCTTTTGAGTTTAAATTTGCAATCAGAAATCTTATTTTTCCTTCATATTCAGGTTGTAGCAAGTTGACCACTCGCTTGAGTTCACGACAGGAGCCTCACCCGGGGTCATGTACCTGAAGTACGATGTTTTCGCCCTGACCAATTGCCGACAAGTCATGATCTTCTTCCTGACTGTCACGCCAGAGCCAACCGGCAAGAATCAGGATCAAGACACTGGTAATGGTAACCAGCCAGCGGGCATTCTGTCGTCGGTGAGCTTTCTTTGATTCTCCTTTATGCCTGCGTTGTTTGCTCATGCAAATCTCCTTTTTAGTACATTTTACAAATATCTGAATTGATCATTATGTTAATCATGCTACATTATCTTAAGTCTTAAATATACACAAACCAACAAAAGTCCTCTATGGGAATCATAACATGGGATGACATCAGGCGTGGTACATATGCAATTGTACTTGTGATCATTCCAAGTGTTTTACTGGGAACATATTTGGCTCCGGCACTGCAGAGCTATCAGCTGACGGGCCCGGGTTTATGGGAATTGAAGCGCAAAGGTGCACCGGAGGCAGTAATAGAACCACTGCATGAACTGCGTCTTAAACCGTTCTTTTTCAAGTTCAGACTGATGAGTGCAGTAGAAGACAGGATTGCTGAGCCTGAGCTGTTTCAACAATATGAACAGAAAATTGAGCGTCAACTCTCTGCGATTGGGATGCCGGCAGTTGAGTATATCTTTCTGGTGACTTTAGCAGCTTATTACTGGATCCTCTGGTTTGCAACAAGAAAGCTGTTTCCAGATGGTAAAGTCTAAGCAGACTCAGCCTATTTTTCTTTTTAGCTCTTTGTTCACAAAAAGTGCAATAATTTCTGCCTGTTTGCTGCAGGTAATTTGTTGCTTTTCTGTGCAGATTTTTTCAAAAAAACTACTCATCCTCCGGCTCAAGCGGAAATTCAAGTTGGCTTTCTTCAGGCAGCTTATTCATATCAAGCTCGCTCAATGCAGGTAAGTGTTTCAGTTTGGTCAGTCCAAAAACTTCAAGAAAATTTTTGGTTGTCCCATAAAGTCCGGGTCTTCCAGGCAACATTTCACGTCCAACGATACGGACCAGTTTTTGCTGCATAAGCCGACGGAGAGTGTGGGATGAATCTACTCCGCGTATGAACTCAATAGCGGCTCGGGTCAGTGGTTGTTTGTAGGCCACAATAGCGAGAGTCTCCATGACTGCAGGAGAGAGTTTGATTATTTTGACAGTTTCAAGTGCTTGAGCCCATTTTTTATACTCCGGAAGAGTATGCATCTGCAAACCGTCTGCAGCAGAATCTATTCTGAAAATTCTGCCTGTTTTTTCGTAGACAGTATTCAGTTCAGAAACCAGATCACGAACCTCTCTTGAGTCACAGTCACCAATCATCTCTGCCAACTGTTTTGGAGATAAAGGTCTGGTAGCAACAAATAAGATGGTTTCAAGAGCTTGTTTTTGTTCCAGTTTTGTCATAGAATTCAAGTCAGTAAATATTAATGCAAATCTGTCTGAACGAGTGATATGATAAGGAATATAATTCCGGTTATCAGAACAAGAAACATCAAAGCGGTAAAATGCAGGTCTGCATTAAATCCACAGGAAACATCACCAAGAAGACCATCAACAGTCTGCAGATAAAGATCCCCGCATAAGAGCCGGCTGAAATAAGAAGAAATTATGTATAAAAACCTGTTGAAAAACCAGAGTAAAATTGAACCGGCGATGAGTACGGTTCCCAGCCTACTTTTATTCATCGGTTACTTTTTGTTTGCACTGCAGCAAACGCTGCATGCTGACATTCATAGTAGTTAAAACTCAACATTATCCCTATTCTTAGCTATAACGCAACCCTTTTTTGAGTAATTTTATGGATACATCAAGTGTAGATTATGCAGAAGGCCGAGTTTTTTCCTTTGAGGATGAAAGCGCAATCCGGCCGGATTTTCTGGAAACGTTTGACTATTCCGGACCTCGGCAGCTGGTCAGTTATCAGATGAATGAGTTTGCTGCCGTTTGTCCATTTTCCGGACTTCCTGATACTGGAATTGTCTGGGTTGATTATATCCCAAAACAGAAACTTGTGGAACTAAAAGCACTAAAATATTATTTCCTTTCTTTCCGTAATGTTGGTATTTTTCAGGAAGCAGTTACAGCCAGGATTTTCAATGACCTGTATCCCTTGCTGGATCCGGAAGAGTTGCTGATCAAAACCCGCTACAGCACCCGCGGCGGTATCGACACCACCTGCAGCATAGATTCCAATGAACAATAATCCTGATTCAGTTATACTCCGTGAAGACACCAAAGTTGTTGTTTCCGGTCGTGATTCAAAAAGTTTTGGTGGAATGGTTAATCCACCGGTTTATCATGGTTCAACTGTACTTGCAGAAAGTGTTGCAGAGTACAATACACGTCATGACTCTCGACTTAATGATGAGCAGGTTATGGTTTATGGAACAATGGGAAATCCGACAGGCTGGGCCTTGGAAAATGCAATTGCCGAATTAGAAGGTGGTTATAATTGCGCTACTTATTCTTCCGGATTAGCGGCAATTGCAGTAGCTTTGATGGCCTTTTTAAAGTCCGGCGATCATCTTTTGATGACCGACAGTACTTATGCACCAACACGCAGATTTTGTGACAGTGTGCTGAAAAGATTTGGAGTGGAAACAACATATTATGATCCATTAATTGGTGCAGAAATTAAATCTTTGCTCCGCCCAAACACGGCAGTCGTTTTCACGGAATCACCGGGCTCACATACATTTGAAGTACAGGACATTCCGTCCATTGCAGAAGTTGCCCATCAGCATGGTGCAATTGTGCAGATGGACAACACCTGGGCCTCGCCGCTGTATTTCAAACCCTTTGAACATGGTGTCGATATCTCAATTCAGGCTGTTACGAAATACATTGTTGGGCATTCAGATGTTTTATTAGGATCAGTGACAACAACTAAGGAACACTGGAAAACACTGCGGGACTGTACATGGCACTTTGGACAATGTGTGGCTCCGGATGATCTTTATCTGGCACAACGCGGTTTACGAACAATGGCGGTACGTTTACGTCAGCATCACAAAAGCAGCCTGAAAATTGCGGAATGGCTCAGCAACCGCGCTGAAGTCCGGCAGGTTTTGTACCCTGCTCTTCCTGGAGCACCTGGACATGAAATTTGGAAACGTGATTTTCTGGGCGCCAGTGGATTATTTGGTGTAGAACTGAAACCGTTTTCCCAAAAGGCGGTGGAAAAAATGATCGATGAAATGCGCTTGTTTGGAATTGGATCATCCTGGGGAGGTTATGAAAGTCTGATGCTGCCCTCAAATGTGCGCGATATACGCACCGCGTCACCGTGGCGTTTTGAAGGACCGCTGCTGCGTTTGCACATCGGACTTGAGGATGTTGACGATTTAAAGGATGATTTAAAGGATGGTTTGGAGCGAATACGTAATTTTGGCGGCTGAATTTTTGCCGGTTCCACAACAGCTGTGCTGAGAAAAAGGTTCAAATGAAATTGCTGATTGCAGATGATACCGCTGAAGTCTTGGATTTTCTTCGAGACTTCTTCCAGAAAGCAGGACACTCAGTGCAGGTTGCCAGTGATGGTGAAGAAGCACTGCATATTTTTCAGCAGGAAGAAATCGAAGGTATTTTTTGTGCGTTGTCATTGCCAAAACTGGGAGGCTTGGAACTGCTGAAGGAAGTAAAAGCTGCAAACAGCAAACGTCCGCTCGTGATGCTCTGTCCACATAGTGATACTGAAAGTGCGCTCAATGCATTACAGCTCGGTGCCTGTGATTACCTGCTCAAACCGATTCAGCATCTTGAACTTCAGCGTACTCTTGACAGAGTTATTTCACTTCATGAAGGCTTTCACTTTAGTGCCTACACCAATGATAATCTGCTGCAGGAGTCCCGGACTCTGGAGGTCGGTAATGAGTATGAGAGCCTGAACCGTATTGTGGCATTCATGACTCAGGATTTGCCCAGCTTTGGTATTTTGGGCCAGGAACAATTGTTCCGCATGAACATGCTTCTCAAAGAAGCACTTGAGAATGCAATTTTTCACGGAAATCTGGAATTGAATTCAGAGACTCGTCTTGAGAATCCAAAATTATATTTTGAAACTGCAGAACGGAAACGGGAGATGGATCCTTACAAAAACCGTAAACTAATTCTGCAATATGAAATCAGCAGAAACTCGGCAAAATATGTTGTGCGTGACGAAGGAAAGGGATTTGCACATGCAGATTTACTGGAGCCAAAAGATCCGGAAAACTTAATGCGAATCAAAGGGCACGGTTTGATCATGATTATGAATTTTATGGATGAAGTGTTCTGGAATGATCGTGGAAATGAAATGACAATGGTTCGTTATCGGAAACGTTAAGTATGAGCATCTTATTTGGAGGTAAAATTTTTAAATTTAAGAGTTGCATAAATCACAGCAGCAGTAGATATTTTTTACAAATATTCATTCTTCTTTTGTTTTCCGGATTTTTTCAAAGCTGTTCAGAGACAGCAAATATTGAAGTACGTGTACCCTCAACAGAGTTGTATCATCAGGCAATGGTAGCCCTCGAAGATCAATTTTATCAGGAAGCACTCAAGAATTTTGAAATCCTAGTTGAGGAACATGCCGGAACCCGCCTGGCAACTTTGGCTCATTTGAAAATGGGTGATTTATATTTTTTGCAGAGTAAATGGGAAGAATCTGAAAGCAGTTACAGGAGGTTTCTGCTGCTCAACCCCAGAAGTCATTTGACACCGTATGTTCTCAACCGGTTGATTGCACTCAATTACGAACGTAATATTTATGGTTTATTTGTAAAGTCACGTGATTATGACAGAAACATGGAACCAAATCGCACGCTCATACGTGAGTATCAGCGGTTCTATTTACTTTTTCCTCACAGTCCATATCTGGCAGATGTGCAGGAATACCAGAAGAGAGCCCTGGCTGATCTGGCAGAACATGAGCTGCATGTGGCAAATTATTATTTTGCCGAAGAAGCTTATCACTCTGCAATTGGACGCTATTTATTTTTGCTCAAAAACTATCCGAATTTCCCCCGTACCAGCCACGTTGCTGAACGTTTGATTGAGGCTTACCGTCTGAATCAGCAGCCGGAATTTGCTGAAGAAATGCAAAAAGTTCTGGACTCCCTGCGTGAGCGCAAGTTGTTGGCTCAACTGACCACGAGAGAGGAATGACAACACTGTTTGTTCGTCTATTTCAGAAAAAATACTGGATTCCATTGCTGCTGCTCCAGTTTTTATTCACAGGATGTGCAGAACTTGATGGAGTTTTTCCTAAGTTTAAATCCCGGAATCCTGCAGAAGAAACTGCAACGCCCCTCCTTTCTACAGAAATCAAAGAAAAACAGGAACTAATTGCTGAGGAAAACCGTCAGCTGCAGCAAAAAATAACAGAGCTGCAGCAACAGGTTGTAGTACTCCAAAACCAGCAAAATAAACAACAAGCAGATTTTCAGTTGCTGCAGGAGCAGTGGGAGATGAATTTTGTTTTGCTGGAACGTTCTGTGGAGGAATCCTTGAGGTCCAGTAAAGTCTCTGAAACTACAGCTTCCATGCTTTCAGAAGTGTTGGATAAACAGCCTCAGCACGATTCTGGCAGCACTTTGACAAATACTGCTCAGAGTTCTTTACCGCCTGTTGAAAACTATTCATTATTGAAAAAAACAAAAACTGATATCCGCAAAACTCCAGCCTCTACTAGTACCAGAGAAATGGATAAAATTAATAATCTGGATGTCAGGCAACAGGAAATTACGGCAGAAGAAGAACCCGGCGTCGTAGCTTCCGGTGAACTCAATCTGCAGGATTTGGAGGATCCAAAAGATCTGCCTGATCCGGAGCTCCGTGCTCTTAAAACTACAGCCGTTACTGAAACAATAATAGCAGCTGAGACTTCTGAAAAGACTTCCAAAAAAGGATTTGCTGATCCGGATCTCAATTCTCCGCAAGATCCCTTAATCTTAATTCGGCATCCAGGAGTCAAGAAAATCTATAATCAGGGAATGACTGCAGTCATTCAAAAAAATCATGCCCAGGCAATTCTGGTTTTTGAAAATTTTACAGAACGATTTCCGGATGACCTTGACAGTGACAATGCTTTTTATTGGATTGGACGCTCACACTTTGAACTGCAGGAACTGGAAAAAGCAGAAACAGCATTTCGCAAAGTTTTGAAACAATACGAGCACCGTCCGACTTCGCAAGGCTACAAAACTCCGGATGCGATTTATATGCTGGGTAAACTGCAGCAACTGAAAAATCTGGAGCAGCGGGCCGCATATTATTTTGAGGAAGTAATCAGGCGTTTCCCAGGTTCTGCAGCAGCCAGAAATGCAGAACGTGATTTGGGAAGATAATTCAGTAAAGTAAAAACGAACGCAGCATTTCAATCAGCAGCAGCGCTGCAATCACCGAAACATCAATTCCGCCGATGGGTGGAATGATTGCTCTGATTCGTGTTAAAACCGGTTCGACCATACTCTGCAGCCAGCGTATTGCAGGTGGATAGTGCTGTTCATGCATGACCCACGAAAGCAGTGCGTAGACAACCAGCATCAAACTGTAAAGCCGCAACAATGTTGCAAGTACCTGAAATAATGATCCTGACATAGGCTTGTTTTTTTGCTTGTTTTGCAGTTATTAGTTATTTATTTAAAAAGGACACTTTTTTGCGGCAAGCCAGGAAATAACTTCTGCCTCAGTGTCTCTGCGCCGTTTGCCTCCTATCCTCTTGCAACTTTGCAACTTAATATTTTTCTTCTGCTGCATTACCTTTTTGCCTTTTTCAAGAGTCCTTGCGTGATTCCAGTTTTCGAACTCGTTCAAAAAGTTCACTCAGGCGATTTATGAGCGATTGCAGTTGTCTCCATTGATTGACCGGACGTCCGGGCATGCCGCCCAGGACCTCATTATCCTGTGTGTTTGCGGTGACAACTGCACGTGCAACTGCGGTAACATGATTGCCCAGCAGCACATTATCCCTGATTCCGGATTGTCCACCCATTATCAGGTGATGACCGGCCTTGACGCTTCCTCCAACAGCAGTTTGTGCCGAGATTAGAGCTTGTTCTCCGAGTGTGACATTATGGGCAATTTGCACCTGATTGTCCAGTTTACTACCCTGCTTAATGATGGTTACGCGAAATCGTGCGCGGTCGATTGTAGTACAGGCACCAATCTCAACATCGTCTTCAAGACGTACAATACCAACCTGTGGAATTTTTCGATTTACTCCTTCACGTTGAAAATAACCATGGCCGTCTGAGCCAATCACCGCACCTGACTGTAAAATCACACGATTCCCGATTTCACAGCGATCCTGAACCACAACATTCGGATAGAAAATACAATCCTCGCCAATTACGGCCTTTGACATAATGACTGTACCGGCATGCAGGATTGAATTTTTGCCGATTTGCACGTCATCATAAATCACAACCTTGGGACCGATTTTCACATTCCGACCGATTTTTGTGCTTTTACTCACAACTGCACTGGAATGAATTCCGGACTTCCCGGAACCAGCAGGAATCTTTGCCGATTCAGGATGAAAAAGTTTTGTAGCTGCTACGTGAGCTGCCAGTGGGTCGTCTGCATAAATCAGATTGTGTTCCGGATCTTCAACTTCAGCAGAAACGAGTAAAGCAACTTGACTCGAATTAATTTCATCAACGGTGGTGCCGATGGGTCTCGACATGCCTGCAGGAGTGGGCACACTGGCCAAGCCGTCTGCACTGGTTAAGTAGGCCAAACCGCCCGGTTGTAGAGAATCGAGTCCGCAAACATGAGTGATCTGTAAACCTCCGTTACCGGAATATTTCAGCTCAAGCTTTTCTGCAAGCTCCATCAAAGAATATGAAAAGGCAGTCATAGGACCTCATGCAATTTCATTTTTTAGTGGCCGGACCAGTACTTGGCTTCCAGCAGGCAGTTCCGGAGAATCAGCTTCTACCCGAATCAGGGCATTTGATTCCACCAGTGAACCAATACTGTGTGAACCCTGAAAACCCAGCGGGCGTGCCCGGAATTCACCATTTTTTTCACTCAACTGTCCGCGCATAAAATGCAGGCGTTTGTGTGTTTTTGTGATTGCCACATCAAGTGTGGCTTTGACCAGTGCTTCTTCCAGTACACGGCGTCCCATCATTTTCCGCAGTGCCGGACGCACAAATTCTTCGAAGAGGACATAACTTGAAGCGGGATTTCCCGGCAGGCCAAAGACCAGTGTTTTTCCACGTTTGCCGAAAAACAAGGGTTTTCCAGGTTTGAATTTGATTTTCCAAAATATCTCTTCAACACCCATTTCCTTCAGCAGAGGCTTGGCAAAATCCTTGTCGCCCACCGACATACCTCCAGATACCAAGGCTATATCTGCCTGCAGTGCTTCTTCAAAATCTGCTTTCAGGATTTCCGGAATATCAGGTATCATAGAAACTTTGACCAGCTCACAGGTTTCCTGTTGAACCATACCAGCCAGCATATAACGGTTTGATTCCCGAATTTGCCCCGCCTGCGGCTCAACATCTACGTCAACCAGCTCACTGCCGGTGGAAACAATGCTAACTTTGGGTAAGCGGTGTACTGGAACCTGCGCAAAACCAAATGATGCCAGTACTGCAATTTGTGCCGGACCAATCACCGTTCCTGCCGGAATCATGGTTCTGCCCTCAGGTATATCTTCACCCTGATAACGTACATTTTCTGTTTTTCGGATTGCTTGAGTGAAGCAGACATTTGCATCTTCGAGCTCAATATCTTCCTTCATCACTATCGTATCGGCTCCGGGTGGAACCGGGGCGCCAGTCGCAATCTGCATGCATTGTCCGGAACCAAGCCGTTCCTCACCTGTATCTCCTGCAGAAATGTAGCCCAGTTTTTTCAGACGGACTGGATTTTCGCTGCTTGACTCAGCCAAGTCTTCGGCCTGAACGGCATAACCGTCCACTGCAGAATTATCGAATAACGGCATTCCGTGTGGTGCCAAAATGTCCTCTGAAAGAGCATGTCCCTGAGATTCAGTCAAGGGCCGTGTCACTTTCTCCAGAGTCTTCACATGTTCAAAAACCAGAGCTCTGGCGTCTTCATAACTTAACATTGAATTTTTATGTTTTAAGATCGTCTTGTTTCCAGATAAAAGCCAATATTTTTTTGTCCGGATCCACAAGTACTCCATTCATGGAAACCCAGTTGAGTCAAATCCTCAAGCAGATTCAACCATTCGTTGTGGTTCCATGTGCGGTGCAGCCGAAGCCAGGCATTAAGTTCTTTTTTGGGGAAACGTTTTTTAATTTTTTTAGCCATTTGTTTGTTATTTGTTTGTGTTCTAGTACTGATAATCATTGAGAGAATTCCATTCTACGCATTTTTATTAAAACTCAAAAGTCTCTTGTGTATTTTTTTGTGAACAAGTTCAAAGACTGGTGGAAAACTTGAAACATTTTTTGCTAAATGTTAGCATACAGAATTATTCTTACAAGGAGGTATTATGCTGATGTTTGTTTTAACACTGCATGTTATTGCAGTAATGCTGGTGATTGGGACTTTGTTTGTGCAGTCACTAACGGTTGTTTTTCGCCTACGTTTGAGTGATCAGCAACAGATCGAAGGTATTCAGTGGGTTCAGCGTCGAGTCCATCAACTGATTTATTATCCAATCCTGGCTGTTGCAGTGATCAGCGGAACTTATCTGACGATGCTTCAGGAGCGCTTCAGTTCAGCCGGTAACAGCTGGCTTCATGCCAAGCTCACACTTTTGTTGATCTTGATTGTCTTTGGTTTTATCAACGGACGTCAAATCGGCAACAGTGATTTACGCAAGCCCCTGGCTTTGCTGGTTCACATTGGTATCTTTTTCATTTCTGCCGCAATGATTTATCTGGCACTGGTGAAACCGTTCTGAATTCTGTCTCAATTCCAAGCAGGAGAGGTGTCCGAGTGGTTTAAGGTGATAGACTCGAAATCTATAAAGCTATTATTGCATAGCTGTAATTATAACCAACTATTTGATATAATGACGTTTAAAACTTAACTTGGTAATAATCGTACAGGTGTTATTATTACTTCATAAATCTACACTTGTGACAGAGTGTGCCACAACTATTATACGAGGATTATGAACATATTTGAAGTCCAGCACGATCTAGAAGAAGAAATGGTTTCAGCAGGAGTAGAAAAGTTTCGTAAACAGTCGAGGGAAGCTATCGCAAAAGGAGCGGAAAGTACTTCATTGCACGGGATATTATTGATGAAGCAGACAGTGATAGCTTTAGAACGAGCTATTGAAAAGTTTACTTCCAATAACACTCCAGGAAAGTATTCGGCCATCGCTCCATTAATAGCTATGCTGGATACTGACGTAGCTTCTTTTCTAGCTTTGCGTTCTTTGATGGATGGTATCTCCAGTTCTCAGAAACTCACGAATTTAGCGCATCGGATCGCACAAGCTTTCTCAGATCAGGTGCGTTTCAATATCTGGAATACTGCTGATAAAGAGTACTTTAAGAAGTTAGTGGATAGAGTAGGGAAGCGCAGTGCATCCAGACACTATAGACGTTACGGTCTAATTAGACATTGTAAGTGGAAGCTAGATAAGAATGAGACTAAGAACGTGTGGACTAAGTTAGAAGAAATGCACGTAGGTCTCAAAATGATAGATCTTATCATTGAAAGTACAGGTCTGATACAGTTGAAACGAGTTCAATCTAGGGGTAAACGCTATTCTAGTTATGTTGTCGTCCCTACAGCCAAAACGATGGATCTTATTACTGAAATTAATGTTAAGGGTGAATTAGATGTATAGAGAAAAAACATGGTTGATCTTTTAGAAGTACTAATTATGGGGGCATTTTCAGTACTCGCAATGGGGTGTGTGCTGTTTTTCTTATCCTTTCATTGGATATTACTTTTAATTTAAAGGAATTTAAATGGATATTAAATTCGTACCGAAGTGGGATATTTATATTAATAGATATTTTTGTACAAATGTCAACAATAAACCTTGCATTTTATTCTGTTGGTTAGATAATAAAAAAGATAATTTCATAGCTGAAATCTTCGGTTTTTATATCGTAGGTTCCAGAAAGTTTTAATCTCTAAAACAAAAGAGGAATGATGGAGAGGTCAAAACTTCGTACCATAGTGAAGGTATTGAAGAGATTCCAAGAGTTAGATATGGAGATGCAGATCCCCACAATATTGACTTTTCTTGAGGTAGCTATGTGGGATGAGAAGTATCCTCCATCGATTATGACTTTAGGAAAAAAAATAGGAGCCAAGGCTACTGCAGCTTCTGGCTCCAGAAACGTGATGGCTTTCTGTAAATCTAACCGAGTACGGAAGCATGGCTACGATATGATGGAAACCAGAGAGAATCCTGAGTATCGAGTAGAGAAACTAATTTTTATGAAACAGAAAGGAGAGTTATTTGCTGATTCCTTAGTAGACTTAATGACGGAGAACTGACAGATGGCTGTATAAACGAGGCAAAACCTCTTACCAAGCTTCACTACAAGTGAAAGGTAAGAGATTTCGGAAGAGTTTTAAATCCTCTACTGAAGCAGAACTTTGGGAGAAGAAAATCCTATATTTAGGAGTAGCATCCGAAAAAGAAGTTCATATGTGGAATTTACGAGAAGCTTCTGACAGATGTTTTAAGGTTGAGTGGGCAGGTAAGAGGTCTGAGAAGACTAATATCATAAATATTCAGGCACTCTTAGAGTACTTCGGAGAAAAGACTTTACTGGAAGATATAACTACTGAGAAATTGGATTACTTTATATTAGATTATTGTAGGGATATCAAAGGCAATACTGGAGCCACTATTAATCGCAAGATAGCATGCCTTTCAAAGATCATGAGGTTTGCACTATCGAGAGATAAACTCTCGAAGTTACCGAAGTTTCCAAGGCAGAAAGAATCTAACGGGCGTATTCGGTATCTGTCTCATGAAGAGGAACATGAAATTACTAAATATTTTAGTAATAATACGGACATCCTCGATTTCATTATTGTTGCTATGGACACTGGTTTACGAGTCTCAGAACTGCTGAGATTAACTCAAAGGGATATTACTAATGGAATGGTAACTGTGTGGGAAAATAAAGCAGACCTCCCTAGATCAATTCCAATGACTGACAGAGTTCGGAAAATCTTAAATAGAAGATCGTGTAATCCAGTCTTCCCTTTTAAGAGTACATATATACGAGGATTTTTCGGACATATGAGGAACGATCTCATAGGGCTGTCTGATGTTACTCCTCACGTACTCCGACATACATTTGCGAGTCGTTTAGCGCAACTAGGAATACCCATTATTAATATCCAGGAATTAATGGGACATAAGACTATTCAAATGACTATGCGTTATTCTCATCTAAGTCCTAAGAATAGAGAAATAGATATAAGTCTGTTATCGGAATCGGTGGCATAATTGTGGCACATTGTGGTAATTTATGTCACAACCTATCAACTAATTGTATATACATATGTTTAAATATTCACTGTTATTATTGATGTTTTTACAAGGAGAGGTGTCCGAGTGGTTTAAGGTGATAGACTCGAAATCTATTGTACGTCATGCGTACCGGGGGTTCGAATCCCTCCCTCTCCGCCATCAGCTTTAAATTTCATCACAACAAATGACGGCTTCATAAAAATCCTGAAACAACTAATTTGTCATTTCGACCGTAGGGAGAAATCTTAATGATCTTGGTGCGGTTGTTTATACAAGATTTCTCGCTTTGCTCGAAATGACACTGTTTTTGGAAATTTTATGACGGCATCAATCTGAGTTATGAAAATATTATGAACAATCCCAATCCACCATCACTGCCGCTTAAATCGGATGGATCAATCAGCAAAATTTGGTTTGCAGATGATTCGCAGGGTGTCGAGCTGCCGTTCTTTGATACAAAAGTTCAGGCGGGGTTTCCCTCTCCTGCAGAGGATCATCTGGAGCAAAGGCTGGATCTGAACACACTGGTGATCGAAAATCCAAGTGCCACTTTTTTTGTGCGCGTGGCCGGGGAGTCGATGAAGGATATCGGCATCACGGACGGTGACATTCTCGTTGTGGACCGCAGCATTGAGAACTGGGAAAACCGGATTGTGGTGGCGGTGATTGATTCAGAATTTACGATTAAACGTTTTACTTCACGGGATGAAGCGGTAATTCTGGAAGCAGAAAATCCGGACTATCCGGCAATTAAAATTACGCCTGAAATGGATTTCTCCGTCTGGGGAGTTGTCAGCTGGACCTTAAAAAAACTATG
>JACNJW010000063.1 GCA_014382365.1 SAR324 cluster bacterium
GGGCGATTAGCTCAGCTGGGAGAGCAACGGCCTTACAAGCCGTAGGTCACAAGTTCGAACCTTGTATCGCCCACCATATTCCCCGAATACCGGGGTCGTAGTTCAGTTGGTTAGAACGCCTGCCTGTCACGCAGGAGGCCGCCGGTTCAAGTCCGGTCGACCCCGCCAGTCTTTCTGGCATGTAAAGTGGAAAGGTTTTCTCAGGAGAACCTTTACAAAATCACTCCCTCTTTTAAATTATCTAAACAGACTTTACTCCACGTCTGGCATCTTCATTTCTGCATAGCAGCAATTGCAGCCACATTCACAATATCTGAAGAAGAACATCCTCTTGAGAGATCATGTACTGGTTTGTTAAGCCCCTGAAGTAGAGGGCCAAACGCAGTGAAGCCCGCCAGACGTTCTGTAATTTTATAAGCAATATTTCCAGCTTCCAGTGTGGGGAAAATCAAGACAGAAGCATTCCCTGCCAGTGGTGAATCTTTAGCTTTTTTGGCTGCCACGGCTGGAACCAAAGCTGAATCAATTTGAAGCTCACCGTCATGCAATATGTCCGGATGTTTTTCTGCAAAAATTTTAATTGCTGCACGAACATGTGAAACACGGCGGTGATTTGCACTCCCTTTTGTAGAAAAAGAGAGAAATGCAACACGAGGTTCCTCTCCGGTCAATAAGTGATGTAGCGCAGAAGATTCTCCTGCAATCGATGCCAGTTGATCACTTGTAGGTTCAGGTATGACACCACAATCTGCAAAAGTATAGGCAACACCTGCTGCAGGAGAAATCATGAAGAAGCTGCTGGAAACCCATTTTGACTCAGGTTTTACACCCACAATCCTAATTGCAGAACGCAGTACATCACTGGTAGAAGTATTGGCGCCGGCAACTAAACCGTCTGCGTCTCCATTGCTGACCATCATCATGCTGAAATTGAGTGGATTTGCCATGTAATTGATTTGTGCCTCCTCTGACATCTTACTGAAGAAGCGTTCTTTTTCTAAAATTTCCCGATATTTACTTTCTTTGCTCCGAAAATCTTCTGCTTCCAACAAATTATAGCCCAACTCGCGCAACTGTCTTTTTGCCAGAGATACTCGGGGGTCTGTCTTCTCTGGCAGAATAAGTTTTGCTGATTTTGTTAAACCAATCTCAATAATTCTTTGCTGGTACTTGTTCAGTTGCATTCTTGAAATTATTAATAATATTTAAAAAATAACGCATATTTACTTTGTCTTTGAGCATTATTTTATTTGACTCAAAACAAAACAACAATATGCATAGACTAACAATGTTTGAAAAAGTTTTTAATAGACCTTAATAAATGGTAGCCTAACAACCCACTCTATAAAAGTTATAAATTCTGAAAACAGATAACTTATTATTAAATTTAGCCGAATGACAGCAAAAAAAATCCAAATTGTTGAAGTGGGACCTCGTGACGGTTTACAAAACGAAAAGCCATGGATTGCAACAAAAACGAAAATTGAACTGATTGAGAAACTTGCTGAATCAGGTTTGAAAAAAATTGAATCAACAAGTTTTGTCAGTCCAAAATGGGTTCCGCAAATGAAGGATGCTTTTGAGGTGCTCTCCGGAATTAAACGTAAACCTGGAGTAACATATTCTGTCCTGACTCCAAATATGCAAGGTTTTGAAAGAGCACTGGAAGCTGGAGTGACTGAGGTTGCAATCTTTGGATCAGCATCAGAGGCCTTTTCTCAAAAAAATATCAATTGTACTATTGCTGAATCTGTTGAGCGCTTCCAGCCCATTATAGAGGCGGCTCAAAATAATAATATTTTGGTTCGAGCTTATATTTCATGTGTAATGGGATGTCCATATCAGGGAGAGGTACCCGTTGAAAGTGTGGTTGAATTGGCGGAACAGATGTTTGAAATGGGCTGTTACGAAATATCACTTGGAGATACTATTGGTATCGGCACGCCTGATCAAGCCAGGGAAATGGTACAGGCAGTTACAGAAAAAATCCCCACCTCAAATATTGCTTTACATTTTCACGATACCCGTGGACAGGCTCTGGCAAATATCTATGCCTGCCTTGAATTGGGTGTCTCTGTGATTGACTCAGCAGTGGCCGGACTTGGTGGTTGCCCTTATGCTAAAGGTGCCAGCGGGAATGTGGCTACTGAAGATGTGGTTTACATGCTTCATGGAATGGGAATTGAGACAGGTGTTGATTTGGAAAAACTGATCGAAACGGGACACTTTATCAGTGCTGTTTTCGGACGTATGTCTCAAAGTAGAGTCTCCTGTGCAGGATGAAAGATGAGGTTGCAGCACAGCTGTTCTCTCTGTGATAGAAGTTTTGTTTATCACTTAATTGTTGTCTTGATTTAAATAAACATGAGTTCAAATTATAAAAAAAGAGGTCATTCTGTAAAGCGTGTTGAAGATGAACGCTTGCTGAAAGGAAAAGGCAGCTTTGTCGATAACAACAGCATTTCCGGCCAGGCTTACTTGCATGTTGTACGCTCACACCTGGGTCATGCAAATATTATTAATATCCAGACTGAAACTGCTCTCAATATGTCAGGTGTGCTTGGTGTCTTTACTGCGGATGACTTGCTTAAAGATGGAATTCTTCCTATTCCGATGACATTGCCATACAAAAGACCCGGTGGAGAACCCGCACTTTCTGATCCATATCATGCATTAGCCAGTAAGATAGTGCGTTTTGTAGGGCAACCTGTGGCAATCGTGGTTGCAGAAACCAAAGCAGAAGCTCTGGAAGCAGGAGAATGCCTAGAGATAGAATATGAAGAAGTACCTGCTGTAACAGATTTGCAGAAAGCAACAGAGCCTGATGCACCTCGTTTATGCGAGGAACTTCCTGATAATATAGCTGCAGCACAAACTGAGGGTGATGAAGTTGCTGTTAAACTGGCATTTGCTGAGGCTGCTCATATCACACAATTGGATTTGGTCAATAACCGCGTTGTCGGAAGTCCACTTGAACCACGGGCTTTAATCTGTGAAACTGAGCAAACTTCCGGCACACTAATACTGTATGCAATGCATCAAAGTGTGTCAAGGCTGCATACTGTCCTGTGTTCAGTATTTCAATTAGAAGATGAAAAATTAAGGGTTATTGTCAAAGATATCGGTGGCGGATTTGGTACAAAAGTTGCCGTCTATCCGGAAGATATCTTAGTAGTCTATGCTGCAAAAAAACTAAAGCGCCCTGTCAAATGGACTGCTACGCGTACAGAAGAATTTCTTGCATCAGTGCATGGGCGTGACCAGAAAAATTTTGCAGAACTAGCCTTTGACTCTGCAGGTAAAATATTGGCCTTGAGAGTCTTTACTATGGCCAATACGGGAGCATATCTCAATAATCCGGCCTTGTTTATTCCTCTTGGGTTGATGCCAAAAGTAATCAGTTCAGTCTATCATATTCCTTCAATGTTTCTGGATACTCGTTGTGTACTTACTAATACGGCTCCGATTGGTGCTTATCGTGGTGCCGGTCGACCGGAAGGGATTTATCCGATGGAAAGATTGATGGACATGGCTGCCCGTGAAATGGGAATCAGTCCAGTTGCGTTGCGTAAAATCAATATGATTAAGGTTGAAAGTCTGCCATACACAACTTTGGCAGGAGAGGTATTTGACAGCGGAAATTTTCTTGAAGTAATGGACAGAGCTGTTGAGAAAATGGACTGGGATGGTTTTGATGTGCGGAAAAAGGAATCCGCGAGCAGAGGTTTGCTCCGTGGTCGTGGTTTGGCATGTTATATTGAATGGACTGGAGGTGAGTTGGTGGAAACAGTCCGCATTGAAGCTGATACAACTGGAACAGTCACCATTTATTCCGGTACCCAGGGGATGGGACAGGGATTGGAAACGGTTTTCAGTCAACTGCTATCTGAGCAATTGGAAATTCCCATGGCTGCAATTAAAGTTGTGCAGGGGGATTCGTATCTAGTCAAAGGTATGGGGAGTTTCGGGTCGCGCTCACTATTTGTTGGTGGGAGTGCATTACAAGCAGGAGCTCAACAATTTTTAGATAAAGGAAAAGAACTCGCAGCAGTGGAGTTGGAAGCCGCAGTTGCTGATATTCGTTACCAAAATGGACGGTTTGAGGTAGTAGGAACTTCAGTCGGACTGGACATTTTTGAAGTGGCCGCCAGTCAGTCGGAGCATTGTTTTTCAACTGAAGCTGAGCATGAATTGACAGGACGCAGTTGGCCCAATGGTTGTCATATTTCAGAGGTGGAAATTGATCCGGAAACCGGAAATGTACGGCTTGTCAGGCATGGAAGTCTTGATGATACGGGAAACCCGATGAATCCAATGATTGTTGAAGGGCAGTTGCACGGCGGGATTGCTCAGGGAGCAGGACAGGTGTTGCTGGAGCACTCAATATATGATTCAGAAGGAATACTGTTGACAGGATCCTTCATGGATTATGCATTTCCGCGTGCTGCTGATTTTCCAGTTTTTGAATCATCGATTTACACTGAAGCTCCTTGCCTGACCAATCCGCTGGGTGCAAAAGGAGTAGGTGAAATTGGTGTTGTAGGTTCAATACCTGCGATTGCAAATGCAATATTGGATGCCTTGTGGAGTAGAGGTGTTAAATCTTTTAATATGCCTGCACAGCCACAAAAAATCTGGAACCTTTTGCAAAAAGTGAGCAGGGACACAAAGAAATAAATCTGTTGACATTACAAAATATAAAAACTAAAGTTTTTGTAAAGTTTTGAACCTAAACCTTAAAGAGATCAAAAAAGATATGATTACACATTTTATTGCACATGACGCCGCGGACACTGTTGGAGTGGTGGTTGTTGAGAAAGTTGAAGCGGGACAGGTAGCAACTGGATGGATTATGGAAACAGACGAAACAGTTTCCATAAAATCACTGGTAGAAGTTCCGTTGGGACATAAACTTGCCCTGACTGATATAAAAAATAATGACACTATAATTAAATATGGAAACGATATTGGGCGCGCGGTTTTGGACATTCCTAAAGGCGGTTATGTTCATGTCAGCAATGTAAAAACGAAGAGGTGGTAATGGAAAATAAGCAACAATCTTTTTTTGGTTACCGCCGCGAAAATGGTCGAGTCGGTGTTCGAAATCACGTTCTCATACTTCCGGTAGATGACATTTCAAATGCAGCTGTTGAAATGGTGGGACACAATATCAAAGGTACACTGGCAATTCCGCACAGTTACGGACGTTTACAGTTTGGTGCTGATCTGGAATTATTTTTCCGAACAATCATTGGAACAGGTAGAAATCCCAATGTGGCTGCTGTAGTTGTAATTGGAATCGAGCAGGGATGGACTCAACGTGTGGTTGATGGAATAGCTCAAACTGGAAAGCCTGTGTCAGGCTTTAGCATCGAAGGTGGCGGCGATCTGGCAACTGTAGCCAAAGCTTCCCGCAAGGCCCAGGAGTATGTTCAGTGGGCTACCGAACTGCAACGCAATGAATGTCCTCTTTCTGATCTTTGGATTTCCGTCAAGTGTGGAGAATCAGACACAACTTCCGGACTGGGATCTAATCCAGCAGTTGGTAGTTTGATGGATAAACTAGGTCCGCTTGGAGTCCATCTTTGCTTTGGCGAAACTTCAGAATTAACCGGAGCAGAACAGGTCTGTGCAAATCGTGCGTCAACTCCGGAAGCCAAAGAAAAGTTTCTCAGTACCTGGAATGCCTACAACGAATTTATTCTTGAAAAAAAGACAAATGATCTTTCTGAATCTCAGCCGACTAAGGGGAATATAGCTGGAGGACTGACAACAATCGAGGAAAAAGCATTTGGAAATCTTCAGAAAATAGGAAAAAAGACAAAATTTATAGATGTTCTGGAACCCGCTGAAGAGCCGACCAGTGGTCCAGGTTTGTATTTCATGGACACCTCATCTGCTGCAGCCGAGTGTGTAACTCTTCAGGCTGCGGCTGGTTTTACACTACACCTTTTTCCAACCGGCCAGGGAAATGTGATCGGTAATCCTATAGAACCGGTGATTAAACTTACGGCAAACCCAAACACTGCGGCGACTATGAGTGAACATATAGATCTGGATGTTTCTGGTATTCTAAAGCGAGAACTGAATCTCGATCAAGCTGGCAGCGCATTGGTAGATATTTCGGTAAGAACTGCAAACGGACGTCACACTTGTGCAGAGTCTCTTGGACATCGTGAGTTTGTTTTGACTAAGCTTTTCCGCAGTGCTTGATTTGTCTCTTGATTAATTGATTATCTTTTTGTTTTAGTAGATTGGGCAAAAACAGTTACTCAGTTATCGATGTATTACTGAAGTGCTTGTTTTACTTTTAAGAAAAAGAAGAGGAGTATTCAGGAGGTTTGATCGATAAAAATGTTTAGTAAAATATATTTAAAAAAATACTTGACAAAAGTTTGTTTCATGATAGTCTTTCACAGACTTGGTATGTTGTCTCGATTAATGACAAGACATGTCTCATTCAATGAGACGTAATATCTTGGCTTTCTTGAGTAAACATTTTATTAAAAACATTAATTCTAAATGTTTCGAGTTTGTCTCTGCGCTGTGTTCCGTAAAGCGCTTAGATAAGTAAGGGGATTCTGCGTGGTGCAGAATTACTCTTTTTTCATTAATGGCGATCGCCATAAATTGTGATGCACATATAAGGAGGAATTATGCGGAAATCAATAAAAGCAGTAATTGGAGCAACTTGCGGGTTGTTCCTGCTTGTCGGTGGGGCGGCACAAGCAAAGAAGGTAACAATCAGGGTACAATCGGTTATTCCAGCCAAAGCTGATGAAGTTGTGATGCTCAAGCAGTTTGCAGGTAATGTAAGTGAGCTAACAAATGGAGAAGTACAAATTGAGGTGCTGCCGGCTGGTGCAATTGTGGGTGTTAAAGAAACTCTTGAAGCCGTGGACAAAGGCTTGATTGAAGGTGGGTTCGCCTGGACGCACTACTGGTCTGGTTATCATCCTGCTGCAATGCTATTCGGATCACCTACAGCTGGAGCTGGTCTGGGTATTGATAATATAGCTTGGGTGTCATGGTTTATGTATGGTGGAGGTCGAGAACTATATGATGAGTTGTGGGGTGAAATGAATATGAATATCAAGGGCCTCATGTTACAACCTGTAGGACCAGAAGCATTGGGGTGGTTCAAAGAACCTATTAACAGTATGGATGACTTTCGCAAGTATCGTTTCCGTACACCACCGGGAATACCAGGACAAAGCTACAAAGATATTGGAGTAGCAGCTGTAGCTATGGGTGGTGGTGATATATTACCTGCACTGGAAAAGGGAGTGATTGATGCTGCAGAATGGTGTTGTCCTAAACCAGATAGCGTATTTGGTTTCCAGAAAGTACTCAAACACTATTATCTACAGGGTTTACACCAAGTAGTTGTGAATGCTGATATGTACATCAACGGTGATGTCTGGAGGAAACTAACTCCTGCTCAACAACGTGCAATGCAAATTGCGGCGGATGCATCTCTCATGCAATCGATGGCTTATCGAATCTATGAAAATGGTAAAGCACTCAAGGATTTGACTGAAAACCATGGTGTGCAACTGCATGATACTCCGGCTGATTACTTCACAGAATATATGGATGCAACAGCCAAGCTCTATAGTAAACTTAATAACGAAAACAAATTCTTTGCAAAGGTATATGCCTCAATGAAAGACTTTGCAGATGTAGCTGTTCCATATTGGTCTGGATCTCAAATGACCAATGCTAAACTTGGAATGGCTTACGCCAATAAAAAGAAATAGATACAAAATAGTATTACTAAATTAGGATGAAAACTCGTTTAAATAAGGGGTTTTCATCCTTTATATTTGTTTCTTTTCCATAATTTTTCTATTTACAATCCAAATATATTTTATGTCTGTAGAACCAGAAAAACTGGAAATTGCCGATGAATTGATAGCTGAAAGGCGTGGAGATCCATCAGGAAAACTTCCAGAAGACATGCCTGTATGGATGTCTAGAGCAATTACTGCTATAGATCGTTTCAGCCTTTGGGTAGGGCGTATTGTGTGTTGGTTAACAATACCTCTTTTTGGAGCAATGGTCATTGAAGTGATTGCACGTTATGCATTCATAGCTCCAACGATGTGGGCCTATGATATCAGCAGGATGCTTGCAGGAGCTCTTTTTATGCTTGGTGCAGGCTATGCTCTTTCAAAAGGTGTACATATCCGAGCAGACTTTATTTACAGAAATTGGTCCATTAAAACCCAAGGCTCTGTTGACCTAACACTCTATCTGTTCTTCTATTTTCCAGGATTAATTGTATTCCTTTTGATGGCATCAGATTTTGCCTATCTTTCGTGGTTACGAGGGGAGCGTGGAATGGACACAGCCTGGATGCCGATCATGGGACCAATAAAAACCTGTCTTCCTTTGGGAGTTCTATTTCTTTTAATTCAAGGTGTTTCAGAAGTGCTGAAAAGCTACTTTGCTGCAACGAAAGGTAGGTGGCCATGACCAACGAAATATTGGGTTTGATCATGATTGGTGTCATGCTTTTTGCGATCTTTATTGGGTTCCCTATTTCATTCACTCTAATTTTTCTTGGAGCAGTATTTGGATTTTTAGGATTTGGTTCATTAGTATTTTATCTGATGACCTTCCAATTTTCGTCTGTAATGCTGGAACAAACACTGGCTGCCGTGCCTCTTTTTATATTCATGGGCATTCTCATGGAAAAAGCTGGTCTAATGGAAAGGTTGTTTCAAGCAGTACAACTAATGCTTTCAAGGGTGCGTGGATCATTGTTTATAGCAGTATTATTTGTTTCTACAATCTTTGCAGCTGCAACTGGAATTGTTGGAGCATCAGTGACGATCCTAGGAATCATGGCTGCCAAAACAATGAATCGTTCCAAATATGATGTAAAACTGGCTGCAGGAACCATAACTGCAGGTGGGACTTTGGGGATCTTAATTCCACCCAGTATTATGCTGGTTGTAATGGGACCAATTTTAGAGGTTCCTGTTACTGATTTGTTTGCTGCCGCCATCGTTCCAGGAATACTGTTAGCTTCGCTTTACACAGGCTACGCCATCATACGTTGTTATCTGAATCATGAATTAGGTCCCGTTCTACCGGAAGAAGAAAGAGCTGAGTCAATGGCTCATGTCTTGAGAGAATTTTTTCTTGGTCTTGTGCCACCGGCTGCTTTAGTATTTTCTGCATTGGGAAGTATTTTGTTCGGCTTTGCAACTCCAACAGAAGGTGCTGGAATGGGGGCTTTTGGAGGAATTATATTAGCATTAGCATACAGAAAATTGACATTAAGTGGTTTGTTTGACGCCCTTATTAAAACTTTAGAAATAACAACCTTAATTCTTTTTCTCGTAGCAGCATCCAATTTTTTTGGTGCAGTATTTTCTCGGCTTGGTACACCAATGGTAATCACAGATTATCTGATTGGGTTGGATATGCCTCCAATGTTTATTTTAGTAATGATAATGCTGATGATTTTTCTACTAGGGTGGCCTTTGGAGTGGGTGCCGATTGTAATGATCATTCTTCCTATAATTCTACCTCTTGTTGAAAAGTTGGGATTCAATCTGACATGGTTTGGAATTTTGGTGGCCGTAAATTTACAAACAGCCTGGCTTTCGCCTCCGGTAGCACTTTCTGCATATTTTCTAAAAGGGGTAGTACCAGAATGGGATCTCAAAGATATCTATGGTGGAATGATGCAGTTTATGGTAATTCAGGTCTTTGGTCTAATATTGATCATAATTTTTCCACAAATTGTTCTCTGGTTACCTGAATACATATACGGAAAATAGATCCATAATTTATAAATTTTAAAGGAAGTTATGAGTTTTTCTAATTACTTCACACACAAAACCGGTGGCGACAGTATTTTTGCTGTAGAGGCACCTAAGATTAAATTTGGTCGAGGCTCGCTACAGGAAGTAGGTGACGATGCCAAGGCGCTTGGAATGACACGAGTTGCCGTTTTCACTGACCCTCGAGTAGGCCAATTGGAACATGTTGCCAAAGTCGTGGAGTCTCTCAAATCTTGTGGATTGGACACAGTGGTTTATGATCAGGTTGCAGTTGAACCTACTGATGTATCGTTCAAACAAGGTGCGGAATTCGCTACCGACGGTAAGTTTGACGGCTATGTTTCAGTGGGTGGTGGTTCAGTAATGGACACCTGTAAAGCGTCAAATCTTTATTCGTGTTATCCGGCAGATTTTCTTGATTATGTTAATGCACCAATCGGCAAAGCGCTTGCGGTTCCTGGTGAACTAAAACCGCACATTGCCTGCCCCACAACATTTGGTACTGCCAGCGAATGTACGGGAATCGCCATTTTCGACCTGTTGGAAATGGAAGCTAAAACAGGAATTGTCAGCCCCAGAATACGCGCAAATCTTGGTGTTCTGGACCCCAGCGTATTGTCTTCATTGCCTCCTTTAGTGCGAGCTGCAAACGGATTTGACGTCTTTAGTCATGCCTGTGAGTCAATCACAGCAAGACCGTATACACACAGACCAGCTCCGGAAAATTCACAACAACGTCCACTTAATCAAGGAGCAAATCCGTATAGCGACATTGCCTGTCTGGAAGCAATCAAACTCGTTGGGAATCATGTAGTACAGGCAGTCAATGATCCTCTAGAAGAAAACTACGATGCACTGATGTTTGCAGGAATGCTGGCTGGAATAGGTTTTGGAAACGCTGGTTGTCATCTTCCCCATGGCATGTCTTATGCGGTGGCTGGATTGGTAAAAGATTATGCACCTGAAGGCTGGCCAACGGATCATAATATGGTTCCCCATGGAATTTCAGTAATAGTAAATTCTCCTGCCGTCTTCCGGAAAACCGGCCCAGCCTGTGCAGAGAGACACTGGCAAGCAGCCGCAGCCATGGGAGCAGATCTCACTGATACGAAAGTGGAAGACGGAGGAGACATCCTTGCAGATCAAATTCTCGAAATGATGCGTGAAACCGGAATTCCAAACGGACTATCAGGAGTAGGTTATTCTATGGACGATTTGGACGCACTCACTGACGGTTCATACGTCCAAAAGCGTCTCATTGACAACGGACCTATGCCGATTTCCCGAGATGAATTGAAAGAAATATTCCGCAACTCAATGACACTCTGGTAATTCCACAATTCAAATGAGGAATTGCAAAGGATAATATAGAGAGCTAAGAACATTATACCCAAATCACAAATCTTAATAATGGGAATTGAATATTTAAAAAAAGCGTCAAAAACTCCTCAAAGCGGTGAAGAAGATACACGCCGAATCGTTTCTGAAATGCTGAATTCCATTGAAATTGGAGGCGAGAACAAGGTGCGTGAATATGCCGAAAAACTAGATAATTACAGTGGAAACATTGTAGTGACTGCTGAAGAGATTGCTGATGCTACCTCCAAAGTTTCAGAACAACTAAAGGACGATATCCGATTTGCTTACGATCGAGTGCGTACTTTTGCTGAGCGGCAACTCGAAAGCATGACCGAGTTTGAATCCGAAATTGCACCGGGGTTGTTTTGTGGTCAACGGCTAATTCCCATCGAAACTGCGGGATGTTATGTCCCTGGTGGTCGTTACGCCCATGTTGCTTCGGCAATCATGAGTATCACCACAGCAAAGGTTGCCGGTGTTAATAATGTCGTAGCTTGTTCACCACCCAAACCCGGCACAGGTATACATCCAGCCATTCTCTATGCAATGGAATTGTGTGGAGCAGATACGATTCTCGCTGTTGGAGGTGTACAGGGAATAGCTGCAATGGCATTTGGTTTATTCAGCGGAAATAGGGCTGACATTCTTGTTGGCCCCGGGAACCGTTATGTGGCTGAAGCCAAACGCATTCTTTACGGTAAAGTGGGTATTGATCTTTTTGCTGGACCTACAGAAATTGCGATTATCTCCGATGAAACTGCCGATCCGGAGATTGTTGCGACTGACCTTGTCGGGCAAGCTGAACATGGCCTGGACTCACCTGCATGGTTGATTACCACCAGTCGAGAACTTGCTGATCAGGTGATTTCCAGAATGTCCGGCTTGATTACAGATTTACCGGAAGTGCAATCACAAGCAGCGGAAGCCGCGTGGAGTGATTACGGAGAAATTGTGTTGTGTGAAAACCGTGAAGAAGCGGCACAACAAAGTGACATTTACGCTGCGGAACATTTGGAAGTGCAGGCCGATGACCTTGATTGGTGGCTCAAACGGCTCCGCAATTATGGTTCGCTATTTCTCGGTGAAGAAACGACTGTAGCATTTGGTGATAAATGTTCCGGTACAAACCACATTCTGCCAACTAAAAGCTCAGCCCGTTATACGGGGGGTCTATCCGTAGGTAAATTCATTAAAACAGTGACTTATCAGCGAATGAGTCGTGAAGCCAATCGCGAGGTTGCCGCCGTCACAGCCCGCATTTCACGACTTGAAGGCATGGAAGCTCATGCCCGCACTGGGGATGTACGATTGCAAAAGTACTTTCCGTCCGAAACCTTTCAAACCACTGGTTAAAATGAGTGACTACCAGTCATTGGAAAACCTGTTCAGTCTTTCCGGAAAAGTGGCTTTTGTCACTGGCGGAGGTACAGGAATCGGCAAAACAATGGCACAAATACTAGCCAAAGTCGGAGCATCTGTTGTGGTTACTTCACGTCGTGAAGAATTGTTAATCGAAACTGTCAAAAACATCACTGCGCAGAACGGACATTGTGCGTACGTATCTGCTGACTTGAGTCAAACAGATAATATTTCAGGTTTCGTAGAACAAGCCTCAAAAGCATTTGGATCACCGGATATTCTTGTTAATTCTGCGGGAGTGAATTTACGTGAACCAGTCGAAAAAATAACTCCGGAAATTTGGGAACAAACACTAGCAATCAATCTTAGGACTCCTTTTTTTCTGGCACAACTGTTGGTTCCTGAAATGCAGCGTAAAAGCTGGGGGCGGATTATTAACTTGGCCTCATTGCAATCGCAACGGGCCTTCCCTAACAGTATGCCCTACGGTGCATCCAAAGGTGGAGTAGCTCAACTGACACGGGCAATGGCCGAAGCCTGGTCAAATCAGGGGGTTTGTTGTAATGCAATTGCCCCCGGTTTTTTCCCTACCGCAATGACAGATCCCATTTTCGATGATCCGGAACGTGCGGCACAAAATGCGAAACAGACAGCAATCGGCCGGAACGGAGAACTGCGTGACCTCGAAGGCATCACCGTTTTTCTTGCATCTCCTGCTTCTGATTATATCACCGGACAAACCATTTATGTGGATGGCGGATTCACAGCAAAATGAAAATAAACTTATGAAAGCACTCGTGTACACCGGAACGAACGAGGTTACCTATCGTGAAGAACCTACACCCGAACCAGCTGCAGGGGACGCTAAAATCCGGATTGAGGCGGTGGGTATTTGTGGTTCGGACATGCACGCCTATCACGGAGAAGATGCCCGCCGAGTACCGCCGTTGATACTTGGACATGAGGCTGCGGGTGTGGTTGTCTCCGGAAAAAATGCAGGACAGCAGGTAGTTTTGAATCCGCTTATTTCATGCGGAATCTGTTTAGATTGCCAGTCCGGACGTAGCAACCTCTGTGCTGACCGCAGGCTTATTGGTATGAATTATCCTGGTGCATTTGCAGAATTTATTACAATTCCAGAGAAGAATCTGATTGCACTTCCTGAAGGAATGAATCCAGTACATGCTGCTCTTACTGAACCTGCAGCAACATCTCTTCATGCACTCCATCTTGCTGAACGAGCACTTCATCGTCCAATTGCAGATGGGCGGTCGCTTGTTATCGGCGGTGGTTCAGTTGGTTTACTGGCTGCACTACTATTGCGCTCACATGGTTGTTCAGAAATAATGCTCTGTGATACGAATCCTTTGCGTCGTGAAACAGCTTTTCAAACAGGATGTTGCGAGGTTTTTGATCCAGACCAGGATACAGAAAAAATCGAAAGCAGTTTTGAGTTGGTGATTGACGCAGTTGGTATGGAAACTACCCGCCAAATGGCTGTTCGTGCTGTGAAATCAGGAGGTGTCATGTTACATATCGGCTTGCAACAAGGTTCCGGAGATTGTGATTTTCGTAAGATCACACTCTCCGAAATGACGGTTATAGGAACCTACACTTACACTCACACAGACTTACAAGCTGCTTTACAGTCATTGTATCGTGGTAAATTGGGAGATCTGGCATGGGTTGAAGAACGCCCACTTTCTGAAGGAAGTTCTGCTTTCTTTGATCTGGACATTGGAAGCACTGCTGCACCGAAGATAGTATTACTTCCAGGAGAATAATCGTTATTCGTGGTAATTACGAAGGCATCTAGGTTAATCAACCGTTTTCACCACTCCAGGGATATTGGAACATCAATAATATTTCGGAACCTTCATTGCCGCTGGACGCCTCAAAGCGGTAAACATTTCCGGATCCACCAATTAAACGGACTCCTGTTCCATAAGAAGAGCGATTTATCTTTCCTAAGTCAGATTTTTCTTCAGAGACGCTTCCCTGTTCCCAGAAAAAAGTAGCCTGCAGTGCTTCCATTACATCACTAAACACAATTAAATCTACCACTTCCTTGCTAGTGTTAAAATTCCAGCGCAATTCAGTACCGTAAAATTGTGAATGTGCGGCCTGATATCTTCCATTTGGATAAGATCTGAGTCTGTCCTGCCCACCCAAAGGTAAAGCTGATCCATTTTTATTTGCTTTAATTGTATTTTGAGCTTTCGATATTTGTGCAGCACAACCGTTGATGGTCGGATACAAAATGCAGGTGTCAGCTTGAGACTCTGTTAATCCGCTGCTGATTAAAATAGATTTCAAGTTCAGGTTACCTTCTGTTTTAACAAAGGCATCCGAACGAAAATAATTAAAGGCCCAGGTGCTGTTTTCAAAAACCGGCAAGTAGTAGGTCAGTCCATGAGAAATAATGTTGTATTCCGGAGATCCTGTGTCTACTGAAGCAATAAAATCTGCAGTACTATTAAGGCGGAATCCTTCACGGGGGTCTTTAATATCATCGGTCCAGTCCAGTTGTAATACAGTTCCATTTCTTCGACTTTTAAAAACTATTGGATTTGGAATAGACTGAGGATTTTCGCCTTTTGCATCTCTAAATTCGATTGTCCTACCAGTTTCATTTTGCATGTAGAGAGATACTTCTATTCTGCGTTCCAGCAAACTGAGTGTAGTTTCCAACTTATTGAGATTGTATTTATCTCCAACAAAGATATTAAAATCATCTTTTTCACTTTCCATCCCGCGACTGCTGTACATGTTGATTCCGAATTTTTTAATATTCAGGTGCATGGCAGAGAGGAATAAATATTTTGGTATGACAAATATTTCTTCTACAGAGCTAATATAACCCTCAGCGTCTCCAGTGATTGCGATCAAGTAAGCATCAATATTCGTCTCCATGATATTTCCGCCATAACCTATCAGCATCCAACCTTTTCCCAGTCCCGGATAAACATAGGGTGCTGGAATGATCAGATATCCTGGTATTGTTCCAAACTGATCTTGTCTTCTGTCCGGACCAAAAGCGAAGGTGTAAGAACTGAGCGGGAGAATAAGAACTGTTAAAATCAGCAGTCGAAATATAATTATTTTCATTGCAGGCTGTTGGAAAAAGGAAATATCAAGTATAATCAGCGGAGAGGATAATTATTCATTTGCGGGCATTTATTACCTTATTATTGCTTCAGTATCAAAAATAAGGTGCATTACTCGGTTAAATCTGTGGATGGAGTCTGCAGAGGTTTAAAAGCTCGAAACAGTCCACTGACTATGCTGCAAACGGTTTCGAAGTTTACAGCAGTGTTTTTGGTGCCTAGGGCCGGAATCGAACCGGCACGGTGTTACCACCGAGGGATTTTAAGTCCCTTGCGTCTACCAGTTCCGCCACCCAGGCAGGGAAAAAATTGGAACTGGAGGCGACGAGCGGATTTGAACCGCTGTACAAGGTTTTGCAGACCTCTGCCTAACCACTCGGCCACGTCGCCTCTGATCATTTAAAATTACCGAATTTTAAAGGTAAACACAAGTGCAAAAAGCTATAATTGATAATACAATTGAGCAGGCAAAGCTGTTTGGTATCCTCAAATATTTAGCTGATGGTGTACTCACACATGCGCCGTTTTCTTTGAGCCCCTATACAATTTCAAGTACTGCTCTGCAGGAAATGACAAGTTTGACTGCACCGTTCAGCGAACTGATGATTGCTGTTTCTCAAGACTGGGATTTTCTAAAATATTATTTGGACCCAATAGCTGAAACAGATCTTTTTCTAAGAATGTTGCTGGATTTCAGCTTGAAGGAGGTGAGGCAGCAAAGACAGTTGTTGATTCAGCGTAATGATTTTTTTATTGTGAAAAATCAGTTTGAAGCAGATATATTGGAAAACACAACTTCCAGTAGTGATTCCTGTTCTTCAGTACTTCGTCAGGTAGAACTAAATACTGTTTCTGCCAGTTTCCCGTTTTTAATTACTCAGCTATCCCAGCTTCACAACTCATTGTATGAGCAGGGTCTTTTTCCTCAAACCGTCGCCAATAATCCTCTGACTGCAGTTGTAGATGCTTTTGCGCAGGCAATAAGAGGATATGCTGCCGCAGATGCTGTACTGTTGATGGTAATACAAGCGGCAGAGACTAATCTTTTTGATCAACTTGGACTGGAACATCTTTTGTGGAAAGAACACAAAATTAAAACGATTCGAAAAACATTGCCGGAAATATATTCAGCAGGCAGCTTACGTGAGGGGCATCTTATAATTGATGGTAAAACTGCTGCTGTCACTTATTATCGTGCCGGATACACGCCTGATGACTATCGTACACCTGAAGCACTTAAGGGCCGGCAACTGCTTGAAGCTTCCTCTACGATCCAAGTCCCTGATTTAGCAATGCAGCTTGCTGGAATGAAAAAAATACAACAGGTGTTGACGCATCCTGAAATATTGTCTGAGTTTGTCTCTCCTGAGGTTTCAAAACGACTTCTAAAAACATTTGCAAAAATGCATAGTCTTGATGAAAATATAAAAACACCTGCAGGAGAAATGCAGGTTTCAGAGTGGGTTTCAATGAATCCTGAAAAATATGTGCTTAAACCTCAAAGAGAAGGTGGCGGCAATAATTATTTTGAAAGTGAAATTCCAGTAATTTTGCAGAAGATTCGTCAAGATGAACAGGATGCCTACATTTTAATGGAGAAAATAGAGGCAGAGATTCATTCAGCAACTCTGGTGGTTAACGGACACGCTGAAACTTTGTCATGTGTGAGTGAGGTAGGTCGTTATGGGATCTGTTTTGCAGAAAATGGCAAGTTGAAGAGTAACGAGGACATTGGTTATCTCGTACGAACCAAATCAGAAAATGTCAACGAAGGCGGAGTGTGCACAGGCTTTGCCTGCTTAAATTCTCTTGCGGTACAGTAAAGACGAAACTAGCGGACCACTGTGCACATTTTTTCTAATGTTCAGGAAGCAAGTTCTATTGTTGCAAGTAAATCAATTTCATCAAGAACTTTTCCTGTCCCTGTTGCAACACTGGTCAAAGGGTCGTCTGCGTGAAAAATTGGCAGACCAACTTCAGCCCGAAGCAAATCGTCCATTCCAGAAAGTAAAGATCCTCCTCCTGCCAACACAATTCCGCGGTCAAATATGTCAGCTGCCAGTTCGGGAGGTGTTGATTCCAGGGCATTTCGGATAGTCTTTACTATTTGGTTACAGACGTCACTTAGCGCTTCCAATGCTTCATCTTCACCAAAAACCAAAGTTTTCGGAATACCTGTTACCAGGTCACGTCCACGGACCTCACATGATTTAGGTTCATCTTTGATAAAAGCAGTTCCGATGTTGATTTTGATTTCTTCTGCAGTACGCTCACCAATCAGGAGATTGTATTTTTGCTTGATATATTCGGCAATACTGTCGTCCATTTTGTCACCACCAATTCTGGCAGAATCACTATAAACTATGCCGGCTAACGAAATCACTGCAACTTCAGTAGTTCCACCACCGATATCAACAATCATACTACCGCTGGCTTCTGTCACAGGTAAGCCAGCTCCCAAAGCAGCTGCCATTGGCTCTTCTATCAAAAATACTTCACGTGCACCAGCAGATTCAGCTGCTTCCTTAACAGCACGACGTTCTACCTGAGTTATTCCTGAAGGAACCGCAACAATAATACGCGGCTTAAAACGGAAAAATGAATACTTACTTTGAGTTTGGCGGATGAAATAGCGGAGCATTTCTTGAGTTATATCAAAGTCAGAAATTACACCGTCTTTCATAGGTCGGATAGCAGTAATTGATCCGGGAGTACGCCCCAGCATTTGTTTGGCTTCTTCACCAACTGCAAGCACTTGAATCCTGCCTCGGTTGTCTTTTTGTACGGCCACCACAGATGGTTCACGAATAACAATTCCACGCTGCTTTGTGTAAACCAGAGTATTGGCTGTTCCCAAATCAATTGCTAAATCTTGGGTAAAATAACCTGAAAATTTTTCAAACATTGAATTTTCCTTGTTGTGTCATTCCACTGAGTCATAGCGATAGCAATGCATCACTAACACTCAAAATTGTTTGATGAAGCATGAGAGTTTTGAAAATGCCTCATTTATGAATTTGAAAAGATTTTTTTCTATTAAAGTGAGTCCCGGAAGGATATACAGAAGTAATGCCAAAACTCTTGTGTGCTGCATTTATATGTAAATGATTTACACATTTACATATACAGCAAATAATAAAAGATGCTTTAACTCAGTATCTACTTGTCAACTTTATATTCTGCAGAGTCATTTTCTGTTTGGAGATTCACGAGTCTAAATGAGGTATATTTACCTTCTTCGATATTGCACATGTTAATTCTAATCAAGGGTAGACTAGAAAACAAGAGTAAAAGGTCGTTGTGGAATATTTGAGTATATTATTTTACTAAGCATGCGGGTCATTTATTAATAGTAAAAGAATATTGATTTTCAGCCAATCCTTATTTCAGGTTTACCACCAGCCGACATCCGTACTGCACAGAATTTAACTTCAGGAATTTTACCAAAGGGATCAAGTGCCGAAGAGGTAATTAGGTTTGCAGCAGCCTCGTTATAAGAAAATGCCATGAATATGTTGCCCGGAAGGACGCCTGAATCCTGCCTGGCATAGGCTGAGATGGTTCCGCGTCGTGACTCAACTGTCACAGTTTCACCATCAATGATGCCAATTTTTTCTAAATCATCCGGATGAATATTGATTATTGGTTGCGGCTCGATTGCATCCAAAACTCTTGTACGGCGAGTCATACTGCCGGTGTGCCAATGTTCAAGTTGCCTGGCAGAGATAAAAATATATGGGAAATCCTCATCAGGCATTTCATCCGCATGGGTGTATTTTGCAGGTACGAAACGGGCTTTCTGGTTTGCAGTGGGGAAACCGTTTCTAAAGACAATTGCTTCTCCCGGATCGCCTTCTTTGCTGCAGGGATATGTCACAGAATGATCTGTCTGCAAGCGTTCCCAGGTGATTCCAGCCATACTTGGAGTAGCTTTACGGATTTCGGAAAATATTTCTTCCGGAGTAGCATAATTCCAATCCAGTCCCAGTCGACGTGCGACTTCTTGGATGATCCACCAGTCTTGACGTGCAGCACCCGGAGGATCAATTGCCTGCCTTCCAAGTTGAACCTGACGGTTGGAATTAGTGAATGTGCCGCTTTTTTCCGGAAAGGCGGAAGCAGGTAAAATCACATCTGCAAAGCCTGCAGTCTCGGTTAGAAAAATATCCTGTACCACTAAATGATCCAGTGCAGCCAAGGCTTTACGGGCGTGGTTTAAATTTGGATCAGACATCGCCGGGTTTTCTCCCTGCACATACATTCCGCTAATTTCACCGGAATGAACGGCATCAATTATTTCAACTACCGTCAAGCCGGATTTTGGATTTAGAGAAGTTTGCCAAAAATCCTCAAACCATTGCTTTGATTTTGGCTCTGTCACTGATTGATAATTGGGAAAAAACATTGGAATCAAGCCCATGTCTGAAGTACCCTGAACGTTATTTTGGCCACGCAAAGGATGCAAACCTGTTCCGGGGCGTCCTATTTGACCAGTCATCAGGGACAAGGCGATTAGACAGCGGGAATTGTCTGTGCCGTGAATGTGTTGAGAAATTCCCATACCCCACAAAATCATAGCTGCTTGCGCTGTAGCAAAAGTTCTGGCTACCTCTCGCAAAGTGTTTGCCGGAATTCCACAAATTGGAGCCACCATTTCCGGACTGTAATCTGCAACATTGGCCTTCAATTTGTCGAAATCAGTAGTGTGTTCTGTAATATATTTCTCATCACATAAGCCTTCTTCAACAATGACGTGCATCAGTGAATTGAGCAGTGCCACATCTGTGTCCGGACGAAACTGGAGATTGTATGTTGCATGGCGAGATAATTCTGTGCGGCGTGGATCCAACAAAATCAATTTTTTACCTGCTTTAACTGCATTTTTTATAAACGTGGCAGCAACTGGGTGATTGCTGATTGGATTAGAACCGATCAGGAATATCACATCTGCATCAGTGACATCCGTAAAAGGATTTGATACTGCTCCAGATCCTATTCCTTCCAGCAGCGCACTAACCGATGAAGCATGACAAAGGCGTGTACAGTGATCAATGTTGTTTGTTCCAAATCCGGTACGAACCAATTTTTGCAGCAGATACGCCTCTTCGTTACTGCCTTTTGCGCAACCAAAAGCTGCCATGGCATCAGGGCCGTTTTTATTTTTGATGTTCCGGAATCCATCGGCTGCAAAATCCAGAGCCTCTTCCCAGTTTGTTTCACGAAAAACCTTTGGCCAATCTTCAGGTTGTAGCAGTTCTGTAGTTTTCGGAGCATCATCACGGCGAATCAATGGTTTTGTGAGACGATCAGGATGGTGTACATAATCAAAACCGTAACGTCCTTTGACACATAACCGTAGATGGTTAGCAGGTCCTTCACGGCCTTCAACACGTAATAGCTTTCCTTCTTTAACATGATAAGTCAGCAGACATCCCACTCCGCAATACGGACAAACTGATTCAACTTTTTTATCCTCAGCAACCAGTCCTACTTCATTCGCAGGCATTAGTGCTCCTGTTGGACAGGCCTGCACACATTCACCACAGGCCACACAGGAACTTTCTCCCATAGGATCATTTAAATCAAAAACAATTTCAGAATGGGAACCCCTAAATGCCATGCCGATGACATCATTGACTTGTATTTCACGGCAGGCCCGAATACAACGGCTGCACTGGATACAGGCATCCAAATGAACTGACATTGCAGGGTGGGAGTTATCAAAAGCAGGTTGATCTCTTCCGGAAAAACGAGGTTCGCTCAGGCCTAATTTTTCAACCCACTGATCAAGTTCAGAATTATTAGTGTATGTTGATTTGCCTGATTTCGGCATGTCGGACAACAAAAGTTCAAGCACCATTTTTTGTGAATGAACTGCACGTTTGCTCAAACTGTTGACTTTCATATCCTGTTTTGGGTAGCGGCAGCAGGAAGGTGCGAGCACACGTTCACCTTCAATTTCCACTAAGCATGAGCGGCAATTTCCGTCTGAACGGTAACCTTCTTTGTAGCAAAGCCGTGGTATGTCCGCAACTCCAACCCGATCTGCAGCCTGCAAAATCGTTTCATCTGCTAAGGCCTCAATCTGCTGACCATTCAGTTCAAATGAAATGCTCTCCAATTTACACCTCCTGCGAAAAATATTTCATTAGCGTACGCAGCGGATTTGGTGCTGCCTGACCTAAACCACAAATTGAAGCGTCTTCCATGGTCTGTGATAGTTCCTCTAAAAGCGCTTGATTCCATTTTTTTTCCTGCATCAACGGAACTGCTTTTGCAGTTCCAACTCGGCAGGGTGTACATTGTCCACAGGATTCATGTTCAAAAAAACGCATTGCATTCAGTGCCAAGTCACGTGCACTATCCTGATCAGAAAAAACGATTACAGCCGCTGATCCGATGAAACTGCCGTATTCCTGAAGTGTATCGAAATCAAGTGCTAAATTTCCAAGAGAGGCCGGCAGCATGCCACCGGATGCACCTCCGGGAAAATAACCGTAGAACTCGTGTCCAGGCAGCATTCCTCCGCAATATTCTTCTATCAATTCAAGCACAGAAATTCCTGCAGGCGCAAGATGAACTCCTGGGTTTTGCACACGTCCACTGACCGAAAATGAGCGTAAACCGTTACGTCCTCTTCTGCCGTGTGCAGAAAAGGAATCTGCACCTTTTTCCAGGATGTCCCGGATCCAGTGTAGTGTTTCCATGTTGTGTTCCAGAGTAGGACGACCAAACAAACCAATTTCTGCAACATAAGGTGGACGCAAACGGGGAATACCGCGTTTGCCTTCAATCGACTCAATCATCGCCGATTCCTCACCACAAATATAGGCTCCTGCTCCTCTGCGTAACTGGATTTTGACTGACAGTTCAGGGAATGCACTTTTAAGATTATTTATTTCCTGCAGTAATATTTCCCGTCCTGCAGCATATTCGTCGCGCAGATAGATATATATTTCGGTAATGCCCACCGCCCAGGCTGCAATCAATGCTCCTTCTAAAAAACGATGCGGGTCTGATTCCAAATAATGTCTGTCTTTAAATGTGCCCGGCTCGCCTTCGTCAATATTGACTGCAAGCAGGCGGGGTGCCGGGAAATTACGTACGATTTCCCATTTATTTCCAGCAGGAAAGCCGGCACCGCCCAAACCGCGTAGTCCTGAAATTTTTAACTCTGTGATTATCGAATCAACATCATGCTTGGCCGATAAACAGTCTTGATACAATTTGTATCCACCAGATTTCTGATAGTTAGAAAAAGTTACATAGTCAGGTATTGTCGGCTGCGAATTCTTATTGTTGACTGCTGTTTTGACTGTTTCTAAAGAGGCTTGATTTTGCGGATTCATACCGACCACAGCTACCGGCGCATGCTGACAGCGACCAACACAAGGTACTTTCTGTATTTGAACTTTATCTTTCAACCCCTGTTGGATTGCTGAATGCAGTTCTTTTGCACCGAACATCTCACAAGTCAGTGATTCACAAACCCTGACTGTTAAGGGCAGAGGCGGAATTTCGTTTTCTTTAACGACATTGAAGTGGTGATAAAACGTGGCAACTTCATAGACCTCTGCAGGCGCAAGTTTAAATTCATGAGCCAGAGCAACCAGATGTTTTGCCGGTAAATAATTATATTTATCCTGTATCAAATGCAAAGCCTCGATCAGTAAATCTTTACGCCGCGGCATGTCCTCCAACAATTTTTGTACCTCCTGAAGTGCTGCTGAATCCAGCAGTCGACCTCTTCGTTTACTTGTCTTTTTGTTCTTCATTTCAAAAATAAATCAGTTAAAATCAACATAACATTGTGTGAGATCCTCAAAACTTTCTGCACGTCGTATCAGTCGGCTCTGTCCTCCCTGCACCAGAACTTCTGCGGGCCGGGGACGAAAATTATATTGTGAACTCATCGAAATCCCGTAGGCACCAGCATCCAAAATTGCGAGGTGTTCGCCGACTTTTGGAGAAGGCAAACTGCGGTGTATTTCTTCTCCGGATCTACTGAATATATCACCACTTTCGCAAATATAACCTACAATTACAACATCCTTTTCTTCACCTGTACAACGACTGGCATTGAGGATTTTGTGATAGGAACCATACATTGTTGGACGTACCAAATGGTTGAATCCGGAATCAACTCCGACAAAACGGTATTTTGGTGTTTCTGTTATGTTTGTTACAGTTGTCAACAACAATCCTGCAGGACCTATCAGTAATTTTCCGGGTTCAATTTTCATGACTAAATCACGCCCAAAATTCTGGCTAAACTGCTGGAATCTTTTTGTCATTTTACGACTCAAATCTTTCATGTCCAATGCCTGTTGTTCCGGCCGATATGGAATTCCAAAACCACCTCCAAAATCAACAAATTCTAAATCAGGAAATTTTTCAGCAACATTCAGAATCATTTCCATGGCTTCCAACATTGGTCCTGCAGAATAGATACCGGTACCAATGTGAGAATGTACACCATTGAGAGTCAGACCGTATTTTTTTGAGATTGCAAGAGCTGCCTCAATCTGATCGTGATAAATACCAAATTTAGAGTCTGGGCCTCCCGTGATACAATGAGCATGATGGCCGGCACCAATTCCAGGATTGATCCTGACGGAGACCTTAGTGTGCGGAAAGCGTTCTGCATATTTTTCCAGTAAAACCAATGATCCCAAATTGACAGCAACATCCTGCTCAACACAATATTCGATTTCTGCTAGTGTGTTGTTGTTTCCGGTAAAAATTATTTGTTGTGGTTCAAATCCTGATTCGAGTGCAAGTCGCACCTCAAATTCTGAAACTGCATCTATTGAGGAACCTTCTTCTCGCAGAATATTGAGTAGTGATGGATTGGAATTTGCTTTCATAGAATAATGAATTTCGAGCAGTCCTTGAGGAAAACCCGAAGACAATTGTCTGAACTGAGAGCGCAGGACTGACTCTTCATAGATATAAAGCGGAGAACCATATTCCTGCATCAAAGATTCAACAGAGATATTTTCCAAAAATAGTTTGTTGTCAGTTATTTTCACGGTGCAAAGTTATTTTTTTGTTAATAAAATATTTCTTGAAAGAAGATATAAACATATTTGGATCTGAAGTTTTAGACATTATATGCTAATCTTTTAGAACTAAAATTGCGAATCAAAATAGCCTGCAGGCAAATCTAAAATAATTGGAGTAAAGGTGATCAATTGAATAAAAAACGTACCATAAGACTTTCTTTACTTTGGCTGGCTACAATTCTGATGGGAGGTGTCGTCTGGATACTGCTCTATGTTCAGCTGGCAGTAAATCAGGAAAATGTAGCTACTTCTCTGGAAATAAAATTTCCTGAAGTTGTAGATGAAAAAAATGCAACTCTGAAATTAAACCAAGAGGGTGATATTGTTCCTGAGTCTGGAGCTGAAAGTGCTTCAGAAAATTCAGAAAAGATTGAATATTCTCACTTAGTGGAAACTGGCAGTCCATTTTGGAATGTATTTCCAATCAACAGTGCAGGTGTTTCCGCAGAAAACTGGCACACAATACTGGTGCAGAACCGCTTCAAAATTGATTATACCATAACACCTCTTACACCAAGAGCCTGGCATCTTATCAGGAGCAATAACTCAATACGTGTTCAGTTTCGTTCTGAATTGGATGCAATTAAAGATATTCTTGCACGTAAAAAAAGGGGAAAGTTTTCAATCCAGTTGATCTCACTTGAAAATGATCAATTTCCGCAGGCTGTATCTCTGTTGAGCAGTCTTCTGAACGATGGTCATTATGCCTATTTACACAGGACTGATGCAGAATTTGATGGTAAATTCTGGTATCGTGTGCGGGTTGGATTCTTTAAAAATCTCGAAGATGCCCGTATAGCTGGGAAAAAGATATTTGAAAAATATCAGGATGAAGAATTATTTCCTCCAAAATACTGGCCTGTTCAGCCTGGACCACAGGAGTTGTCACGTCCTGTTATTGATCTTCGACAACCACTGAATAAGCCCTGGGTTATTCAATTTCCGCTCTACTCAAAAAGGACGGCAGCCTTAAAAGATCTTGCCCTCTTAAATACAGAAACGGATTTTAGTTATATTTCGCAAAAGTTGGAAAATGCTGAATCAGCAAAACTTCAGTTTCGGATTCGGATCGGATTTTTTGAAACAAAAAAAGAAGCAGGCAGCAAGATATTTTTGCTTAAAAAAAAGTTTCCACAGTTTAAGAGCATGAAACGAGTACATCTATAAGATCATGGGGAGCATTAAAATTGGTATATATTTTGTGGAAAAACATATTTTGAGAGATATATATTAAAATATAGTAAAGCGGTTTTAATCTTTGTTCTGACTTCTTTCCCATTCCAGCGAAAGTTTTTGTGCATCTGCAATTTGTCCACGTGTCATGCGTTTTCTAATTTCATTTTTCAGATCTTTAGCAGGCACATGACCTCGTGCTGAAGCTAAATTAGTCCACTTGTAGGCTAGTACAAAATTCTCAGGTACTCCATCTCCAGAGGCATACATATCAGCAAGGTTATACTGCGCATTCGTGTTTCCCTGCTCAGCGGCTTTTTTGTACCAGAAAACTGCCTGAGAAAAATCTACCATTATTCCAGTACCGTATCTAAACAATACAGCAAGATTTAACTGTGCTCTAGTATCTCCTTTTTCGGCAGCTTTTTTATACCAGCGAACTGCTTGAGTATAATCCTCTTCAGTACCTTTACCGTTTTCGTGCATTATTCCAAGATTTAACTGTGCATTTGCATTTCCTAGTTTTGCCACTTTTTTATACCAGTAAAATGCCTGAGTGTAATCTTCTGGCACGCCTTTTCCGTTTTTATAGATCTGTGCCAGCTTGATCTTTGCATTTATATCACCCTGTTCGGCAGCTTTTTTATACAGAGCAACTGCAAGTGTGTAGTTTTCGTCTAACCCTTTGCCGTTCTCGTATAATGAAGCCAACCTGGTTTGTGCCACAGCCAGTTCTTGATCCGCTGCTTTTTTATACCAAAATGCTGCCTGAGCGTAATCCTGTTTTGCTCCCCTGCCGAATTCAAACATAATTCCCAAGTTCAGTTGTGCTTCAGCATCACCCTGTTCCGCCACTTTTTTATACCAGTAAAAAGCCTGGTTATAATCTTCCGCAATCCCTTTGCCGTTTTTGTAGATGACACCAAGATTTAACTGCGCATTGGTATTGCCTTGTTCAGCAGCTTTTTTATTCCAATAAACTGCTTCTGTATAATCCTGCTCCACACCTTTACCGTTTTCGTACATTCTTCCCAGATTAGTCTGTGCTTCTGCTTGACTCTGCTCTGCAGCTTTTTTGTACCAGTACACGGATTGAGCGTAGTCTTCATCTACACCTTTTCCGTTTTCATACAGAAAACCAAGGTTCAACTGTGCTTCTGCATCTCCAAGTTCAGCAGCTTTTTTGTTCCAGTAAAAAACCTGAGTATAATCTTTGGTAACTCCTTTTCCGAACTTGTAAATCACGGCAAGTGTCAACTGTGCTTTAATATCTCCCTGCTCTGCCGCTTTTTGATACCAGAAAATAGCCTGTGAGTAATCTTGCATTACTCCTTTACCATTTTCATACATCCAGCCTAGATTAGTCTGAGATTCTGCATGTCCAAGTTCTGCAGATTTATTAAACCAGTAGATAGCCTGAGTGTAATCCTCCTCCACACCACGTCCATATTTATACATGATACCGAGATTCAGTTGTGCTTCTACCTGCTCCTGTTCTGCTGCTCTGACAAACCAGAATACAGCCTGTTCATAATCAATTTTTACTCCTTTTCCATGACTGTACATGAGACCAAGATTTAACTGTGCTTCTGCCTGCCCTTTCTCGGCAGCTTTTCTGTACAATGAAACAGCCTGAACATAATCCTGTGCTACTCCTTTTCCATTTTCATAGAGCCAACCCAGGTTGGTTTGGGCAGCAGAATGATTTACCTTTGCGGCTTTTTTTAGCCAGTATACAGCTTTCTTGTAGTCTTTTGCGACACCTTCTCCGTTTTTATATATTACTCCAAGATTTAGCTGTGCATTAGCAAGTCCCTGAGCAGCGGCTTTTTCAAACCAATAAACAGCACGTTCGAAATCCTCGTCTACACCTTTAGCTTTTTTATACATTATGGCAAGATTTAACTGACCTTCAGCCTGTCCCTGTTTTGCAGCTTTTTTGTACCATTCAACGGCCTTTGCATGGTCCTCCTCAATTCCTTTACCGTTTTCATAAATCCAACCAAGATTTGTCTGTGCTGCAGCATGATTCTTGTTGGCTGCTTTTTTGTACCAGTTGAAAGCAAGTTTGTAGTCTTTGAGGACTCCCTCTCCATTTTCGTACATCCATCCAAGAGCGTATTGTGCATTTTTGTTTTCTTGAACTGCAGCTTTTTTATACCAATAAACTGCTTGTGCATTGTCTTCGGGTACACCTTTACCGAAGTCCAGCATATTCCCAATATTAAACTGTGCAGACGGATCACCTTGTGCTGCAAGAGGTCCCCATTCGCGGATGGCAGTAGCATAGTCTCCTCTCAGGTGTGCTTCATAACCTTTCTGAAAATCTGCTGCTGAAACAGTGAACAGCGGTATATTCATAAAAAGAAGAGTTGCAATGAGTTTTCGCATAAAAGCTAAGTCTTTCAACAGATGAAAATTATCAGATGAAACAATTTCGGGAGATAAGGCTTTTTCTGAGTTTTATAGAGCACCCTCTTTATAACATCAATTTGTTTGTTTTACAACATTGCAAGCGTCAACTTATGGAATGCTGCAGGATTAATTGTAAAATAGATTTTGAAATAAAATCTAATGCAGTCATTACAAGTCCTTAATATCAGGGAACAAATGAGTGTATTATTTTTCTTTAACACCATTACCCCATCTGGCAACAATCTTCCCGTTGTTGTCGTGCCATGTTATATTCCAGGGTGCATCTTTCCTGAATTCACCGACCCATGTTTCTCCATCAGGAAATGTGAATGTTCCCTGTCCATGCCAGGTGCCCTCCAAGAATTCTCCCACATACTTTGTGCCATTAAGATAAGTAAGTGAGCCCTTGCCCTGCGGTTTTCCATTTTCAATTTCACCTTCATATTTTCTATCCTGATACGAATCACTTTTTTCAAACCAAATCCATTTTCCATCTTCTTTACGGGTAAACAAAATACCGGTTAGTTTATTTTCAACAGTCTTAACTCCAGCAGTATATTTACCAATTATATTACCGTCAAGGTCATATTCTGTTACGTTCCATGGTTTATTGTCTTTGAACTCTCCTTTGCTAATTTTTCCATCAGCAAGACTGAAAGTACCCTGACCATGAGAAAGGCCCTCCTTGAATTCTCCTTCAAATATATTTCCGGAAGGATAGGTGAAAATTCCCCAACCATTTGGTTTTTTATTTTCAATTTGTCCAGCGTATTGATAACCGTTTTCCTGAACAGCAGTTTTATGCCAACCCCAAATTCCTTGCTCCTGCCTATAAAATAAGACTCCGTCCTTTTTGTTGTTAATCAGCTTTACACCATCTACAATAAGATCCTTTATTCTGCCTTTTGTGTCAAAGATTGAGACATTCCATTCTTTATTATCTTTCCACTCACCGGTCAGTTTTTCACCATCAGCTAAAGTTAAAGTGCCTTGTCCGTGGCGGAGCCCTTCTTTCCATTGTCCCATGTACTTTGTACCATCAGGATAGTTTGTAATTCCCAAGCCGTCAGGTATTCCGTTGATGATTTCTCCCTTGTATTTTTGCTGACTTGAATCATCTCCAAAACTCTTCCAGAGCTTTCCGGAAGAAATTTCCCAAAGATATAAAACTCCTGTTTCCTGAGCTGGAGTAATTGGAGGAAAATTGCAAATCAAGATGAAAATAAGCAGTATTATTTTGAATCTCATGTTTTTCATAATGTTACTTAATACTGTATGGCTCAGGTTGTTTATATATTTTCTCTGTTTATGCTTCATACCCTGCAGGAGAAGGTTTTGCAAAAGTGTAAATATATTATCTCAATGTGAAAGAGTTGTCAGTAACTGAAGACACAGATTAACACCAATAGTATTTTTATAGATGCTATTTATATTCAAGTCCTAAGCAGTTAATAGAGATGACAATTGTCAATTAGAAAAAATGAGGTTTCCCTGACTGTGTTTTAATCCTTCCTTCCACTCACCAATATATTTTTCTCCATCTGGGTAGGTATATGTTCCAGTACCATGAGCTTTTCCTGCTCTCCACGTTCCTTCATATTTATCTCCGTCGGAAAAATAATATGTTCCTTGTCCATCTTTTTTTCCCTGTTTCCAACTTCCAACATACTTGTCCTCATTTGAAAAAAAGTATGTTCCTTCACCTTGTTTTTTTCCATATTTCCAATTTCCTTCGTAGCGATCTCCATTTAGAAAAAAGTATTTACCTTTGCCATGCTTTTTTCCATATTTCCAGTTTCCTTCATATTTGATATACAACCCTGCTTGTTTGCGCTGGTGCAGTAGTTGCCAAATTATAATTGCAAAAATAACGCTTTCAGATAAACCGGGAATCATGGCTGAAATCAGAAAAACAGTTTTTTTTGATCCACTGTAATAAATGTACGTTCCCTGTCCGAACGGTTTTCCTCTTTTAATTTCTCCTTCGTAAATTCCGTCCCTTTCGCTGTTACTTTCAGCATGCCATCCTTTATCATCAATTGTTTCTCTGAAATACAAGGTGCCACTTGTTGTTTTGCTGTTTTTCGTTGTGCATGAGATTGTACTCAAAAAAATACTGCAGACAAGAAAGCTGCTAATAATTTTTTTTATCATTTTTCTTGAACAAAACTATAAAAAATTGATTGTTTGGTTCTTGCAATATTATCTGTGGATTGTACATTTGGAAACACAGTTTTGTTAATTTCAACAGTTAGAGATAATACAATTTGGGAATAATTAGTTGTTGAAGATATTCATCATTGTTCAACTGGATTTCAACTGCTCTAAAGAAACATCCAGCAGGCAATTGAATTCCCGCGCAAAATCTACTGAAACACGCGCATGTACCGCACCCTGTTTGTCAAGAAAACACTGTTTACCACTGACAGCAAAAACACCTTCGTGCCAAACATTTGGATGTATGTAAAGTCCCTCCATACCTGTGAAACAAAAGCAGATGAAGTCTTCCGGAGTCACATCATCTCCCGGTAGAGCTAAGGGGACAACGAATGGTAATTGCTCTTGAGGAAAAAAGAGCTGTCCGCCATCCGGATGATAATTTGCGTGCCAGAGCAACAGGTTTTTTGGTGGTCGGAAGTGATGTTCATCGGCTTCCGCAGGTTCTGTTGCGTACCCCAAAATGTAATGACCACCGACAGCTGAATTACGTCCGTAGAGAATGTCACCTTTCCATTCACTGATAAACAAACCGTCAGTAACTCCTCCTTCGTTTCCACTGTCCGGATCAACTGGACGCTTTCCTTGTGGAGGCCAGCGAACTATTTCAATCTCAAAATTATCGGGATCGTTGACGATTACCCCGTAGCCGGAAAGTGTTTCTGGGGTTGCCTCTACTATTGGCATTGTTATCCTCTTCAGTCCAGGTTGGACTCCGGGATTTAAATAATCAGGTGCTGCCTTCATTTTTGTTTATAATATCAGTATTATTTATTAATTCTGTCAACCATTATTTGCAAATGTAATGCTGACTATTTTGATGAACTTGTAAAAAGTCCTCTAACCGTGTCATTTCGAGCAAAGCGAGAAATCTATTTGATGTTAAGCACTAATATCATAGAGATTAATCCCTGATGTCGAAATGACAAATTGTCGCTATCAGAGTTTTTACGTATATGGTTCCTCCTAGTTGTCAAGAGTTTTATTATTCTCAAACAAAT
>JACNJW010000036.1 GCA_014382365.1 SAR324 cluster bacterium
TGTGGAAGGGCCATCGCTCAACGGATAAAAGGTACGCCGGGGATAACAGGCTAATCGCGCCCAAGAGTTCATATCGACGGCGCGGTTTGGCACCTCGATGTCGGCTCATCGCATCCTGGGGCTGAAGCAGGTCCCAAGGGTATGGCTGTTCGCCATTTAAAGCGGTACGCGAGCTGGGTTCAGAACGTCGTGAGACAGTTCGGTCCCTATCTGCCGCGGGCGCAGGAGATCTGAGGAGGTTTGCCCTTAGTACGAGAGGACCGGGGTGAACAGACCTCTGGTGATCCGGTTGTTCCGCCAGGAGCATTGCCGGGTAGCTACGTCTGGAACGGATAACCGCTGAAAGCATCTAAGCGGGAAGCCGGCTCCAAGAGCGATCTCCCGGGACATTAGTCCCCCAAAGGCCGCAGGAAGATTACCTGTTTGATAGGCCGGAAGTGGAAGCATGGCAACATGTGAAGCTGACCGGTACTAATTGGCCGGGCGACCTGACTTAAGACAAGATTTAAAACCCAAAGAGATCCTCATATTTGCTCTTATAGATACCAAAACCTCCAAATTTAACAAACTCAGGCTTGAGTGCCGGTGCTTCTGGCAGGGGAGTAACACCTGTTTCCATCCCGAACACAGAAGTAAAGTCCCCTTGCGCCTATGGTACTGCCGGGTTTCCCGGTGGAAGAGTCGGTCGGTGCCGACACTCAAACATGGGTTTGTTTATTAAAATCCAGGCGCGTAGCTCAGTGGGAGAGCACTACCTCGACACGGTAGGGGTCGGCGGTTCAATCCCGCCCGCGCCTACCAGTCTTTCATTATAACTAGAGAGAAAGCTCATAGGAATACGAAGATCCCGTCCTCCGACAAGAAATGACGAATCAACACGAATTAATGATCAGATCCGTGTTGGTGAGGTTCGACTCATCGATGGAGAAGGTGAACAGGTTGGTATCATTTCTACAGATGAGGCATTAGAAATGGCACGTGAAGCAGTGTTGGATTTGGTAGAAGTGTCTCCCAAAGCAAAACCACCTGTGTGTCGCTTAATGGATTATGGAAAGTTCAAATACCAACAGAGTAAAAGAAATCACGTAGCCAAACAAAATCAGAAGATAGTTCATCTCAAAGAGGTGAAAATGAAGCCGAAAATTGAGGAACATGATTTTCAATTTAAGCTACGTAATGCACTTCGTTTTCTTGAAGATGGAGACAAAGTAAAAGTTGGTGTAAGATTTATGGGGCGTCAGATTGCCCATAAAGATTTAGGAGTAGAATTACTGGAAAAATTTCAGGCTGAGATTGGGGATGAAGGTTCAGTAGAACAACCAATCCGCAGTGAAGAGCGTTCAATGCACATGATTCTTGCTCCACCTAAAAAAAGAAAATAGGAAATAACATGAAAATGAAAACACATCGCGGAGCCGCCAAACGTTTTAAGAAAACAGGTGGTGGAGGTTATAAACGGAAGCGTGCTTTTCTCCGCCATGGTATGCGCAAGCGTAAACAGGATGTAAAGCGAGTATTACGCAAGAAAGCAATGGTTTCGGCTGCAGACAGCAAGTCTGTTGATTTGATGTTACCAAACGGATAAACTGAGATTGAGATAAAATGAGAGTTAAAAGAGCAGTTCACGCGCGCAAGAGAAAAAAATCACTGTTTAAGGCAGCTAAAGGTTATCGCGGAGGACGCAGTCGTCTTTTACGCACAGTTAAAGATGCAGTTGATCGTTCAAGAGAGTCCAGCTACCGTGACAGAAAAGTTAAAAAACGTGATTTCCGCAGACTATGGATTGTACGCATTAATGCTGCTGTCCGGGAACATGGTATGAATTACAGTCAATTCATCTGTGGTTTAAAGGCTGCTGACATTGCAATGGACCGTAAAACATTGGCATTTTTAGCCATGGAAGAACCTGCATTGTTTGCACAAGTAGCAGAAGAAGCCAAAACTAAACTGGCAGCTTAATTGTTTAAACGCATCTTTTCTAGGTGCGTTTCCGCCTTATTATTCCTTGTTAAATTCCGTATAGAATATTTGCCTCACACTGCCTGAGATAGAGTTGAGCCAGACCTTTCCCTTTTGTTTTGCTTCAGGATCTAACTCCTTTATTATCTGTGTGTATTCAGTGTTGTTTTCAGCAACTTGTTGAGCAATACTTTTAGTCAGTGCTTCCGGGGCATTGACTTCAAAAGATGTTGGCGACTGCAGTTGATTTAGTAACTCAGGCCATTGAGCGAGTATTTGTTTCTGGTCTGCAATTTCTTTTTTATTTAGTTGTTTACTACCGCTGCTCAGTCTGAGAGAATCCTCCAAAGCTTCCACGTAACGGTTCAACTGAAAAAGACGTTCATGAAAATTCAATTCAACCGTCCGAAGTCCAGCTTGATAAATAAACTTTTGTTCCGGAGTTTGAGCAACACAATTGATGCGAATTTGCTGATACCAGTGAAATAGTGTCGTGAGTTCAGCAAGTACATCAAGTTGTTTTGAAACAATTGCCAGTGCACCTGAAAAAATCCTCTGATCGTAATCGACTCTGCCCTTAGGCATAGAGTGCCCAAAATGTAATCCTGCTGAAAGTGTTCCGTTGATTCTTGCTCCTGCAGCAGTCATTGTACCAAAATCAGCCTTAAGTGGTCCTAAAAGACTGTTGTTACCGCCAATAAACAGACGTTCCTGGTCTAAAAACACTCCACTGCTCACATCACCAAGTAAAGAAGCAGTAGCTTTGTCACCTCTGATGGAATAATTAAAATGTATAGTTCCGCTTCCGACTTCACTAAACATTCCAAGTTCTGCTCCAGATCCGCCAGCAAGCAGTGCATCACAAAAATTAATATTACTGCCTAAAGTAGTCCATGGAAAAAGAACAGTCATTTTTGTGTCAGTATGTTGGGCAGAAGATGCATCTTCTTCATAGAGAGAACCTTTGCGGATCCGGAATCCGTATCCGGCAGTGAAATCATTGATTTTGGATTCTTTGCCCAGGATAACAGCCTCCTCTGCTACTCCGCAGCCAAGAACGGCACCTGGACCCACCACAGTGTTTTTCAGGGTTACAGGACCTAAATTACCCACAATTACATTTTCCCCAATACAACTATTATGCAGGGTGGCTGCACCACTTAAACCAATTTGTGCACCTTCATGGATTTGTGTTTCAGCGCCTGTGATGCGTGAAAAAGGGTGGATAACACAATCAGGCCGAATTTGCTCTAATTGTATTTCATGACCAATGCAGACTGAACTTAAATCCGGAATGCAGACTCCGTTATCTCGGAGTTTACGGATTTTATCAGGACTATGATATGTCAAATTCAATTCATTCATTTTGGTTGTTCCTGCTGAAATAAAGCGTTTACTTCATGACGGGATATTCCTAAAAAATACAACAAAGCATCAAGATTTGGAAGTGAGAGACTACCGGCCGCACGTTCACGCAAAAAGAGTTTTGCATTAAAGGCAATTCCCAAACTGGCACTTGAAAGCATTTCTAAATCGTTGGCACCATCACCGACTGCGATTACCTGATCAGATAATAATTTTTCCTTTCTTGCAACTTCTCTAAGGATAACACCTTTTTGATGACCATCAAGAATTTCTCCTAATATTTGTCCGGTAAGTTCTCCGTTTTTTACTTCCAGGGTGTTGGCAAATCCATAATCTAGCTCAAAACGCTGTTTGATATGGTCGATTACTCTGGTAAATCCACCGCTTACAATTCCAATTTGGTAACCAAGTGTTTTGAGAATATAAACCAGACGTTCTACTCCGGGTGTATAAGGAATGTTCAAAATCAAACGCTCCAGATCACTGAGCCGGACACCTTTCAGCAAGGCAACACGCTGCCGCAGTGCATCTTTAAAATCAATTTCTCCTTCCATGGCACGATGCGTAATTTCTGCGACCTCTGTTTCTTTTCCGGATAAGCGGCTCATGTCATCGATCATTTCGCACTGAATAAATGTCATATCTGCATCCAGAAAGATCAAACGTTTATTTCGCCGAAACAAATCATCAGACTGTAAGGCAAGGTCAAGTTGATGTTCAGATTTTAATTGCAGCAGTTCCTGCATTAAACGTTGTCGATCAATTGGTTGATCAGCATGTATTTTGATTTCAAAAACATGTAAATTATCTGCATCCAAAGGGCTTACTGCAGTTACCCGTAACTGCTTGTCCCTGAGGTAGCGAAACAGTTTTGTGAGCAATTCCGGTCTCAATTGCTGACTCAGGAGAGTTAAAATATAACGATGTGCCGGTGGTGTAACTTTAAAGTTCTGTAGTGGACTGATCAACAGCTCAAGCTGAAATTTATTTGCAAGCTGGTGCAGTTCCTGAGTCAGTAACTTGAGATCAGCAGAATCCGAAAGTTCAAGATGCATCAACAGAGATAAAGCAGATTGACAGTTCAGGTAGTGCAGTGCACTTATTGAAAACGAGCTGTCCTCTAGCTGCTCCATGAAATGTTCTAAAACATCCTGCTCCGCAGTCGGACCCTGTACTGTTACCAAAAAACTCTGTGTTTCACTCATCTTGAATTAATGTTGTCAGATTTGATTTTGCAAAGCATTTTAACCAAATGCTCAAAATCCTGTATATCCGGCTGTGCCTCTACATTCCAACCAAAATGCCGAACAGCTGCAGCAGTTATTTCTCCGAGGCAGGCTATTTTTGGCACAATTGTCAACGAACTCCAAAAACCTGCCGGAATTACATTATGAAAATTGTTAACTGCAGACGGACTTGCAAATAAGACCCAGTCCAATTTATTATCTTCAAGTTCAGTCAGCAGAAAAGAATAGTCTCTTGTCTCAGGAATATTCCGGTAAACCGGTGTTGTAATCAGCTGGGCTCCAGCTTTTTCCAAAGCAGCAGGCAGGATTTTACGGGCAGACTCTGCTTGAATCAGCCAACAGAGTTTTTTGTGCAAATCATATTGACCGAATGCTGAAATTAAGCCCTCACTTTGAAAATGTTCTGGAACAAGTTCCGGAGTTATACCAAGATCAGAAAGTGCAGTTGCAGTTGCTTGACCGATGCAGGCAGTTTTGATATTTGAAAATATAATTTGTGTTAAGAGACCCAGTTCATTTAAACGTTTTTGACAATGATGGACACCGTTCCTACTACTAAATATTGCCCAATCTATCTTGGAGACCTGAAGAGTTGCAGCGTCAAATGATTCCCACGAAACAGGAGCAACAATTTGAGTCATTTGTGCAGTCAAAACAGATGCACCCTGAGTTTGGAGCATTTTTGTAAGAGAAATCTCCGGAGAGTCCTGACGTGTTACCAGAAAACGTAATCCGGCCAAAGGTAATTTTTCTGCAAGTTGTACTTTAACGGATTTCATACACCTTCAACTGCCTGACGATATGCTTTGCGGAATCCGCGTGTTAATAATTCATCAGGACTTAGAGCATAATAGATCGACATTTCCTCCAACAGAGGATAAAAATCCATTTTATCAGGATCCGTATTTTGATATATTTTTTGCTGTAGTTTCTGCAGCAACTGCTCAAAATGTAATTTTGTTTTCCTTTGCAAACGGTTCTCCCACTCAGTTTGCCTGCAGAAAAATAAAACGCGAACCGTTACTGGATTTGATCAGTAGGAGAATCCCTTTTTCAGAGTCAATGTTATTAATTATTTCTTTAAAATCACTAAGTTTGCTAACTGCATTACGTTCTGCTTCCTGAATAAGCATACCGGGAAGCAGTCCTGCTTTTCCTGCAGGGCTTCCGGATTCAACCTGAACAATAACCACACCCTTACCAGGTTCAATTCCCAGCTTCTGTGCATTTTCATTAGTAAGGTTTTCAATGATCATTCCCAGCAGTTCTACCTGCACAGGAGTTGGAGGCACCTCCGGAGAACTGCTCTGCTGACGGACCATTCTCGGTCGTTCATCAAGTTTGAGCTTTAAAGTAATAGATTTTCCATCACGGATTAATTCCATTTCAATTTCGGCAAAAGCTCCTGCGTTGGCAATTTCATTTCGCAGGTGGTTACTGTTCTGGATCAGTTTATCATTAATTCGAATAACAACATCACCTTTGCGCATACCTGCTTTTTGGGCAGGAGTGTCCGACATAACTCCTGTAATCAAACTGCCTTTGTTACTTGAAAGTTGAAAGGCTTTTGCCAAGTCATGACTTACGTCCTGTATTCCGACGCCCAGCCAGCCCCTTGAAACAGTACCTTTGTCTATAAGATCCCGCATGACCTTGCGGGCCATGTTAATAGGAACCGCAAAACCAATTCCTTGATATCCTCCACTTTGGCTGAAAATAGCACTGTTGACTCCGATTATTTCTCCACGCAGACTGACTAAGGGGCCACCACTATTACCAGGATTAATGGCAGCATCAGTTTGAATAAAATTTTCATATTCATTGATGCCCACGTTAGTGCGTCCTTTTGCGCTGACAATTCCATATGTTACTGTTTGAATTAAACCAAAAGGATTACCCACAGCAATGACATCTTCACCCACCATTATTTTGTCTGAATCCCCCATTGGCAGTACAGGCAGACCGTTACCTGCTATTTTCACCACTGCAATATCAGATTCTGGATCTGTACCAACTAGTTTTGCTTCTCTTTCCTGACCATTGTAAAGTACAACTAAGATTTTATCCGCCTCACCTACTACATGGTGATTTGTCAGAATGTAACCGTCTGCATCAATAATTGATCCTGAACCCATACCATTTTGTCGGAAGTCACGATTCGGACGTTCCCGTTTTTTTGGTTGTTGATTTTTTGGCGGCTGCAGCTCAGGAAAAAATCTGCGAAAGAATTCATCATTGTAAAGATCTCTGGAATCATTGAGAGATCCACCGCCGGGACTGCGCACAATTTTTTCCACCTTGATGTGAACAACAGCTTTTTGAACATTTTCCACGAGTGCCGCACGTGTTTTTGAGGCACGGATCATTTGCTCCAAATCACTTGAGGTTTGACCAAAAACAGGTGCCGTGCAACTAATGACTGTGAAATAAAAGAATGTAAGAAAACTCAAAAAATATTTCATATTCTATTTTTGTGCTGGTTTAAAGGAAGGTTGTGCTGTTGTTATCTGCAACCATCATAACCTGCTTTAGTGGTATCTTCCATTGATTTTTTCTTGTCAAATTACCCGTAAAAAAAAGCACAAAATAACAGAAGTGCTTTTTTTGCTGGACTTATGTGGTCCTATGGCTAAATTAGTATTATATTGTTATCTCGCAATAAAACTGTTTTGCTGAAAAATCAGGGTTTTTCGGCCGACTTAAATTTAATATAAATGAGGAATTATGAGTGAAATACCTAAAGACAATCTATACACTCGGGACCATGAGTGGTTAAGAATAGAAGGCAATAAAGCTGAAATTGGCATAACCGATCATGCTCAACAGGCATTGGGTGATATTGTTTTTGCAGAGTTGCCTGAAATTGAGGACGAAATCGAGGCAGGAGACGAGTTTGGTTCCATTGAATCAGTCAAGGCCGTGTCTTCACTCTTTATGCCTGTAGGGGGTCGTATTGTCTCCGTCAACACTGAACTGAAAGATAGTCCTGAGCTGATAAACGAAGAATGTTATGACGAGGGTTGGATAGTTCGTATAGAGCTTGCAAATCCGGATGATGCAGCAGACTTGTTATCTCCTGCAGAATATGAAGAATTCTTACTTGATGAAGAAGACTGATTTCTGCTGGACCTCATGAAAATTGAAGGAAGCAAACAGAAAAATGTCTTATTCATTACAGCAGATCAGTGGCGCGGAGATTGCCTTGGATGTCTTGATCATCCGGTTTTGCAGACTCCCAATTTGGATAAGTTAGCACAGGAGGGAGTCCTTTTTCGCAAGCATTTTACACAAACGGTTCCTTGTGGTCCTGCACGAGCTTCTTTGTATACAGGTCTCTATGCAATGAATCACCGTTCAGTTAATAACGGAACCCCCCTGAATAACCGCTTCAGCAACATTGCGCGCGAAGTGAGAAAATCTGGTTACGATCCGACACTATTTGGATATACAGACACCTCTGCCGACCCACGGGAATTTCATCACCGGGATCCGTTGCTGACAACCTATGAAGGCATGATTCCCGGAATGAGCAGCGGTGTGACCTTGACGGATGACCAGCGTCCCTGGATTGCGGCTTTAAAAGCCAAAGGTTATGAACATTCTTTGGATCAACACTCGGTATATCATTCCATTTCAAACTATCCTGGTGCAAAGGAGAAAGGGGCAAGCTTTGCTCCTCCAGTGTATTCTGACGAGGACAGTAGTGTGGCATTTTTGACAGATGAACTTCTCAAGTGGTTAAGTGTTCGTGAAACTGAAAACTGGTTTGCACACCTTTCCTATTTGCGGCCGCACCCTCCGTGGGTTGCACCGGAACCGTATAACAGCATGTATGATCCCTCTGAAGTACCAAAACCTGTCCGCAGAGGATCTCTGGAGGAGGAGGGGCAACAGCACCCTTTGCTGAAAATGCTGCATGAACTTATTCCGCGCAGCGAGTTTATTAACGACAAACTTGATGAACCTGCTGCCATGATGAATGACCTTGATGTTTTGCAGGCACGTGCAACCTATTACGGTTTGATGTCTGAGGTAGATCATCATTTGGGCAGGTTAATAAAATATCTGCAGGATTCAGGACAGTATGAGTCCACCTTGATTGTTTTCACAAGTGATCATGGAGAACACATTGGAGACCATTATTTGTTTAACAAACTGGGATATTTTGATCAGGCCTATTCCATTCCTCTGATAATCAGAGAGCCAAAAACCGCCACTGAGAATTCAGACAGAACTACCGGCAAAGTGACTCAGGTTGATGCCTTTACTGAAGCAATTGATGTGATGCCTACAATATTGGACTGGCTGGACTCAGAAATTCCAGAAGAATGTGACGGAAGTTCCTTAATCCCTTTTTTAGCTGGAGAGCAGCCCTCAAATTGGCGGACTGAGGTGCATTGGGAATATGATTTTCGCATGATTGGTTCACACCAGAAAATGATAGAGCAAAAATTTGGTTTAACTCCGGATCAATGCTCACTATCTGTTATTAGAGATGCTCACTATAAGTACGTCCACATGACTGCACTGCCGCCGCTTTTATTTGATTTGCAGGAAGATCCGGAAGAGTTTGTGAACCTTGCTGCTGATCCAGAACGACAAAAAACAGTTCTGGAATATGCAGGGAAAATGCTTTCATGGAATATGCTGCATCGAGATCGTGCTTTGGTGAATATGAACATGGAGTCCGGCAAACTTGAACAATGGAAAGGTCCAAGAATCTTAGCTGCAGAATGAAGATGATTCCATGGTAGAGACAGAGACGTTGGCAGTTTTTTGCATTAAGTTGCAGCAAGATTAAAGCAAGCACGTTACTGCATGGTATTTTTTAAAAACTAAAAATATTTGTCATGAATGAAGAAAAAGATGCTGAAAAATATTAAATCAGGAGAAATATGCCTTGTTCAGTAGTGCGTGATGTGATTGACCTTGAGGGTTTACGACTTCGCTCACAAGATCCTCAAGCTGGAGCTGTAATAATTTTTTATGGAGATGTCCGTAATCACAGCCAGCAGCAGCAAGTTTCATTTTTAGAATACGAAGCCCATGAAAGCATGGCTCTCAAACAAATTACACGTGTAGTTGAGGAAGCTCAGCAAAAGTGGGAATTGCATACAGTTGAAGTTATTCACCGTCTGGGTAAATTAGCTGTTAAAGAATGTTCCATTGCTATTGCAGTTTCAAGTTCTCATCGTGGTGAGGCATATGCCGCAAGTCGTTATATCATTGACACCATAAAGCATGCAGTTCCAATTTGGAAAAAAGAGCATTTTGTAGATGGTGCTTCAGAGTGGAGTAAAGGTTGTGAAGCATGCAGTGTTGTTGAAGAAACGGCAGTTCCTCCTGCAGTTGTGGAAAACGAGGATTTATGATGCAATTTCAAGTTATCCGTCCGGATAAATCGAAGCATCCTTTCATGAGGGGAATGTTGGCTCATAAGTTGATGCAGAGGGGTTTGTCTTTTGATCAAGCAAACCAAATTTCAAAAGATGCAAAGTCTTTTTTTCAAAAAAAGGTTGAAATCACTTCAGAGTCATTGATGAAGTCTGTAGATGAGTTGATTCTTTCCCGCTACGGCAAGGAGGTACTTGGTAAGTTGACTACTGAACTTTTCCCAACAGGCAAGCAAATCTGTGTATTCCGCAGAAATGCAAATGCACCATTTTCAAAAGGTTTATTAACGCAATCAATTACTGCTGCAGGCTTAAAACCTGAAGAAGCATACCAGATCGCTTTTGATCTGGAAGCAAAATTAATGAAAAGTTCTCAGCTGCGTATCAGTAAAAAGAAACTGTTTGAAGAGGTTTATGCAACAATCAAGAAAAAGTACAGTCCCCATCTTGCAGGTCTTTATAAGTTAGCGAGTAGAATTGATGAACTTGATAGGCCTGTAATTATCTACCTTGGTGGTGCTTCAGGTACAGGTAAATCGGTAATGTCAACTGTTTTGGCAGGACGACTTGGGATCAACAAAATTACCGGTACTGACACTATACGTGAAATAATGCGTTTGGTTTTTAAGCGGGAGTTACTACCGTCCCTGCATAATTCTTCCAGCAGGGCCGGAATTGAAATGCCGAGAAGTCTGGACAAAAAGGACAGACTGATTAGCGGATTTTGTCTGCAGTCTCAGCAGGTCAGCGTGGGGATTAAAGCAGTTGTTGATCGTGCAGTTAAAGAACGTACCAGCATGATAATCGAAGGAATTCATTTGCTGCCTTATATGCAGCAGGTCTTAAAGGAGGGCAGCAAGAAGGCCTACCACATTCCAATCATCTTGTCTTTGATGAATGAGAAGCATCACATGGACCGATTTTCAGAACGAGGTAAAGGTAACGAATTGAGGAAAAAAGAGGCTTACTTGAGTAGTTTTGAAAATATCAGAACAATTCATGAATACTGTACTTCTGAAAGTGAAGAAAACGAAATAGAAATTGTAGACAATGAGGATTTTGACGAAACAACAAATACTCTGATGCAATTAATAATCAATACCCTGCAGGAGCAGGTGAAATCCGTTCAGTCAACTAAATCCTGATTATTTTGTGCAAAAAATTCCTCGACTGCTTTTGATTGTAGACGGCATGGGGGATCGTCCATTGTTAGAGTTGGGCGATATGACTCCCCTGCAGGCCGCAAGACTTCCTGTACTGGATAAGTTGGCTGGAGAAGGGCAGTGTGGAACTGCAGATCCAATCAAGCCGGGATCTGTTGCCACAACAGTTTCGGGAACCTTTGCTATCCTGGGCTATGATCCCTTCAAAAATGCTGTTGCGAGGGGGGTGATTGAGGCACTGGGATGTGGGATTAAAATAAAGCAGGGTGACGTTGCATTTCGTGGGAATTGGGCCACACTGGATGAAAATGGAATAATTGTTGACCGGCGTGCCGGACGGATTCGGGATGGTACTGCAGAATTGGCCTCTAGTCTAAATGGGATGAAGATAGAGGATGTCAGAGTAAATGTTGCTTCGGGAACAGAGCATCGTGTTGCCTTGGTTTTCAGTGGTCCCGGAATGCTGGCTTGTGTTTCAGGAAGTGACCCTGGTGATCATTTTAGTTCTGGCACAAAACCCAGACAAGCCCTGGCACTGCAAAAAAATGATGAAATGTGTTTGCGTACTGTAAAAATTCTCAGCTTGTTTGAGCTTGAAGCCAACAAGATTTTGGCAAAGCATCCTGTCAATCTCGAACGTCAGTCAAAAAATTTATTTGCTGCAACAACTATTCTGACCAGAGAACCTGGACAAGTTCATGCTTTTCCAAAAATCAAAAGACCCTCCGGATTTGGTTTGTCTGGAATCTGTATTACCGGAGATGACACAATTGCCGGGATTGCAGGTGTGACAGGTTTGAAGGTCTGTAAAACTCCAGAAATGACTGCAAATTTAGATACAGATTTAGAGCTGAAATTTAAATTTGCAGCAGAAATGCTACACAAGTTTGGTGTAGTTGTTATGCATATAAAAGGCTGTGATATTGCTGCGCATAATAGAGAAGCTGAACAAAAGATGGAGTTTCTGGAAAAAATCGACCGCGAGCTGGGTATTTTTCTGCAAAAGTGGTCTGGTAAATTGAGAATTGCTGTTACTGCAGACCATGCGACCTGGAGCAAAGAAGGTGTTCACGTAGATGACCCGGTCCCGGTTTTGCTGCACGGTTGCGGAATTGCTGCTGATGATGTTAAAGAATTCAACGAAATTCACACACAACAGGGCCGTCTTGGACGTTTCAGGATGCATAAATTGTGGGAAAAGTTTTTTGCATGATGTCCTTACCATGTTCAGCAAAGTTGGTTTTTAAAGCAGAAAATTAAATACATACTGTTTCCTGACGATAGTCTATACTGTAAAGGTTGCTCTTTAGTTCATCTGAATTATTAGCTGAGATCAATTTACTGTTAAGCAGGAATATTTTACAGACTTAGCGCCAATCTCCATTAAAAAATCATTTCATGAGTGCAATTACCTTTGATCCTGAAAGTAGCTGGCAAGCGTCGTTCACTTTTGAGCATGTTAAATGTCTGATTGTCTGCAGAGGACCGATTCGTCTGGAAACAATCAATATATTCAGAGATATAGGCGCAGATTACGGAATACTACTTTCTGAAAAAGACAGCATTATTTATCCGCAGACACTGGCACCTGAATTACGTGCAGTCCGCAACCGCAGGGAGCAGGTGCATCATGTTCAGGACTACATGGGGGTAACTAAGGAAGAGCGGATCGAGCGGATACTACAGATAATTGCTATCTGCCAGCAGCACGGTTATACGCATTTGTTTGCCGGTTATGGTTTTATGGCAGAAGATGCAGAGTTTGTGGCAAGAATTGAAAATGCAGGTATCAGTTTCATTGGCCCAAATTCCAGAGTTATTCATCAGGCAGGTTCAAAAGATGAAGCCAAGCAACTGGCCCGTTCATTAAATGTTTCAGTAACACCTGGAGAAGATCGAATTGCCGCATTGACATTGTTACGCAAGGCAGGAAAAACAGCAGCAGCATATTTTCAGGAGTTAGCTCAGCAGCATAAACTGGAACTTCCGGAAAACTGGCAGTCTGAAGAACTGCTTGAACAGGCTGTTTTACTCCTGCAGGCTTCAAATGAGAAACATCTTGAGCTCTTTTCAATTTCAGAATTGCAGCAGGAAACAATCCTCCAAGTAGAAGCATTATGGCAGGAAAATCCAGGCAGGCGCATCCGCTTCAAACACGTTGGCGGCGGCGGTGGAAAAGGCCAGCGGGTTGTGACTGCCATTGACGAAGTGGCTGATGCGGTGATGTCAGTTTTGATTGAGTCAAAAGCAACCGGAGAGGGAGACAATAAGAATTTTCTCATTGAATTAAATATTGAGAATACCCGTCATAATGAAATTCAACTGCTGGGTAATGGAAAGTGGTGTGTCGAACTGGGCGGACGTGACTGTTCTCTGCAGATGCATGAACAAAAATTACTTGAAGTTTCGCTGACTGAAGAAATGCTGGAAAACGCTGCTGTTGATTATGATTCTGCAGGAAAAACAACACAGGCCGAGGTTCTGCGGACAGATGCGAAAATTCTAAACTCTATGTGCAGGCAGGCCGAGGAATTTGGTCAGGCTCTGAAGCTGGATTCTGTTTCAACTTTTGAATGTATTGTTGAAGGAAACGAGCATTATTTCATGGAAGTAAACACGCGTATTCAGGTTGAACACCGTGTTACGGAAATGGTTTATAAACTCAAGTTTGCTAACCCTGATAATCCGGAAGACACTTTTATTGTAGAGTCTCTGGTTGCTGCAATGCTGCTGGTCAACTGCTATGGTGTACAACTTTCCCGACCTCAACGACTGCCGCGTTTTGCTGCAGGAATAGAAGCACGCCTGAATGCTACAAATCCTGCCCTCAAACCACATGCCGGGGGAATTGTCAGAGCCTGGTCAAAGCCTGGTGAGCACGAGATACGTGATGATCAGGGAATTGGAATCAGCAATCCGGATACGGGACTTTTGCAGCTTTATAACCTGGCTGGTGCCTATGATTCAAATGTTGCCCTTTCCATTACAAACGGAATTTCACGTGCAGAGAGTTTTGAAAAGTTAGCTGAAATACTACGCTGTATGGAGGTCCGAGGACATGATTTGCATCTGAATGTAGATTTCCATTATGGCCTATTGCACTGGCTGCTTGGCAATGATCCGTTGCTCAAACCAAATACGAGTTTTGTTTCTTCGTATCTGGCACTTGCCGGAAAGCTGAAAGTAATTTGCGAGAATATCAATCTTGATCTGGCCTGGAAGATTCATCAAAAACAAGTCCAGAAAAACTACGGCAGTGAAGGTTTGCTGGTTTACAAGCAAAAGATAACGCTGATTTTGCGTCCCTTGAAAAAGCTGCTGAGCAGGACTCATTTGTTGATGGGCTGGCTCGCATTTCAAAAATCGAAGAATCAATCTGGAAATAAATCTGCTGCTCAGAATCCAGTTCAGACTTTGAAGGAGCTCTATCATTATTTGCGTCTGGAGCAACACTCCGGAGTTCCGCCAAGTGAACAGATTTGGAGTAATGATCAACAATTACTGGATACTGCAGCTGCTTTTTATCGGGATTTGGCAATTAAATTTGGACAACCGGATATGCCCTGGTCTGAACTGTGTTCATTGCTGGAGCAGAAAAAAACTCCGGCACCATTTAGTTTGGAAAAAAAATCTGAGCTCTGGAACAGTATTTGTGCTGCACACAAAGGCCATCAAATGTGTCTGGGTTTTCTGCAGTTTCCAGAAGTGCTCGCAGAACAGGCAGGTTATTACGAGCTGCGGGGAAATGCTGATTTGGAAATTGAGATTCCGGCAGATTTACTGGATCATGATCTGAATGCAGGGCTGGCTGCAGAACTTGCTCCACGACCTCCTGCCAGGAGTAATGAAGTATTAGCCTGGACCGGTGGAACCTTTTATTCAAGGGAAACTCCTGAAGCAGACGAATATGTGGTGGAGGGGCAGCATGTTGAAGAAGGAGAAGTATTAGGCTTGCTGGAAGTGATGAAGATGTTTAATCAAATCCGGGCAGAATTCTCAGGAACAATTCAACAAGTTTGTGTCGAAACAGCATCCGGTAAAATAGTTGCCCGCGGTCAAACACTATTTCTGATAGATCCGGATGTTCCGGCAGTAACAGAAACAGAAGATGAACTGCTGCAAAGACAGCAGGAGCAGACTGCCTCATTGATGCAGAAAATTTTTCCTGAAAACTGAGTACTATGATTCAGTTTGAGCTGGAAGCCAAAGAAGGAAATGCCCGTGCCGGAATTTTAAACACTCCTCAAGGCACAATCCACACACCTATTTTTATGCCGGTAGGCACGCTTGGAACTGTAAAAGCCATGACTCCGGCTGAGGTACAGGAACTTGGTGCAGAAATTATTTTGGGTAACACTTACCATCTGCATCTACGTCCTGGTGATGAGCTGATCCGAAAATTAGGTGGTTTGCATAAGTTTATGAACTGGAGTGGACCAATCTTAACAGACAGCGGTGGATTCCAGATATTTTCGTTGGCAAAACTACTAAAACTGGATCAAAGCGGTGTAGTTATCCGTAGTCATATCGATGGTTCTAAAATAACTCTAACTCCTGAAATTTCAATTGCAATCCAGCAAAACCTGGGTTCAACGATCATGATGTGTCTGGATCAATGTCTTGAACTGCCTGCCTCACGTGCAGAAATTGAACGCTCGATTGCACTGACTGCGAGCTGGGCAAAACGCAGCAAAGATGCGAGCCAAGTTGGTTCAGGTGTTTCCGGCGAGCAAGCCCTGTTTGGAATAATACAGGGTGGAGATGAATTGGATTTGCGGGAACAAAGTTTAGCACAAATGCTGGAAATTGGTTTTGACGGCTATGCAATTGGTGGTTTGAGTGTAGGTGAAACAAAGGAGGAAATGTATCGGGTTGCCCGGCATATTGCACCAAAAATGCCGGCTAAAAAACCTAGATACCTGATGGGAGTTGGAGATCCGCAGGATTTGCTGGAAGGAATTGCTGCAGGAATTGATATGTTTGATTGTGTGATGCCTACACGCAATGCACGCAACGCTTCGCTTTTTACTTCACGTGGAAAAATCAGCATAAAACAAAACCAATACAAGGAGGATGCAGGCCCCCTTGATGCGGAATGCTCCTGTTCCACTTGTCAAAATTACTCACGGGCTTACTTACGTCATCTTTACAAAGCCAACGAAATTTTGGGAATGCGTCTTAATACTTATCATAATCTTTACTTTTATCTGTCACTTGTTAAAGAGGCCAGAAAGGCTATCAAGGCCGGCTGCTTTTTAGATTACAAAAAAGAATTTCTGCAGAAATATCAATCTGGAACTGATGATTCTGCAGCAGAGAGTGGAGCTTAGTTATGTGCGGCAGATTTGCACAGGTAGAAACCGTCGAAAAAGTGATGCAGACTTTTGAAGTCCAGCAGGCGGAAATGCAGTTGGAACCACGCTACAACATTTGTCCTGCTCAGGATATTCCAGTGATAGTTCAGCAGAATGGTTTGCGGAGCTTAGAAATGCGGAGCTGGGGTTTAATCCCGTTTTGGGCCAAAGAACCAAAACCTCTGATAAATGCCAGGGCAGAATCTGCTGCAGATAAACCTTCATTCCGTCAGGCATTCCGCAAGCGGCGCTGTTTGATTCCGGCTTCATGTTATTATGAGTGGGCTGTTGAGGAGGACCAGAAACAACCGTATTTCATCCGTCTGCAAAACGAAATTCCCATGGCTTTTGCGGGATTGTGGGAGGAGTGGCGTTCTGCTGAAGGTGAACTTCGACGTACCTGTGCCATTTTGACGGTTGCCGCTAATTCAATGCTGCAGGAAATTCATCATAGGATGCCGGTTATTATGACGCCAAAAAGCGGTGTGCAGTGGTTAGCTCTTGGAGAAGCAGGTAAGTCTGCTGAGAGACTGCTCCAGCCTTTTCCTGCAGATAAAATGGAAGCCTGGCGGGTTTCGCGTCAAGTTAGTCTGCCGGCATTTGACAGTCCGGAATGTTTTAAAAAACTGGAAAAACATACTGCAGTTGAAAAAAGAAACAAACCTCCTGAAGCACAAAGCTCTTTTTTTGATTAAAGATCTTCGATGATCTTGACTGCATCTGAATGTGCTATACGGAGTAATCCGTTTGCGCTGCTGCCTTGAGGTTCTGCCTGAAACTGATAAATCACTTTTTGACGCAGTGGGCGGAAACGAATACTTAGAGAAGACATTTTTGCAGCAGTTTCGTTTTTTCCGGAAGGACTGATTTTCACAAACAAAAAGTTTGGCGTGTTCAACTGGACACTGGCCTCAAGTTTCTCAGGTTCTTTTTGTCCGGATATTTTTCCGGATAGCTGCAGTTCAGTTCCCACTGCAACCTGACGACTGGTGCTGACAATCAGTTTTGGATTTTCTGAATTGAAAATCAATTTTTCACGTAATGAAACTAGTGCTTCCAGACGCTTCTCATCAATTGTTTCCAGCTCATTCAGAATCAGTTCAAATGTCTGTGGATTTGTACTGATCTGCAGCACTTCTTTTTCTTTGGTCATCCGTGACATTTCCCAGAGCAACTCCATTTCATCTGTGGTTAACTTGTATTTTTTGACCATGTCCTTTCTTAACTGAGTTTCAGCCAGAACATAAAGACGTTTTTTAAAGACATCAATCTGATCCTGATCTGAAGTGTAGTAGATGTTGAGGTTTCCTCTGTCAGTATCTTCCCAGAAAGTCGGACCGGAAAATAATAAGCGGTTTGAGGTCATTTCCACCACCTGCGAAAAAGTAGCTTCGCCTAAGGAATCAAGATCGTCAAGTATATCCTTGGCAATACGTTCGACAAAATCAGTTACTCCTTCCCTCTGGTAAAACAAGGCCAGACCAAATTGCAGAACGCGGACCCCATTATTGATCAATACTCCACGGGCAAGATCATCTTTATTGAAATCCGGAGGACTGTCAACCAGCAGCATCTCACTTAACATTCCGTTCTGAATTTCCTTATCCCAGTCATCATGATAGATCTGTTCAAGTACTTTTTTCATCTCAGTTGCAATCACATCCACAATGAAATACATTGCCGGACTGTTGCTGCCGTGCTTAAAAATTTCAACGCCATAAATCCGCAGATACATGAAACAACGTTTGACATGCTCTACTCTTTTGAACTCCACGAGGTAACCGATAAAATTGCCGTAATAAAAGCCAAGATTGTAGAGGTTCCGCGGTTCATTATTTCTGACACCGTGTTTAATTGCAAAGCGCAGCAGAGTGTTGAAGCGGATAATGATGATATCTACTAAATCTGTATTATCTTCTTTGATTGCAGTCAGTCCCAGTTTGGCCATTTCACCGGCCACCATAGAAGATAAATCAAACTCACCAAGTTCCAGTAAACGGATATAAACATTGCCCAGCAGACGGAAACATTTTTGTTCATAGAAACTCTGGTTGCGCTCCATTTCTCCAAATTGACCCACCATGGTTTTGAATGAAATGTCAGTGCGAACCCTTGGTGAAACTTTGAAAAAATCTGCAGAAATATTTTTCTTGAGCCTGATGTAGTTTTTCAGTGTGAGTCCCATATCATGAATAATATCTGCTTTCAATTCCTTAAAAGAAACAAATTCCAGAATGTCATCCAGTTGATTCAGGGCTTCAAAAATTGTGTATTGCTGATGTTCTACAACTTCAGGCACATGGGAAAGAGCACGATTCCTTTTTGAAGTGAGCGCCCTGATTTGATCCATATTGTTGTGATAAATACGGTAAATGATATTGGTAGGCTTTGTGTAGCGCAGGATATAGAACACATACGGAAAGGCAATAACAGAACAGAGTGTCAGCAAAAAGTGGGTGTTGAAGATTCTGCTGGATTCCCGAACTATGCCGATTTCACCATATATTTTAATGATTAAGGCATGTCCGCCGGAGAGAATCAACAACCAGATATAAAGCAGGCTTGTTATATCCTTCATGTAGAGATCAATCAGTTTGGGAATACTTTGTGATGCAATTGAAATCACCAGAATTAGCGTGCCCAAAACCATTCCCAGCAAAGCTTGCCAGACTTCAGGTGCAAAACCGACATCAAGTTCTGCAAATCCTCCGGGCTGCACACCTGATAATGTTTCTACCAGTCCAACATATGGTACAAACAGGAACTTGTTAAAAAGAATGTCACAAATCATAACCAACAGCAGAATGAAAATGAACGAGGCAATTGAACGACGTGCATCTGCATAGGCAATCAGGCGGTAAAGTATAAAACTCATGGAAACACCTTGCTTCTGTTCCTTCAGAGTTTCATCCGGATTGTTTTCGATTTCATTGTTTTTCTGGAGCACTTGGTCCATAAATTGAGTTGGTTTGTTGCTAAAATTTATATAAATTAATTCTGCCTGGTTGTTGTCTGTTGTATGACACTGACACCAGGAAGTTCTTTACCTTCCAGAAATTCGAGTGAAGCTCCCCCGCCGGTTGAGACATGAGTGATCCGCTGACTTAGTTCAAATTGTTGAATTGCTGCAGCAGAATCGCCACCGCCGATGATAGTTACTGCACCTTTGTCAGTGGCTTCCGCCATACTTTGTGCAATTGCCAGGGTTCCTTCTGCAAAGGCTTCCATTTCAAAAACTCCCATCGGACCATTCCAGAGCACAGTTCCGGAAGCCAGAACTGAGTTGCAGAAGAGTTCAGAACTCCTGGGACCAATGTCTAAAATGAGCCAACCGTCCGGAGCACCTTCTTCCACAGATACCAGGCGTGTTTCAGCATTTTTGTCGAATTTATCAGCAATTACTGCATCAATCGGCAGCAGAAGTTCAACGCTTTTCTTCCGCGCCTTTTGTAGCAGTTCTGCAGCAAATTCGAGAGATTCTTCGTCCAGCAGGGAAGCACCAATTTTGAAACCCTGTGCTTTTAAAAAAGTGCAGGACATACCACCACCGATGATTAAAGTTTGCACTTTATCCAGCAGTTTGTCGATTACTTTTATCTTATCAGAAACTTTTGCTCCGCCCAGAATTGCAGTAAAAGGCTTGGCTGGTTTACTGACTGCGGCACCTAAAAATTGTAGTTCTTTGCGGATTAAATAGCCTACTGCAGAAACCGGAATGTATTCTGCCACTCCGGCAGTAGATGCATGAGCCCGATGTGCGGTGCCAAAAGCATCGTTGATAAAAACATCACCAAGTCTAGCTAATGCTGCACAAAAATTAGCCTCATTTTTTGTCTCTTCTGCATGAAAACGCAAATTTTCCAACAGAACCACATCTCCGTTTTGCAGATCATTGACCAGCAGTTCGACTTGTTCTCCAAGACAATCCGGAGCCAAAGTTACCGTTTGACCCAGCAACCGGCTCAGTTCATCTGCAGCAGGTTGCAAACTTAATTTTTCCACCCGCTCTCCACCGGGTCGACCGAGGTGTGACATCAAAACCGCTTTTCCACCCTGCTCGATGATGTAGCGGATGGTGGGTAAAGCAGCAGCAATTCGTCCATTATCAGTTATTTCCTGATTTTCATTCAGAGGCACGTTGAAATCAACCCGCGTCAGTACACGCTGATCTTTCAGTTGCAAATCTTCAATGAATTGTTTTTCGTGCATGCTCATGTTTTTAATTACTGCTTGCTGAAATTAGTTGTAAATCAATTGAATCTCGCTTAATTAAATAAAATTATTAAAGAGAACAACAATCAGTCTACTGTATCTGCGGACAATTTCACAGCTTGTTTGCGCAAAATATTTTTACGTATTTTTCCAGTAGAAGTTTTAGGCAGTTCACTGAAAACCACTGTTTTTGGAATTTTAAAGCCGGCAAGTTTCGTCCTGCAAAATTCAAGTACCTGCAGTTCAGTCAGAGCATCAGCAGTTTTGAGGAGCACAAATGCACAAGGAGTTTCACCCCATTTTTCATCCGGACGAGCGACAACTGCAGCTTCTAAAATTTCAGGATGCTGATACAGCACATTTTCAATTTCAACACTGCTGATGTTTTCTCCACCAGAAATAATGATATCTTTGCTGCGGTCTTTTATCTCAAGATAACCGTCCGGATGCAGAACTCCAAGATCACCAGAATGAAACCAACCGCCGGCAAAAGCTGTTGCAGTGGCATCCGGATTTTTTAAATAGCCTTTCATCACCGTATTGCCCTGCATCAGCACTTCGCCCATTGTTTCGCCGTCTGCAGGTACCGTTTCCATTGTTTCCGGATCGGCTACCGTTAAACCTTCCAGTACATGATAACGCACACCTTGTCGTCCTTTGAGCTGCGCCTGTGCGGTTTTATCTTGAGCCTCCCAGGCTTGCTGCCATTCACAGATCACAGCCGGTCCGTAAATTTCTGTCAAACCGTAAACATGAATCACATTGAAACCGATTTCCTCCATTTGCGCAATAACACTCGGTGGTGGCGGCGCGGCAGCAGTCATTATTTGGACAGTCTGTGTTAATTCCCGCTGCTCAATTTTCGGTGCATTGGCAATCATATTCATGACCACCGGTGCACCGCCCATGTGTGTTACTTTATGATCAGCGATTGCGTTATAAACATTGTGTGCAGTAACTTTTCGCAGACAAATATGAGTTCCGGCCAGCATCGTAATTGTCCAGGGGAAGCACCAACCGTTACAGTGAAACATCGGTACAGTCCAAAGATAAACCGGATGGTGCGGCATTTCCCAGGACAACATATTCCCAACAGTCAATAAATAAGCTCCGCGGCTGTGATAAACCACACCTTTGGGTTGTCCAGTGGTTCCGGAAGTATAGTTAAGTGAAACTGCCTGCCAATCATCTTCCGGCAGAACTGCTTCAAAATCCGGATCTCCTTCTGCCAAAAAAGATTCATATTCCAGCTCACCCAGAAATTCTCCGCTTTCAGTTTCAGGATCATCGATATCAATCAATAAAATTTTATGCTCTACCTTTGAAAGGGCTTCCTTGACCTGAGGAGAATATTCACGGTCTGTCAATAATACCTTTGTTTCCGCGTGTTCAAAAATATATGCTAAGGTTTCTGCTTCCAGTCTGGTATTGATGGTGTTCAGGACCGCACCCGCCATCAATACACCAAAGTGTGCTTCAAAAATTGCCGGAACATTTGGTGCCATGATGGAGACTGTATCGCCCTTGCCGACTCCACGCTGAGCCAGTGCAGAAGCCAGTCTGCGGCAGCGTTCGTAAGTTTCCGCCCAGGTCCAACGCTGTTTGCCATGAATTACAGATGTCCGCAGAGGATGTACTGAGGCAGTACGTGTAAGAAAAGTAATTGGCGAAAGCGGAGCATAATTTGCTGGATTCTGCTCCAGTCCGGTTTCAAAGGGATTTGACATGCATGATTTTCGAAAGACTGGTTGTATTACAGTTATTCCTGCTGATAATCAGCTTACACTATAAAAAAAGGAGAGCAGATTGTCAAAGGTCAGGTTTGTTTTGCAGTATAATTTGTAAAAATAAATTGAACAATTAAGCAATAAAACTATAATTAAGCATTTCTGAACAAGTTGGCAGTACAGAAAAATAAAGCAGCTGTAACAATTTTCAGTATTTTCACCTCTTTCAAAAACAAAACTTATGGGCTTATTAACCACCACTATTGGTGCATATCCAAAACCGGAATACGTAAAACTGCCGGATTGGTTTGGTGATCTTGACACCTCAGAACCAACCCGCGGCTGGGCTGAAGCAATGGCCAGAATGGGTGATGATGCAGAATCAGTCCTTGAACGCGGAACCCACGAAGCAGTCAGGGATCAGGTTGATGCAGGTATTGATATCCCTACTGACGGTGAAATTCCACGTGAAAATTATATCCACTACCACTGCCGACACCTTGAGGGCTTTGATTTTGAAAACCTGACCGAGAAAACTTTACGTACCGGAAATTATTCTTCGTTCCTGCCAACTGTCCGGAGTCCCGTCAAAGTACGCGATTTATTTTTAGTAAATGACTGGAAACGAGCGCAGGCAGCAACCGACAAACCGCTAAAAATTACGATGCCCGGACCTTTGACTGTTGCAGATACAGTAGCGGATGAGTTTTATGGTAATCAAAAAGACTTTGGCAAAGCAATTGCGGAAGCCCTGAATCAGGAAGTCCTAAACCTGGCAGATGCAGGCTGCAGGCATATTCAAATTGATGAACCACTCTTTGCACGTTATCCGGAACGTGCCCTTGATTTTGGTGTTGAAAATTTGGAACGTGCTTTTCAGGGTTGTCCTGAAGGAGTTACACGAACTGCTCACATGTGTTGCGGATATCCAGATAAGATTGATGCGGTTGATTATCCAAAAGCACCCCGTGAATCTTATTTTCAAATTGCGGATGCCATGGAAGCTTCATCTGTGATGGCACTCTCTTTGGAAGACGCGCACCGTTACAATGATTTGAGTTTGCTCGAACAATTCAAAACTACCACTATAATTTTTGGTGTGGTCGCCATCGCCAAAAGTCGTGTTGAGGCAGTTGAAGAAATCCGGCAGCGTTTGCTGGATGCTCTTGAACACATTGACGCAAGTCGTTTGATTGCCGGACCCGACTGTGGCTTGGGAATTCTGGGCCGGGAACTGGCTCTTGAAAAAATGCGTAATCTGAGCGAAGCTGCTCACTCGATTGAAATTTGATAGAAAATGAATTCTCAAAAAACAATTGCTGTTGCAGAACTAAAATTGAGTAATGAACTGCCTTTCGTTTTGATTGGCGGAATTAATGTTATTGAATCCGAATATCTGGCCATGGAAGTTGCAGAAACTTTCAGCAGGCTGACAGACCTGCTGGGGATTCCCTATATTTTCAAGGCCTCCTTTGACAAGGCCAACCGCTCCTCGATCGATTCTTTCCGGGGTCCCGGACTTGTGGAAGGCTTACGGATTTTAGCAAAAATTAAAACTGAATTTGGGGTTCCGGTACTCACCGATATTCATGAACCTTCACAAGCTGAACCTGCGGCAGAAGTTGCGGATGTTTTGCAGTTGCCTGCATTTTTATCACGTCAAACAGATTTGGTCCAAGCACTTGCTGAAACAAAAGCTGTGCTCAACATCAAAAAAGCCCAGTTTTTAGCACCGCAGGAAATGCAGAATATTCTCCAAAAATGCGAGTCATCCGGAAATGAGCAGTTGCTGCTTTGCGAGCGCGGTTCCAGCTTTGGCTACAATAATCTGGTGGTTGACATGCTCGGATTTTCTGTACTGAAAAGTTTTGGTTATCCAGTTTTATTTGATGTTACTCATGCACTTCAACGGCCTGGCGGTTTGGGAATTGCGGCAGCGGGAAGGCGGGAATCTGTGCGTGAACTGGCACTGGCTGGAATGTCACAAAAAATCGCCGGACTCTTTCTCGAAGCACATCCGGAGCCGGAAAAAGCACTTTGTGACGGTCCCTGCGCACTGCATCTGAATCAGCTCGAACCATTCCTGCGGCAAATGAAGGAAATGGATGATTTGGTCAAATCCTTTGAAACTCTGGATACAGCTTAATGATTTACATTATAATTTGAAACAGCCTTATGACTCAGGAATTTCATGGTAAATGTCACTGCGGAGCCGTTCGCTTTTCTTATCAGGGTGAGGCCATCAGTCAGGGTATTCGCTGCAACTGTTCTATTTGTATTCGTAAAGGTGCAATGATGAGCACAGAATCCATTGCAGCGGAAAAGATAATGATAGATATAGAAGCAGGAGCTTTGGGACTGTACGAGTACGGCACCAAAACTGCGAAACATTATTTTTGCAAACGCTGCGGAATTTACCCGTTTCATCAATCACGAAGTCAGCCTGGAGACTACAGAGTTAATTTAGGCTGTCTTGAAGGTGTAGATCCATTCAAATTAGAAGAAATATTTTTTGATGGAAAAAACCTATTTTGAGTTTTTCAAGTTTGATTTTCCCTGCTCACCAAATCAAAAGCCATGCGTTCAGCCTCCCGAGTGGTTTCTTCCACGTCTATTGTTTTTAATTCATAATTTTCCAGCAACACCTGACCGTTGACCAGCACGGTGCTAACATCCGCTGCCTGTGCCGAATAAGCAATGGAAGAAACAGGATTGTGGTGCGGAAAATAGTGTGCTTTTCCGGCATCCAGCAAAATCAAATCTGCCCGTTTGCCGACTTCGAGGGAACCGATTTCGTTTTCCAGACCAAGAGTTTTTGCACCGTTGATTGTGGCCATCCGTAAAACCTGTTGTGCAGGAACCGATTCCGCGTCTTCGTTGACGGCTTTGTTAACAAGCGCGGCGAGGTGCATTTCTTCAAAAAGATTGACGTTGTTGTTGCTGGCGGAACCGTCTGTACCGAGTGCGACATTCACTCCATTTTTCAGCAGCGCTTCTACCGGTGCAAAACCGTTGGCCAGTTTCAGGTTACTAGTTGGATTATTGACTACATTCACGTTGTGCTTCCGTAAAAGCTCAATATCCTTTGCAGAAACGTGAACACAGTGTGCGGCAGCTGTCAGACATTCAAACATCCCCAAATCCGCTAAATGCTGAACCGGCGATTTTCCGTATTTTTCGTTGCAGTCCGCAATTTCCTGTTTGCTTTCTGAAAGGTGAATATGAATTCCAGTTTTGCGTTTCAGAGCTTCTGTGGTGGTTTCCTTTAAATATTCCGGACCACACAAGTACATCGAATGCGGACCGAAAAAAGCCTTGATTCGCCCATCGGCTTTTCCATGCCAGGAGTCGTGAAAGTCAATGGCGGCTTTCATAAAAGTGGGTCCCAAATCGGCAACTTCCAGCAAGACTCCGCTCAAACAAGCGCGAATTCCGGATTCTTTTACCACTGTTGCAACCTCGTCCATGTAAAAATACATGTCTGAAAAACAGGTAACGCCGGATTGTATCAGTTCCAAAACGCCGAGTTTTGCACCCCAGTAAACATGCTCTGCACTGAGGTGATCTTCTGCGGGTTTGATTTTTTCCATTAACCACGGCCAGAACGGCAGGTCATCAGCATAATTCCGGAACAAAGACATCGGAATATGCGTGTGCGCGTTGACCAGTCCGGGCAGCGCAATTTGATTTGTGGCGTCAATTATTTTGTCGGCCTGAAATATTTCCGGAACCTTGCCTACTGCCAGCAGTCTTCCATCTTCAACCGCAATATCCGCATTTTCCAGCACCTCATTATTTTGATTAACCGTCAGGATCAGCGCGTTTTTGATTAGTAATTTCATTATATCTTAAAAGGTGTTATGTGTATTGTGGTTCCTTAATTGTTTGCAACTTCTCTCCACGATAACACAGAATATCCACTTCTTTGATAACTATCATCGCCACCATAAACCAGCCAGCTTTGACTGATTCCAATCAAAGTCGGCAGGTATTTAAGAGCAGAAAAAGTTTTTGACATAATGGTTTTGCCCATCTTTATTTCAAGCTGTGAGAGATCACCATCCTCTTCAAAAACCACATCAACCTCACGACCTCTGTTATCTCGAAAATAATAAAGTGCACCTTGCTGAATCTTATTGTAGCTGTGTTTCCATAGCTCGCTAAGAACGTACGACTCAAAAATTGCTCCTGCAAGTGGATGCAGCTTTAATTGTTCTGCCGAGCGTATCCCAAGCAAATAGCAGACCAGCCCGCTATCATAGAAATAGAGCTTTGGAGCTTTGATCACTCTTTTATTAAGATTTTTGTAGTATGGAGGTAAACGCTTGATGATGTATGATGCTTCCAGAATTGAGAGCCATTGTTTGGCGGTTTTTTGGTCAATTCCGCAATCACTTGCAAGCGCGGTATAATTGAGCACCTGACCATTTCTTCCAGCACAAAGTTTCAAGAAATTTTCGAACAGCACCAAATCCTTAACTTGGAAAATTGTACGAATATCACGTTCCAGATAAGTATTGGTGTAGAACGAATACATCTCAGATGGATTCAAATTTTCCTTGAATATTCTAGGGTAAAATCCGTAATAGAGTACCGATTCAAGAGCCGGGAGAGTTTCCTGCTGACGGTAGATTTCATGATAAGAAAGAGGAAGCAATTTGGCGATTGCGGTGCGACCTGCCAGAGATTGATTAACGCTGTCCATCAGTTCCAGTTGTTGACTGCCAGTCAAAATAAACAAACCATTTTGATCTTTTACATCAACCACCCCCTGGATATAAGAAAGCAAGGATGGTACTCGCTGAATCTCGTCAAGAATCACACCGGAATTGTAACGAGCTAAAAATCCTTGCGGATCTTCTGATGCAAATGTACGGTTGGAGAGATCCTCAAGAGTCACATAGTCCAAATCAGCAAACAGCTTTTTACAAAGTGTTGTCTTCCCTGACTGACGCGGCCCGGTAATGGTGACAACGGGGTACTGTGTGGCAAGCCGCTGAATGTGTTTTGAGATAATTCTTGGATAATACATTTGTTTAGTCTATATGGCGTAATACGGAATTGCAATCCGTAATTAACCAGTCTGATGCAAATAGTATGACTTCTGACAAATATGTAGCAAATATATCAGCAAATCCCAAAAGATAAAAATATTAGTCTATATAATTTTGAGTCGGCTTGTGCAGGCATAAGAGTCGGAACGCCAAACCCGCTCTCCAAAGCAGGGGAAGGTGGTGGCGGGATTATGTAATGTAAAGGGAAAATTAATGAGCTAAGGGCGAAAGATTTTTCGCCCTTACAAATATGATGAAAGCCACGGAACGGAAAAAACCGCAGCAGATGCACTTGCAGATGAATCTCAAGTTCGCAGCTCACTTGCAAATGTATAACAAAGGGGTCAGGTCTAACATTCTTACATGCCGTTGCAGTTTTTTCCACAACGTGAAGAATCATAATGTAAGAATGTTAGACCTGACCCCTATTCGCGTAGCGGGACAGAATCAGCCCACTTTTGAATTATTGAGTACAGTTGGATTGTTTTGTGTTGTGGTGTTGGTCTTTTTTCGAGGATTATTAAAAGGCAGGACAGCACTTTTTTTATCAACTTTGAGGGGGGCAGTGCCCACGATAAGTTTTCCGCAAAATTTTCCGCCGATTTTCATAATGAGTCCACCGGCCGGAGTAATAACATTTCCGGTTACCCGCGCATTTTCTAAAATTTCTACACGCTTTCCGGCTTTTAAATCTCCTTCCACCAGACCATCAACCTTGATTACAGGTGCACTTATCTGACCATGCACTATTCCTGAAAGACCAACTATGACTGAATGTGTGCTGCTCACACTTCCGGAAAGAGTACAATCGATGCGGATACTTTCGTTGCTTGAAATTACTCCCTCCATCTCAAAGTCGCGCCCCAGATAACCTTTAATCATTTTCATACTTTAATCTCATTCATGAAGAGTTGATTCGTTGACAAATTTTCAACACCTTTACAATTTTAGCTAAAAATTGTTTCGCAGATTCCCGCAAGCAGAGTTTTTGTTTTTTTCTCTAATAACGGGATTCTGTCTCGTGACACTCTGGCCGGCTCTGCTTCCGGTTTTTTTGAAGCAATTAACAAGCCAGAATTGTTGAGGCATGCCGCGTCAGTATTGAGTGTTGAATGCGGTGGCTGAAAAATTCAGATTTATCCGCAACTAATAATCATTGATTAAACTCAATAATGCCATAATTAATATGATATGCGGAAGAAGAAAGACTAGAATTACATTCCACATCATTCCACGCACCTGATGAATCTCTAATAGTCCCGCAATGTTCAGAGCTCCCAGAATTATTTGGTTCTCCGCTGCCCCATTTGGCTGTGCCATCCGGCCATTTTGCACCGCTGGAGATATTGTCTGAAACTCCGCCGTCATTGCTCGTAGTTCCGTTGTCCCAGACCCATGTACCTTCAGTATCCTTATCATGGTTCCCAATCCAGATATTACCATATGAGATGAATTTTGCTGTTAACCAGTCATTCTCAGCTTTAGTGTTTATAGTTGCTAAATATCCCCCGAGTGATGCAGCTTCAATTTTGGCATTTTCCCAATTCATTGCTGAAGAGGTTATCGCATATGTGTGACCATTATTAGTTGCAGAACCTTGGATATTTGAAGCCAGCAACGAACTGAATTCAGCAGAAAGTGCTCCGGTTCCATTGTCATTAACGGCAGCAACCTTGTAATAATATGTACCGTCACTGAGACTGCTGTGCGTGTAATTGTCCGTCGATATGGATGTGATAGCCGTATCGCTGCTGGAAATTCCGGAAACATTGTCCCAGTAAACCGTATAGCTTGAAGCACCGCTGACCGCGTTCCAGTCCAATGTGACGGTTCCACTGGCTCCGCTGGCACTGACATTGTCCGGTGCAGATAAGAGTGCAAATGTGGCCGCACTAACCTCTGAAGAAAGTGTTCCTGTTCCTGCGGAATTGATTGCAGCTACTTTATAATAATAAGTTGTACTGTTGTCGCGTCCTGTGTGCGTGTAATTATCAGTTGTAATGGAAGTAATACCGGAGTCACTTGTGGTAATTCCGGAAGCATTGTCCCAGTAAACAGTGTAACTTGAGGCGCCGCTGACGGCAGTCCAGTCAAGTACGACTTGTTGGTTACCTCCAGTTGCTGTCAATCCTGTTGGTGCTGACAGTGTGGTTGTACTGCTATTTTCCGATGAAGTAGTAGAATTATCTGATGACGTTTCTGTGTCACTGATCTTGGCACAACCGCCAAAGAGCAGTCCTGTTCCCAGCAGCAGAATTGCGCTGGATTTTAGGATTGTATTTGCTTTTTTCATAATGAGTTTTTTTATTAATGAGTGATTGGAGATTATTCTCCCTGAATTTTTACTTTTGGAGCCGTGGTATTCTCCAACTCCGTGCAGTCAAAGGTGAAGTGAATCACATCTCCTGACAGCGGTTCTAACTGACTGTTGACCACCTGCTGCAGTTGCTTCAGGTCATCGCTATTCATTTTTCCCTGCAGTCGGTACAGATGTACTCCCTGCTGGAAATCGTAATTCAAAATCATGGCTCAAATTATTAGATGAAAGAAATTTAGCTTTTTCCAGGGACTGAAAAATATAAGGCTCAAGCTCACTCAGTCACAGCAGACTCTAAACGCTGCTAAGCAAAAAACTGAGATCATTATAAAAGGCAAAAGTGAAATCGGTCAATAATATTATTGGACTGGATTGGACCATATTGGAGTGGATATGACTGATTTTATTCAATAAAGTAGTGGTAGATATTATTGGACCGGTTTTGGGTCGTATTGAAGTGGATGTGATTGATATTGTTGTTAATAATTATAGAAACACAAGACCTAATTATTGATGGTCTTTGTAGTTGTTCCCCTGGATTCCCG
>JACNJW010000049.1 GCA_014382365.1 SAR324 cluster bacterium
TTGAAAGAATAATACTGTATTATAACACACCTGTATTTAAAGATATACTATTGATATTATTAATTTATAACTATTATTAAGCGTTAACTAATTAGTTGATAAATTTCTGCCTACCATTTATTTGCAAAAATCTTAAAGTTTTTTTTTGTATTGCCGAAAAGCAAGACAAGGGTTTTACCTGCTGACAAAAAAACAACGAAAACAGCTACAGATACCTGACATATTTGCTAATAAAGGGAGAACAAAATGAGAATTCGTAGCAATGCTTCATCTTTGAATGCATTACGGCACTCAGATAATAATTTAAAAAATGTGAGAGCCTCAATTGAAAAATTAAGTTCCGGTACAAAAATAAATAATGCTGCTGATGGACCAGCATCATTAATTGCTTCCGAACGGTTGCGAGGTCAAATAGCCGGGTTAAGGCAAGCTTTCAGTAACAATTCCAGTGCAATAGCAATGTATCAAACTGCTGAGGGGGCCTTGAGTGAATTTAGTAACCTCTTGATTCAAATGAAGCAGTTATCAGTTCATGCGGCAAACGAGGCTATTAACGATGATGCTATGTTGGCTGCAGATCAGCAGGAAATTGAAAACCTGATCAGTACCTTGGATCGAATAGTCGGGACTGCGAAGTTCAATGGGAAAACTCTACTTGATGGGAGTATGGGGGCTAATGGTGCTACAGTTGGTGACAATATACGCTTCGTGAGTGCTGAAACTTGGACAGAAGCCTCGCCTACAGAAGGTTTTGAGGTAGATATTACGCAGGTAGCAACACAAGCACATAAAAAAGGTACTGTACCATTAACGCTAGCCAATATTGGTGATGGAGTTTCTATTTTACTGAGTGAAGGTGGTAGGAATGTTGAAATTAATACAAAATTTGGTGATGTTAAGGAAAATATTGAGGAACTTCTTGCAAACCATAAGCAAGACCCCGCACGCTTTCCTGCAGAGCAAGTTTCAGCAGATATTCGTGGAATTGTTATGCAGAGTATTAAAGAAGGAATAACCGAAAGCGGATTGAATTTAGAAGCTTTTGAAACACCGGAAAAGACTTTTTATATCCGTCATAAAGATTTTGGCAAAGATTCAACATTTTCAGTCACATCCAATATTTCAGGTCTACTGACTAAAGAAGCAAATGTTGCAGAATCATCAGAAGCTGGTGTTGATGTGGCAGGAAAGATAGGCGGTAGCGTTGCAAGAGGAAAAGGACAATATCTCACGGCGATCAAAGGTGCTTCTCCGTCTCAAGGAATTACAATACAATTTGACCGCACAATAGGACTGAAGGAAGTACCCGTAAAAAATGAACAGGGAGAAGTTGTAGGTTTGGAGTTTGTTGAAGAATCACAGGCAGAAATTGTTGGTACACCCAGCAATCCTGTTATTGAGGGCTATGTTCATTTATCACAACAGACTAAGAATGTAAATCTTGGGCCAACTCCTGGTGCTGAAAGCAGTTTTTCACTGAAAAATATCCGGACCAATAATCTGGGATTAGGTGTGGAAAATGAAAGTGGATTTCGGAGTTTATTTGATATAGATCTGACCAGCAAAGAACATGCAAATGATGCGGGCAGAATTATTGACAAAGCAATTGACGAAATATCAACTTATCGTGGTGCAATTGGTTCTTTCCAGAAGAATGCAGTTGAAAGTAATCTTAATTCATTGAGGATTGCTGAAGAGAATGTCACCCGGGGCGAGTCCACAATCAGAGACACTGATATGGCTGCTGAAATGTCAAAATTGACTGGAAATCAGATACTTCTCTCAGCCAGTCAGTCGATGCAGGCACAAGCCAATCAACTGCCTAAAAACGTGTTGCAGTTGCTACAGCAGTAAGCTTAAAAAAAAGGATTGATTAAATTCCCAGATAACGGTGCTGAATTTCTTTGTCAGCACTTAAGGTCATGGAATCGCCAGTCCAGACAACCAGTCCTTTTTCGATGATGTAGTGTCGATCAGCAAAATGTGTGAGAGCTTCAATGTTCTTATCTACAACAAGAATCGATTGTCCCGCATCTTTAAGACCTTTCAAACAATCCCAAATTTCAGTTCTGATTAACGGCGCAAGACCTTCTGTTGCCTCATCTAAAATTAAGAGACGCGGATTTGTCATCAAAGCCCGTCCAATGGCCAGCATTTGCTGCTCTCCTCCTGAAAGTTGATTGCCCATGTTTTTTGCACGGTCAGCTAATCTTGGAAATAGAGTAAAAACTCGATCCAGGGTCCAGTGAGTTTTGTTTTTTGACCGATTAGCTGCAGTCGCAATCAAGTTTTCAATTACATTCAAATTAGGAAAAATTTGGCGTCCCTCTGGTACAAGACCAATTCCGGCCTGGGCGACTTTATGAGCAGGCCATTCCCGGACTTGTTTGCCTTCAAATAAGATTTCTCCGGATTGCGCTTTTACTATTCCAAGAATTGAATGTATTGTGGTAGTTTTTCCCATACCATTGCGTCCCAGCAATGTGACTACTTCTCCAGCATTTACCTGCAGATCAATTCCAAACAGGACCTGGCTCTGCTTGTATGAAGTTTTCAACTCCTTAAGTTCAAGCATGGACGGACTCCTCTTCACCCAGATATGCAGACCTGACTTGAGGATTTTGTTTGATTGCTTCCGGAGTGTCAGTAGCAATGCTCTGACCATAAACTAATACTGTTATCCGGTCAGCCAGTGCAAAAACAACATCCATATCATGCTCAATTAATAAAATCGTGAGCTTCTTTTTCAGCTTCAGCAGAATATTAACCATGGCTTTTGATTCTTCAGGTCCCATTCCTGCCATTGGTTCATCAAGCAGCAGCATTTTTGGTTTTGTTGCCAGTGCCATCGCTATTTCCAGTTGACGGTGTTCACCATGAGAAAGGTTGTCGGCAATATCGTCTGCACGTTTTTCCAAACCAACCTGTTGTAAATATTCCAGAGCCGGCTTCCTGAGTTGACGTTCTTTTCTGGCATCTTTCCAAAAATGAAAAGAATGACCAGCATGAGCCTGTACTGCCAGAGCAACGTTGTCCCAAACAGTTAGATCCATGAAAATATTTGTAATTTGAAAGGAACGGGCAAGTCCACAAGCAGAGCGAAGATGAACAGGAACATTCGAAATATCGTTGCCATCAAAGATGATTGTTCCTGAATCCGGCTCAATTTCCCCAGTTAATTGGCAGATAAGAGTTGTTTTTCCTGCACCGTTTGGGCCGATAATCGCGTGCAATTCTCCCTCTTCTACTTGAAATGAAAGATCATCTGTAGCCAACAGTGCACCGAAGGTCTTAACTAATGAAATTACTTTTAGCATTAACCAGTCTCCTTCTCACTGTGAGAAGATAATTTATGCCACCATTTATCCAGTCCGACCAGCATACCATCTATTCCTCCTCGTGCAAAGATTACAACCAGTACGAGCATGGGCCCAAAAATCAGTTGCCAGTACTCAGTGATCTCAGAGAGAAATTCCTCTAAAAACAGGAAAGCAACTGCACCAATAACTGGACCAAAAAGAGTTCCCAATCCTCCTAAAACAGTCATAATGATTAAATCCCCAGAATGAGTCCAATGCATCACTGAAGGATTAACAAACTCTGTTTGGTTCGCAGATAAAACTCCTGCAATACCACATAAAGTTCCGGCAATAACAAAAGCAACAAGTTGATAGCGAAAAACTGGAAATCCAATGGCACGCATTCGTTGTTCGTTCGACTTTGCACCGCGAATCATCATGCCAAAACGAGAGTTTATTATCCTGTGTGAAATGTACAAACTAAACAGCAAAATGACAAAATTGAGGTAATAGAGCGAGTTGTCATTTGCAATATTTATTAAGCCATTAAAATCACTGCGCATGTAAAGACTTAATCCGTCATCTCCACCGTATTTTTCATTACCAACTGCTACAAAGTATAACATCTGCGAAAAGGCCAGTGTGATCATAATGAAATATACTCCTCGAGTCCGTAGTGAAATAGCACCGATCACCAATCCCGTAATTGCTGAAAAAACAATTGCCAGTGCTATTTGAATAAAACCGTTGGCCATCCAGTCAATCCCATCTTCAACTGCATGCAGGGTCCCAATACCAACCATATATGAGCCTATACCTAAATATACTGCATGACCAAAGCTGACCATACCACCGAACCCTAAAATCAAATTCAGACTGACTGCACCAATCGAAAGAATCAGCATTCTAGAAAACATTACTGTGTAAAATGGTTCGTCAAAATAGTCGGCAAGTAGTGGAACAACTGCTAAGCCCAGCATCAAAATTACAATAAATAAAATTCTTGGAGAGCCTTTCATCTATGCTCCTTTTGGTGGGAAGAGACCCTGAGGTCTGATAGCCAAAATAAGGGCCATCAGGAGATAGATCAACATGGAGGAAATCGCGGGTGCAGCGGTATCTGCCACATCATTGGAAAAAAAGAGGCCTAAAATATCCGGTAGAAAAGAACGGCCGACTGTATCAATCAAGCCCACTAATAAGGCAGCAACAAAGGCTCCCTTAATGGAGCCGACTCCGCCAATAACAATCACTACCAGAGTAATAATTAAGATGCCTTCTCCCATTCCAATCTCAACAGTCATAATTGGTCCTGCCATTAATCCAGCTAAACCTGCCAGTGCAGCACCCAATCCAAAAACAAGAGTATAGAGAAAATTTATATTTACTCCCAGTGCACTGACCATTTGCCGATTACTTGCTCCTGCACGTATCAACATGCCTAGTTTTGTCCGGGAAACAAGCAGGTAAAGCAAAAAAGCTACAAGGATTCCAACTGCAATGATAACCAGACGGAAAGCAGGGTAGCGAATACCAAAAAAAAGATCCACACTACCGTTGAGTACTTCAGGAAGTGGAATGTCTAATCCAATTGGTCCCCAAATGAGTCTGACGAATTCGTTGAAAAAAAGGATGAGACCGAAAGTAGCTAATACTTGATCGAGATGATTGCGGGTGTATAGAGTACGCAGCGCAATCATTTCTACGAGCATACCAAAAATCATACTGGCCGGAACTGCTAAAAGAGCCCCTAGCAGGAATGAATCTGTCCAGCTTGTGAAAGTTGCTGCGAAATATGCTCCCATCATGTAGAGCGAGCCATGTGCCAGGTTAATCAGATCCATGATTCCAAAGATCAAGGTCAAACCAGCTGCAAGTAAAAACAGTAATATTCCGAATTGAAACCCGTTAAGGGTTTGTTCCAAAAGAAGTATCCAGTTCACAAGAATCTGTTAGCAGTATTGTAAATGTTAGGCAGGAAAGATTAAGAAGGGGAGGAACTCACGTTCCTCCACAAAGAGGTAAGTTATAAAAAACTACCAGGACATTTTACAATCTTTAGCGTAAGGATCCTGGTGGTTGGTGTAAACAGTTTTTACAATACTAGTGGTGTAATTCCCATCAACATCCTTGACTGCTTTTCGCAAGTAAAAATTCTGGATTGGAAAATGGTTATTGCCGTATTTAAACGCTCCACGAACTGAAGGGAAATTTGCTTTACGCATGGCATCCCGCATTCCGTCTTTGTTGGACAGATCACCACCAACAGCAGTAACTGCACTGTTAATTAACATAATAGTGTCGTATGACTGTGCTGCATAAAATGTTGGATAGCGACCGGTTTTCTTGCGGTAATCTGCAACAAAGCGCTTATTGACTGCATTATCCAGATCCGGTGCCCAGAACATTGTCATCAAACTATCCTCTGCTAAATCTTTCATTCGTGGCAGACTCAGGGAGTCAACAGTAAATGCGGAATAAAGAGGTATACTTCCTTTCAATCCTGCTTGTGAATACTGTTTGAAAAACTGCATTCCATGTTTTCCTGGATAGAAAACGAAGACTGCATCAGGTTTCGCAGCACGAATTTTGGCTAGTTCCGCAGAAAAATCAAGCTGTGCCGGAAACTTGGTCATATCTTTTCCAACGATATTTCCTTTAAATGTTCTAGTAACACCAGCAACCATACCTTTACCAGCAGCATAGTTTGGTGCCATGATGTAGAGGTTTTTGATGCCAAGTTGATTTAAGACCTCACCCATCGCCATCGTGGTTTGGTCATTCTGCCAGGAAGCAGAGAAAAAATCCTCATGACATAGTTTACCTGCAACTGGTCCTGGACCAGCATTGGAAGTAATCATGAAAGGACCTTTACCAACAGCAGAGTTACGGGAAGCCATTAAAACGTGACTCCAAATGTAGCCGGTGACAAAATGAACTTTGTCTTTTTTGACCAACTTTTCTGTTTTTTGTTTACCGACTGCGGGCTTGAAGGTGTCATCCTCATAAAACATCTGCACATCTGAATTTCCCATTTTACGACCCAGATGATCCAGTGCCAGTTCTACTGCATCACGCATATCATTTCCTATTGCTCCAGCACCCCCTGTGAGTGTGGTAACAAATCCAATTTTGACTGTTTCAGCCACGGCAACCTGAGTAATCAGCATTGCACCTAGGGACAGAGCCCCTAAAAGACGAAATTTCATCTTTTCTCCTATAATTAGGTTAATTGATTAAAAAAATTTTCAGAGAATCTGAATACAGCTCCTGAAAACACATAAACTCTAACTGAAGCACTTTCAGTTGTCAAGAAAAACTATGATTATCTCCTTTGCTGGAGATTATTCAGGAATTACGGCAGTTGCTTCCAACTCGATCTTTCCTGGAGAATCCAGCAAATCTGCTACGAAAATCATACTCATAGCAGGATAATGCTTGCCCATCAACTTCCGCCAAATATTGCCAAGCTTTGAACGTTCTTTAAGATAAGCTTTCTTGTCAATGCAGAATGCGGTTATCCGGCAAATGTGCACCGGTTTTCCACCAGCTTGTTCCAATACAGCTAATATGTTAATCAATGCTTGTTCAAATTGCGGAGCGATTTCCTCGCTCTGGAATTCCTGTTGGGCATCCCAACCTACTTGACCGGCAATGAAAACAATTTTACCGGAATCTACAGCAATTCCATTGGAATAACCAATCGGGGCTTTCCAACCATCAGGGAGTAATACAGTCATTAAGGGTTAATGAAAAGAGGTCCTCCAGAGTTTGAATTCCGGGAACGGTGCTGTTGTCTGATAAAATGAGAACAAAAAGATTCTCTGCATCAGACCACAAATTCATGATCAAAGTCACTGACTTCAATCCGGTTATCAACCACAGGCGGCTCGAAAGCCGGACGGGTATCTCGAAATAATACTCCAGTGTAAAAACCGTCATCAGTTGCCAGACGGCGTGCAGCCTGGCCCCGATCATAAGTGGTTTCAACAGGAGCGGGTCGTACCATCTCCTTCCAGGCCCGCTGTTCAGGACGAAAGGTAACACATGGACTGAGAATTTCCACAAATGAAAATCCTGGATGCATCACTGCTTTTGAAATCAGCTCAGCCGTCCCGTTGGAATCACCTGAAAAGCCGCGGGCAATAAAGTTTGCGCCAGCAGCCAAAGCGATTACAAGTGGCTGAAATGGTCTTAGATTCGTCCCTCCGGGAGCCATTCCGTTATCCCAGTCTGGTTCTGTTGTTGGAGAAGGCTGGCCTTTGGTCATTCCGTAAACCTGATTATCCATTACAATGTAGGTTAAATCTATATTCCGTCGACATGCATGTAAAAAATGATTCCCGCCGATTGAATAGCCGTCCCCATCGCCGCTGAAAACAAGGACGGATAGTTCCGGACGCGCCAGTTTTATGCCTGCTGCAATTGGTAATGAACGTCCATGTACACCGTGAAATCCGTAGCACTTTGTGTATGCAGGAATGCGGGAAGAACAGCCGATACCTGAAACTACTACTGACTTTTCAGGTTTCACACCTAACTTTGCCATGGCTTTAGTAAATCCCATCAGGACATTATGGTCCCCACAACCAGGGCACCAGACTGGTTTGAGACCGGATTTGTAGCTTTTAGCCAAAAAAGTTTTTGGAGGATTTGTGGTCATGCTGCTATCCAGTCTTGAAGTTTGTTTTGTAACATACGTGAAGAAATGGGTAAAGGTCCCGGTTTGGAAAATGATTCTGCACGGTCGTCCATCTCAAAATAACCACGCAGGTAACGATAAAATTGAGCTCCATAACTTTGTTCTACCACTAAAACTCTGTCTGTATCTGCAAGTGCGTTTTTAAATAAATCAGGTTGAGCTGGAGATAGTAAGCGAATTACCATTACACGAATTAAATTACCTTCCGGGTCAAGCTGCTGCACTGCTTCTCTGACAGCACCACCGGTCGAACCCCAGGTTATTACTCCGATTTTTCCATTACCTGAAATCTCAGCCCAGTCATCCCCATAATGAAAATTATTTAATTTTCTAGACCGTTTTTCCAACTGAGCATCATGATCTTCAACCATACTGGAGGGAGTTCCACTGGGAGAGTGCTCTAAACCATCTGCAGTGTATTGTCCATTTGCAGTGCCTGGTAAAGTCGTGGGTGAAATACCGGAATCTGTCAATGCGTAACGCTCATAATTGTCTGCAACATCAGTTAATACTTCACGTTCTGCTTTGAATTCTGAGTCAGATGGACGGGTTGTGACTGCAAGGGTTTGTCCAAGAGATTGGTCTGATAAGACTATGGCAGGTGTTTGCAGTTTTTCTGCAAGATGCACGGCCCACTGTGTTGTCCATAAGCAATCCGGAATGGAATGTGGCGCCAAAACCAAATGTGGTGCATCTCCATGCAAACCATGTACAGCCAGATTAAGATCAGTCTGTTCAGATTTGGTTGGAATGCCTGTCGATGGACCGCCACGCATCACATTAACGACTACTAAAGGTATCTCAGCCGCTACGGCCAAACCTAATGACTCAGTCATTAGGGCCAGACCAGGACCTGAAGTTGCTGTTAAAGATGGAACTCCACTATAAGATGCTCCGATAGACATATTGATCGATGCCAACTCATCCTCAGCCTGGAGTAAATAGCCGCCTACTTTTCTTAAACGAGGAGACATCCATTCCAATATTTCGGTGGCTGGCGTTATCGGATATGCTGCTACAAATCTAATTCCACCACGTAATGCACCAAGTCCTGCTGCCTGATTTCCAGTTATAGTCCAGCGCTCCTCATCACTATCCGCTGGTGGTGATAATTTTAGATCAATATTTAAATCTGAAACAGCATCGACTCCAATTTGTAAAGCTGCAAAACTTACTTCCAATTCCATTGCCTTTGAGGAAAATTTTCGATCAACTTCAGCCTGTAGCATATTAGCAGGACAGCCTATTAAGGCCCCCAAAAAACCTAAGGCTGCTATGTTATTACGTCCACCTTTTAGCTTTTTTAGCAGTAATTTAAAATCAACTTCTATAACTCTTGCGCCGGTAGTACTTACCATCTTCGGAAGCTCAGTAGCAGATTCACCGCTGAATACTGTACTTGACTCATCAAGTCCTATTTCCGCAGCAAAACGGTCAGCGTTTTTCCAGTCAATTGCTAATAAAATATCAAAGTGCTCACCGGGGTATTCTATGGGTTTCGATGAGAACTCAAGATAAGCAGCTACTTCTCCGCCACGAATTTGTGGACCGGAAGATCGACGCATCATTCCGTACCATCCAGCTTGTGCTGCAGCTCTCAGCAGTAAATCACCAACAGTCATTACACCACTACCACCACTACCTACAATTGCTATTGCTAATCTCTGTATTTTACCTTGTGAATTGGATGGCATTTTAGTGTGCTTTGATTGTTGTAAATGATTTTTAGAGCGAAACTAAGATAGTTTGTTACAAGAAAAATATTCCTGATCTCTGCAAATTATACAAATAATAACGTAGTATCATATCAATACTAAGATTATTAAAGATTAAATAATCTTTGGTTTGCAGATGAAGTCCTTATACAGCTACAATTAAAAAGATGATTGACTTTAACCACAAGTAGAAGTGCTGTCAAGCTTAAAGTTGCATTAAAGTACTTATTTCTATTTTATGCTTGACACAGCGGCTGAATAAGAGTAAATTCTTTACTAAAGACGCATTAAAGTACTTATTTCTAATTTATTACTTGACATCAGCATTTAGTGTGTGTAAAGTCATTAAAAACTCAACTGTAGCTTGAAGTCCTGAATAACAATTTAAACTAATATTATTATGACATTTACTGCATATCGCTGGATTATGACAGCAGTAGGAGAACCTTTAAACAAAGTTGCTTTTGAGCCACTTCCTCTGCAAGAGGGGGAAGTGTTGGTGGAAATTGCGGGTTGCGGTGTTTGTCACACCGACTTGGGATTTTATTATGACGGAGTACGTACTAATCATGACTTACCGCTAGCTCTTGGACATGAGGTCAGTGGGCGTGTTCTTGAAACATCTCATGGTTCTGAAGAATGGCAGGGATGTGCGGTGATTGTTCCGGCAGTGATGCCCTGCGGAGAATGTGAACTTTGTAAAAAAGGACGCAGTTCAATTTGCCGTAGTCAGAAAATGCCTGGTAACGATATTCAGGGTGGATTTGCTTCGCACATAGTTGTTCCTGCAAATGGCTTATGTCAAGTTGATGAAGAACGGCTTGCAAAAGCAGGGTTGGCTTTGGCAGATCTTTCAGTAATTGCAGATGCGGTTACAACACCGTATCAGGCTGCCGTTCGGGCCGGAGTTGGAAAAGGTGATGTGGCAATCGTTGTCGGTGTCGGTGGAATAGGTGGAAATGCTGCACAGATTAATGCTGCACTCGGTGCAACCGTAATTGCTATTGATGTGGATGATGATAAGTTAGCTGTCCTCAGGGATTATGGAGTTTCGCTGGTACTCAATTCAAAAGAATTTGATCATCGTGAATTAAAAAAACAGGTGCGGGCCTTTGTTAAAGAACAAGGTTTGTCTCCTTTGGAATGGTTCATTTACGAATGTTCCGGAACAGGAGCCGGACAGGCAACTGCTTTCAATTTGCTGACACACGGTGCAACTCTCAGTGTACTCGGCTTCACAATGGATAAAACGGAAATGCGTCTCTCAAACCTGATGGCATTTGATGCCAGAGCGTTAGGGAACTGGGGTTGTGCTCCAGAACTTTATGGAGCAGCTTTAGATTTGGTGTTGGATGGAAAAGTAAAATTAGCACCATTTGTTGAACAGCATCCGCTGGATTCCATTAATGAGATATTTGCAGCTGGACATGCTCACAAGTTGTCACGCAGGGCAATTTTAGTACCGGCGTAATGATTTTTCATAAAGATGTTTCCCTTTTCGAAAGGACTAAAGAATGAAAAGGACAAAACGGGGTCACAAAATGCGTGGCATTAAAACAGGATTAGTTAGTAATCCTGCATGAAAATTTAACTTTTTAAGCACAAAATATTCCATGACTACAAAAAATGATTTTTCATTTATCGATCACGACTTAGTTCCTGAACAACCTGCAGAAGGGGTCCGTTATGATTTGCGCCCTGCAACAACTCCAGACGGTTCAGTGGCTGCAGGGCTTTTCAATGCCTGGATTACTCTTGATAATCCAAAACAGTACAATTCTTACACCACAGAGATGGTTAAAGGAGTGATTCTAGCTTTTAGACATGCTTCAAATGCCAGAAACGTTTCTTCAGTAGTTTTCACGGGTTCAGGTGATAAAGCATTTTGTACTGGTGGTAATACGAAAGAATATGCTGAATATTATGCTGGACGACCACAGGAATATCGGCAGTACATGCGGCTTTTTAATGATATGGTGTCCTCAATATTGGGTTGTGACAAGCCGGTAATTTGCCGTGTAAACGGTATGCGGATCGGAGGAGGACAGGAAATCGGGATGGCGTGTGATTTTTCGATAGCTCAAGACCTGGCTCGTTTTGGGCAGGCCGGTCCCAAACACGGTTCTGCACCAATTGGCGGGGCTACTGACTTTTTGCCGTTAATGATGGCTGGAGATAGAGCAATGGAATCCGGAACGCTCTGTGAAGTATGGTCTGCACACAAAGTATATTTGAACGGTATGATCACGAGTGTGACTCCTGCACTTAAAGTTGATGGTGAATGGGTCGCTAATCCTCTGGTAGAAACACAAAAAATGCTGGATGACTGGGGACGATTTTCCTTTGGTGAAAGTAAATCCGGAGAAGCTCTTACTGTAGGAAAAGCTTTAATCAAACAAGGCGAAGTAGATTTGGCGTTACTTGATCAGGAAGTGGAAAGCCTTTGTGCAAAACTGTTGTTGACATTTCCGGACTGCATGACAAAGACTCTGGAAGAACTCCGTAAACCAAAACTTGAAGCCTGGAACCGCAATAAAGAAGATTCCCGTGCCTGGTTGGCCAACAATATGATGACAGAGGCAAGAGCCGGATTCAGAGCATTTAACGAAAGTACCAAAACTAGTCGTGAAGTAAATTTTGTTGAACTGAGACAGGCACTGGCCCGAGGAGAGCGCTGGACTGATGAATTTACCGACAGTTTGATGCCTATAAATCAATAATTCATTTAGGAAATAGGAAACGATACAAAGTAGGAATGTCATGAGTGAGGTATCAGCAACAGTCTCTCCTGTTAAAAGCTGGTTTGAACAGGAGGAGATGCTATTTCGGATCCGGCTTTGTGCCCCCAAAGCAAACATCATAGATGCAGTAATGGTGACGGAGCTAAGTCAGGCTTTTGAACAATTAAAAGGAAATAATCAAGTTAGAGCTGTTTTACTGGATGCGGAAGGAGCTCATTTTAGTTTTGGTGCCAGTGTTGAAGAACATCTTCCGGAACAGTGTGCTGCAATGCTTAAAAGTTTTCACACACTTTTATTGCAAATGCTGAGTGTAACAGTTCCGATTCTGGTCGTAATTCGCGGTCAATGTTTAGGCGGCGGTTTAGAACTTGCCTGCGCCGGAAGTCTGATCTTTGCAAATCCGGAAGCTAAAATGGGACAACCGGAAATAGTTTTGGGCGTAATTGCTCCAGCTGCTTCATGCTTACTGCCGATTCGTGTTGGACAGGCTAGGGCAGAAGACTTACTGCTATCCGGACGTATTATTGACACATTTGAATCTCAAAACAGGGGTCTAACTCAGGAAATATCCGATGACCCGGAAGCTAGTGCGATAAGCTACTTTAAAACGCATTTAAAATCCAAAAGTGCGAGTTCCTTGCGTTTTGCTTTGCAGGCATCACGTAAAGGTGTGATTGGTGAGATCAAACGCAAATTAGCTGCTGTAGAAGAACTTTACCTGGAAGAATTAATGAAAACTCACGATGCAGTTGAAGGTTTGCAGGCATTTCTGGAAAAGCGTCCCGCTCAATGGGAATGATTAATTTTGAATTATTGTAATCGACAACAAGAATAATTGCTTCACAAATTAATATGAAAAATTACTTATGACCGATAAAACGCAAAAAACAACAGCGGACATATCTGCAAAACTAGAGACCGGAAATTCCAGCAAGACTTCGCTGATGTACCGGAAAAACTTAAAGGATATTGTCGCCTATTGTCAGGAGCTTTTTGATGATTTGGATTTCAAAGCAGTCAAGAGCTGGAAGGAAGCAAAACCTGGACGTAAAGTTATCGGTTATATGCCGGTTTATGTTCCGCGTGAAATTATCCATGCGGCAGGAATGCTGCCTGTCGGAATCATGGGTGGAGGTGATCAGCTGGAGGTGATTCACGGAGATGCATATTACCAAAGTTACATTTGCCGTATTCCGCGCTCAACGATTGAATTGGGTGTTACCGGAAGACTGGATGTTCTGGACGGAATGTTGTTTCCAAGTATTTGCGATGTGATTCGCAATTTGTCCGGCATGTGGAAATTGATGTTCAAAGACAAATATGTGCGTTATTTTGATGTGCCTCAAAATTATGAAGATGAAATTGGTGGAAAATTTTACATCCATGAAATGCAGACATTGCGTGATGATTTTGCAAAATTAGTCGGACATGAAATCACAGATGATGATTTGCGTAACTCAATTGCGGTCTATAACGAAAACCGTAAAGCAGTTGAAGAACTTTATGCTTTCAGGGCAAAAGGACCCTGGAAAGCACCGAGTACTGAAGTCTATTTGCTGGTACGTGCAGGCATGGTATTGCCGGTAGAAGAACACACCCAACTGTTAAAAGATTATCTTGAAGTTGCTGCTGTCGAGGATCGCCCTGTTCGCGACAATTGCCGGGTTGTGGTCAGTGGTGTTTTCTGTGAACAACCGCCATTTAATATGATCAAGTCCATCGAAATGGCAGGCTGTTATATTGTCGATGATGATTTTATGCTGGTCACTCGCTGGTTGTTGCAGGAAGTCCCTATTTCAGGCGATCCACTGGAAAATTTATCAAAAGCTTTTTTGCATCACTCCAATGATACAGCAGCAAAGTATGAACCGGATGTAGATAAAAAAGGGAAATACCTGATTGATTCTGTCCGTGACAACAGTGCCGAAGGCATCATATTCGCTGGACCAAGCTTTTGCGACCCAGCATTATTGGATCGTCCAATGTTACAAAATGCCTTGGCTGCCAAAGACATTCCGTTTACTTCATTTGAATATGCAGAAAACTCCGGACAAATGCAACCCATCCGCGAGCAAGCCGGAACTTTTGCTGACTCCATCAAGTTATGGAGTGCATAAGGTTGAAAAAACATTTGAACTGAGAACAGGACAAACAGGGTTTAAAAGTGAACATCTGAAATTTGAATCATTGCTGGTTTAATATTTAGATTGAAAATCGAATCGTGACGTAATTATTTAAAAAGGAGAAAATATGCCCAAAAAAGCACCACCAACGGCCATCAAAGAGCAGTCGATGGAAATACAGAAAAGTATGATTGCCGACAATTTCAGGCAACTCTATGATGCACCAAAAACTGACCAAAAAGTTGTCTCTACTTTTGTGCCGGGTAATTTGAATGAGTTGTTGATGTGTTTTGATTTTGCGCGAAATTTGCCTGAAATAAATGCTTTGCAGAATGCAATGCGTAAAAGAACTGGACGCATGATCATGGAAGCAGAAAGAGCAGGACATTCTGAAGATGTCTGCACTTATGTGAAAGCAGATTTAGGCATGATGGCACAGGGTAACATCGGTCCCACCGGAGAAGCGTTACCGACTCCGGATCTACTGTTGCTTTCCTATACCGGCTGTTTTACTTTCATGAAGTGGTTTGAATTGGTGCGGGAACAGTACAAATGTGAAACTGCCATGCTACACGTTCCCTATCAGGGAGATGGAGTGATTACACCAAATATGCGCGAATATGTCGTAAAGCAGCTCAAGGAGGATATAATTCCTACCCTGGAACGAGTGAGTGGGGTCAAGTTTGATATAGACCGTCTACGTCAATATCTGAGACAGTCTGCCAAAGCCGAAGAGGATTTGGTTTGGGTGCTGCAAAGTGCTAAAAACAAGCCATCTCCAATTGATGCTTATTTTGGCGGAGTCTATTACGTTGGACCGATTTTCTCATCTTTTCGGGGCAGTGAAGGAGCAGCGGAATATTATGCAATGTTGCGTAAAGAAGTGGAAGAACGTGTTCGATTGGGAAAAGGTCCTGTAACTCCGGAAGGAGAAATGCCAGAAGAAAAATATAGACTGGTTGTTGAGGGGCCTCCAAACTGGACTCATTTTCGGGAATTCTGGAAAATGTTTTATGAGGAAGGAGCTGTGGTCGTTGCCAGCAGTTACACAAAAGTTGGTGGGGTGTATGATTTCGGTTTCCGGCATGATCCGGATAATCCGATAGAAACATTGGCGGATTATTGCCTTGGCTGTTATACCAATCTAAACTTACCGCACCGTGCAGATATGCTGTCACAATACGTCGAAGAATATGAGGCAGATGGGCTTTTAATTAACTCCATCAAAAGCTGTAACAGTTTCTCTGCAGGACAATTGCTATTGTTGCGTGAAGTGGAAAAACGTACAGGAAAGCCGGGTGCCTTTATTGAAACCGACTTGGTCGATCCACGTTACTTTTCTGCGGCCAATGTCAAAAACCGCTTGGAAAGTTATTTTCAAATGATTAAACAAAAGCGTGAAGGAAACGCGCCTCTAGGAGCTGCTGCATGAAATGTTTTATTGGAATTGACTTAGGCTCAACTACAACAAAGGCAGTTATATTAGATGAAAATCTAAAAGAACTTGGACACGGAATTACCAACTCACGCTCCAACTATGACATTGCTTCAACCGTTGCAAAACAGGAAGCAACAGTCAATGCACGCATGAATTTGGTGGCACAATCACTTTCAGACATTCCTGAATTGTCTGGACGCCTGAAAGAGTTGTTGGAGAATCTGGAACGAAATTTTCGTTTGGAGCAATTTATGGAATCTCTGGCAGACTTAGAAATGGTATGCCGTAACAATGCAGTAGGTGAAAGATTTAAGGGATTCGAACAGGGTCTGGCTGAGGCACTTATCGTAACATTCCAAAAACTTCGTTTGGAAGCACCAGACTTATTTGCACCAGGTGCAAAACGTAAATCGGATTTCTTTCGTGATATTGCCGGCTCCCGCTATTTAGCAATTGGTGAGGCAGTTGCTAAAGATGCTGGTTTAGCCTTTGACATGATGCTCAATATTTATGACCGTTCCATCATTGAAGTGGAAAACAGACTTACCGGAGAAAATCTGAAAGAAATGATTATGAAAGCTCTGCTCAGAACCCTGGAAGGATTTTCAGAATTGTCCGGAGTCAGCAAACTGGTCGAAAATGCGGTCAAAGATGCACTTGATATTGAGTTGGAAGAAACTTATGTTGTCGGCACAGGTTACGGACGCGCCAGATTGCCTTTTTCAAAAGAACATATTCGTTCTGAAATTCTCTGTCACGGTTTGGGTGCACATGTTATGTATCCCAAAACCTTGACCGTGCTGGACATCGGCGGACAAGACACCAAAGCTATTCAGGTTGATGATGCTGGAATCGTGGACAGCTTTCAAATGAATGACCGCTGTGCCGCCGGATGTGGGCGTTATCTGGGCTACATTGCCGATGAAATGAATATGGGTTTGCACGAACTGGGTCCGATGGCTATGAAAGCCACCCGCACAGTGCGCATCAACTCAACTTGTACCGTTTTTGCCGGAGCAGAACTACGTGACCGTTTGGCACTAGGCGAAAAACGGGAAGATATTTTATCCGGTTTGCACCGAGCCATAGTATTACGTGCCATGTCTTTGCTTTCTCGTTCCGGAGGAATTCGGGATGAATTTACTTTCACCGGAGGAGTCGCCAACAATGAAGCAGCAGTTGATGCCTTGAGAGCTTTGGTCAAAGAAAATTACGGCGATGTAACCATCAATATCGATCCGGGATCAATTTATACCGGAGCTCTTGGGGCGGCTACTTTTGCGCACAGGGCAGTATAAACAACGACACGACAGGAAACAAACAACTCAAACTCAAAACTCATAACAAAAAATGACTATTACAATAGGAATTGATATCGGTACAAGTGCGGTGAAAAGCGTTCTTTTTCGTACTGTTGCTGAAAAACATGAATGGCTTGGGAAACGTGTGGATCGACTCCGCAAACGAGATCCGATGAAACTTGCTTCAGAAGCCTACCATGGTTTGCTGAAAGATGCAGGCTTGAAAAAAGACGATGTTGCTTATGTCGCCACCACTGGCGATGGTGAGAATGTGGATTTTAGAACAGGACATTTTTATTCTATGACTACTCATGCACGCGGAGGAGTATTTCTGGAACCTGAAGCCAGAGCAGTAATCGACATCGGCGCATTGCATGGCCGGGCAATTAGTACAGACGAACGCGGCAAAGTCCTTTCATATAAAATGACCAGTCAGTGTGCCTCCGGTTCCGGACAGTTTTTGGAAAATATAGCACGTTATCTTGGTGTATCACAGGATGAAGTTGGTTCACTATCTAAAGCTGCGGATGATCCGGAAGTCGTCAGTTCGATTTGTGCAGTGCTGGCAGAAACTGATGTAATTAATATGGTATCACGTGGAATATCAACTCAGAATATTCTTAAGGGAATTCATCTTTCTATGGCAGGCCGCCTGGTAAAATTATTAAAGTCGATTAAAGCCAAAGAAAGTACAGTTTTTGTTTCCGGAGGACTGGCACAGGATGTGGGATTACTGGCTGCCATAAGAGAGCAGGCAGTTGATCAAAATCTGATTGTAAAGGTGACCAGTAACTCGGACTCGATTTATGCCGGAGCTATCGGTGCTGCTATTTGGGGAGGGTTCCGTTATGAAAAACTTGGAAATCTAAAACAATTGGCAAAAGCCGCCTGAAAATAATTGTGCATCTGGTTTTACACAGACGAACAATTAAATTCGAAATTACAATTTATAAGCTTGAAATATTTCAAAAATCTTTAACCTTTTAGCACGAACCTTAAAATGGCATTAATGATAACAGAGGACTGTACAGTTTGCGATGCTTGTATAGAACCTTGTCCAAATGAAGCAATTACTGCAGGTGAAGAAATATTTGTAATTGATGCATTGCGCTGTTCAGAATGCATTGGTACAGATGAAGAACCGCAGTGCATTGAAGTATGCCCTTCAGACTGCATTATCCCAAATCCTGATTTTGAGGAGAGCGAGGATGAATTACAGGAAAAATACGAAATGATTCACGGTTGATAGTCTAGTAAAAAGTCATTATAACACCAATTATTGTTATTCCTGCGAAAGCTGGAGTCTATTCCCCGATCAGGTCGAGGACAAGCATTTCAGATACTTACAAGTTCCTGGATTCCCACTCCCCGATCAAGCCGAGGACAAGCTTCGTGGAAATGATAAGTATTTACGAAAGCAACACTGTTGAAATATACCTCAATTTACGTGAATGTAAAATACTCAAGCATGATTTGTGTCATTATAAATTATCCTCTAAGTCTGCAAAAACAGTCCAGAAAGTTTAATGATTGCAGTTTAGATCAAGTATTATGGTGCATACTGAGTATCTTTCCCCCTTTCTATTGGATCTTACGTACAGTATTGTTGCTGTATTCCGCCACATAGAGGTTTGTCCCGTCAGTCGTGATTTTGTATGGAGTATAAAATTGTGCACTCGTTCCTGTTGCATCGGAACTGCCTGCTGTTCCGGATCCCGCAACGGTTGTCACTACCCCTGTGGAAATTACGATCTTACGAATCTTATTACTGCTGGACGTAACATAGAGGTTGATACCGTCAGTTGTGATACCATATAGACTTTTAAAACGTGCGTCTGCACCTGTTGCATCGGTAGTCCCTGAACTATTATAAGTCCCGGCAAGAGTTGTCACTACACCGCTGGAAATTACAACCTTACGAATCGTATTTTTGCCGTCAGCCACGTAGATGTTGGTGCCGTCTGTAGTGACATCCTGCGGGTTATAAAATTTTGCGCTCGTTCCTGTAGCATCGGTAGACCCTATAATTCCCATAGTCCCGGCAAGAGTGCTAACGAATCCGCTGGAAATCACGATCTTTCGAATCGCACGGTTATCCCTGTCAGCAACATAAAGGTTTGTTCCATCCGTTGTAATTCCTATTGGATAATTAAATTGTGCGTTTGTACCTGTAGTATTATCGGTTGTTCCGCTACTCCCAGTCCCGGCAAGAGTTGTCACTACACCACTGGAAATCACGATCTTACGTATCTTATTGTTGCCGGTATCAGCAACATAAAGGTTTGTTCCATCCGTTGTAATTGCCTTCGGCTGTCTAAAGGTTGCACTTGTTCCTGTTGCATCGTTGCTTCCACTAGTTCCTGCAGTTCCCGCAAGAGTCGTCACTACCCCGGTTGAAATGACAATCTTGCGGATCGTGTGGTTTCCATTTTCAGTTACATAGAGATTCGTTCCGTCCGTAGTGATTCCGGCTGGGGTGTCAAATTTTGCACTTGTTCCTGTTGCGTCAGTGTAGCCGGATGTGCCCCCTGCAAGAGTAGTCACTTCTGTAGAGAGGCTCAGAGCAGTCCCCTGGATTGCACCACCTAAGAGTGGGTTGGTGGGTGTAGCACTGACTTCTGATGAAAGAGAGCCTGTGCTGGCAGCGTCAACCGCGGCAACTTTATAATAATAAGTTGTATCATTGCTCAGACTTGTATGTGTGTAATTATCATTCGTTATGCTAGTAATAGCAGAACTGGAAGAAGTGATCCCGCTGGAAGTTCCCCAGTAAAGAGTGTAACTGGCAGCACCACTGACGTTGTCCCAATCCAGTGAGTTCTGGGTATTTCCAGCAGTTACAGATAAGTTTGCAGGTACAGAAAGAACAGGTGATACACTAACCTCAGATGAAAGAGATCCTGTGCTGGCAGCGTCAACTGCGGCAACTTTGTAATAATAAGTACTGCCGTTACTCAAGCTCGTATGCGTGTAATTGTCGGTTGAGATACTGGTAATGGAAGAACTGGATGAAGTGATTCCACTGGAAGTACCCCAGAAAAGAGTGTAGCTCGCCGCGCCGCTGACTGCGTCCCAGTCCAGTACCGCTGTTCCGGTAGTTGCTGTGGCGCTCAAATTTGCCGGCGCCGAAAGCGTGCTCGAAGAACTACCTCCGGAATCTGCAGTGGGCGTGGCATTGACCTCGCTGGTGAGTGTGCCAGTTCCGGAAGAGTTAACTGCTGCAACCTTGTAGTAGTAAGTTGTGCCGTTGCTCAAACTTGTGTGTGTATAAGAGTTTGTACTTATTGAAGCAATTGAGGTGTCACTGGAGGAAACACCGGAGGATGTTTTCCAGAAAAGTGTGTAGCTAGATGCTCCACTGACCGCACTCCAGGATAGAGCTACTTGACTGCTGCCAGCAGTCGCTGTTAAAGCGGAAGGCGTAGAAAGAGTACTGTCTGCGCTTTCTTCGATTCCGCAAGCTGCGAGATACAGTGCGAATGATAATAATAATGATATGCTAAACAGTTTTTTACATGTCTCTGTATGGCTGGTCATAAGCTCTCTCCTTCTTAATGTGAGTCAGTTATTGGGAATAGTCTGTGCTGATTCTGTGAGGAAAGTTTAGGATCTGTATCCCAAGCAGACAAGTTATTTATTGGCAGGAATTGGGAGTAAATAACCTAACACTTTGAAATAATTACTAATTATACAATATTATATATTGGCAGGAATTGGGATGAATTTTATATCATACTGATATTACTCTATATATAATTTGTTGCAAATTCGTTTAAAATTAAATTTAAACAAACTGGAGACACATGCTTTTCATAGAATAATGAAGTGCTGTATTAAAGAGAATGTTTTTGCTGAAGCTGATTAAAAAGATTAAGTGCAGAATTCAGTTTTTGGCGTTGCTCATCATCAATTGGAGCATTATCAAGAACATACTGCACAGTCTGCAGAACTTTTCGCCAACGTGGGTGTTGGGGAAGAGTTGCGAGTGTGAGATATTTTTCCAGCCCTCTGGCTCTCCAGGCACCAGTGGCTTCAAGGTGGGTTCCCCATGTTTTGCTTTCCTGTGCTAAATCAATAATACTTAGCTGACTGGCTTGTTCCCAGACAAATAAAGTGGTAGTAACTAAAGCAACCAGTGCTTCACGAGGCAACCGACGTTCCTTTTCTTCGGTGAGCAGACGAGTACTCAGGTATTGTGAAAGCTTCAAATGCACTGAAATTCTGGCCAGCAACTCCTGTTTTTTAAGCGGTTTACACAAATAATCATTTGCTCCACTAGCATATCCGTTAGCAATATCTTCGTCTCCATTCAGCGCTGTCAATAATAATACAGGTAACTCTTCCTGAGAGTAGTGCTCCCGAATCAGTTCACATAATTCCAGCCCGTCCAGTCCAGGCATTAGTACATCCAGTAAAATCAGATTTACTTTAGATTGCGCCAGCAGGTCTAAAACTTCTTGACTTTCTGTACAGAAAGTTACCTGAAAATCTTCTGTTGACAAATAACCTCTGATGACATGAAGGTTTGTGATGTCATCATCCACTGCCAGGATATGTAAACCTTTCCCCTTGAGTGGAATTAAATTTTCGACTTCTTGATCCATTTCAGGAGCAACTGTTTCCAGAATTGTTGAGCTGGCCGAATCTTCAACTTTGGAACCTTGCGGAATTATACTTAAACTGCTTTGAGCCAGCGGAAGCGTAAAACTAAAAACACTACCTTTTTCGGAAGATGCATCAAGCCAGATCTTACCCGCATGGGCCTCTACCAATTCTTTACAGATACTCAATCCAAGACCCAGACCCATTGTAATTCCGGCATTGCTTTCTCCCTGATCAAATGCTTGAAAAATTTTTTCCTGCTGACCTGGAATAATTCCTGAGCCTGTATCAACAACCTGTATCAGAATATAATTGTCTTCTGTAGTAGCAGTGACACTAATGCTTCCGTTTGTAGTGAATTTAATTGAGTTTTCTACCAGGTTGAACAACACCTGCTGCAGCCTGTCCGGATCAGCGTAAATACTTGGTAAATTAGGAGGTACCAGGTTGTCCAGGCGAATGTTCTTGTTATTGAGTTGTGGAGAACTTTGTCGCAGCACATTTTTTGCCAAGGCATGAAGATTTACCTCACTCAGCTTCATATTCAGCTTAGTGTTTCGGATTGCCGATAAATCGAGCAGGTCTCCAACCAGACGATTGACGCGTCTGATGCTGGACAAGGCCAGCTCCAGCATTTTTCGCTGCTCATTAAACAAAGGGGCTTGCAGCGATTCCTGAACAGTTTCCATTAGTCCGCTCACCACATGCAGCGGTGTACGCAGTTCATGGGAAGTGTTAGCCAGTAGTTGATCCTTGAATTGATTTTTTTCCTGCAGTTGTCTCACACTTTCTTGATGCGCATTAAGAGCATCTTTTTGAGCAAGTTCTTTTTCCCGGCGTAACTTTCCTGCTCGTACTGCCAGTGCCAGAGAGAGAAAAATAATTTCCAGAAATGAGCTAAATTGAAAAATGGTATAACCTCCGGTTTTGACTTCCAAAAAACCTAAAAATACTAAAGTAATCCCCAAAAGAGCAAGGGGCGGAAAACTTCGGGCCAGTACAAAAAAACGTGCTGAGACATCTCCTTTCGACAAGTACTGAACAGAAACCACAATGATTGTGCAAGTTGCCAGGATTAAGGCCAACATCAACACGAATGGATTAACACCTGGAATTAGAGGTACATAAATAGAGCAAATGGAAATAAACTTTAAGATGTTAATGAAGCGATGCGTTAATGGAGAAAGCTGTTGTGTTTGAAGAAAAGATTGTGTTGTACTGAGTGCAAAAAAAATATACAGACTAACTGAAAAACCAAATACTGTGACTCCCCAGTCCAGATTAGCGGGAAATAAAAGTAAGCCTGCATATCCATTTATTGTAAAAGACATCATCATGGTCGCAAGTGTTAATAAAGTGTAATCTAAATACACTCTTTCCCTGAGATTTATAAAAAGGAATAAAGTATAGAGCATCATTCCTCCCATTGCTCCATAATAGACGCCGTGCATTAACTGTTTCGTTTGTTCCTGCTTTGCATAAACTTTTTCGGCAAGCATCCACAATGAAATAAATATCTGGCGGTCATTGGATACATGAAAGTAAAGAGTCGAGTCTTGACCTGAAAGATCATCCAGCTGAAACAATGGAAGGCGAAAATTTTCTGTTCTCTGCTGAATTGGAGTCTCTGTTCCTCTGCTGATCCGTCTGTAGCCTTGTTCCCCCTGCTTGATATACATATCAAACTGGGTTAAGAACGGGTGGTTGTTTTCTATCACCCAGTTGGAAACATCTGTCTGGTTCTCAATTCTCAGCTTTATCCACCAGGAAGAAGATGAATTTCCTAGCTTAAAAATAATTTTATTAATCTTTTTGAATTGAGAACTCCATGCGGCGGAAGAGACTTGATCGATCGACCAGGAATTTGACGGATCCTCAGCCAGTTCCAGGAAAAGTCCTGGATAATAGCTTTTCTCTTCTTCATTCAGTACCAGGTGTGATGACGCATCTAAGGCAGGAAGCACCCAAAAAAAAAGTAAAATAACTGAAAACAAGAGTCGAAAATAGTATCTCAACATCTTCAAATCAATAAGCCAAAATTTGAGAGTGAACTAAAATTAAATAAACATAAATCAAGAGAGTATACTAGAATTGGGAGATTAGCAATTATATTTCAGAACAGTTGTGATCGGTTTGAGTTTAATTCAAGTATTCCAGAACACACTTTGTGTCTCTTTCAAGCAGTTCATAAAATTTTAAATTATGACCGAGATCCGGACTGGCCCGGTGTCGCAATTCGTGAACCAGAGTACTCAATAACTGTGTTACTTTGGGCCAGCCAAAAAACCAAAAATTTGAGCGGTGAATCTTGATCTGCTCTTCTCCCCAGTAAACTCCTGCTTCTCCGTATTGGATCCAGTTCTTATGCACCGGACGTTCTCTAGTATAGCGAATAGGTACAGTCCGAATTATGACTTTCATGTTTGATGGGAAACAGGGGATTGCTAAAAGACCTTCTGCGTATTTCATAACCTGTTGTTGCCTGGTGTCTGTATTCTCGAGGAAAGGCTCAAGCAGGTGCCAACGATCCAGAACAAAAAAAATCGTTCCAGCAAAAAGTAGAAGAGCTATCAACCAATGTGCAGCTTTAGATAAAGTTGGTTTTGTAGCAGCAGATTTGTCCAGATGTCTTTGTTTCCATTGCAGCCACTCTCTCCATTCCTGTTGCAGGTTATTGATTTGCTCAAATTTCCGTGATTCAGGAATCTTTTCCAGGGAGTTTATGTTTTGCGGTAACTCTGGAATTTGGAAAAACAAATGTTCACTACAATTTTGGCATTGAATTCTTACAAAGCGCTCCCCTGCTTTGCCTGCCATTGGTATAAGTTTGAAATTTTCTTCAGCACAGGAAGGACAGTGCAGTGTCACATCTTCATCAGTAGAGCTGACGTCAGAGGTCATTGAATTTGGTAGCTTGTTTTAGAATTACTGTTAGCTTAATTCCTTCATGGTCTGTGATGCAATGATTAGTTTTTGGACTTCAGATGCGCCCTCATAGATTCTTAGTGCCCGTATTTCACGATAAAGCTGCTCAACTGCAAATCCGGAGACCACTCCAGATCCGCCAAATATTTGCACAGCATCATCGATGACACGCTGTGCGGCTTCAGTAGCATATAGTTTGGCCATGGCAGCTTCACGGGTAATTCTTTCTGCACCATTGTCTTTAGTCCAGGCTGCACGGTAAATCAACAGTGCACTGGCGTCAATATCGAGTGACATTTCACCAATTTTTGCTTGAATCAGTTGCAGTTTACTCATAGGTGCGCCAAACATCTGTCTGCTTTTTACTCTTTCAAGTGCTTCATCAAGAGCATGACGGGCAAATCCCAGGGCTGCAGCGCCAACGGTAGAACGAAAAATATCCAGAGTTGCCATTGCCATTTTGAAGCCTTCTCCAATCTTACCAACTTGTTGAGCTGCCGGAATTCTGCAGTGCTTAAAGCGGAGTCTGGCTAATGGGTGTGGAGCTATAACTTCAATCCGTTCTACTACTTCCAGTCCTGGAGTATCAGCATCTACAACAAATGTACTGATGCAACTTGTTCCGGAAGATTCAGCTGTTTTGGCAAAGACAGTATAATAATCCGCAATGCCTCCGTTTGAAATGAGTGTTTTTTCTCCATTCAGGATAAAAAAATCGCCATCAAATTCTGCAGTTGTAGTTAAGGCTGCTGCATCAGAACCGGCCTGTGGTTCAGTTAGAGCAAAAGCTGCTATTTTTTTTCCAGCACCGACATCCGGCAGATATTTTGCCTGCAGCTCATCAGAACCAAAGAGCGAAATAGTACCACTGCCAAGACCTTGCATCGCAAAGACAAAATCTGCAAGACCACAAAAACGAGCCAGTGTTTCTCGTATCAGGCAAAGTGAGCGTACGTCAAATTTGGAATAAACTCCGCCATATATTTTTGGTACACAATAATTTAACCAACCGCCTTCTGCTAATTCGAGAACTAACTGACGGCAGGTTTGATCAACATTTGAAGATTCATTAGAAATGTCCGCCAATTTGCTCTTTGACCACTCCTCTAATTGCAGAACTAAATCTCTGTGTTTGTTATCAAAAAAAGGCCAATTTAAATAACTGTGATCAGACATTAATCTCCTTCAAAGACAGGTTTTTCCTTTTTGACAAAAGCTTCGTAAGCCCTGACAAAATCCTGAGTCTGCATACAGATGGCTTGAGCTTGTGCCTCTGATTCAATGGCCTGCTCGATACTCATATTCCACTCCTGATTGAGCATCGTTTTTGTTATTCCATGCGCAAAGTTGGGACCTTCTGCCAGTTTAGTAGCCATTGTCCGGGCTTCTTTCAGCAGGTTTGCGGAGTCATGCAGTTGATTAAAAAAACCCCAGCGTTCTGCCTCTTCTCCTTTCATGTTACGTCCTGAAAACAATAATTCAGCAGCACGTCCCTGACCGATTATCCGGGGAAGCATGGCACAGGCTCCCATGTCACAACCAGCTAAACCTACTTTTGAAAATATGAAAGAGACTTTGGAATTTGGTGTTCCAAGCCGGATGTCACTTGCCATGGCAAGTATAGCTCCGGCACCAACGCAAATTCCATCAACTGCAGCAATTACAGGCTGAGGACAGTTTCTGATTGCTTTTACCAAATCACCAGTCATTCTGGTAAAGGCCAGTAATTCCTTCATGCTCATTTTTGTCAACGGTCCAATGATTTCGTGGACATCACCTCCGGAACAAAAATTATTACCTGCACCTGTAATGACAACTGCTCTTATTTCTTCAGCATAAACAAGATCTCTAAATCTGTCACGCATTTCTGCATATGATTCAAAGGTCAAAGGGTTTTTTCTGTCTGGTCGGTTAAGAGTAATGGTAGCTACGTGTTGTTCGACAGACCAGAGAAAATGTTCTGGTGACTGTTCCAGACGGGTTGTTGTTTTTCCGAGCATAGTATTATCTCCTCAGTATTTATCAGGAATCTGTTATTAATACTTCAGTTGTTAAAGGGGATGACTGCAGTTGCTTCAATTTCAACCTTTGCTTTATCTTCCATCAGAGCAGTGACCTCTACAACAGACATAACTGGGTAATGTCGACCAATTTCTTCTCTATATTTTTGTCCTAATGCTTTCAATGATGCCAGGTATTCTTTTTTGGTGGTAATAAACCATGTCAATCTGGTAATGTGTTCTGCACTTGCATTTGCTGCACTAAGGATGGTCATGATATTGCGCAGAGCTTGTCCGGCCTGATCTGCAAAATCATCACTCTGGAAAGTACAAGTTTCGTCCCAGCCAATTTGTCCAGCAACAAAAATTTGACTGCCTGTAGTTAAAATTGCTTGTGAGTAACCCTTTGGAGTTTTCCAGCCTTCCGGAAGTATGTACTGCATATTATAATTTGTAAATTTTAATGTTAAAAAATTGTGAGTCAAAACAAATTAACTCATTAAAACGAAGTATTTCTGTCTTGCTAAGATTTACTTTTGAATCTTCAGCAATAATTGCCAGGTTGTTTTAAACCTTAGTATCCAGCAATGTTATACTCAACTGCCAGAATTCAATTTGACAGTGTTCTGGAGCACCTCTTTCAATCTGTTCAGTGAATTTACTAATTGGTTGATTTCAGCTATTTCCAAATCTTGTAATAGATTGCATAACCATGATTCATGTTCAGCCACCATTTTTTGAAAAAAATCACTTCCTTTGTCTGTTAACTGCACCAACTGTACTCTACCATCAACTGGAGATCTTGTATGTACAACAATTCCTGCCAGTACCATTTTGTTTACCAGCCAGGTTACATTACCATTTGTTACAATCATTTTTTCAGAAAGCTCTGATTTAGTAAGCGCCTCATTTGCTTGATCTAACACAGAGAGCAGATCGAATTGTGTTATAGTAATTCCAAAATTTTTATGTAGTTTTGTGCGTAGGTGACGTTCAATTTTTCCAGAGTTCTTTAATAAACCTAACCATAAACGTACGATTTGTTTTTTTTTAGAGTTCTGATTTGAACCAGTATGTTTAAATTTATTTTTCATTACATAACCTCCCCACCTGCAACAGGAACAGCTTGTCCTGTAATAGATTTAGAGTCGTGTTGACAGAGCCAGAATACTGTATTGGCGATTTCTTCAGGTTGAACAAAGCGTTTTTGAGGATTGTTTTGCAGCAGTTGCATTTGAACTTCAGCTTTGGTGTAGTTAGTCTTTTGGAAAATATTTTCAATTGCAGCTTCAGTCAGGGCAGTCTCTGTATAACCTGGACAAACAGCATTGACCGTAATTCCGTCAAGGGCGGTCTCAAGTGCTAATGCGCGAGTCAGACCAATAACACCATGTTTAGCTGCACAATAGGCTGAAACATAAGCGTAGCCTTTTAACCCTGCTGTACTGGCAATGTTGATGATACGACCCCATTTTTGTTTTCTCATCGAAGGAAGACAAGCCTGAGTGCAGTTAAAAACACCGTTTAAATTGACAGCAAGCATCGTGTTCCAATCTTCAAGACCCATTTTATGAAACGGTACAGAAATAGCGTTTCCGGCATTATTTATTAGAATATCAACTGTACCATGATTAGCAACAGCCTTTGCAAAGCCTTGTTCTACCTGATCAAGATCAGTGACATCTACAGACACAGCAAATGCCTGTTTTATTGTTTTTACTTTTTCCTGCAACCTGTCAAGTTTCCTCCCCATAATCGTTATTCGAGTTCCTTTTTCTGCCAGAGCATCAGTAATAGCTGCTCCAATACCGCTTCCTCCTCCGGTTATGACGACGTGTTTTTCTTGCAGTGTTTCCATTAAATTAGTGATTCTATTTCCAAGGCACGTTGTGTATTGATTTCCAACTGTTTCTTTCCTGCAAGATACTGAACCGGCCAGGCCTGATCAAGATAGCTATGTCGTGCTGCTGCATGTAAGGTCCAGTAAGGATTACTTAAATGCGGACGTGCAAGGCAGCACAAATCTGCTCTTCCGGCTGCAATGATGGAATTGACGTGGTCGGTTTCAAATATTGCTCCAACAGCAATTGTTGGTACATGTCCTTCATTTCTTATACGGTCCGAAAAAGGTGTTTGAAACATACGTCCATAGACAGGTTTTTCATTGATATTAGTTTGACCGGATGAGACATTAATAATGTCTGCACCAGCATCGTAGAACATTTTGGCAACCAAAACTGCTTCATTGTCATCAATACCTCCTTCTACCCAGTCGTGTGCAGAGATTCTTACTGAGATTGGCTTTTGTTCAGGCCAGACAGCGCGAATTGCTGCAAAAACTTCCAGTGGAAAGCGCATCCTGTTGGTTAAACTTCCTCCATATTCGTCCGTACGTTTGTTGGAAAGAGGTGTAATGAATGATGAAAAGAGGTATCCATGTCCGCAGTGAAATTCAAGCATATCAAAATCACATTCTTCTGCCATTTGAGCAGATGCTACGAATTGCTGTTGAATTTCCTGCATCTCTACTTTGCCTAGTTCATGTGGGATTTGATCTTTATAGGGTGCTGCAGAAGGGCCGACGACTGGCCAACCATGTTCCAAAGCCATATCCTGACCTTCCCACAGTATTTTTGTAGAACCCTTAGGTCCGGCATGTCCTAATTGTAAAGCAATTTTGGCCTGACTTTGCTGATGCACAAAACCAACAATCCTTTTCCAGCCATTTTGATGCTCTTGATTATACATGCCAGCACAACCGGGTGTTATGCGGGCCTCTTCTGAGACATGTGTCATTTCTGTAATAATTAAACCGGCACCTCCTATTGCACGGGATCCATAATGTACAAGGTGGAAATCATCAACCAGACCATTTTTAGAACTGTACATTGCCATTGGTGAAACAACAACACGGTTGACAAGATTCATTTTTCTCAGCTGAAATGGAGTAAACATTGGGGCAATAGGTGTTGGTGATGTTTTGCCGGTAGCATTTTTTGCAAATTCAGATTCCATACTCTCGAGCCAGCCTTTATCACGCAGACGCAGATTTTCATGACTTACTCGTTGACTTCTGGTAAGTAGACTGTAAGTAAACTGAGTAGTGGAAAAATTAGTATATCGGGGTAGATTTTCAAACCAGGCAGTACTGTTTCTGGCTGCATTTTGCAGTCGGAACACTTCAATTTCACGCTCTTCCTGGTATTTTTTGAAGGCATTTTGCAAATCAGTTTTCTGGTTGATGCACTCTGCAAGGCAGATACCGTCTTCAAATGCGAGCTTTGTCCCTGAACCTATTGAAAAATGTGCTGTGTGTACTGCATCTCCTAAAAGAACTATGTTTTTGTGATACCAGTGCTTGCAGGTTACTCTGGGGAAATTCATCCAGACTGAAGAACCTCGGAGATGCTTTGCATTTTCCATGAGAGAATTACCATCCAGATAATCGGCAAACAGATTTTCACAGTAAGCAATGGCTGCTTCCTTGCTCATCTTATCAAAGCCAAGAGCGCTCCAAGTTTCAGGTTCACACTCAACGATAAAAGTACTTAAATCTGCTGAAAAACGATATGCATGCGCCCAAATCCATCCTTTATCTGTCTTGATGATAATAAAAGTAAAGGCTTCAAATAATTTGTGGGTTCCAAGCCAGATAAATTTATTTCGGCGTTGATCAATATCAGGTTGGAAATATGCTTCGTGTTGTGTGCGGATTTTGCTGTTAATACCATCAGAGGCAACCACAAGATCATAATCTTCAAAAGAATCAGAATTGTCTATTTGTGATTCAAAAACCTGCTTGATGCCTAATTCGGCGGCACGTTCCTGTAAAATAGACAATAAACGCAAGCGGCCGATACCAATAAATCCGTGTCCTCCTGACCTGATGACTTCTCCGTGTATGTGTACATCGATGTCATCCCAATAGGCAAAACTGCGGCGGATTGTTTCAGCACTTTCCGGATCATTGGCCTGAAGATTCTCCAGAGTTTGATCAGAGAAAACTATCCCCCAGCCGAATGTGTCATGCGGTTTGTTTTGTTCCAGTACTGTAATATCATACTCAGGATTTCTTATTTTCATCGAAATGGCAAAGTAGAGCCCTCCCGGACCTCCGCCAATACAAACTATTTTCATTACATTTATCCGTATATCTGTGGTTAAAATTTAATTAATTATGCTCTCAGTATTTTCTGCAATTATAAGTTAATCTTAGTGCCTTCTGCTTTCAGTGATTTACGAATTGAGTATGTTTAGCAGGCAAAAAATATGACTGCAAATATTACGTGTGCGCCATCAGTCAGTACTAACGAAAAATCATACAAAAAATTGAATATAATAACTATTTGTGATTATATGCTATGAATTATGCTGCTGTTTTTAATAGTACTGTAATCCTAATCAACTGGTAGACCCAGCAACGTGTGATAGTATACTTTCGGATTATTGGATTGTCAATAAATATTTTAAATTTAAAATAAAATTATCGCAATGATCTAAACTCTACAAATAATTTATGTGGTGAAAAATTAATTAAGTAAAATAATCTTGCGTTTAATAGACCTTTTTAAGGAAAATGCGGGTATTGTTTATTTTGTCAGGTTTATTTATATTTAATAAATTTGAAAGCAGATCTTTTATACATCAGAATTGGAGGAACTCATGTCGGTTAGTGTTGAAGAAACAATAAAATCAATTGGAATGAAAGATTCCTCTTTATTCAGGCAGCAGGTTTATATTAATGGGGAATGGTCTGATGCAGACAGCGGAGAAACTACAGAAATAACTAATCCAGCAAACGGGAAGGTATTAGGTACTGTACCGAACTGCGGAGCCTCTGAGGCCAAACGTGCAATTGAAGCAGCCAATGCTGCCTGGCCGGAATGGCGTTCAAAAACTGCTAAAGAACGTGCTGTTATCATGCGTCGCTGGTATGAGCTGATGCTGGAGAATCAAGAGGATCTTGCTCGCTTGATGACTGCGGAACAGGGGAAACCTTTGTCAGAGTCACGAGGGGAAATTGCTTATGCGGCCAGTTTTATTGAATGGTTTGGAGAAGAAGGAAAACGCTTATATGGAGATACAATTCCGGCACATGCCCCAGATAAACGAATTGTAGTAATAAAGCAGCCGATTGGAGTTACTGTTGCAATCACCCCCTGGAATTTTCCTGCAGCCATGATTACCAGAAAAGCTGCACCGGCATTGGCGGCAGGATGTCCGATGGTTATAAAGCCGGCACCAGATACACCATTTTCTGCTTTTGCTCTTTGTGAGTTGGCAGAACGTGCTGGAGTACCAGCAGGTATTCTTAGTACAGTTACAGGAGATGCAGTAGGCATAGGTAGTGAATTTACCGGAAATCCGATTGTCAGGAAATTAAGTTTTACGGGTTCAACCGGAGTTGGCAAACTGCTGATGAAACAATGTTCTGGAACTGTAAAGAAACTTGCACTTGAACTGGGTGGAAATGCGCCTTTTATTGTGTTTGACGATGCAGATCTTAGAGCGGCTCTGCCTGGTGCAATGGCAAGTAAGTTCAGAAATGCAGGACAGACCTGCGTGTGTGCAAACAGGATAATGGTGCAGAGTAAGGTTTATGATCAATTTACGGAAATGCTGGCTAAGGCAGCACAAGACTTAAAGGTTGCAGACGGTTTTGAAGATGGAGCAGAACAGGGGCCGTTGATTAATGAAGCAGCAATCACAAAAATTGAAAGTCATGTTGAGGATGCTCTTGCCAAAGGTGCAAAGTTACTTGCAGGTGGTCATCGACACAAACTTGGTGGAACCTTTTTTGAGCCAACAGTACTATCCGGAGTAACAACAGATATGCTGGTTGCCAAAGAAGAAACTTTTGGACCAATGGCACCTGTTTTTAAATTTGAGACTGAAGAAGAGGCCATCGCCCTGGCAAATGATACCGAATTTGGTTTGGCTGCCTATTTTTATAGTCGAGATATTGGCCGAATATGGAGAGTCTCGGAAGCCCTTGAATATGGAATTGTTGGTGTAAATGAAGGAATAATTTCCACTGAAGTAGCTCCTTTTGGCGGAGTCAAAGAATCCGGAACAGGGCGTGAAGGTTCTAAATACGGAATCGAAGATTACCTGGAATTAAAGTATATTTGCATGGGTGGTATTAACAGCTAAACTCAGTCAATACTAATTTAAGAGAATACTCGGAAGAGGAAATTGCGTGCAGATAAATCTTGAATTAATGGGGCCTCTGGTAGACTATCTACCTGACTCAGAGTGTGGGCAGACAAAAATGTCACTCAATGATGAAAGTACAATTGCCGATTTGCTGAGTCTGCTGAAAATAAAACAAAGAGTTGCGGTAGCAGTAAACGGTGAGCAGGAAAAAGAAATGAAAGATTTGCTGAAAGATGGTGATAACGTCATGGTTTTTACCAACGTCAGCGGAGGATAGTTTTAAAATATTAATAATCAACTATAAGGAGAAGTTATGCCTAAAGGCTATACCGGAAAAATATTACATGTGAATTTGACTCAGGGTGAACTGATAATTGAAGAACCTGAGGAACAATTTTATCGGACCTATATGGGAGGCAGTGCCTTGGGAATGCATTATGTGCTGAAGGAAACTTCTGCAGGTGTGGATGCCTTAAGTCCGGAAAATGTACTGGCCTTGTGTACAGGAGTGGTTACTGGAACACCTATCTCCGGTCAAAGCCGCTTAACTGCTGTTGCAAAATCACCACTGACCGGCTGCATTGGAGATTCGCAGGGTGGAGGATTTTTTCCTGCACAAATGAAATTTTCAGGATTTGATGCAGTAATCATCAAAGGTAAATCTCCTAAACCGGTTTTTTTGTGGCTGCATAATGGCGAAGCTGAATTACGTGATGCTGCACATTTATGGGGACTGACTACTGGTGATGCAGAAGACAAGCTCAAAGAAGAACTGGATGACAAGCGCATTGAAGTCCTGCAGATAGGTCCGGCAGGAGAAAATCTTGTAAATTATGCTGCACTGATCAGTATGAGCAACAGGGCCAATGGACGAACAGGAATGGGTGCAGTGATGGGTTCAAAAAACCTCAAAGCAGTTGTGGTTAGAGGCAAGCAGAAACCTGAAATTGCAGACCCTGACACATTTAAAGAACTGCAAAAGTGGGGTACTGCCAACCTCGAGGCCACAGGCATGGACGGTTTTGGAAAATATGGGACACCGAGTGTTACCACACCTCAGGACAAAGTGGGGGGACTGCCAACCTATAATTTTAACAGTGGAACTTTTGATCAGGCTGCTGAAATAGATGGAGTCAAGTTATATAAAGAGCGTTTACGTGGTCATGAAAGAGATGAACAGAATCGTTTTGGCAGGGATACTTGTTTCAGTTGTACAGTAAAATGTAAACGTGTGACACAAATCGATGAAGGGCCTTATAAAACTGAGGCAAAATACGGAGGCCCTGAATACGAAACAATTGCAACATTTGGAAGTTATTGTGGAGTCAGCGAGATGGATGCCATTATCCGTGCCAATGCATTGTGTAACATGTACGGTATGGATACGATTACCTGTGGTGCCACAATTGCCTGGGCCATGGAATGTTGGGCTGAAGGTAAGTTGTCAGCAGAAGATACCGGCGGCATTGAACTGGTTTACGGAAATGCAGAAGCAATGGTGCAAATGACAGAAATGATTGCTAAATGTGAGGGCTTTGGAAAAATACTCGCCAAAGGTTCACGTAAAGCAGCCGAAATTATTGGTCGCGGAACGGAGGAATATTTGATTACGTGTAAAGGTCAGGAAGCTCCGGCTCACATGCCGCAGGTTAAACGAAGTCTCGGTATTGTTTATGCTGTCAATCCTTTTGGGGCAGATCATGAGTCCAGCGAACATGATGGCTCATACAAGGCCTTTCCAGAGAGGATGGAATATATTGGTCTGACGAAACCACAGGAAAAACTTGCGTTGAATAAAGAAATGATGCGTTTTGCAATGGTCACCCAGCATTTATTTAGTGCGATCGACAGTCTTTCAGTGTGTTCTTTTATTTATGGTCCTGCGTGGCAACTTTATGGTGCGGATAAGCTGGTGGAAGTGGTTAATGCTGTCACCGGATGGGATGTTGATATTGAAGAATTATTAGAGGTCGGTGAGCGTCGTCTCAATATGCTGAGAGCTTTTAATTCACGTGAAGGTATTGGCCGTGAGTCTGATACACTACCCAAAAAGATGTTTAAACGTCCATTAGAAGGCGGCAGGTCAGATGGATATGCCTTGGATGAAGAAGAGTGGGAAAGAGCACTTGAAGATTATTATCGTCTCTGCGAATGGGATGTAGAGACAGGGCATCCTTCACTAAAGAAGATGGAATCACTTGGTCTGGGCTGGGTAGTTGCTGAGAATGAAGCACTCTCACAAGTTGTTAGCTGAGACTGATAATCAGTTGGAATAATCAACAAACAAAACGGGTGAATTTGTGGCGAATCAAAGCAGACGTCCACTGACAGAATCAAGTTCAGTGCAAGATGAGTTCTGGAATCAGGATGTACTAAAAGAAGTACACACCAGAAGTCCACAAATGCTCAAGACATTTGAAAAGGTCAAGTCTGTGGCTCCAACAAAAACTACAGTTCTGCTGCAGGGAGATACCGGAGTTGGTAAAGGCATGGTAGCCAAACTGATTCACCAGCACAGCAGTCGAAAAAATGAGGCTTTTGTACATGTCCATTGTGGTGCATTGCCGGAAACTCTGGTAGAGAGTGAATTGTTCGGTTATGAAAAAGGTGCTTTTACGGGTGCAGTAAAACGCAAGCTTGGACGTTTTGATAATGCACAGCGGGGTACTATATTTCTGGATGAGATTAATACAATTTCCGGAACAATGCAGATAAAATTGCTTCAAGTTCTGCAGGAACGTATTTTTCAGCGTGTTGGCGGAGAAGCACCTATTGAGTCTGATGTTCGTGTGATTGCCGCATCCAATTCAGATTTGCAGCAATTGTGTGACGATGGCTATTTTCGTAAAGATCTCTATTACCGCCTCAGTGTATTTCCTCTGGAAATACCCTCATTACATCAACGCTCCGAAGACATTCCTGAGTGGATTGATTATTTGATTGACTGGTTTAACAGGCTTTATTTTAAAGAAATACAAGGTGCAGACCCTCTGGTTGTCAAGGCTCTTGTGGAATATTCCTGGCCTGGAAATATTCGAGAATTAGAAAATGTTATTGAAAGAGCATATATTCTTGAAACAACACCAGTTCTCATGCCTGAGAGTTTTCCGCAGGAATTATTTTCTACAGCAAATAATACTGCTGAAGTCTCACTGGACATTACCCAGACTCTTGCAGAAGTCCGTCGGCAAAGTATGGAGCAGCTTGAAAGACAGTATCTTAAGGAACTGCTGAGAAAACATCAGGGGCGTATAAATCGCTCTGCTGAAACAGCTGGCATCACGACAAGACAGCTTCATAAACTTCTCAGAAAACACGTAATCCGCAAAGAAGAATTCAAGCCTGCTTTTACTTCATCTACAAATAAATAAGTGAACATCTTCGGAACGCCTATTGTTTATGCAAAACTTATGGGTATTTTGCGCAGATGATTAGTTTGTTCTTTCACGGAGATCATGTTGGGAATTATTCTTGGTATAACAGGTGAACAAAATTTTGCTCCGCGGATGCAGATGGTTCATTATGATGTGCTGAAATATCTATCTCGTCCAATATGTCTGTTATTGATTGTTGCAGGATTATAAACTTTTTTCACGGGCATCTTCAAAGCCATATCATATTCGTTAAAGTCATGAATTTGTTATCCTAAACATGACATCCAAGACTATTCTTCAAGAGAAATCTTCAATACTCATCATTAGCTGGATTTGCATTGCAGAAATCCTGACTATGCAGGGTGTTTTCACGTTTTCATCCATGCTTCCATTTTTCTTAGAAGAATGGAAGATTGACAGTGTTGATGCAGGCTGGATCAGCGGAATCTACTATGGCTCCTACATGATATCAGTCATGATCCTGGTCAGTCTAACAGATTGGATTGATGCCAAAAAAGTATATATTAGCGGTGTGTTGATAACACTTATAAGTTGTATCGGTTTCGCTCTGTTTGTAGATGGTTACTGGTCAGCCATGCTCTTCAGAACCTTGGGTGGAATAGGTCTGGCAGGAACTTATATGCCCGGACTTAAAGCTCTGACAGATCGGCTGTCAGGGCCAGCCAGGATTCGTGCGACATCTTTTTACACTGCCTCTTTTGGAGCTGGGACTGCACTATCATTCTTGATTGGAGGTTCAATCCTGAAATGGTTTCCGTGGCAAACTGCTTTCTGGATTGCAGGCTTATGCGCCTTGCTGGCACTGTTGATTGTAATTAAAGTTTTGGAAAACCGTCCAAATCAAGTTGGATCTCGTACAGGTCTGCGAACACTTGATTTCAGGCCGGTATTAAAAAACTCTAAAGCAATGGGATGGATTGCCTGTTATTCTACTCACAATTATGAGCTGTTTGCATTCCGTTCCTGGATTGTCGTCTATCTGGTTTTTGCACTTACTGGCGTTTCTGAAGGCTTGTTCATTCAACCATCAGTAATTGTTTTCTTTGGTGTTTTACTTGGAATGCCGTCCAGTGTTATCGGCAATGAACTGTCAATGCGTTACGGTAGGACCCGTGTTGTCGTAAGTATTATGTGTTTCTCTGCAGTTTTGGCAGTTGTTGTCGGAAACAGTATAGGTCTTTCTGCACCGTTACTGATAGTTCTTGTACTTGTTTATGGATGTTTTGTAACTGGTGATTCTGCTTCAATAACATCAGGCGTTATTGAGAGTGCTTCAGAGGAAAATCGTGGTGTCACAATGGCGGTTCATTCAAGTATCGGTTTTATTGGTTCCTTCCTGGGGCCCATTGGTTTTGGTATGGTACTTAATGCTTTTGGAGGTCATAACAGTTCTGAGGCCTGGTTTTGGGCATTTGCATCGACAGGAGTCATTTTATTGCTTGGCCCCCTTTTTATAGTAATGCTCAGGATAATTAGAAAACAGTAATATTCACAATATTTACTGCCTGTTTGTAAGAAGATATTGGTTGCCACAGTCATAGGAAACAACCATTTTTGTAAAACTTACGTACTATTTTAATTTATCTTGTAAATCCAATAGATGAACCATTCAGACGAGGAGAATTCAGTCCGGTAGAGAAATTTGAAAAACACGAATTACATGTTTAAAAAAACGTTTTCGCACCACGATAACATTTGTTTGGGTTATTACTATTCATAAAACAATAACAAATATTGAACGTCTCAGACAAATTCTTTTAATAAATAAATTTATTTGATAATTTACACTTGCCTGTCAGTTGTATTGATTCGTTGTTCCAGATACTTTATAATGAATCACGTTAAAATCTCATTAATTCTAAACTGAAACAGGAAATTATGTCAGTTCTCATTGATAACAATACAAAACTACTTGTACAGGGAATTACCGGTTCACAGGGGATGCTGCACACGCGTGGCAGTCTCGATTATGGAACAAATGTTGTTGCCGGAGTTACTCCGGGAAAAGGTGGGCAGGATTTTGAGGGGGTGCCGATTTTTAATACAGTTCTCGAAGCAGTAAAAGCTACAGGTGCAAATGCCTCGATGATTCTAGTGCCGCCTCCATTTGCTGCAGATGCAATAATGGAAGCTGCTGAAGCGGAAATCCCATTGATAGTTGCCATTACTGAAGGAATTCCAGTCTTGGATATGGTGAGTGCAGTCTCTTTTGTCCGGCAAAAAGGTTGCAGACTGATAGGCCCTAACTGTCCTGGAATAATCACTCCTGGTCAGAGTAAAATAGGTATCATGCCTGGACCAATCCATAAAGCTGGCCCGGTAGGTGTTGTATCACGTTCAGGAACATTAACTTATGAAGCAGTTGGTCAACTCAGTAGAGTTGGTTTAGGTCAGTCCACCTGTATCGGAATTGGCGGAGATCCGGTAAATGGAACTAACTTCATTGATTGTCTGAAACTTTTTCAGGATGATCCGCAAACAGAATCAATCGTTATGATTGGAGAAATTGGTGGAGATGCAGAAGAACAGGCAGCAGATTTTGTCAAAGAATATGTGACAAAACCAATTGTAAGTTTTATTGCCGGACAGACTGCACCTCCAGGACGCAGAATGGGACATGCCGGCGCAATTATTTCCGGTGGCAAAGGAACTGCTGATGAAAAAATGAGTGCGCTGCAGGAAGCAGGAATTCATGTTGTAAAAACTCCGGCAGAAATTGGTGAAAAAATGCTTGAAGCAATGCAACAGGTCTAAAAAATCTTTAAGACAGAAGTTTTCGGAAAGATCTAAACTTAGCTTAGTGTGACGGATTGATTAAGATTCTGTTGAGGATGGGAGCCAGCGGGAAGTGCAGTGAAGATTGCGTTTTGAATGCGGGGGTCTGTTTGCAAAGTTGAGATTATTTTTTCGATATTTTTGTATTCGAAATATTTGCAAAAAATTGAGAGATACAACTGATTGATCTTTCTTTCTGTTGCCGAGCCATTCCTTGTTTCAACTTCTACAATGCGTTTTGCAATTTCGTTGACCAACCAGGGCATTTCTTCAAATTTATTGCGAAACAAACTAAAAATTTCTGCAAATACTTCTATCAAAGAAACAGAAAACTCTTCATTGAGAGCCTCAGGTTCTATGTGATAATAACTGCTGACCCGTTGTTTAATATGTTCCAGCATCCTGCCCTGGAGCATATTTACCAGCAACTGCATAGAATGAGTTACATCACATTCTGGTTCGCCCGATTTTGCATCGGTAAGCGAATCCAAACAATCAGCAATAACCCGAGTATACGGGCTGATAGTTGTCATGTTTTACTAAAGACCAAAAGAAAATCTAGAAAAAAGATATTCTCAGGGTGGTTTGTCCGAAAGAGTTAAGAAGTAAGTTTGATCGTCAACTGACTTCAAAGTTTCTAAGAATCTTATACCACGTTATGAAGCTTGCTGATAATATGCAAGACCATTGGGAAAAATATTCTACATTTATTTTCTAATCAAAAGTTGTGCAAGCCGCACACCATTATTTTTCTGCCGTATTCATCAAGCTAGTCTGTTGCCTGAAACATTTATATTGGTGCAGATTTAGTTGCATTTCGCAATCATTTCCGGTTGATCTTCCCAGGTATCAATTGTGACAACTCGATATCCGCTGTAACAAATCAGCTGCGATTGACGGTAACAGTAAAAAACATGCTGAGGACATGAAAGATATTGATTGCTGAGTGAAGGCGGCCTGTTCCTTAGAGAAACTTTATTGGAACAACCTGCAATCATTAAAGTCAAGAGAATGAAAAGCAAACGTGACATTTCATGCTTTTATAATTAACCGGACTGGTTGGTGATCAGAAGCTGCTGTTTTAGTATTCACAGAAATTTCTTTAATCTGCGGAATTAAGTTTTTACTGAGAAAAAAATAATCACGGCAATGTGGACCATTTTTCCATTGTTTGTGATCAAATATCCCACAAGTAGGAGTGCGTGAAATTGCCGGGTGAAGAACATCCCAGGCATCAACTAAATCTGAAACATTATTAGCAAATGGCGCAGTCATTTGTTGATATGACTTACTGTCTGGTGTGAAGTTGAAATCACCGCAAATAATCATTTTTTCCGGACGTACCAGCAGTTCAAATGGAGTATCTGGCAGGTCAATACCGGGTTCATGAAATTGTGAAGAGGCTTCTACATGCAGTTCACGCAAACGTTGAACTTGAGCCAGTTGCTGTTTCTCAGAAAAAAATTCGAGATGTGTGTTCATCAACCTGAATGCACCTGAGGTACTGGGGATTATGAGCTCAGAGGTTTGTCTGGATAAAAATTTTGCAGCTGGATCGGCCGGTGAAGGAAGCAGGTGGTGCAGCACTTGAGTTGGTGTACGGCGGGTTAGTATCAAATTGCCAAATTGCTTCCGGACCCCGTTATGACCTCCGACGCGGTCATGTGCGGCCCCAAAAAAAGATTCATATTCCGGAAATAGATTTTGCAGTTCAGCAAATTGATCACAACCACCGTCAGTTGCGGGATAATTTCTTGATATTTCCTGCAGGCAGAGTATGTCCGGCAAACCGTCAATACGGATTTGCTGAGCGATTCTTGTTAAATCAATAACTCCGTCTACACCTTTTCCGTATTGAATATTCCAACTTACAATTGTCAGCATGTTACAATTAAAAAATGTTATTTTAATTTGTAGTGTAAAAAAAGTTATTCTAAATTATGGGAGTTCATCATCTTTGCAATTGCTATTCAAAGATGAACGGAAACTATTGAATTTAGTTCAATAGTTGAGCAACACAAACTATTAAATACTTTGGACTCCAACTACGTTTTGGCCTTTTAGTTCCTTTAATGTTACCCGCAGCAGTTGATTTCTTAAATCAGGACCGTTTAGATCTTCCAGCACCACACGTATATAATTATCCGTGTAGCCACTGATTGTACCGTCAGGTTTTCGTGCTTCCCAAAGCACGTTTCTAGTTTGAGCTAAAAACCGCTGATTAAAAGTGCGGCGCTTTTTGCTACTCAAAGAACGTAATATTTCACCGCGCCTCTGCTTAACTTGTGGATTTATTTGTGCTTCCATCCGGAATGCAGGAGTTCCTTCACGTGTAGAAAAAGGGAAAACATGAAAATAAGTTAGCGGCAATTTGTTCAGTAAGTTTAGAGTACTTTCAAACTCAGCCTCGTTTTCTTCAGGAAACCCCACCATGACATCTGTACCGAGACACAGATCCGGAACGCTCTCGAAGGCTCTCCATATTTCATCGGCATATTCAGTAGCAGTATAACGGCGTTTCATTTGGCTGAGAATAATATCGGATCCAGATTGCAGAGGCAGGTGGAAAAATGGCACCAGTTTATGTTGTGGATCAGACATGTATTGAAAAAGTATTTCCGGAACAGTAGTTGGTTCAATAGAGCTAATACGGATGCGGGACAGTCCGGGAAGAGTGTTGAGAAAATCAATCACATCTACAATAGAGCGTTTTCCTGTTTTATAAGTACCCACGTTAACACCTGTGATTACTATTTCCTGAACGCCCTCATCAAGCAGCATCCGTGCTTCTTCCTGCAAATTTTGAAATTCACGGTAGCGGGAACGACCTCTTGCAAAGGGAATAATACAAAAAGAACACATGAAATCGCAACCATCCTGTATTTTTAAAGAAGCGCGTGTGTTTTGCTGTGACATAGAATCACAGATTTGTTGAGGTTCTGAGGCAGTGGAGTTGTCAGCCTGACCTAGCTTAAGAGCTTGATATTTTGTGCTTTTAGTAATGTATGCAGTACTGTGTGGAATTACCGGATTAGTAAAAGTGCTTTTGTTTATTTTTGGCCGCACAATTATAGGCGACTTATGAGAATCAATTTGAGACAGATAATCTGTAATCTGCATTTTTTCAGCACTGCCTATGACCAGGTTAACTCCTTCAATAGCTGCAATTTCCTCTGGATTAATCTGCGCATAACAACCTACTACAGCAATTGCTGCAGCAGGATTCTTCCGGTGCAGTGTTCGAATTAACTGTCGGTTTTTTGCATCACTGGGCTCTGTAACGGTACAGGTATTTATCACACAGACTTCTGCCTGTGCTGTTTCTGCAACAACAGTATAACCCTGCTGTTCAAAACTACGAGAGAGGGTTTCAGTTTCAGACTGGTTTAAGCGGCAACCGATGGTATGGAAAGAGACACGTTTATTTGCTGGAGCGGCACTATAATCGAACTCGTTATTTTCAACAGTTACCGAATCTGTACTACTAGCAGTCTCAGTCAGAAGTGACATTTGGCGGGTCAAATAGTTGGCTGAGGAATATCTTCTTGATAGTAATGCATGGTCTTGAGGAATGTGTCAATACTGATTGAGTTCAAAGTTGCAATGGCAATATCATCAATTTCTAGCATTATTTGTGAAAGTGCGATCCCGATTTCGGTATCGTCACCTTCTTCAGGAATAACCGGAGGTTGTCTGATATCTTCAAAAACCTCTGCAATATCCAGAAGAGTAGTTCGCTTTTTATTTCCGATAAAGCGATAACCACCACCAGCTCCACGCACTGAAGTGACTAAACGTGAGCGGACTAATGAGTGGAGTACTTTTACTAAATGGTGAACTGAGATTTCGTATTTGTTAGCAATTTCAGTCGCTGAAAGGTGACGCTCAGGACTGTTTGCTAACTCCAAAACTGCAAAAAGTGCAAAGCGTGTTGCTTTATTTAATTTCATAGTCTTTCAAGGATAATAAGTTTTCTGCAGTATTTATAGAATACGGTTTTAATTTGTAACATTTTTTTCGAGTTGAATAAATGGGCCACTCCGCATTCCCTGACTGCGAAAAAAAGACATATTCAGATTGTCGTTGCGTGCCAGCATAGTACGAACCTTGTCAATTCCTGCCTCTCTAAAGTGTTCACAGACACTTTCAAACAAACCGCTTCCTACACCCATTTCACGTGCATCATTATGTACACCTAGAGCAAAAATCCAGCCGCAGGGTGGTGAACCAAATTCCCAGGCTCGAACTTCGCCTAGAATATATCCACAAAAACAAGAGTCGTTTTCTGCAACATGGAAAAAACCGTCGTAACTGTTGCCGTAACGTTCAAAGGCATCGCTCCAATAATCTTCCTTTTTTATCCCTGTATTTTGTGAGTCCAACTTTATTATTTCCGGAAGATCTGCAGCAATTGCATCGCGAATAATAAATTTGTGTTCCGGTGATATGGTCTCAGTCTGATGGATTATGTGTGGTTCTTTTTTACTCATATCATGATCTTTCTAACTTGACTCTCTGTAACCTAAATTGTATCGTTGTATTCTGAAATAAGTAATTTAGTACTTATTTTAAGCATAATATTGGAAGAGCCAAAAGTCAAAGTAATATTTGGTACTTAGTTAAGCTCTCAAATTAATCAGGAGGTAATTAATAATAATGATTGAATTTAACACAGACCCTGACCAGTATCAACACTGGTCTGTAGAATACAACAGTCCTATAGCAACTTTAAAGTTGAAAGTTAACGAAGATGGAGGTTTGCAGCCAGGATACAAATTAAAACTCAATTCTTATGATTTAGGAGTTGATATAGAATTACATGATGCAGTTCAGCGGTTGCGTTTTGAGCATCCGGAAATTAAGACCGTAGTGCTGACTTCAGCCATGGAAAAAGTGTTTTGTGCCGGAGCAAATATTAAAATGCTTGGACTCTCTACTCATGCACATAAAGTGAATTTTTGCAAATTTACAAACGAAACCAGAAATTCAATTGAGGACGCAAGCCGCTTTTCCGGACAAACATATATCACGGCCGTTAATGGCACTGCTGCAGGCGGTGGATATGAACTGGCTCTTGCCAGTGATTATATCATGCTGGTTGATGACAGTTCCAGTGCAGTATCATTGCCGGAAGTACCACTGTTAGCAGTATTACCTGGTACAGGAGGATTGACTCGAGTTGTTGATAAACGCAAAGTACGTCGTGATCATGCAGACTTTTTTTGTACAGTTACTGAGGGAATGCGCGGCAAACGTGCAGTTGAGTGGAACCTGATTGATGAACTTGTACCTCGTTCAAAATTTATAGATACAGTAACAGAACGTGCTTTAGAATTTGCAGAAAAATCTTCAAGGCCGGATGATGTGCAGGGTATCACTCTGACTCCGCTCAAGCGCAAAATTGAAGGTGATCGAATCAGCTATGAGCATCTTACTATCGAATTTGAACGCAGTTCTGGAATTGTAAACCTGACTCTGCATGCACCAGAAAGTGATTTGCCGGCAGAACCAGAAAGTATACTGGTTGCAGGTGCAGATTACTGGCCTTTGGCAATTGCTCGAGAACTCGACGATGCTATCATGCATTTGTCCTTTAATGAACTTGAGTATGGTACATGGGTCATACGTACAAAAGGTAGCGCAGATTTAGTCGCAGCAGTTGATCAGACCTTAATTGCCCATCAGGATCACTGGCTGGTGCGGGAAATTATGCTGAACCTAAAACGTGTCTTTAAACGTCTTGATCTGGTAGCTCGTAGTCTGATTACTTTAATAGAACCCGGAAGTTGTTTTTGCGGTACTTTGTTGGAATTAGTTTTGGCGGCAGACAGAAGTTTTATGCTGGACGGCACATTTGAAGACAGCGAGATGGATCCGGCTGTACTGAAGCCAACTGAAATGAATTTTGGTCCACTTCCCATGTGTAATGATTTAACACGTTTGCAAACGCGATTTTTGAATAATCCTGACAAAGTAGAAAATGTGCGGTCAGAAATCTGTCAGGACCTGGACGCAGTTGCAGCTGATGAATTAGGCTTGGTGACGTTTATTCCGGATGATATTGATTGGGAAGATGAGGTGCGACTGGCTGTAGAAGAACGGGCCAGTTTTTCACCGGATGCTTTAACCGGAATGGAAGCATCGTTGCGTTTTGCCGGACCGGAAACATTGGAAACAAAAATCTTCGGCAGACTGACTGCATGGCAAAACTGGATTTTTCAAAGGCCAAATGCAGTAGGCGAAGAGGGTGCTTTACAGCTCTATGGAACTGGACAACAAGCCGATTTTGATAAAAAGCGCGTTTAATTATTTTGTTTTTAAAATAGGGATCAGAGACGATACAGAATTGTTTGAGCAAACTAAGTCAATTCTATAGTATCAACTCCCTCAATTTAGATTTTAATCAATACATTTAAGAAGATTAGCAAAGGTTTTAATGAAAATTAATTATAATGAAAAAATACCCAACAATGTAGACCTCAGCAGTGACCGTCGCTTACAGCGTGCTTTGGAACGTTGGCAACCGGAGTTTTTAAACTGGTGGGACGAACTGGGACCTGAAAATAGTATGGAACTTGAGGTGTACCTACGCACTGCAATCAGTGTTGAAAAAGAGGGTTGGGCACATTTTGATTATGTGAAAATGCCAGATTATCGTTGGGGTATTTTTCTAACTCCTTCAGATTCAGACAGCAAAATCAATTTTGGTATTCATAAAGGACAACCAGTCTGGCAGGAAGTTCCGGGAGAGTACCGTTCAGAGTTGCGCCGTTTGATTGTAACACAGGGTGACACTGAACCTGCTTCAGTTGAACAGCAAAGATATTTAGGCAATACCTGCCCTTCACTTTATGATTTACGCAACCTGTTTCAGGTCAACGTTGAGGAAGGTCGTCATTTGTGGGCCATGGTTTATTTGCTGCAGGCTTATTTTGGTAGGGATGGTAGAGAAGAAGCAGAAGCCATGCTGGAGAGACATTCAGGTGATCCGGATAAACCCAGAATTCTGGAAGCATTCAATGAAGAGACTCCGGACTGGCTTTCATTTTTTATGTTTACATATTTCACGGATCGAGATGGAAAATTCCAATTGGGTTCACTGGCAGAATCCGGATTTGATCCCCTTGCCCGTTCGTGCCGTTTTATGCTGACAGAAGAGGCACATCACATGTTTGTGGGAGAAACCGGTGTGGGAAGAGTTGTACAGCGAGCCTGTGATTTAATGAATGACTACAATACTGATGATATTCGGCAGTATGGAGGTATTGATTTGCCGACAATTCAAAAATACCTGAATTTTCATTTTAGTGTTTCAACAGATTTATTTGGCCAGGAACTCTCTACAAATGCGGCAACTTATTATAATACCGGAATCAAAGGTCGATTCGGAGAAACAAAAATTGATGATGATCATTTGCTGCATGATTCAAATTATTCAATTCTGGAATTGTGTGGAGATAAGATTGTCAGTACCGATGTTCCTGCTTTGAATGCAGTCAATGAACGCTTGCGGGATGATTACATTGTAGACTGCGATTTAGGAGTACGGCGTTGGAACAAAATAATTGAAACTGCCGGAATTGATTTTCGCCTCAAACTGCCTCATCGTGCGTTTCACCGTGGAATTGGGCAATTTTCCGAAATACAAACTGATCTTGAAGGCAAAATCATCTCTCAGGCAGAATGGGATCAACGTCAGCAGGATTGGCTTCCAACTCAGGAAGATCAGGCCTTTGTACAGTCTTTAATGCAACAGGTTTTGGAACCAGGGAAAATTGCGGGCTGGATCGCTCCGCCAAAAGGTAAAATCAACCGCCAGGATTTTGAGTTTGAGTTTGTACGCTTCAACTGATTTCGCGGAAAATTTGACACAGTTAGTTTTAGAAGCACGGATTTAAACTTTTAGAGAAATAATCCGTGCCAAGCTGTGAAGACAATGGAACTTTAAAACCAGGGAAAAACATGCAAAAAAACACCGTTAGCATTGATACTTCTGTCAGTCCGGCAAAAATAGAATATTCAGCAGTTTTTAATGTTGCCGTACCGTTTATCGATCGCCACCTTGATGAAGGCCGCAAAGATAAAGTCATCATCCGCACAACAGGTGGAGAAGAAGTGACTTTTGGAGAATTGGCTGAGAGAGTAAACCAGTCAGGAAATGTATTAATAAAATTAGGTTTGCATTCAGGTGACCGGCTTTTAATGATGGTCAAGGATTCACCGGAATTTTTCTATCTGTTTTGGGGTGCGATTAAGGCGGGAATTGTGCCTGTTCCTTTGAATACACTTTTGCGTGCCAAAGATTATGCTTTCATGATTGAAGATTCCGGAGCAGCAGCTGTGATCTACTCACCGGAATTTCAAGGTGAAGTTGAACCAGCCCTGGAACAACTGACAACAAAACCGGAAATAGTTTTACTGACTGAAGGCGAATCCGGATGTTTTCTGGAAAAAATGAATTCTGCAGATTCTAATCTTGAAGCTGCTCCAGCGTCCGCTACAGATGATTGTTTTTGGCTTTATTCATCAGGAACCACAGGACGACCAAAGGGTGCGGTGCACAGTCACCGTGATATGATTTTTACCAGTCAGCATTACGGCAATGATACTCTAGGTGTACGTGAAAATGATCTATGTTTTTCTGCAGCAAAGTTGTTTTTTGCTTATGGTCTGGGGAACGGTATGACCTTTCCGTTGTGGGCAGGAGCAAGTTGCGTTTTATTTCCTGCCCGCCCCACACCAGAAACTACTTTTGAGGTGATTGAGAGATTTAAACCGACTCTTTATTTTGGTGTGCCAACACTTTATGCTGCTCAGTTACAGGCACTTGAATCTGCGGAGAGTGAAAGCAGCACTCCGGATTTTTCTTCACTACGGATGTCTGTTTCTGCAGGCGAGGCCTTACCGGCAGATATTTTCAGGCGCTGGAAAGAACAGAGTGGAACGGTAATTTTAGACGGCATAGGTTCAACTGAAGCCCTGCATATTTTTATTTCAAATCGTGCGGATGATATCAAAGCCGGAAGCAGTGGGCGCATGGTTCCTGGATATGCCGCAAAAATTGTGGATGAACAAGGTAATGAAGTTAGCAAAGGTGAGGAAGGACGGTTGCTGATTCAGGGTGATTCAAGTTGTAAATATTATTGGAATAATCCGGAAAAAACTGCAGCCACTATTGTAGACGGCTGGCTCAATACCGGAGACACCTATCATCAGGATGAGGAAGGCTATTATGTATATGGAGGTCGTAGCGACGACATGATGAAAGTCGGCGGAATTTGGTGTTCGCCTTTTGAAATTGAGGCCAAATTGGTGGAACATCCAAAAGTACTGGAAGCTGCGGTTGTTGGAAGGGAGGATGATTCAGGTTTAATCAAACCTGAGGCACATGTGGTTCTTAAAGCTGCAGCAGATGCAACAGATGAAACTTCTGTAGAATTGCTTCAGCATTGTAAAAAAGGACTGGCACCTTACAAATATCCGCGCTGGTTCCAGTTTCCAGCAGAGTTGCCGAAAACCGCAACCGGTAAAATACAGCGTTTTAAACTACGTTCAAAATAAAATATAACAGACCTAACCAAAAGGAATAAGATGTTAAACAATGCCTTCATACCTTACCGTGGCTATTACAGTTCTCCATTTGCACGCTGGCAGGGTAGTTTTGCCAATGAAAATGCGATCAAATTGGGAGCAGAAACCTCTAAACGCTGGTTTGAGCAAAAAAAATGGGATCCCAATATCATTGATTATTTGTTTCTGGGATCAACGGTGCATCAAAAACACGGCTTTTACGGAGGTCCCTGGGCTTCAGCTATGATGGGTGCAGAAAACATTCCTGGAGTTATCATCAGCCAAGCCTGTTCAACTTCCACAATTTCTGTTTATCAGGCAGCAATTGGCGTGGAAACAGGAATGTATGAAACTGCCTATTGTTTGATGACCGACCGTTGTTCCAATGGTCCTCACAGTCTCTGGCCTAATCCGGGCGGACCTGGTGGACAGGTAGTTTCTGAAGATTGGGTGATGGATAATTTCAACAAGGATCCCTGGGCCGGTGGTGCAATGATTCAAACTGCAGAAAATGTGGCTGGAGTGGCAGGCTTGACACGTGAGCAGTGTGATTCAATCACCTTGAGGCGTTATGCACAATATCAGGATGCACTTGCGGATGATCGTGCTTTCCAGAAACGCTACATGTTTCCGGTGGAATTGAAAATTTCCAGAAAGAAAACTATTACTGTTGATGCCGACGAAGGTATTACAGAAACCACTGCAGAAGGTCTGGAAAAACTTCGACCTGTGATGCCGGACGGTGTTCACACTTTTGGCTCACAAACTCATCCTGCTGACGGTCAAAGCGCAATCACTGTGACCACAAGAGAAAAGGCCGATGAACTGAGTGAAGATACCAATATCAGCATTCAGGTTTTGTCTTACGGTTATGCCCGTACAAAAAAAGCACATATGGCGATGGCCGTTGCTCCTGCATCACAAATGGCACTCAACGGAGCAAATATCAAGGCCGGAGATTTGACTGCCGTCAAAACACACAATCCTTTTGCTTCCAACGATTTGTACCTGGCACAGGAGCTTGGTCTGGACGTTGATTCCATGAATAATTATGGTAGTTCCTTAATTTATGGACATCCACAGGGGCCAACTGTTGGACGTTTGCTGATGGAAGGTATTGAAGAACTGGTAATAAAAGGCGGCGGAAATTTACTGGTTGCCGGTTGTGCCGCTGGAGACACTGCTGCAGCAATTGTTTTGAAAGTCAGTTAAATTAAATTGTTTTTACGAATGAACGACTTTTTATGTTGTTCATTTTTCATCCCTTCTCAATTCTAATTCCGGGTAATGTGTGGCGCAGCACAAGCCCCGGAATTGATTTGTGTTTTCAAAATCTCTACTCATTTCCATATTTTTCATGCTGAGGCAAAACATTGCTGCGGTATGAAAATGCGTCTTGTCAAATAAAGAATCTTCATCACTTTAGTTAGCTACAAGACACAATCTTACCAAGAAGTGTATTGTTTGAATGATGAATTGAAATTCCATTTGAAGAACAGTAGAATAACGCATATAGAGATAACTCAATGCAGATGCTTGATTATACGGTAATTATCAACTTATCAGGGAAAGTTGCCTGAATAAACTCTATGTGGGGCATTGTGCCTGAATTGCCAGATAATAGTAACTAATCAGGTCATTTTGCCGCTCATCTCGGCATTAGCCAACATCGGTTCATCTTTAATGAGTAATATAAGGGGAAAATAATCATGAAAAATACCATCTTGATTGTTGGTGCAACAGGAATGTTAGGAGAACCCGTTGCTCGGCGCTTGAAGGAAGATGGCTTCTCTGTGCGCATCATGGCAAGAGAAATTGATAAAGCACGGGAGCTGTTTGATGAGTCTTTCGAGATTGTAAAGGGAGACGTAATGAATACCGATAGCATGGAATCAGCTTTCAATGGCTGCTTTGGTGTTCATGTAAGTCTTTCAGGGGAGATAGAACAAGTGGGTACGGAGAATGTCGCTTCTGCGGCTCGCAGAAAAGGACTTGAGCGGATTACATATATTTCGGGAACATCAGTTACAGAAGATACTGCATGGTTTCCCCAGACCAAACGAAAGCTCCTGGCTGAAAAAGCTATAAGAGAAAGCGGGGTTCCCTATTGCATTTTTTGTCCAACATGGTTCATGGAGTCCCTGCCAAAATGGGTGAAAGGGTCCAAGGCCTTTGTATTTGGAAAGCAGCCTAATTTATACCATTTGGTAGCCGCTGATGATTACTCAAGAATGGTTTCTACTTCTTATCAGCTTGAGGAAGCCGCAAACAAGAGGCTATTTATTCATGGTCCGGAGGGTTTCCTTTTTCATGACGCCCTAAGGAAATATTGCTCTGTGTTCCATCCCGAAATCACGAAACTATCAACAATGCCATACTGGCTTGCAAGCATTATAGCTACTTTAGGTAGCAAGAAAGAGATGAAATTTGCAAGTGGATTGATGGCATTTTTTGAGAAAGTTGGTGAAAGAGAAGATCCAACCGAAGCTAATCGTATTTTGGGCGAGCCAAAAATAGTATTAGATGAATGGCTTGGGGAAACAAAGACCAATTCGGTGAAGGCTAACATAAAAATCCAGCCGACGCAAAAGGCGCGCGGCTGAAACGCTACGTTACTCGGAACACACACCTTTTGAGATGATAAACACAAATGTTTGATTACACTATAGCCCATTGGGGCGCTTTCTTTACTGCAGCGATTTTATTGAACCTCTCACCAGGACCTGATATCGTTTTTATTCTTGCACAAACAGCAAAAAATGGTCAACGTTCCGGATTTTCCGCCATGTTTGGAATTTGGAGCGGTGCTTTTTTGCATGTGTTGCTGGCGACGGTTGGGTTATCAGCTGTTTTAGCTACATCAGCTACTGCTTTTTCATTCGTAAAATGGGTTGGTGCGTTGTATCTAATCTGGTTAGGTATTCAGTCTTTTAGATCAGATGGTGCGACTTATTCCTCCGATACAGAAGTAAAGCAATTATCGAACATCAAGATTTTTCAACAAGGTATTTTAGTGGCAGTACTGAATCCTAAAGTTGCAGTATTCTTTCTAGCCTTCCTGCCTCAATTTGTGGTTGATGGTGCAGGTCCAGTCAGAGCTCAGTTGTTTCTACATGGATCACTGATCATTGTAGTTGCGGCATTCATCGAACCTCCTTTGGTTATTCTAGGAGCAAATTTATCGAGATATCTCAGCCAAAATTCTCGGGTTGCTGCTTGGATGGACCGTGGTTTAGGCTCATTATTCATTGGTTTAGGTGTTCGTTTGGCCTTAAGTGAGCGTTCGTGAATCAAGTGTACTAACAAGTGCAAGTGGTTTGACAATAAGATACTAAGAAAAAATATTTGTACAATCCACTTCGTAATATTTACTCAAGTTAACATTGTAGATCTGCTTGGAAAAACCTTTCTTAAGACTATTGCTCAACGAAAAAACAATGAAAAACTTAGAACGAGACGATCCTCAAATTCTTGAATTAATTTTGCAAGAAGAAGAAAGAATAGAAAACACCATAGATCTTGTCTCATCTGAAACTCATACCCCCAAGTCGATTCTTGAGGAAATGGGGTCAGTGCTGAATCATAAAACGATAGAGGGTTATCCCGGGAAGCGCTACCACGCCGGTTGTGAGTATGTTGATGTTATTGAAAATCTGGCTATTGACAGAATGAAAGAACTCTTTCAAGCAGAACATGCGAATGTTCAGCCTCATACAGGTTCGGCTGCCAACTTTGCTGTCTATTTTTCGGCCCTTGATGTTGGTGATAAGATTTTAGCGATGAATCTTTCTCACGGAGGCCATTTGACACATGGTCACTTTGCCTCGGTCACCAGTAAGTGTTTTAATTTTCAGCATTATAATGTTGATTTAGAAACTGAGTTAATCGATTATGAGGCTTTGGCAGTGCAGGCTAAAGAAGTCAGACCAAAAATGATAGTGGCCGGCGCCAGTTCATATCCGAGACTGATTGATTATGAAAGGATGTCGAAAATAGCCAAGTCAGTAGGTGCGTTCCTGTTTGTTGATATGGCACATATTGCAGGTTTGGTTGCCGCCGGACTGATTCCAAGTCCGGTTAGCTATGCCGACTTTGTTTCATTTACTACATTTAAAACTATGACAGGCGGCAGAGGAGGAGTTATTCTTTGCAAAAAAGAATATGCTGATGCAGTTGATAAAGCTGTATTTCCGGGAACCCAGGGAACAAGTGCAGTCAGTAATATTGCAGGAAAAGCAACAATTGCGAAACTTGCTAAAGAAGCTAATTTTATTGATGTACAACGCAAAACTCTTGACAACGCGAAATTGCTTGCTGCAGAACTTGCAGAAAAAAATTATCGTTTAGTTGGTGGAGGAACAGATACCCATCAAGTTGTCGTTGATGTTACCACCAAAGGGTTGAGTGGTTCACTAGCAGAAAAAACCCTTGAATCGATAGGAATTATTACTAACAGAAACTATATTCCTAAAGATACGGGAAAAAGTGCCAGCGGCTTACGCCTTGGGACAGGCCCAATATCTGTTAGAGGAATCGAAAAGGAAAATGTTATTCAAATTGCAAATATAATTGATAAGGCCTTGATGAATGGAGATAATCAGCAAGTGCTGGAAAAATTAAAGACAGAAGTTTCTGAAATATGCAAACAATTTCCTGTTTACAATAAAACTGATGCAGTTTATAGTAACCGAATAGACTAGCGTTTCAGTAAATTATTTTTGCAACAATAAATTTTAAAATCAGGAGGTACAATTGGCTAAATACGTTATTGTTTATCTGGGTGGAAATCAACCAACCACACCAGAGGAAGGTCAGCAGCATATGGCGAAATATATGGAATGGCTGTCAGCATTGGGAGAATCAGCAATTAGTCCTGCTAATCCACTCAAGAACACAAGTACAGTGAAATCTGATGGAACTGTTAGTTCCGGAGGAACAACGACAATGTCTGGTTACACCATAATAGAAGCAGAATCTATGGAGTCAGCACTTTCTACCGCCAAGGCCTGCCCTTTTCTTGAAATTGGAGGTACGCTGGAAGTTTCAGAATTAATGCAGATGCCGGGTTAATAATTATTTTATTAAAATTCAGGGGCCGAAAATGCTCTCATAAAATATTCTGAAAGCTGTCTCGTTCTCACTGTTGAGCGGGACGGCTTTTATTTTTTGAGCTACAATATGGTATTTTCCTATGAGGAGTAGTATATGATTTGGGCACGTATCAACACAGTCGTCTTTCTATTGTTACTAAACTTTTCGTTATCGGCCTCTGGTACTGAGCTCCCTCCAAAAATTATGCTGGACGGTATGTCCTTTCAGGGAGAACTCAAGGTGGTAAATGGATTCTTTACATGGATAAGTGTTGATGACACCATTGTATTCGAAGAAGGTAACTTCTTTTGGAGCTCAGGTGTGGATGGTGGCTATAAACCTGTTCCTTATAAAATTGAGCTAAAGAATGCAAAAATAATTTTCACGGTGCACTCTGGTCGTGAAGAAGGAGATTACGTAGATTGGACAGGTTTCTATGATGGAGGATCTCTTGATAACGTTACTGCAGTTTGGACCAGGGTGGAAAAAATTATTTTTATGATCTTTTGTTGCCACCTATAGTGATCTTCAAATTTGTAGCGGAGTAAATTGAGTCAAACAGACTAGTCTACTCAAGGTTATTGATTTTAAAAGTAATTGCAAAATAGAGAAATAATGATGAACAAAACAATTGCGGTGATTGGCAGTTCGAGGAGAAATGGCAACACAGGAAAACTGATTGACTTGATTGCCGCAGATTTGAAAATAGATGTTATTGATTTAACTACAAAAAATATTTCTCCTTATGATTATGATCATCAAAACATTGGTGATGATTATTTGCTGTTAATGGATCATCTCTTAAAATTTGAAAATATAATTTTCGTTTCACCGGTATATTGGTATTCCATGAGTGCTCAGATGAAAATTTTCATTGATAGAATGTCTGATTTATTGGCCCTTGAAGAATTAAAGGACAGAGGCAGGAAACTTAGAACCAAGACAGGATATGTGGTTAGTACTTCCATAAGTGAACAGGTTGAAGATTCATTCATTGACTCGTTTAAAAATACCTTTGCATATTTAGGGATGAATTACGGCGGTTTTATTCATGTTGACTGCAAAGATGGTTTTAAACCGGAAAGTTGCCGCAGCGATGTTGAAGATTTTGTAAATAAATTTAAATAATATGGAGAAAAAATGAAACATCAGGAAGGGGTTTTTAAAGGAGTTCGGGATAACAGCATTTTTTACCAATACTGGTTACCGGATGGAGAGCCAAAAGCAATCTTATTGGTTGTTCATGGACTGGCTGAACACTGTGGCAGATATATGAACCTAGTCAATTATTTTGTTCCTGCAGGTTTTGCGGTATTTGGACTTGATCACATTGGACATGGGAAATCGGCGGGAGAAAGAGTGTACGTGGAAAGTTTTGAAGATTATACACAAACTCTCAAAGAATATCTGGCTATGATCCATGAGTGGCAACCGGCAAAACAAGTGTTTTTATTTGGTCACAGTATGGGTGGCTTAATTGCTGCTGCGTATCTGCTGGAAAATCAGGATGAATTTTCTGGTGTAGTGCTTTCCGGACCAAGTATTAAAGTGCCTGCCAATATCTCAAAAGCCACTATCATGATTGCAAATTTGCTTTCAATTCTGATTCCCAAAGCAGGACTAGTTAAATTGGAAGCTGATGGTATCAGCAGTGATCCGGAAGTTGTGGAGGCCTATATCAATGATAATTTGGTGTACTCCGGTAAAACCACAGCACGACTTGGCGCTGAATTGATCAAAACCATGAAAAACGTTACAGCAGAAGCAGCAAAGATTAGTTTGCCTTTGATGGTTGTGCAGGGTAGTGCAGACATTTTAGTAGATCCCAGTGGTGCCCAGTTGATTTATGATTTGGTAAGCTCTGAAGATAAAACAATAAAAATTTATGAAGGATTTTTCCACGAAGTCTTCAATGAACCAAAGCATGAGTTGGTTCTTAATGATATCGGAACATGGCTTGAAAAACATCTCGGCACAGAATAATGCAATAAAGCCGGCAAATAATGACAATTGTGGTGATAAAAATATAAGTCCTGATTGTTGATCAGGTAACATAATTTCAGCATAACTGTACTCAATCTTTTCATAACATGAAAAATTCAAAAAACAAGTTGCCTGCAGCTTCAGAAGGAGAAAGCAACATCTCAGCAATGCGTACGGAATGGGAGGAAAACAACCATAATTCAAAAACAAGAACAATACTTAAGGAAGATGCCAGTTACTTTCTCAGCCAATCCGTATCCAGTCCCTGTTTATCTGTGATCAGTAAAGCAGAAGGTGCTTACATCGAAGATACAAACGGTCGTCGTTATCTTGATTTTCACGGCAATAATGTGCATCACATCGGCTACGGTCATCCCAAACTGAAAAAAGCGATTTCAGAACAAATGGATTCTCTGCCTTTTGCACCGCGAAGATTTGCCTGTGAATCCGCACTTGCGCTTGCAAAGAAACTGGTTGAAATTGCTCCAGGCGATCTTTCCAAGGTCTTATTCACGACAGGAGGATCGGATGCGATTGAGGTGGCACTGAAAATTTCACGAGCGGCGACCGGTCGGCACAAAACAATTTCATTTTGGGATGCCTTTCATGGAGCAGGATTTGGAGCAGCTTCCGTTGGTGGAGAACAACTTTTCCGTTCACATCTTATCGGTCCGCTGCTTTCCGGAACAGAGCATGTGGCGCCTTTTGCCTGTTACCGCTGTCCATACGGTTATCCAGACCTGAATGGTGAAGCGCAACTTGAAATCTGCCAGACTACCTGTGCCAATTTTGTCCGCTATGTACTGGAAAAGGAAGGGGATGTGGCTGCTGTGATTGCAGAACCGGCGAGGGCAGTACCATACATTCCACCACCCGGATACTGGAAAATGGTGAGGCAGGCCTGCAATGATCATGGAACTTTGTTGATCTTTGATGAGATTCCGACTGGTCTTGGCAAGACAGGTAAAATGTTTGCCTGCGAACATGAAGACGTGGTTCCTGATATGCTGGTTTTAGGAAAAGCTCTTGGTGGTGGAATTTTACCTGTTGCTGCCGTACTTGCCAAAGCTGAACTTGATGTTGGCGGCGAGTTTGCCTTTGGACATTATACTCATGAAAAAAATCCTGTAACCGCAAAAGCCGCCCTGACGACTATTAAAATAATCGAGCAGGAAGGCATGGTTGAGAATGCTGAGGTACAAGGGAAATATTTGCTTGAAAAACTCAACCTGTTGAAAACTAAACACAGTACAATAGGAGATGTCCGCGGGCGCGGATTATTGATTGGAGTTGAACTTGTGCTCAATCAGAAAGAAAAAACTCCGGCTAACGAATTGGCGGAAGCTGTACTGTATCGCTGTCTCAGCAAGGGGCTGTCATTTAAACTTACAATGGGCAATGTGATGACGCTCACACCTCCATTGATGATCAATAAAGAGCAAATAGATATAGCTTTGGAAATCATTGAGCAAAGCCTGAGTGAGGCAGAACAGACACTCTGAAATGCGAGAAATGAAAACTAAACAAATGAGGAATTAATGATAAAATTATTATATATTTCCATAATATTGACAGTCAGCTTTTTGGTTCCATTTGAGTTATTATCTTCGGAAAAGCAGCCGACTGTTCGAATGCGCGTACTGGCCTCTCACATTGCAAATAAAATCGTGACTGCAGCAGTTAGTGTCTGTGCTAAAAGAGGTTATCTGGTTTCTGCAGCAGTTGTGGACCGAAATGGTAATCTTGCTGCTTTTTTGCGGAACCCACTCTCCGGACCACATACGATTAAAGTTAGTCAACGCAAGGCTTACTCAGCTGCAACTCTGAGAGCCTCTACTAAACAAATGGCAGCCAGAAGTGACCTCAATTTTGCACCGGATATTTTGTTAATTGTTGGTGGAGTTCCAATTAAATTTTCAGGCAAATTTTATGGAGGGGTTGCTGTTGCAGGTGCAAAGCCAGAAATCGATGAAGAATGTGCGCAGGCCGGAATTGATGCAGTTGCAGATATTATGGATTTTGCAGACTGAATTTAAAAAACATTATTTAAAGAAAAATCAATAATTAATTATTCCGGTTTTTTTGCAAGAGATAGAATTTGTTTCCGGACTTCCTGCATTAGAATATCCCGTTCTGCTTCGGAATAATTTGCAGCATCAATTGGAGTTCCAACATGAGCTTCAATCTTTTGTCCTAAACTAAAATCCCAACTGTCCGGTGGCATTATTCTTTCCGTTCCTCTAATACCAACTGGAATAATGATCGATTCTGTCTGAATTGCAAGCATAAATCCACCCTTTTTAAATTCTCTCAGCTTAGCATCGCGGCTCCTGGTGCCTTCAGGTGCAACATAAATCATGACTCCACTCTTCATTTTGTCTTTGGCAGTTTCCATTGATTCCATTGATTTTTCATGATCAGAACGGTCAATCGAAATAAATTCTGCAGTTTTCATGGCTCTGCCCCAAAGAGGAATCCGAAAGAGTTCTTTTTTTCCTATCATTCGTAAACTGCTGCCTTCCGGAATTGACATATACAATAACGGAATGTCGTAGTAACTTTGATGGTTACTCATTAAAATATAACTGCGTCCGGATTCCAGTTTGAGGGGAGTATTGTTCTGGACTTTGTAGCTGGCCTGAACTAATGTGAGTACTTGTCGGGCCCAGGAGTGCAGCATTTTGTTGGCTGTCTCTCTGCTCAACATTCCTTTATATGCAGATGTCAGTGCGAGAAAACTTATTCTGAGTGTATAATATATTGCAGAAAAAAGTATCAGGAGTCTTTTGAAAAAATGTTCTTTCATCCTCTAATGATCGCTCAACATTTGTTTATTCTCAAGTTGGATCTGGATAAAGTACTTTGGGTTAGTCTTAGCTGTTTTCTTATAAAGTCATAAATAATTTGATTGAATTTGAAAAAATGAATATTATAAGAAATTAATAACAAATTGATACTGATTACATACTTTTAACTTTAACTGTGGTAGTAGAATTAGCACCTTGGTACAAGGTGCTTGAAATTCTGCAGAGGACATTTTTTACTCTATAATAAAACAATTGTGTTAAGCAACGATGACGTCGAAATAAAGCCCAGTGTTTGTACGCTGGATTGTCCAGATACCTGTAGTTTGTCAGTAAAAACCGATGGACTAAATGTCGTTGAGGTCCGTGGATCAAAGGCCAATCCATATACAGCAGGTGTAATCTGTAACAAGGTCATGCGTGCTTATCCGGATTATTTGCATGGAGCAAATCGTCTGACTCATCCATTAAAACGGGTTGGAGCACGTGGTGGATCTCAGTTTGAGCGTATCTCATGGGACGATGCACTCGATCTTGTGCATGCAGGTTTCAGTTCTGCAATTAAAAAGTACGGTCCGCAAACGGTTATGCCGCTCAATTATGCGGGACCACATGGTGAGCTCGCAGGTGGTTCGATGGACCGTCGATTCTTTCATCAGCTGGGAGCATCCATGCTATCACGGGGACACTTCTGTGGTCTCGTTCGAGGATCCGCCTACACTAGCCTTTATGGAACAGCACCCGGAATGCCACCTGAGCAGTTACAGCATTCTGATCTGATCATCATTTGGGGTAATAACGTCACCGTTTCAAATCTTCATTTGTCGCGAGTGATTAAAAAGGCGAGGAATGACCATGGTGCAAAGCTGATTGTAATAGATCCCAAACGTACGCGGATTGCTGAACAAGCTGATTTGCATATCCAAATAAAGCCCGGTACAGACGTAGTTCTAGCGTTGGCACTGGCCGCTGAACTTGAGCGGTGTGGTTCACACGACATGTTGTTTGTCAAAAAATGGGTTGATGGCTATGACAGCTATATGGAGAATGCCCGTTTGCATACATCTGAAAAAGTGGAGAAAATATGTGGCGTTAATCGGGAAACATTTGAGCTGTTCGCAGATTGGTATGCAGCAGCTAAAACAGTCGGAGTCTCAGTTGGAAATGGACTGGAACGTGGCCAAAGTGGAGGTTCCGGAATTCGTGCAGCAATGTCCCTGCAGGTCCTGACTGGAAATCACGGCCGGATGGGGGCAGGTGTCTTTGCCAAGCCAGGCAATTCATTTCCTAAATCAACTGCAAGACTGCAGCGGCCCGATCTAGTTCCTGAAGGAACAAGGACTATCAACATCGTCAATACTTCCGAGGTCTTGCTCGATAAATCGATGGATCCACCAATCAAGGCCGTGTTCATCTACAACCATAATCCTGTCCTTACGCATCCAGATCAGAATCGAATGCGCCAGGCATTGGAGCAGGAAGATTTATTTATTGTTGGTGCAGACATAGTGATGACGGATTCTATGGCATATTGCGACGTGGTTTTACCTGCCTCAAGCCATTTTGAATTTTCCGATATTTATGGTGCCTATGGTCATCATTATTTGCAAAGGGCTGAGCAGGTAATTGCTTGTGTTGGCGAGTCTTTACCCAACACTGAAATCTTTCGCCGTCTTGCTGGCCGATTTGGATTCGATGATCCGATCTTCAAGGAAACAGATGCTGAACTGATGGATGCAGCATTTACGGAGAACGATTCACGTCTTGGTGAAACCAGACCGAGTGAGTTTCCTCTGGATCAGGCACTTGCAATGACAACGATGGACGGTGCAGAACTGATTCTTTGTGACACAGTCCTTCCAGGTACGTCATCCGGCAGGATCGAACTGTTTAGTCAGGATCTGGAGAAAAGGTTTGGTTATGGCCTTCCGCGTTATGAACCAGTTGAGCGGAAATACCCACTTTCGATAATTTCGCCGTCGTCTTCTAAAAGAACCAATACGACCTTCGGCGGGTGTACTTTGTCTGATGGGCAGGAAGAAGTGGAGATCAATCCACAAGATGCAGAGATGCGCGGCGTCTCGGAAGGTGACACGCTACGGATTCACAATGAACGTGGTGAGACTTTGTTGACCGCCAGAATTACCGATGCAGTCATGCCAGGAGTGTTGTATACTCCGAAAGGTACATGGTTATCCGCCAGTAAAACAGGACAAACCGTAAATGCACTCCTTAATGCGGATCTTCGAACTGATATTGAGGATGGAGCCTGTTACAATGAGACGTTTTGTGAAGTCAGCAGTATATAAATATTTAGTTGTTGTATAATTGACTGTTATTAATGAAATGAATTGAAAGTTGAATTTATCTATGCCCATTAATAATTCACATATAGATCTGGAAGAAATAGAAAAATATACAATTGCGCATTATGATGACAATGCAGAGTCTTTCCGTGTGGGTACTCAGGATCATGATGTCAGTCAAAATATCGCAGCTTTGCTGGACGTTCTTCCAAAAGATAAATCTCTCGATATCCTGGATTTTGGCTGTGGTCCAGGTCGAGACATGTGTGTCTTTAAAGCTATGGGACACAACCCTGTCGGTTTGGATGGCAGCATGGAGTTTTGTAAAATGGCGGAAATGCAAAGTGGCTGTCCTACTCTGAATCAACAATTTCTAGAGTTGGATTTGGAAGAGAACTGCTACGATGGAATATTTGCTAATGCATCGTTGTTTCATGTGCCAAGTCAGGAACTACCAAGAGTTTTAACTGAATTACATTCTGCTTTAAGAACAGGTGGAATTTTATTTTTTTCTAATCCAAGAGGAAATGCAGAGGGTTGGCAGGGACAGCGTTATGGTAATTATATGGAATTTGAAGCGAGTGAATTATATCTGGAACAATCTGGATTCAAAATTGTTGACCATTTCTACCGACCTGCAGGCAAATCAAGAGACGAACAACCATGGCTGGCAATCGTTAGTCAGCGAGAGGTATAAAGTTTAAGAACTGACTGCAGCCATTCCTCCTGCACCAATCAGTAAACTTCCACCAATTCGTTTGGTCCAGCGCTGAAAAGATGGTAGGCGGAACTTCTGTCCAGCATAACTTGCAAGTAGGGCGTAGGCAATTACAGCCATGATTGCCAGAACAAAGAAGGTTGTACCCAGGATAAGTGCCTGTGATACAAAGGATAATTTAGGATCCATGAACTGTGGCATAAAGGCTAGAAAAAACACGATACTTTTGGGATTAAGTGCAGTAGTCACATAGGAGTTACTAAATATTTCACGCCAAGCCTGTTTGTTTGCTTCTTCTGAGTCCTGTACTGGTTCTGAAGAACTGCGCCACATTTTAATTCCCAACCATATTAAGTAGCCTGCACCAAACCACTTTAGCAAAAAAAATGCACTCGAAACAGTCTGCAGCAACAATCCCATTCCTAAAAATGAAAAACTCATTGCAGTTAAATCACCCAAACCGACTCCCAGAATCAGTGCTAAAATAGTAGATCGTCCACGTAAAAGTGAATAACTGATTACCAAAAGCAGGGTTGGACCAGGAATGAGCAAAAATGTTGTGGTGACAAAAGTGTAGGTCAGCCAGGTTTCAAAAGGCATGTTTTACTTTTGTTTGAAAGGTTGAGAGGTACGTATATTTCGTGCCTCAATATTATTTGTTTCAGCAAGTTAGCTTTTGGGGAACTTGTTCTCAGAGTCATACAGTGCACCGTAGCCCACGACTTCGACGACAATCGGAAATGGTTCGTCGAAGTATTCCATGGTGAACTCTCGTCCCACTACGGCAATATCTGCAGGCAGGTAGCCCAGGCCGATATTTTTACCGAGGGAAGGCCCGAATGCGATGCTGGTCAGGAACGACCGCCGTCCCAGTGAATCCACCGGAACTTCACCAGTAACCGGGTCGATGATTGGGCATTGGCCAACAGGATAACGCGCCACCTCCTTGGCATCAATGTTGTTAGTCATGGAGAAGGTGCAGAGGTATGCCGGCTGTTGCTCGCGTTCCCGAATCTTCAGATAAGCTTCCTTGCCGTGGAAATCTGCCCCTTTGACCTTAGGGCGCTCAAGTCCGGCTTCGACCAGATTGTATTCCGTCAGCAAGTCGGCATTCTGCAAGCGCAGGCTTTTTTCCATACGGCGGCTGTTGGCGTAGGTTTCAATACCGACCGGCGTGGCGCCCTGTTCGTAAACCAGATCCCACAGAGATAAGCCGTAGCTGAAGGGAACGTGCAATTCCCAACCTTGCTCGCCCACGTAGGAAATGCGGAACGCCAGGACTGGAATCCCCTTCAAAGTGATATTTTTAGTGCTGGCAAAGGGGAAGTTTTCCGCTTCCAGTTCTTCCGGGTTGTCTGCAATGGCTTGCAGTATTTTGCGGGCATTTGGCCCCCAAATCCCCAGGCACGCCTGATGATCGGTTTGGTCTTCAATATAGACTTTCCAGCCTCGATCCTCAGCCATGCGTTTCAACCAGATAAAGTCACGGTGCCCTGCATCTGCGCCATCGATGACGCGGAACTTGTCTTTGCTCAGGCGGAGCACGGTTAAATCTGCACGAATCCCTGCATTGTGATCCAGAAAATGGGTGTATATGCCCTTGCCCATTGAGTTATCGCCCCCAACCTTGGCGACGCAGGCATATTCCATCAATGTTTCTGCTTCGGGGCCAATGATATCGTAGACTGCGAAGTGCGACAGATTAAACATGCCGACGTTGGCTGACATTTCCAGTTGCTCAGCGTTGGATACCCGCCAGAAGTGACGGTTGTCCCATTCATTCTCACGCACTGGCACCTGGTCTGCGTATTTTTCCAGCAAATGCTCGTTGGAGGCATAACCGTGGGCACGTTCCCAGCCAGACAGTTCCATGAAATAGCCGCCGAGTTCATTTTCACGTGCCCAGAAAGGACTGCGTCTCAGGTTGCGGCCCATGGAATAGGGTTCCCGGTTATGTACCGGTGGGTTGTAAATCTTGAATGCCGCTTCGTAGCAACGGTCATGGATATAGGTCGGGGTTTTCTGAATCGGGTAATAACGGGCAACATCGACCCCATGTGTATCCAGGTCACTGCAACCATCGGTCATCATGTCCACAAGCACTTTAGCTATGCCTGGGCCATCCTTGATCCAAACCGCTTCAGCATACCATAGGCCGCGTGTATTGGGAGATTCTCCGATTGACGGACCACCGTCAGTGGTTACCTGCAACAACCCGTTGAAGGAGTGTTTTTCCTTGTAGCCAAGTTCACCAAGGATCGGGGTCAATTCCATCGCTCGTTCCATGGCATCCATTACGTGTTCAATTGGCAAGTCACGCATAGAGGGAGACAAGCGTGATTCTTCCGGTTCGAGGATATCTTTTGGATGTATCAGGCGAGGGGTCTTCTCTTCGTAGTAACCCCATTCGATTTGCCCGCCTTCGGTTGTATCCGGATCACCAGTGTCACGGAAGTAAGCGGAATTCCCCTGATCGCGTAACAGAACGTGACCAATCTCTTTGCCGGTTCCAGCAAATTCATCATAAGGGCCGAAAAAGCTCAGAGGGTGATCGACTGGCATGATCGGCAAGTCTTCACCAGCCATGTTGGCAATCAAGCGTCCCCACAGTCCGGCACAAACGATCACATGCTTGGCTTCAATGTAGCCGCGATTGGTGTGAACGCCCTTGATTCGACCATTTTCGACTTCAAGATCGGTTGCTGATGTATTGGCAAATGATTGGAGTTCTCCTGTTTTTTCAGCCTGCTGTACCAGTTCGCCGCAAACGAACTGCGAGCGTGGAACGACCAATCCGGCATCAGGGTCATACAGTGCGCCTTGAATCACATCCTCTTCTATCAGAGGCATCATTTCCTTGGCTTCTGAAGGAGTGATCATTTTCATGCGGTTGCCGAAGGCTTTGCCTGAGCTGACCCGGCGTTTCAGTTCTTCCATGCGCTCATCGTCACCAGCGCGAGCAACCTCGATGCCGCCTATGCGACTGTAATGCCCCATTTTTTCGAAGAAATCGATGCTGTAACGGGTGGTGAAGCAAGTCATGTTGTCATGCATGGTGTTGAAGCAAAAATCAGATGCATGAGAAGTTGAGCCAATGTCTGTCGGCACTGCTGACTTGTCGATACCGACAATGTCTTTCCAGCCTCTTTCGATCAGGTGGTGGACGACAGTCGCTCCGACGATTCCGCCCAGGCCGATGATGACAACGTTTGCTTTTTCCGGGAATTTAGCCATTTCTTGATCCTCGAGAAGAATTTTAGTAATAGTAGACAACAAGTCTGCACTGAGCCGGGCAAGACTTTAATGAAGTGGTGCACCTGGCCCCGTCAGATTAGAGATTCCGATCATCTGAACCGCAGCCGGAATGCTCTATCCCGTCAAGCTGCGGGTGCAAATGTGCAATACATTGCAGGAAAAGAAAAAAGCGTCACGATATTGTGATTCCATTTTTCTCTCCTGAAAATTAACTTAGTCGTTGTTCCTCAATAACCTTTACATCTTGCTTGTTTTGTTCACACATAATCCGCATTGCACAAACTATTATATAGCCGGCGATGTAACCGTTTGTGCGCTTTGATTATGGCAAAAAACCTGTGCAAATCTGTATAGTTTATTTCGTTACAACTCCTTAGTTTTTCACTTTTCCAATTTCATCACGGAAAGCAGGAACGGCTTTGAACAAATCGCCGACAATCCCATAATCTGCAACTTTAAAAATGGGTGCATCCGGATCTTTATTGACAGCAACAATCACTTTTGAACCAGACATTCCAGCTAAATGCTGAATTGCACCAGAAATTCCCAATGCAAAATAAAAATCTGGTGTAACCATTGTTCCTGTTTGTCCAACCTGATGTTTGTGAGGCATCCATCCTGCGTCGCAAACTGCTCTTGAAGCACCAAATGCAGCACCCAACTCTGTGGCCAGAGGTTTAACAAAATCACAGCCTTCTGTACCGCCTACACCGCGTCCTGCAGAAACGACAATGCTGGCTTCGTTGAGTTCTACTTCATCGCTAACTTCTACTTGTACTTCCTTGACTTTCAACTGAGGATGAGTAGCTGCAATTGAAAGTGAAACAGTATTTGCTGCTGCAGGTGTATTATCTTCTGCTGGAAAAAATCCGCTTCGAATACTGATGACTCGTAAACCGTCTTTACTGAATTTGCATTTTTGGACAACTTTTGTTGATAAACAGGGACGAGATGCTGTTATTTCATCACCATTGACTTCCAATTCAGTCACATCGCTTAAAGCCCCAACTCCTAGACGTGCAGCAACTCTTGGGGCCAGATCACGTCCAAGTTCTGAAGAAGACAGCCAGATCTGTGTTGCTCCGGACTGCTGAAGTGCATCTGCAACCAGTGCTGTGTATTGTTCTGTGTTGTATATTTCCAGTGAAGCATCATCAGCAAGATAAACTGTGGATGCACCTTGTCCTGCCAGCACATCTGCTTGTCCGGATATACCTGAACCGTTCAAAACTGTGTCTGCTTCCAGACCTTGGGCCTTGGCAAAGGACAATAGTTCAAGTGTGTTTTTTTTAATTTCACCGTTTTTAACTTCGGCTACAATGAGAATTTTAGACATTTTCTTTATTAGTTTTCAGGTTTTATAATTAGGCTAAAAATTTTGCTTCACTGACGAGTTGTTTCAGTGCCTGTTTGACAGTATCAGTTTCATCGCCTTCAAAGATTTTACCTTCTTTACGTGACTCCGGTTTTTCGTATTGTAGTACTTCAGTCATTGATGCCGAAGCACCGCGCATGTCAGAAGTAACACCAAGACTGTCCAAGTCCACTTCTTCCAACGGTTTTTTCTTGGCCATCATAATTCCGCGCATCGAAGCTAGTCGTGGCTCATTGAGGCTGTCATTAACAGTAACTACTCCAGGTAGATTCATTTCAACGACTTCAGTTCCGTGATCACCTTTGCGGTAAAGTGTTATATTTTGTTCAGACAAGTCACTGTACCTGATAATATTAGTGACTTGAGGAAGTCCCATGAACTCAGCCAACATAGGCGCAGTCAAACCTGCATCTGTATCTTGTGCCTGTTTTCCACTTAGAATGAGATCGAAATTACGTCCTTCCAGAACTTTTTGTAAAATTTTCGCAAATGCAAATGAATCAGTATTTTTCACTTCTTCGTATTTGACGTGAATTGCTTTGTGGGCACCCATAGCCAGACCTTTGCGTAATGATTCTGCTGCTTTGTCTGGTCCAATTGTGAGTATCGTTACTTCTCCGCCAACGTCTTCTGTAATCTGTAAAGCTGCTTCCAGTGCAGTTTCATCCCAACTGCTGATCACATAACTTAAGCCCTCCTCAACGACGGCTCCGTCTTTAACTTTAATATTCAGTGCTACATCCGGCACTTGTTTAATTGGTACTATTATTTCCACAATATTCCATTTATAAAAGTTTCAAAAAAAATATCACAATTATTTATTAGCTCAAAAGTTCAATTTAAGTGAGAATTAATAATAATGCTGTGATTGGTTAAGCCTCCTAACTCCCTACAGATGCAGCCGCTTTTTCACCAACGAGCCTGTTTTCTGCAAAACGGTTGTAACGGAATGGTTCAATCATTTCGGGCGTTTCTCCATTTGCAACCATCATAGCTGTATTATAACCGCTGGCGGGTGATGCTTTAAAACCGTAAGTTCCCCAGCCGCCATTAACATAGAATCCTTCAATTTCGTCAATTGTGGATATGATTGGACTGTAATCCGGAGTCATATCACACAACCCGGCCCATTGCCGCTGTACTGCTACATTGTGCAAAACAGGAAAAAGTTCTAACACATGTGCCGCATAACTTTCCAGAAAACCCAGCGTTGAGCGCATACCGTAATGCGGATAAGTATCAATTCCGTTTCCACAGACCAACTCACCACGGTCTGTCTGACTTAGATAAATGTGCAATGTCCCGCTGACGACCACATGATTCAGCCAGGGTTTGTAGGATTGAGTGACCAGGGCCTGCAGTGGATGAGTAACAAAAGGTAATTTTACATTCGCTTTTTTGCAAACTTCTGAACTCCAACCTGCGACGACTGATATCACAGTACCACAGTTAATTGTACCTCGATTGGTGACGACCCCAGTGGTTTTTCCATTTTCAATTAGAATGTCCTGTACCTCTGTTAATTGATGAATCTCGATACCGGCACGGTCTGCTCCACGTGCGTAAGCCCAGACCACAGCATCATGGCGGATTATTCCACCAGGCGGATGATATAATGCACCCAACACAGGATATCGGGGATGATCGGTGATATCGATTTCAGGCAGCATCTTTTTTATTTCTTGTGGATCGAGCATAAAGCTGTCCACACCCAGTGCTTTGTTATTCTCTGCCCTGGTTACCAGACCGGAAATAGATGCTGTTGAATGCCCAAGAGTGAAATGCCCCTGTTGACTGAACATTAAATTAAAATCCAGCTCTCCGGCCAAATCTTCGTAAAGTCCAAGGCTTTGGTCATAAAATTTAATTCCTTCTTCTGTACGGTAATTTGAGCGTAGAATGGCAGTATTTCGTCCGGAACCTCCGTAACCAATAAATTTTTGTTCCAAAACAGCAACATTGCTTATACCAAGTTTTGCCAGATAGAATGCCGTAGCAAGTCCGTGTGCTCCGCCGCCGATGATTACAACATCGTAATTCTTTTTTAAATCGTGGTTCTTCCACATTCTTTCAGTCATTATATTTTCTCCTCAAAAGAAACAGGAACAGCAGCAATTCCAGCAGGAACCAGTCCGATAGTGATACCAACATCCATCAATGCATCATAAAGTGATTCTGTTAAGTTCCTTGGATGAAGGATGATGTCAAAATTCTTGGTGCGGTACAGTGTCATACCGACAGTGTGAATTGAAGATTGAAGTACAGATCCAGTTGTTACCCGATCACGACGCAAATCAACTGCAGTTGAGCGTTCTAAAATTTCATCCCGTCTGGGACCTCCCAAAACAAGACAGCCCTGAGATCCAGTTTGGTCAATAACCGTTGTGATTTTTGAATCAAGTTTTTTCAGTAAAGCGCTTTCTTTTCCGGATTGACATAGTATTAAGAAGTCATTCTGCGTCAACCGTAAAAGAGCCATGTTCTTTTTGCCCAATGCTTTGAGAGGTGTAAGTTTATCTGCTCCGGGGAAAATTTGTTCTGCTGCTTTTAATGCATCTCCTGTTGAAAGGGAAATTTTACCAATGTGTGACCAATCAGCCAACACACATTCTTGGCGCAGATGTCGTTTCTCTTTTTCTTCATCACCAAAATTTTCGGCAATTTCCCAGCCGGCAACCTCAGTTAGTGCTACCGGATGATTCCTGTAAATACCGGAAAGAGGACTCGTTTTAATCACTTCATTCTCCTGATAATTATTTTATGCATTTATGCTTTGATAACATATTTCAAAATTTCCACAATTTGTGCTGTCGATGTAGTCCAGGCCATAGCAGCGGCATCAACTTCTTTCAATGGATGTATAATATCTTCGCTATGCAAAGTTACATATGGTTTTCCCAATGCTGCACAGTAGCCAGCATCAAAAGCGGCATTCCACTGTTTGTATTTGTCGCCAAAGCGAATAATCACTAAATCACTTTTTTCTATCAAAGTTTTTGTGCGGATTACATTTACCTTTGCTGATTTATGGTCACGCCAAAATTGATTATCTTCTGCTCCCAGACAATCTCCGGCTGCGTCACTGGTATCATGTTCGGTCACAGCGGAAACAAACTTGATTTCGAGACCGTTATTGTTGGCACCCGCTATAATTTCGTTACGCCAGTCGGTGTGTATCTCTCCAGATAAATAAACTCTGAATTTCATCTTTTTTCCTGTTTGTTACGTATTTCGCTGAGACTTATTTTTTGTTGACCTTTTGCATCAAAGTTATCCTGATTCAACCAAGTTTGAAATGCACTTTTCAAAACAGGCCAATCCTGATCAATGATGGCAAACCAGGCAGTATCACGGTTGCGGTTTTTATACATTGTTGCTTGGCGAAAAGTTCCCTCATATATAAAGCCCAGACGTTCTGCAGCTTTTTTTGAAGGAACATTCAAAGCATCACATTTCCACTCATAGCGGCGGTAACCCAGTTCATCAAAAACCCTGCTCATCATCAAAAACATGGCCTCAGTTGCAAGTGGAGTTTTTTGCAGAACAGGTGAAAAATGAATGTGCCCGACTTCTATAACACCAACAGCAGGCTCAATTCTTAAATAAGTGGCAATACCGATTGCTTTTTGAGTTTTATTGTCAATAACAGCATGAAATAAAGGGTCACTTCCCTTACTTGCTGTGTTCAACCATGTTTGAAAATCTTCAAACTTGTCAAATGGTCCATAAGGAAGATATGTCCAATCTGCATCATTTCTCTGTGTCATGTAGGATGCAAAAATATCTTTTGCGTGTTTTTCCTGATTCAATATTTCCAAGCGACACCAGTTACCGTTTATTGATGTAGAAGGTGGTTTGAGACACTTAACCCATTTATCAACCGGAAATCCTATTGGTAATCCATATTCATTACACGTTGAAATTTTTAAATTGGACATTCTTTTTTTAATTTACAAAATTTTATTTAATGCAGCGTCTATTTTTTCAACGGTGCGCTCGACGTTGTGCAATTTGTCCAAGCCGAAAAGCCCCAGCCGGAAACTTTGATAATCCTCCGGTTCATCGCATTGTAAAGGCACACCCGCCGCAATTTGAAAACCAAGTTCCGCAAATTTCTTTCCGGATTGAATGCCTTTATCATCGGTGTAACTGACAACAACACCCGGAGCTTGAAAGCCTTCTGCGGCAACACTTTTGATACCTTTAGCAGTCAGCATCGCCCGGACTTTATCGCCGAGTTCCTGCTGTTCAGCACGGACTTTTTCAAAACCGTATGCTTCGGTTTCTTTCATAATGTCTCGGAAACGCCTCAACGAATCGGTGGGCATGGTGGCGTGATAGGCGTGTCCGCCGTTTTCGTAGGCAGCCATGATGTCCAGCCATTTGCGCAAATCACAGGCAAAACTGCTGCTTTCCGTGAAATCAATACGTTCACGTGCCAGTGCACTGAACATCACCAAGGCACAGCACGGTGATGCACTCCAGCCTTTTTGCGGAGCACTGATCAAAATATCAACTCCGGAACCTTCCATGTCAACCCAAATTGTTCCGGAAGCAATACAGTCTAAAACAAACAAACCACCAACCTCATGTACCGCATCGGCCAGCGCACGCAGATAATCATTTGCTAACATCATTCCGGAAGCCGTTTCCACATGCGGCGCAAAAACCACATCAGGCTTTTTGGATTTGATGGCCGCCACCACTTCCTCAATCGGAGCCGGTGCAAAAGGTGCCTGCGGGCCGTCGTGGGTGCGTCGTGCTTTGAAAACAGAGGATTGTGCCGGAATGTTCCCTTTTTCAAAAATTTGCGTCCAGCGGAAACTAAACCAGCCGTTTCGGACAACCAGGCATTTTTTCCCCGAAGCAAATTGCCGCGCCACCGCTTCCATGCCGAAAGTTCCACTTCCGGGAACCACAGCCACCGCTTGCGCGTTGTACACTTTTTTCAAAGTCATCGAAATGTCGTTCATCACTTCTTGAAATGATTGCGACATGTGATTCAATGAGCGGTCGGTATAAACAACTGAATATTCTAAGAGACCATCTGGGTCAACCTCTGGTAATAATCCGGGCATCTATTTTTAATAATAAAAATATTATTGTATTTTGTTTTAATTTATTTTTTAACTTTTCAAACGTAATCCTTCAGGGTCATATGCCGCATGATCCAGTACAGTTGCTACCACACTTTGTCCATTGGCCAGGCGTATGGTGAAATTGTTTCCGCTATCTGCCATTTCGTTGCGGACCCACGCAAGACCTATCCCACGTTTCAAGGTAGGGCTGAGTCTGGAACTGGTGACGCGACCGGCTATTTTACCTTTTTCAAGAACTGCAACTCCATCATCCGGAATTGGTGCGTTGGGTTCCAGTTGATAGGGAACTAATTTGTTTTCGATTCCGCGTTCCTTAAAATGCTGTAAAAAAGCTTTGCCGACAAAATCTGCTTTATCGTCTTTGATGGCAAAACCAACTCCGGTTTCATAAGGACTACTCAAGGCATCGCTGTCTGTACCTGGAATCAAGTGACCTTTTTCCAGTCGTAAAATACGCTGCGTTTCCACACCAAATGGCTTGAGTCCAAACTCTTCACCTTCTGTCATCAAATGTTTCCACATCGACTCTCCATATTCTGCAGGAAAGTGAACTTCATAACCCAGTTCTCCTGTGAAACCAATACGGTAAAAAGATACTGGAACTCCGGCGATGCTGGCATTACGACAGTGCATGTACGGAAAAGCTTTGTTTGACATGTCAATTTCGACAAGTTTCTGTAAAAATTCACGTGACTCTTCTCCGGTTACATTGACTGCAGCGTTTGCTAAACTGAGATTTTTTACCTGTACATCAAAGTCCTCCACTAAGAGCCACCACTGAAAAAGTGAGTTGATAGCATCCTGATTTCCGGTTGTAGTGGTAAGATAATATTTGCCCTGCTCAAGGTGTGAAATAGTGCCGTCTTCAAACAGTATTCCGTCTTCGCCGACCATGATTGAATAACGAGTACGACCTACTTCAAATTTTCGGTATTTGCCCGGCAGCATAAACTGCAGAAAATCAATTGCATCAGGACCGCTGATTTCTATTTTTCCAAGTGTACTCACGTCAATCATACCCAAACCGTTTCGTACATAACCAACTTCTTGCTGAGGATCTATGTATGAATCCGGACGTTTCCACTGACCTGCATCCAGAAATTTAACGCCCAAGTCAATGTGACACTGATGGAACGGTGTACGGCGAATCGGAGATAAATGTGGAGCACGTCCTGCTAAAATACCAAATGTTGCACCGGAAAATGGTGGGCGCATTGTTGTCGGCACAGCATCCAATGAGGAAAGGCCTGTATCTTGTGCAGCCAGACGTGCAACTGCTTCATGGCATCCTTTACCCTGACAGGGGCCCATACCCAGACTGGAGTATCGTTTAAGTGATTCCACTTGATCGTAACCTTCTGCAATTGAAACACGGGCTTCGGCGCGTGTTACATCCATGCATTTGCAGATAAAGTGGTTTTTGCCAGCAGATTCAATATCGGCAGGTAGAGCCATGATAATTTCTTCAGCAGAACGAACTGAATGCTGAGTGGTTGTATTATTAGCCGCTGCTTTACCGGTTTGCATTCCTTCTTCATACAAACGGGAAAAATTAGCTGCACCGTGTACTTCACCAGTGGAGTACATTGCCTGTGGTAAATCATTGACACGTAATATTTGGCGTTCGGTGTCCCATTCAGGACGTTTTCGTCCCATAGAGAGTAAATTAAGTTGAGGTTTAAAACCAACTGCCATCACCAGTAAGTCACAATCAAATGACTGGTGAGAATCGCCTCCGTTTATTGGTCCTACATCAACACGCTGGATTCGTTTTTTTCCATGTGCTGCATGTGCAGTTAGACCTTTGTAAACAGGTACTTCCAGTTTTCGAATTTGCAGTTCAAATTCACCTTCAGTATTTCCTGCTTCACGTCCATCGATTACAGCAACTACATTCGCACCTGCTCCGTGCAACTGCAGTGCAGTCTGATATCCTCCGTCATGAGTTGTCACAACAACGGAATCCTCTCCCGGAAGCACTGCATGGCACATAATAAGTCTTTCGACACCACGTGCAGTCATAATTCCGGGTCGATCGTTATTTTCAAAAACTAAATGACGGTCTGTTGCGCCGGGTGCCAAAACCACAGAATTTGCACGAATTTTAAACAAATCCGCCCCACATTGTGCTGCAATCAAATTGTCTTCATAAATTCCGAAAACGCTGGTATTGACCATGACTTCCAAATAAGGATCGCTGCTGTTTGCATATTTCGCGAGTTCCTGAATCAGTATTTGTACAGCCTCATTTGCAGCAAGTCCATTTAAGGAGTTATTTTCACAGTTTGAAACTGTTGCAATGCTATGTAGAGCATGACCACCAAGTTGAGGATTATCATCTATCAACAAAACTCTTTTTCCGGTTTCCAGTGCAGCTTTGGCAGCAGCCAATCCGGAGGGTCCTCCGCCAATTACGCAAACATCAGGAAAACGGTATCTTTTCTCATAACGACGATTGAGGTGTTTACCTGCGGTATCGATTTTCCCCAACCCGGCCACTTTGCGGATTTGATGTTCTGCCAGCGGCCATAACCATTTTGGTTTGTGAAACATTTTGTAATAAAAACCGTTTGGCAGCAGAGGAACTAGAAAATCATTGAGTTCACTCAGATCATTTTCTACTGAAGGCCAGACATTTTGAGACTGTACAACCATGCCGTTTCGGACTTGAGTTCTATCTGCTAAAACATTTGGTTCATGATCGACTGTGACCATGGATTCATGCCCCTGTCCGAAAACATCATAAGCACCACGGGGACGGTGATATTTAAAACTTCTTGAGAGTAACGTTGTTCCGGAGGCAATTAAGGCAGAAGAAATGCTGTCATTGCTAAAAGCCAGCACACGCTTTCCGTTAAATGTAAAAGAAACTTCTTCTCCTAACTCCGGAAGATTGCAGTATTGATGTGTGTCGATGCGTTTTGTCATCAGTTTTCTCCATTTTTGTCTGTGGAGTTTTGATCTAAATCATTGTACCAGAAACTTCTGTGGTCGGAGTTGTTAGTGGTGTCTCTTTCGGCCAAGAACCAGCTTTGACAACCACTGCGGTGATACCACCACTCTTTTTGTTGACCCATGTTGTTTTCCCGAAAATAGACATAATCTGCCCATTTTGAAAAATCCGCATCTGCTGCAGGACGGGTTTTGAATTCACTTTTGAAAGCAAACTCACTCACTGCACGTTTACCGCAATTAGGGCAATTTAGTTGAAAGCTCATAGTGTGTTTCAAGGTCGATAAATTGTTTTAGTTCAATGCTTCATTCAAAGGGATTAATTTACTAAGATTAATGCCTTACTTCAAAAATGTGATTCTGAGATGAATGCCTCACATTTGTCTTTTATTTCTTTAGGAAAAAGGCAGGCAGTCCTTTTTTTTCTATCCAGGTGTACTGCAACCAATTCAGTTGTGGCAAGCTCTACGCCTGTTTCCGGATTATACATGCTGTGAAAAAATCTGATAACTCTATCTTTTACCTCAAGTATTTTTGATTTAACTACCAGCAAATCACCAGGAAGGGCTTCGGCTTTATATTTCGTAGTTTGTTCAACCGCAGCCATTCCTCTTTCATATTTTCGGATATATTCCGAAGTAATGCCAACTTTGGAAAATAAATGCCATGTACCCTCATCAAATTTTGAAGTGTACCACTGGACATTCATGTGGTCCATATGATCAAGTTGATACGGATATACTACTCCGCGATAAGTTTCAATCATACTCGTTCCAAACAGTTTACAAATGGCTTTCAGCCAAGAAAATAATATGTATAAAAGTTACTTAATAGCTTAAAACATGCCCCAAATAGGACAAGTCTAAATCATGATTAAGTAGTATAAATTTGGATCAACCATTGACAGAAAAACTGCTGTTCGGATTGATTTCACGGTTGCGCGAATAGAAACCCATATTGAGTTCCAAACCGGTATAAACCGTTTTGACTTTCACCGGATCTGCATCATGGTCGTGACCTTTTTCGCAGGCATCAATCAATTCCGCCATGCAGTGTCCGGCAACCGGAGCGTTTTTGAATTGATTGCCGCTGGAACCGATGGCCATATAAAAACCTCCAAGTGCGGACTTGTCGTAAATCGGAATCCAATCATCTGAAACATCGTATAAATCAACTACACCACGCATCCTTGATGGTTCTTTCAGTTCAGGAATTCGCCGCATGCAGCGATAGACCTGTGCTTTCCATTGTGAAGCTGTGAGTTGATTATTGTAATTATCCGGATCCGCAATCCACTCTTGTGGATCACATTTCGGGTCTTCACTGCCGATGAGAATACTATTTCCGGTTTCCGGACGGAAATATATAAAGTTGTCACCATCCGAAGTATGTAGACCGTTTTTCTCAAAATCAAAACCGTCAGGTGAAGGTACATGACAAACTTCATGTCGCAAGGCTTTGGTTTTAATGTTCATCTCTTCTTCAACACCGGCCATTCGGTTAATCACAAAAGAATGCGGTCCTGCAACATTGACTACAATCGGTGCGTCAATTTGTTCTCCGCTTTTGAGATTCACACCAAGTACTTTTCCACCTTCTTGACGAATTTCGCTAATTTCGCTGTTAAACAAAAACTCTCCGCCTTTTGCTTCTGCAGCGACTTGTAAATTGTGTGAACTCAATTGAGGATCACTGACATATCCGGAACCCGGTGTGAAAACTGCACCTTCAATTTTCTTTCCGGTTTTGTCGAAAAAATGTTCATCTTCATCCGGACGGGTTGTACCGTCATATTGATTGTCTGAATAAATGGGCATTCGATCTTTTAATTGATCCAGGTCCCAAACCTCATGTTCAACGCCGATTTCATTAAAAAATTTCAAGCACTTTTTGCTGTGATCCTGCCCTTGAAGTTTGAACATGATGGAACCGGTTTTCATGTATTGAATCATTCCTCGTTCATCTTCAACACCAAGATAATTAGCCCAGTCATCCCAATAAAAAAAACCTTCATAAGCCATGGCCACGCCGTCCCAGGTCGAATAATGTGCCCGCACAATAGCACACGAATTACTGGTCGAACCGTATCCGGAAGTCGGCAGCTTGTCAATATTAAGTGTTTTGTAGCCGCGTTTGGCTAATTCAAAAGCAACGTTGGAACCGATTACCCCAGCTCCAATAATAATTGCGTCTGCTTTTCTGTTCATCTCTCTCCTTTTGTTTGTTTATGTTATAAAATACAATTGTTTTCTAATTCTCTTCCCGAGTCCATCGCAAAATACTAAAAGGGATGCTAAAAGCAAGACTTCCTAAAAGTGAAAGAATTAAAAACATCTTCCAGTCCGGCGACCGAAGTTTGGCAACTAGAATTAGAAAACAAAATAATGGAAGCAAAACAATTGCTTCAAGAATGAAAACCATTGCATACAAATTGTTATATGCTTCGCTGATCTGTGCTTGCCTAAAAAAAGTTGTAAATAAAAATAATCCATTGACTCCAAACAGTCCAATTGCTGAAACTAACCATAAAAATAGTCTTTGGTTTTTGGAAAATCTCATATCTTCCTACCCAACCGGAACTTCAATCAACCTTACCCCATGTCCGGTTTTTTCAAGGAAGTTTCCCATACCATCACGACTAACAACCAATGTACTGGTGTTGACCAGAGGATGACAAAGGATGGCATCATCCTGCCAAATATCCTGGTCAATAAAAACCTCAACATTATTTTCTGTATCATTCAGCACTGCCAGCAAACTGACTGATCCCGGCTCAATCCCCAAATGCGTTTTCAGACGCTCCGGAGACGCGAAACTTAAGCGGGAAGAATCGAGTGCAGAAGAGAGCAACTTGAGATCTACTTTTTTGTCTTCTGGCACAGTCACCAAAAAATGCCGTGTCCCCTTTTTGTCACGTAAAAATAAATTTTTGGTGGATGCTCCCTCTAATTCTGGTGAAAGTCTTTTTGATTCCTCTACTGTAAAAACTGCAGGATGATCATGACGCACATAAGTAATTTTATTGGCGTCAAGAAATTCGTATATTTCAGTCACAATATGTACTATTTAGATGTTTGTTCAGGTTCTGCCTGCCAGACTACTTCTACTTCCACATTATCCAAAATACCCTGAATAGGTACGGATGGTTTGCGGATACGAACTACAATAATGTCTACAGAATAACACTCTCTCATTTCCTCAATTATTCGACTGCCAAGTGTCTCAATTAAATTAAAACTTTTCTCTGCACAGACTCGGCTGACAATATTATGGGCATTGACATATGAAATCGTCGATCTTTCTTCGTCCACCCATGGAGTAGCCGGGTTTTTTAAGCGGTACTCCAGGTCAATTTCAAAGCGCTGTCCCAAAGATTTTTCTTCAGGATGCACTCCGTGAAACCCATAAACAACTATGTTGCAGAGACGAATCGTGTAACTTGGGTTTGTATCCATAATTTTATTCAATAGAACTTAGTTAATAGCGGTCATTATTGTTGTGATTTCTCAGGAAAGTCCACTTATACGTCCGTTTGCATCAATGTCTATGCGTTGTACTGCAGAGGCTTTAGGCATTCCAGGCATCAGCATCATTTTTCCAGTCAGGGCCACGATGAAACCGGCTCCATTAGAAACTTTGACTTCCCGTACCTGCAAGCGCCAACCTCGTGGAGCATTACGTTTTTTGGGATCATCTGAAAGAGAGGCCTGTGTTTTTGCCATGCAGATCGGCCAGTTGGCTAATCCATTCTCTTCCAAACGCAGAATGGATGCTTCTGCTTCTTCAGTGAAATCAACTCCATCAGCCCGGTAAATTTCACGGGCAACGGTTTCAATTTTGGTTTTTATGGGGTCGGCATTTTCATAATAAAAGTTTGGAGCTCCGGGAGTTTCATCAACTATTCGTTTAATTTTATTGGCCAAATCCAAACCGCCTTCTCCACCTTTGGCAACAACTTCACTCAAAGAACTTTCAACTCCAATATCTTCACAAAATTGCCGTACAAGGTCCAATTCTTCCGGCGTGTCTGTTGGAAAACGATTGATGGCAACCACTACAGGCAAACCATATTTCTGCACATTTTCTGCATGAGTCTTTAGATTCTCACATCCTATTTTCAATGCTTCAAGATTCTCAATTTTCAGATCATCTTTTTCCACACCACCATGATATTTTAATGCACGTATTGTGGCTACTAAAACAGCCCCGTTGGGTTTCAATCCAGCTTGTCTACACTTGATGTTAACAAACTTTTCTGCACCTAAATCTGCAGCAAAGCCTGCTTCTGTAACGACATACGGAGCTAATTTCAAAGCCAGCCGTGTTGCACGTACACTGTTTGAACCATGAGCAATATTTCCGAATGGACCACAATGTACAAAAACTGGTGTGTGCTCGCAAGTTTGCACAATGTTGGGTTTGAGTGCGTCTTTCAACATCACGCACATTGAACCGATACAATCCAGCTCACGTGCAAAAACAGGTTTTCCGGAAGTGTTGTAAGCAACAACAATGCGACCCAGTCGCTCCCTTAAATCTGCCATATCATTGGCCAGAGCCATGATGGTCATGATTTCGGATGCAGCAACAATATCAAATCCTGTTTGATGAGGAAAACCATCGAATTTTGAACCCAAACCAACTTCTGCATTACGCAGTTGTCTGTCGCACAAATCAATTGTGCGTCTCCAGGTGACTTTTTCAGGATCTATCTCGAGTGGATTGTCAAAGTGCATTGAGTTATCCAGCACTGCAGACAACAAATTATGTGCTGCAGCAATTGCATGGAGATCTCCGGTGAAGTGCATATTGATGTCTTCCATCGGCAAAACTTGAGAATAACCACCACCTGCTGCACCGCCCTTGATGCCAAATGTGGGTCCCATACTCGGTTCACGTAAAGCAAGTGCGTGTTTGACACCAAGTTTTCCGAAGGCTTGTGCCAGTCCGATACAGATGCAGGTTTTTCCTTCTCCTGCAGGAGTCGGCGTGATTGCTGTAACAAGAATCAGCTTGCCATCCGGACCGTCTTTGAGTCGTTCCCAGAGATTATCTTCAATTTTGGCCTTATATTTACCGTATTGTTCCAAATCATTGCTGTCTATTTCGAGCATCGAAGCAATTTCCGGAATCAGTTTCATAGTTGCATGTTGCGAAATTTCAATATCTGCAGGAATTGCAGGCATTTCCGGATAAATTACATCAAGTCTAGTTTGATCTGTTTTCATTTGGTGTTATGGATAAGAAGGTTAAGATATTATAGATTTAAATAATTAATAATGAATCCTTAGCTACGTTCAAGAACAGGCATTTGTTTACCAATTGCAACTGAACCAACAACAAGTAATGTAAAGATAACGGTTTGTAAATCAACAATCTCGTTGAGCAATAGTGCAGATGCAACTAAAGTTACAATTGGTTGTAACAACTGTGTTTGGCTGACCCTTGCAATTCCTCCTAAAGCCAGACCTTTGTTCCAGAGGAAAAAACCAAATAACTGGCTGACTAGAGCCAAATATAAAAAGCTTAGCAGCACATTCAAAGGCAAACTTTCAATTGCTGCTTGTGGCACCTGCAGCCAGGCTGGTACAATGATAAATGGGAATGAAATTACTAAAGCCCAACAAATTACCTGCCAGCCACCAATTACTTTTGAAAGCTTTCCTCCAAGTGCATATCCGCTTGCGGCACTGACTATAGCACCCAGCAGTAAAAAATCACCTGACTGCAACGAACCAAGCCCCTGCAGCAGTGAAAAAGTAATAACTATTGTACTACCAATAACTGCGAAAATCCAGAAACCAGCGGATGGTTTTTCGTTTGCAAATAAAGCAGCAGCCATTGCTGTTGCCAAAGGCAGCAAACCAAGTACTACTCCTCCGTGTGATGCCGGTACTGTCTGCATAGCCCAGGCAGATAAAACAGGAAAACCTACCACCACCCCGGCTGCAACTCCCAACAGTTGGATAAGTTGTTGTTGATTAGGTCTTTTCTGCTTAGTTGCGATTAGCAAAACTGCGGCCACAATTGAGGCCATAACTGCACGTCCCAAACCGATGAATATCGGATCAAAATATGGAATGATAAAACGTGTTGCCGGTAGAGTCAGGCCAAACGAAACTACACCTAATGTACCTAGAATCATTCCTTTAGACTCATTACCCATAATTAATTAACTATCTTTCTGTTCAGCATTCAGGTAAATTTACCGCAAGCCCACCCAATGATGTCTCCTTGTAGTGGAGCATCATGTCTTTACCGGTTTTGTGCATTGTGGCAATGACTTTATCAAGTGAGATGATATGGTTTCCGTCTCCACGTCTTGCTAACCGTGCCGCGTTGATGGCTTTCAAAGCACCCATAGTATTACGTTCAATGCAGGGGATTTGTACCAGACCACCAACCGGATCACAGGTTAATCCCAGGTTATGTTCCATCCCGATTTCTGCTGCATTGGCAATTTGACGGGGTGCGCAGTCCATGACTGCAGCCAAACCTGCAGCCGCCATAGAACATGCTACTCCGACTTCGCCCTGACAGCCGACTTCTGCTGCGGAAATTGAGGCTCCCTCTTTAAATAATATACCAATTGCAGCAGCTGTGAGCAGAAATGTAACAATTTTGTCTTCGTTGAAATCCTTGCGAAAACGTTGACAGTAGTGCATTACTGCCGGTATTACTCCACCACCTCCATTAGTTGGAGCAGTAACTATTCGTCCTCCAGATGCATTCTCTTCATTGACGGCCATGGCAAACAGACTTACCCAGTCCATCAGCTCTGCAGGAGAATGGTCAGGGTTTTTCATCAACTCCCTGTAGAGATCAGGTGCTCTTCTACGTACATTCAAACCACCAGGTAAATGTGATTCAGAAGATGACATTCCTCTTTGAGTGCATTCCTGCATCACGCCCCAGATGTTAAGCAAACCATCCCAGATCTCAGATTCTGAACGCCATGTTTGTTCATTGATCCACATCAGTTCACGACAGCTCATACCTGTTTTTGTGCAGTGCTCAAAGAGTTCTTTACATGATTTGAAATGAAATGGAACTTGTTTGCCGAAGGATTCATTTTTATTTTGAATTTCCTCAGCATCTAAAACAAATCCGCCGCCTACTGAATAAAAATCCTCTTCACGTAACTTTGTTCCATCAACATCATAAACAGTGAAACGCATGCCATTGGAATGATGTGGTAATAAATCGTCATGATAAAAAATCAAAGACTCTTTTTCGTCAAAAGAAATTTTATGTTCATTCAACAGAGTCAGCGTTTTATTTTTTCGTATCCTGCCTAATCTTACAGACATAAGTTCTGTCTCAACTGTAGCTGGATCAGCCCCCTCTAAGCCCAGCAAAATAGCACCTTTAGTACCATGACCAGTTCCAGTTAAGGCCAGTGAACCAAACAACTCTATTTTAACGGAGTCAATTTTCGTCAGCGGAAATTTCTCGATGCAGTTAAATATAAATTGTTTTGCAGCAAACATAGGTCCAACTGTGTGCGAACTCGATGGACCTATGCCAATTTTAAATAAATCAAATACACTAATACTCATTTGGCCTCTTTCTCTATTATTTAATTATCCTCTACGTGCTCGTCGACGTCCACGTTCTCGTCGTTCTCCACCTTCACCATCAGCTACTGGTTCCCGATACTTTCTGATCCAACTGGCACAATTTGGATCATTGCCCATCATCATGTCTGCACCCATCACTGCCTGCATTACAGGCTCATGGAGTGGATTTGTAATTGCTGATGTCAGTCCGGAAGCAATTGCCATTGTCAAAAATGCGGCGTTCACTCCGTTTCGGTTGGGAAGTCCAAAACTCACATTTGATGCACCGCAAGTCGTATTGACTTTTAGCTCATCCTGTAAACGCCGGACCAGACTCATTACTTGTCTCACTGCAGAATTGATTGCTCCAATCGGCATCACCAAAGGGTCGACTACAATGTCTGAACTTGGAATACCATAATCCGCCGCATGTTCTACAATTTTTTTAGCCACCTCAAAACGCACATCCGGGTCTTCAGAGATACCGGTCTCATCGTTGGAAATAGCTACTACGGCGCAGCCGTATTTTTTAACCAGTGGTAAAACGGCTTCCAGTCGTTCTTCTTCACCAGTAACTGAATTCAACAAAGCTTTTCCTTGATAAACTTCAAGTCCAGCCTCCAAAGCAGCAACTATTGAAGAGTCGATTGAAAGTGGAAGGTCAGTCAGAGATTGTACAAGTTTGATGGTCTCAGCCAGTATTTTAGGTTCGTCTGCAAGTGGGATCCCCGCATTCACATCCAGCATGTGTGCACCAGCAGCTACCTGTGCCAGTGTATCCTGTTCTACTCTGCTGAAATCACCCTCAGCCATTTCTTTTGACAGTAGTTTGCGTCCGGTGGGATTGATGCGTTCACCAATCATCACGAACGGTCGCTCAAAACCAATGATGATTTCTTTACTGGCGGAACTAATTACGGTATCAGTCATTTTAATTTTTTTCAATATTCATTGTTCTTAGTTTTAGATGGTACAAATCATGTTTCTGAAATTTTCAGGCCTTTGTTTTTTACAAGATTTTTTAAAATTTCATCAGTGAAATACGCCTCCAATTCTGCCGCAGTGCTGTTCACAATATTTTGTGGATCGCCTTGGCAACTTTCTATTTCTCGTCGCCAATCTTCAAGATATTCAGCACTTCCCTGACGTCCAGCACGCATGGCGGATTTGTCTATGGCTTTCATAAAACGTTCATCTAATTGTGCTTTGTATGAAGTTCGACCCTGCTTTACAATCACCTGTGAAGGTATATCCCGCCAATATATTATTGTTCTTTTTGCCATTTTAGTTCTAATCTGCTTTTGATAAAGCGGCTAATGCTGGAGCTAATTCGCCATATCCGGTGAATCTGTATTCGTATTTTAGTTTCAGTCGTTCTGCAATTTCTTGAGCTTGCGTTTGTAATTCCGGATTATCTGTTTGCGCTAAATAAACCAATTTTCGGTAGTGTTCAAAATAAATTTGCAAGAGCTCCGGATATTGATCTATTTTCATTCCCCGCCAAATCAGGCTTTCAAAACTTTTGACTAAAAAATCGGTGAGAAAATAACTGCCGATTTCTTCGACAACAATTTCTGAAAAAGTTTTACTTCCAGAAAAAAACTCATAACAATGTGCTCCCGGCAATCGTACTACTCCAAATTCTTCCAGTAGTTTATCCAGTTGGCCACCTGTTCCGCAATCTGCATAGCCAATGTAAATTTTGGAAAATTTATTTTGCGCATTACGTAAATTTTTCTGCAGTTGCTCTGTTATTTTTTGCGGTTCATTATGCAGTTTTGCCGGCAGGTAGCGGACTTTTAAATGACTCCAGCCATTTTTGCGAATCAGTACCGTGATTTCATTTGCCAGTGCACCGCAGGCAATGATTAATGTTTTGTCAGATGCCTCCAACCGTTCGCCCCAGAGATCATGTGCAGGAGCCAGATTTTTGATTTTGGCAAGGTGATATTTTCTACCACGACGACGTTTTTTAGTTGTACGTTTCATTAATTTAAATAAACAGTTTTAAAATCAGTTTAACCTGTTTATTTTATGCTTTCACTGAATTAACATCAAGCTGCTGCCTGCGGTATTGCAGGTGTGCTTTCGCGGCGTTGAGTAATCATGGAGGATGCAGTTTCTACAGCTACAGCGGCATCCCTGCAGTAGGCATCAGCACCAATTGCCAAGCCAAATTCTTCATTTAAGGGTGCTCCGCCGACCAAAACAATCAAATCATCACGAATCCCTTGATTTCCCAATTCATCAATTACGACTTTCATGTAGGGCATGGTTGTGGTGAGCAAGGCAGACATTCCCAGTATGTCCGGTTTATGTTCTTCAATGGCTTCCAAATAATTCTCCACAGGATTGTTGATACCAATATCAACCACCTCAAAACCTGCGCCTTCCCACATCATACCGACCAAGTTTTTTCCGATGTCGTGGATATCACCTTTGACCGTGCCGATCACAGCTTTTCCAAGCGGCGGCGCACCTGTTTCCGCGAGCAATGGACGCAAGATCCCCATTCCGCCTTTCATCGAATTTGCCGACAGCAAGACCTCTGGAACAAACAAAATCCCATCCCGAAAGTCAATACCGACAATCCGCATTCCTTCTACCAGAGCTTCGCTCAATACTTTGTCCGGAGACCAACCTCTAGAGAGCAAAATGTTAGTACCTTCTTCAATTTCCTCTTTGAGTCCATCGTAAAGGTCATCGTGCATTTGCAAAACCAGCTCATCGTCCGGCAGTGTCGATAAATCCAGTTCTTCGTCTTCTTCAATTAAATCTTGTTCCTCACTCATGATTTCCTCCATTATGTTTATTATTACAAAATTATATTTAGCCTAAAACTAACCATTATTTTGAGTCAGTATTTTGAAAGTTATTACAAATCCTTGCACAAGCGCAAAGAGTCATAAATTGCTGAATGAATATTCCGGCTGGCGACTACATCGCCAACCCGAAAAAGTTGAAATTTACCTTCCGTATTGCTGACCAAATTTTGCTCTTTTCCGGAAATCAGGGATTCCAAATCAATTTCTCCTCCGTTACTCGAATGCGGTTGCAGTTCAAAATAAAGCTCATCCAGCGGCAAAGTTCCGTGATCGACAACTACTTGCTCAGTTGTTCGTTCGATTTTGGAATGCGTGTATTCGTTGTAAAGTACGGCGGTCAAACCGGAAGTGTTTCGGCGCACCGCAGTTAAACGATGATTGAGTGTAATCGTTACATCATTTTCATAAAGCGCAGTCAAATACGCCGGATAATTGGTTCCGCCGACATCTGGTGCAATGGTACGTTCCGGAGTTACATATTCTAAATTTGTTTCTGGTTTTGCTAAAAATTCTGCACAGGAAATTCCGGGATGCTGGCCGTTGTCGTCAAAAATCAAAATGTCTTTTTTGAGTTTCACACTTCCGGACAAAATGTCCCAACTCGGAGTAACCAAATCGGCACCCTCCCGCAAAAAATCTGTGTTCGGCAAACCTCCGGTTGCTACAATTACGACCTCCGGATTTTCGTTCAAAACATCCGAAACTTCCGCATAACAATTAAATCGCACTTTCACACCGAGCCGTTGTACTTCGGCAAAAAGCCAGTCCGTGATTCCAATGATTTCACGCCGCCGAGCGACTTTTGCCGCCAATAGGATTTGTCCACCGGGGCGGTCATTGGCTTCAAACAAAACCACCGAATGCCCGCGTTCAGCACAAACACGGGCCGCTTCCAATCCAGAAGGCCCCGCTCCGATTATCGCTATTTTCCGCGACTTTCCGGAAGTTCTCGGTACAATTTGCGGCATTGTTTTTTCGCGTCCGGTGGCTGGATTATGGGCGCAAAGCGCATCGCCGTTTTCGTACAAACGATCCAAACAGTAACCCATGCCGACGCAGGGACGGATACGTTCTTCTTCTCCGGACTCAATTTTTTTGACGATGTAGGGGTCTGCCATGTGCGCCCGTGTCATACCCACCATATCAAGCAAATTTTCCCGCAAAGCATAACGCGCACCGGCCACTTCGTTGATGCGTGTTGCATGAAAAACCGGCAAATTAAATTCGTGTTTGATTGCTCCGGCAAATTCCAAATACGGCGATGCCGGAAGGCCCATACTCGGCAAAACCAGTGCTTCGCCTTCTTCGGTGTCGATGTGACCTTTGATGATATTGATAAAATCGAGCGCACCTGTATTGACCAGCATTTCACCGATTTTAAGACCTTCTTCCAAACGCAAAGCGCCGTCTATATTTTTGTCTAAAGCTTCGTCAAAAACCATGCGGATTCCGACAATAAAATTGTCACCGACTTGCTTGCGGACTTCTTCCAAAACCGCCAAAGAAAACCGCACCCGATTTTCCAAACTCCCCCCATAACGGTCTTTTCGCAAATTTGTTCTTTTCATCCAAAAGGCATCGAACAAATGCCCGTAAGCCTCAATTTCCACACCGTCCAATCCGCCTTCTTGACAACGCCGTGCAGCGGAGCCGTATGATTTAATGATACGGCGAATATCCGTTTCCTCCATAATTTTCGGAAAACCGCGATGCACCGGTTCCCGTACACAAGACGGAGCAACAATCGGCAACCAATCTCCGGCATTGGAAACGCTTCTGCGTCCTAAATGCGTGATTTGACACATTAAAGCCGATCCGTGCTGATGAACACCTTCCGCCATTTCTTGGAAATACGGAATAATGTCATCATTTCCGGCATACAAATTTCCGAACACCGGCGGTGAGTCCGGAGCAATCAAAGTCGAACCGCCGAACATGGTCATTGCAATTCCACCTTTGGCTTTTTCCTCGTGATACAGACGGTAGCGTTCTTTGGGCAATCCGTCTTCGGAATAAGCTGGTGCGTGACTAGTACTAAGAATTCGGTTTTTTAAACGCAAATGCTTGAGCTGAAACGGTTGTAAAAGTGGATCAGTTGTTTCCATTTGTCTTAATAATTTGCATCCGGAAATGACTCTTTTCTTTGCTGGATGAAAGCCAATAGTGCTTCATCGACTGCCGGATCCATTGCCGGCATTTCGTAATCGTCGAGCATTTTATGCCAAATTTTGTTAGCACGTTGTGCTGTGTCCAGACTGCCGTCAACTTCCCATTGTTCAAAGCTGTTGTTATCGGCAACACTGGAGCGGAAAAAGGCAGTTTCAAAATTAGTACGTGTATGATCGCAACCTAAATAATGTTGGCCGGGACCTACTTCACGGATTGCGTCTAAAGCAAGACCGTTTTCTGAAAGATCGACTCCTTTCATAAATTCGTGCATCATTCCTGCTTGGTCAATGTCCATGATGAATTTTTCGTACCCCATCGATAATCCGCCTTCCAGCCAGCCTGCAGTGTGGAGCATGAAATTCACTCCAGCGAGCATCGCATGTTGCAGAGTGTTTGCTGCTTCATAAGCTGCTTGTGCGTCGGCGATTTTACCACTGTTCAAACCGCCACCACTCCGGAAAGGAACTCCCAAACGACGCGCCAAAGCAGCAACTATGTAAAGCACCAACTGCGGTTCTGGAGTTCCGAAAGTAGGTGCACCGGACTGCATCGACATTGAGCTGGAAAATGTTCCGAAAATAACTGGTGCTCCTGGACGCACCAACTGTGCGAAGGCCATTCCGGAAAGAGCTTCCGCATAAAGTTGTGCTGCAGTAGCTGCCACTGTAACCGGGGACATGGCTCCGGCAATACAAAACGGCGAAACCACGCAGGCTTGATTATTTCGGGCATATACCTTGAGCGCACCGAGCATCGTGCTGTCCCAAACCAACGGGGAATTGGCATTGATTAAGCTGACGATGACTGTGTTTTTTTTGACAAACTCTTTGCCAAACAAAACCTTGGCCATATCAACCGTGTCTTGCGCCCGTTCCGGAGCTGTTACCGAACCCATGAATGGTTTGTCGCTGTAACGCATGTGCGTATAAACCATATCGAAATGCCGTTTGTTGACGGGCAAATCCACCGGTTCGCAAATCGTTCCTCCGGAATGGTGCAAATATGGTGTGGAATAAGCCAGCTTGACAAAATTCTGAAAATCTTCCAGCGTGGCGTAACGTCGTCCTTTCTCCAAATCCCGCACAAACGGTGAACCGTAAGCCGGTACTAAAACCGTGTTTTTGCCGCCGATCCGGACATTTCGCTCAGGATTACGGGCGTGTTGCGTGAACTCAGCCGGTGCATTGTCTTGAATCAAATTTTTACACAAACCTCTGGGAATACGGACGCGCTCGCTGTTGATGTCCGCTCCGGCTGTTTTCCAAATTTGCAGAGCTTCCACATCGCCGCGAAACTCGACTCCGATTTCCTGCAAAATTGTTTCAGCGTTGTTTTCAATCAAAGCCAAACCCTCTTCGTCCAGCACCTCATAAACTGGTACCTTACGGGTGATATACGGAACTCCCTGAGTCACTGGTTCGCTTCGCGCTGCTTGTCGGGCCTCTCTTCCACCTCCGGAACGACCTCTTTTGTTTCGCTCTGCCATATTATATTAAAGTTAAGGGCTATTTAATTGTTTTAATTATACTCTTGTTGATTTTAGTTCTGTATTCATTCCAGCTATTGTTTTAAACAAAATAGCTGAAAGCAAAATTGCACCTCCAATCAGTGTCAGCTGAGTAGGATATTCTTTAAAAAACATCCAGGCCCAGACGGGCCCCAGAATTACTTCAATCAAACTGAGCAATATTAACTCTGCAGACTGTATTTGGTATGAACCGGCAACAAACAAAACTAAACCAAATCCCAAACCAAATGCACCAAAACCAAGAGCAATTAATAAATCATGAAGGGAAATAACAAGTACTTCATCTTCATATAGTATTGCTGCTGCACAGAAAACAACTGTAATCAAACCAGCATAAAAAACTGCCGGCAACATGTTTTTATTCTTACCCCAACGCAAGGATACAGTAAAACAGGCAAAACCGAGTGCGGTTATGAAAGCCGCTAAACTACCAAAAAATGAGTCGCCAGATGTTCCCTCCTGAATCATCACAACAATCCCGACAAATGCAATCATCATTGCAGTCCACTGTGTTTTACTGATTTGTTCTTTTAGTAAAATCCACCCTAAAAAACCTGCAATGAAGGGGGCCGAACTCATCATAAAAAGTGTGTTTGCAATCGTTGAATGAGTAATTGAAAAAACAAATGAAACAAATGCAAAAGAAAGAAAAAGACCTCCAATTAAACTTGCAATACCACTTTTTTTAAACTGACTGATAGTGCTGAAACTTTTTTTATTTATCAGAAAAAATAGCGAAACTGATAATGCAATTGAACGATAAAAGAGGTATTGCCACTCTGATGCATTATCCAGTAAACGAATCAGAGGACCTCCGGTACTCCAGAGCAGTCCTGCAAAGAGAATATAAGTTCGTCCTAAAGTAATTGAAGTTGCCTGATTCGATATTTTATGAAGCATCTGCTTTCGTTATGTAGTAATCAACAAAGCCAATTCTGCATACAGAATGCCATCCTGTAAGTATATGATAATATAGAATAATAAATATTAATGTGTTAAAAGCAGAACTTCAGGTTCCTGTCTAAATTTGATAAAATAAATTTATAAATGGAGGAATGTTAGTAGGATCTTATGACAGTCTCAGATATTATTAATAATAAATCATAATATCAATTAGATATGATGTAGCAGTTAAATTTATAAAATTGATGGGAGCAAGCTTAAAAAGCAGAACTATCAGTTCCGAACAAAGAAAAACAAGAATGAACAGTTCCGATTTAAGGCAGTTTAAGAATCTGAATTGGTACAGGATGGCAACCAGGAAACTAAAGTTGTTTAGTGAAAACAGATTATGTGTCGTATATTTTCAGCAAACTCCAGATTTCAACAGGAATAGCTATTCCAGTATTTAACCTGTTTTGAGCCGCAATTCCGCGTATTTCTCCGGGGATATAGGTTTGGTGTTCAGCCTGAATGGACTTGAGATAATTATCCACTCGTTCAGAAAAATTGTCGCCGAGCATTAAATCCGCATGCAGTCCGATGATAAATAAGCCGGTGTTTGTACATGTATTGCCCTGATGAAAAGCAGGAGCATCCACAGACCAGTTAGCACCAGTTGTACCTGCAGCCAGAATTTCTACCATCAGTGCAATGTTGGCTCCGCGATCTCCTCCAAAAGCCAGCAAAACGCCCTTAAGTGCAGCTTGGGCATCTGTGGTTGACTGTCCCTTGGAGTCCAGCGCCCAGCCTTCAGGAATGCTGGTATTGTTTTCAGCAGCATGTCTGAGATTGACAAATGCTGTTGCACTACTGGATTGATCGATTACCAGTGGAGGTGAATTATTGCGTGGTACAGCAAATGCCAGCGGATTAGTACAAAAGACCGGTGTTTTGCTACCGGATGCAGCCAGCAGTGCAGGACCTCCATTTGTGGCCGCTAAACCGAGTAGTCCATGATCTGCAAGACGACGTACGAAATAACCGAGTTCTCCGCAAATGTAAGCATTTCTGACACCAAGTGCTGCAATACCGTACTGTTTTGTAGTTGCTATGAATTCTGCTAAAACCTGATCTACACCAGCGTGCGGGAATCCGCTTTGTGCGTCAATTTGAAACAGGGCTGGAACTGGGTGAGTTATGACTGGTTTTGCCTGTCCATCAACTCTACCTGCCCGGACAGCCTCTACATAATCCTTAAAATGAGCCCATCCTACAGTAGACTTGCCTTGAAGTTCTGCATCAATCAATGACTTTGCAATGAAGAGTGCATTTTCAGTAGACACGCCATTTTCTACAAATGCTTTTGTGCAGAGTTGAAGTGCAGTTTTAACAGAAATTGTTTTGTGAGGCAATTTATCTCCTGTTATCAAAAACTTCTTTTTCTAAGAAACAGTTTTCATTAATAATCTTTTTCGATACTTCAAAATAATAACTTTTGTTTTGAAGTATCGAACAAGTTAGAAAAGCGAGTAATTTGACGAAACAGCCGGTTTATTCCAATTGTTCAGAAACAACTTTATAGTTTAAGAAAACTAGTTGCAAAAATAAATTATTTAACGATTACGCCAAACCTGTGTGCGGCGTTTAAGATAATTGGAAAACAAAGCGTGAAGTATTCGGAAAGTCGCAGAAGTATAGACAATCATCAAGGCCATTGCAGCTGCCGGTGCAATATCTCCTGCATCATCCATATTTAAAACTGCAATTGAAGCCAACATTGTTTCCGGAGAATAAAGGAAAACAACTACAGATACTGTGGTCATAGCATTCAAAAACAGATAGCTCGCCACATCCAATAATGCAGGCAGACAAACAGGAAGTGTCACTTTACCGAAGGTACGCCAAACAGGTGTTTTCAGTGAAAGTGAAACTGTTTCAAATTCAGGATCTAGCTGTTTGAGGGCGGTAAGTCCAGTGAGGTGACTGACTGTGTAAAAGTGGATGATAGTACTGATGACAAGTATTGCCATTGTTCCATAGAGGAATCCGAGAGGATTATCAGGATGATTGAAAAAGAAAATGTAGGCAATTCCCAAAACTAAACCCGGAATTGCCAATGGTAACATGGCGATCAAATGTAAAAGGGTTCGCATCCAGGTAACACCTCTTGCTTTTTCAACTAGATAGCTGCCGATAAATATCAATCCGGTACCAAAAATAGCACAATAAATTGCCATCTGAATTGAATTGTAATAGGCTTCCCAGCCGCCACCGTCCATCAAATCAAAATCATAATTATTGAGTGTCAACGAAAGATTGTAGGGCCAGAATGTAACAAAAGAAGCATAGGCTGCCATCGCCAGCATAGCCAGAAATATAAACGCAATGAAGGAACAAAATCCAAATAGTAACCAGTCTCTCAGTGGTTCTGGTTTCGGCTGAAATGGTACTGCTCTCGCAGAAAGTAGGGCCACCTGTTTACGTTGCACCCAGCGGTCCGCAATGAAGGCGATAACAGCGGGTAAGAGCAAAACCAGCGAAACCACTGCTCCCATTTCAAAGTTTTGCTGACCGACAACTTGTTTGTACACATCTGTTGCCAAGACATTAAAATTTCCGCCAATGACTTTTGGCACTCCAAAATCAGTAATGACCAACGTAAAAACAATGAAGCCCGTGCTGAGAATTCCATACTTGGCACCCGGAAGTGTGACAGTCCAGAAGATACGCCATTTTGGCGTCCGCAGTGCTTCGGCTGCTTCATAGAGTCTGGCATCGGCGGTAGATAGTGCTGTTATTAAAATCATCAAGGCATGAGGGAAGACCCAGAAACAAGAGGCCATGACGACACCAATGGGGCCGTAAATCGATGAGCCGAACAGCCATGATTTGATAACACCTTGTGTGCCAAACCAGTAAATCAAAGAAATTGCTGCCAGCAGTGACGGCGCAAGAATTGGAATCAAGGCCACACCGCGAAAGAATAAACGAAACGGCATTTGGGTTCTGGTAAGTGCATAAGCGTAAATGAAAGCCAGAACCAAGACAATCATAGCCGTAAAAAATGCCACACTTAAACTATTGCCAACAGAAATCAATAGTGCTGGAGTTTGAAAGTATTCATGGAAATTTTGCAAACCAACAAAATTACCATCCATGTCTTCCATACTTTTTGAGAGCAAAGAGTAAAGCGGAAACACGACAAAAACTGTTAGTAAACCGATTAAGAGTACCAGACCGATACGTAGAGTATAATCATCACGGCTGAGCTTTATCTTTATACTGGACACTCTATTATTCGGAACAGTTGAGGCTGGAATCGAAACGGTTGTATTCATGAGCTTTCCTGAAAAACTCTGAGATTACGGGCAGGAAAAACAGCGGTGAGTGCTGTGCCAGGACTGACATTAAGTTCGTGAACCTGCTGCGTGGAAAGGTCTGTCATTAACTCGCCGAAACCCTCAGGTCCCTTTAAAATTAATCTGCAGAACGAACCAAGAAATTCTAAGGACTCCACTTTAACTGCGAAAGAATTAATAATATCCTTAGCTTTTGCACTACATACAATATCTTCAGGGCGCACTGTGAGCCTGACTTTGCTTGCGTGTGGAATCTCTCCGGTTTCGCAAACAAGAGTTTTCTCACCAACCAGCACTTTGCCGGAAGTTGAGACCTCTCCCTGCATAAAATTCATAACTCCAATAAAGTCTGCAACAAAAGGTGAAGCCGGAGTGCTGTATATTTCTTCCGGAGTACCGACCTGTTCGATGCGGCCTTCGTTCATTACCACAATGCGGTCAGCCATTGAAAGTGCTTCTTCCTGGTCATGTGTGACTAAAATTGTGGTGACACCAAGCCTTTCGTGTAGTAAGCGAATTTCATGACGTAATGTTGCGCGAACACGGGCATCAAGTGCACTCAAGGGTTCATCGAGCAGCAACAATCCAGGTGAAGTCGCCAATGCTCTTGCCAGGGCAACCCGCTGCTGTTGACCTCCGGAAAGCTGTGCGGGATACTTGTCTGTCTGTTCCGGCATGCCGACAAGATCTAATAAATCATTGACTTGTTTTTGTATTGCAGGCTTTGGAATTTTCATATTTTCCAATCCGTAAGCAACATTTTGAAAGACGGTCAAATTTGGAAAGAGTGCATAAGACTGAAAAACAATCCCGAAATCTCGTTGAGACGGCGGCAAATTGGAAATATCTTTCTCAGCTTGGGTAATTCTCCCGGAAGATTGCGGATCCAGTCCGGCAATAGCCCGCAAGAGAGTTGTTTTCCCACAGCCTGATGGCCCAAGGAAACAGATGAATTCACCGTCATGTATTTCCAGTGAAAGTTCCTGAACTGCGACAAAATCGCCAAAATGTTTGGTGAGATTTTCAATGCGCAGATAGTTTTGTTTTGATTCAGGCATGGTAATTTGTAGATGATCCGGATCGGAAGTAAAATCCGACCCGGAAAATGAGGAAATTAGAATCCAATATTACTTGGCTTCAGACTTTGCGTCGTAGCGACTTTGCCACTCGCCAAGAATCCGTTTGCGATTCACAGCGGCGAATTCAAAGTCATTGTCAATCATGGCTTCCAGAATTCCGGCAGGAAAATGCTTGACCGGCTTGGCAACTCCAGGATAGGCTACCACTGCATATCCTTTGTTGTAAAGCACATTTGCTTTTTTAGTAACCGACCAATCGGCCAACTGTTTTGCGGCAGCAAGTTTTTTGGTGCCTTTGACAATGGCGGTTGCTTCCATGTCCCAACCTACACCCTCTCTTGGAATAATCAACTCCAGAGGTGCACCTTTGGCTTTGGATTTTGCACCTCGATAGGCATAAGAAATACCAATCGCAACTTCTCCGCGGGCAGCCTGTTTACAAGGCTTTGAACCTGAATGAGTGTACCAGGCAATATTTTCATGAAGATTGTCCATGAACTGCCAGCCGCCTAGCTCACCATAAAGTTGAAGCCAGGAGGAAACATCAAGAAATCCGGTTCCGGAAGAATTCGGATTCGGCATGGCAAGATGTCCTTTATAGACCGGATCGGTGAGATCCATCCACGAGGTTGGTGTGGGTAAATTGTTTTTTGTTGCTTCCACTGTATTGACGCAAATCGAAGCAATCCAGGCGTCCATTCCAGTCCAACTGGGAGGATTGGCCGAATCACGAAATTGTGCGCTGAGTTTCCCTGCACCTGCAGGTGCGTATGGTTCCAACATACCTTCTGTTTTTAACAACATCAAACTAGTTGCAGCCAGGCCCCAGATAATATCTGCTCTGGGATTATTCTTTTCTGCAAGCAATTTTGCGGTAACAATTCCTGTCGAATCACGTACCCAGCGGATGCCGATATCCGGAAGATCTTTCTTGACTGCAGCTGCATATTCTTTCAGCATATCTGCTTCCATCGCCGTATAAACGGTGAGAGTTGTTTTTGCACTCGCAGGAATTGCGAGCATTATACCTATTGCTAAACCGAGGACGCTTTTGCCAAAAAGTCCCAGTTTATGAAAAACTATTTTCATTCTTATTCTCCAAATGAGTGTTAATAAAACAATCACCGTGCCTCCTGAAAGAAAGAACTTGGTGACCGACAGCTTGGCTTTCCAAAAATAAAACCGAAGCAAACCCTGCCCATAAAATCACTACAAGTGATTTGCGCTTCCACAGAGTGATTTGAATTAATTCAGATGAACTGAATCTACACAAGCACTTACGTAAATATTGACCAGTCAAACAAAAAAATGACTGTATTGAAATTATTCTGCAAGATGCTCAGGCGATTAATCTATTTTGTTTGAGTTAAAATTGCAAATAAAAAATTATCTTATAAATGATAATTTAAGTGCTTACAGTAGAATGTAAGATAAAGCTGCAGTTCACACAATTTTGGGCAGTCTCCGTTTGCAACCTGTCTTGTAGGTCAAGCAATGATTAGATTGTAGAATATTGATACTTCATGAGTTAACTTAAGTGCAGATAACTAAGATGATTATTCTTGAACATCTGAATACTGCCTGCTAGGATTTTAGCAGAAACTTCTGTTGTAGAAAATTTCTATGCTAAACAGAGGAGATATAACTGTGTAATTGCACATATTACGTAAATAAAATGGATTTAGAGCAAAACATCATAGAGATTCAATTCGCAACTGATGAAGGACTTGGTGAGCGTGCTAAAATTGGTTTGATAGTATTAAGTTCCGATCAAACTTTGGAGTACGAATTTAGAACACTGTTAAATTTGGAAGGAGTAGCTTTTTATCATGCACGAATTCCGAATGAGATGGAAATCACAAAAGATTCGTTGGCAAAAATGGAATCAGAATTGTCACCGGCAGCAGCATTACTTCCTGCAGCATTTAATTTCAAGGCGATTGGATATGGATGCACTTCAGGTGCAACAATCATTGGTGAAGAAAATGTGGCAAAAGCCATCCAGTTAGTACATCCTGATACATTGATCTCAAATCCGCTGACTGCCTGTAAAGCTGCTTTTCAGGCTTTGGGGCTTAAAAGAATTGCCTTTCTCACACCGTATGATCCAGCCATCACTTCTGCAATGCGTGACAATCTGCTGGAAAACGGTTTTGAAATTCCTGTTACAGGATCTTTTTTTGAATCAGATGATTTTAAAGTAGGTCGCATTTCTCCAGATTCTATTCTTGAAGCAATTGAAAAGATTGGTACTCGTGATGATTGTGATGGTGTGTTTGTTTCTTGTACTAATTTGCGTGTAGCAGAAATTATTGAAACTGCAGAAGAAAGATTAGGAAAAGCTGTTACTTCAAGTAATCATGCTCTGGCCTGGCATTTACTACGTTTGGCCGGAATAAACGATTGTCCGGAAAACTGTGGCAGCCTTTTTCGTAAACAGTTGAAAGAATATTAATTTTGATGTCCTAGTAAAAAGTCATGATAACACCTATGTTTGTCATTCTCCGATCAGGTCGAGGACAAGCATTTCAGATACTATCAAGTACCTGGATTCCCGCTTTCGCAGGAATGACAACTATTTGCCAAGCAATCTTAAATAATTATCTTGATTAAACAAAGTTCATAAATGCCAAAAAAACAATACGATACTATCATTATCGGTGGAGGATCGGCCGGATGTGCTCTGGCCAACCGCTTGAGCGCTGATCCTTCTCACAAAGTGCTGGTTCTGGAAGCAGGACGTCCGGATTACATCTGGGATATTTTTATCCACATGCCAGCCGGTTTAACATTTCCAATCGGTAACAAATACTATG
>JACNJW010000028.1 GCA_014382365.1 SAR324 cluster bacterium
GTTGGCTTCTAATACAAACTTGTACTTCAGTTAAATTTTTCTGTGATCTTGGAAACTTCCGGAACATAATTTTTCACTAGAAGAATACCAATGAGAGCTTCTCAAAAAGCACTTTTGACTAAAGGTACCGTCGGAAAAACACTGGTTGATCTTACTATTCCAATGGTTCTAGGAATGCTCGGTATGGTTGTTTTTAATCTGGCTGATACTTACTTTGTCGGGCAACTTGGAAAAAATGAGTTGGCAGCAATGAGTTTCACCTTTCCCGTCATTATGATTGTTGGCAGTATCGCAATGGGAATGGGGATTGGAACATCGGCCTTGGTCTCACGTGCTATCGGAGAAGGAAATCAACAAAAAGTAAAACGGTTGACCACTGATAGCCTGATCTTATCATTATTGGTAGTCATGGTCTTTGTTGTCACTGGAATACTAACGATTGATCCCGTTTTTCGATTTCTTGGAGCTAACGAGGAAGTCCTCCAGTTAATTAGAGAATATATGACAATATGGTATGCGGGAATGATCGCTATTGTTATTCCTATGGTGGGAAATAATGTGATTCGAGCGACAGGGGATACAAAAACACCAAGCAATGTAATGTTGATCGCTGCTGTTACAAATATTATATTAGACCCTCTTTTGATCTTTGGACTTGGGCCATTTCCCAAGTTAGAGCTCGAAGGTGCAGCAATTGCTACTGTTTGTGCACGAACGATAACTCTTCTCGTGGCATTATGGATTCTTTATTATAGAGAGCGCTTGATTAGCTTTACCATTCCTAAACTTAAGGAAATGTTACACTCCTGGAAGCAGGTTCTTTATATTGGGATTCCTATGGCCGGAACCAATATGCTCACCTCTGTTGCTTCAGGTCTGATTACTAAATTGATTGCGTTTTATGGCTCTGCCGCAGTAGCCGCTTTTGGAGTGGCAAGCCGTATTGAGGGATTTGCCCTAATGCTCCTTATGGCACTGGGTTCCGCCCTTAGTCCTTTTGTTGGCCAGAATTTGGGAGCAAAAAAATTCGATAGAGTCGAGTTAAGCATAAAATACAGCCAACTGTTTTCTATTGGTTGGGGCTTGGCGGTATTAATAATCTTGGCGATCACTGGGAAATATTTAGCTTCGATTTTTAGTAGTGATCCGGAGGTCATTTCCACAGTAATAATCTACTTCTGGATTGTTCCTCTAGGTTATGGGTTCCAAGGAGTACTTAAACTCGTTTCCACCATTCTAAACGTTTTAAACAAACCACTACACTCTTCCATATTAATGCTGATTCAAACATTTGCCTTATATATCCCTTTAGCGTATTTAGGCACTGAATTAATTGGCTTGAAAGGAATTTTTGGCGCAGCTGCGCTATCGTATATCATTTCAGGTATCTCTGCTTATTTCCTGCTGAAAAAAAATCTGGCCGATTCTATGGATTACGACTTTATACGGTGAGTGGTTACCGTTGAGCAGATCGAAGATTCAACTACTTCATGAGGAACGAGACACTGCACTCCTCTTATTAAAAAAATGTACGCTAGTGCTGAATCATCAGATGAAGCTTTAGCCACTAACATTTACAACGGAAACAAGCAATAGGATACAAATCAAAACAGTATTAAGAACCAGATTCATTTCAAGGAATTATCATGAAAATAATAAGTTGTTTATTTTTGCTTGTGTTGATCATTGGAGGTTGTTCAAATCATCAAACAAAAATTCATACTCATGAAGAGAATTCACATAATACTGAATCACCATATATTGGACAGGAAAAATGGGAGATTAAATCTCTTTCACCGGATGATGTGAAGGGATTACTTGAAGGACTTGGTACTCCTTTCGGCGGTATGGCAAAACTTGGAGAGTTAAACGGTTATCCCGGACCAAGGCATGTATTGGATCTATCAGAAAAAATGAACCTCACCGAGAGTCAGAAAATTCAGATAGAAGGCATATTCAATGAAATGAAAATAGAATCTATCAAATTGGGAAGGCAGATAATTGAGGTTGAAAAACAAATGAATGAGGAGTTTGGCAACCAGTCTATTTCAAAAGAGAGTCTTCAAATCAAACTCAAGAAAAGTGCTAAGATTTATGGACAGCTTCGTTTTGTGCATTTGAAAGCACACTTACAAATGATTCAAATACTCAGTCAAAGACAAATCATATTGTATAATCAACTACGAGGCTACTCTTCAAAAGATTGTACTCCACCAGAAGGACATGATTCTGAAATTTGGAAACAACATCATGGTTGTGGTTAACTCAACTTACAGAAAATTTAAGCCAACAAAAGAATGGAGAAGGATTTCGTGGGGCCGCCGCTCGTTCCTCGCTTTGTTCCCACAAAACCTCTCATTCTAGGCGTTATCCCAGTTCGTTCCGCTTAGCGCGAAACGAACTGGGATAATGCCGAGCTGAGCGGTACTCCACTCCAGCGAATTGTCATCGCACCGTTTCGCTTCGCTACACTATGCGATAACAATACGCTAGAGAGGACAAAACAACCTGATAATTCGCCTCCGCCGGAGTCGATTATCAGGTCATTTCGCCGCTCAGCTCGGCATTAGATAACCAATTCTATTAATAGATCCGTTCTCTTTACACTATCAATTATCTTGCCAGCATGACTTTACTCATCGTTTATGTGACCATCGCCTTACTCTTTTCATTTATATGTTCAATTTCAGAAGCCGTACTGCTGAGTGTTACTACGGCTCATATTAGCGTACTTGAACAGGAAGGCAAAAGCTCTGGTACACTGCTGCGTGAGCTCAAGGGGGATATCAACAAGCCGTTGGCTGCGATCCTGACGCTTAACACTATAGCACACACGGTAGGCGCTGTTGGCGCTGGAGCGCAAGCAGCCGAAGTGTTTGGTAGCAAATGGGTAGGACTGATTTCTGCAATTCTGACGCTGATGATCCTAATATTTTCGGAGATTATCCCTAAAACACTGGGCGCAACTTACTGGCGTGTGCTGTCAGGGATAACGGCGTCTTGGCTCAAGTTCTTGGTATGGATCCTGTACCCATTTGTAATGCTGTCTGAGTTACTAACGCGCAGTCTTTCTCGAGGTATGATAATTGAAGGCTTCAGCCGCAAGGAGTTTGCCGCTATGGCCGAACTCGGCGAGCAGGAAGGTCAACTGGAAGAGCAAGAATCACGCATCCTGAAAAACATGTTCCTGCTGCACGAAACAAAGGTCACTGATGTGATGACGCCGCGCCCGGTTGTGTTTTCATTACCCGAATCGCTGACGGTTTACGAGTATTTCGATAAACACTATGACTCTCGCTTCTCACGCATTCCAGTTTATGTCGAAAACGACGAATTGTTAACCGGCTTTGTGCTAAAGAATGATCTGTTACTGGCACAGGCACGCGGCAATACGGACAACACCCTGGAAAACTATCGACGTGATCTGCATACATTATCATCCAAAACCTTATTATCTGATGCATTTGATGAAGTGCTACACCTGCGCACGCACATCATGGTAATTATCGATGAATACGGAGGCATGGAGGGTATTATCACCATGGAAGATATCCTGGAAACCCTGCTTGGGCTGGAGATAATGGACGAAAGCGATAAGACAGCTGACATGCAACAATACGCTCGGCGCATGTGGAAAAAGCGGGCCCAGGCAATGGGGATTTCGCTGCCCAAAAATGAAGAATCAACTTGATTAAATGCCTAACAATGCACTCAACTGTATTTTTTTCCTGCTCTCCTTCGTCGCTTCGGTCAAAAAACAGTTAGTTTTGCGTTAGCTGCAATAAGCACCAAAATAGCATAGCCAAAAGTTAACTTATATGTTAACCTTATTGATATGAGAGAAATCCATTTTTATCGTACTGAATCAAATAACTGTCCTATCGAAGAATTTCTGGATTCACTTTCATGGCAACAGGCTCAAAAAGTTGCTTGGGTTCTCCAGCTAGTTGAAGAAATGAATATTGTTCCTAGACAATATTTTAAGAAACTTGTTAATACAGATGATTTATGGGAAGTACGAGTGCAGGCAGGAAGCAACATATTCCGCTTGCTTGGCTTTCTTGATGGTAAGGATATTGTTATCTTAAATCATGCTTTTCAAAAGAAAACGCAGAAAACCCCAAGGAAAGAAATCAAGATAGCAGAAGCTCGAAAAAAAGATTACCTTAAGAGGAAACTACTAACATGAGTGATTTACAAAAATATATCAGTCAAAGAAAAAAAGAAGACTTTGAGTTCAAGGAAGGGTTTGAGGAAGGCTATGAAGCTTTTAAAATTGGAGCCATGCTAAAACAAATAAGAGAAACATCAGGCTTTACCCAAGAAGAAATGGCAAAGCAACTTCATACTAAGAAATCCGCAATTTCACGGATAGAAAACCATGCTCAGGATATTAAGTTATCTACTCTTGAAAAATTTGCTATGGTACTGGGTAAAAAACTAGAAGTATCAATAAACTAAACAAGCAGCTAACAAAAGCATCCAATTGACCTCCGCTACGCTGCGGCAATTGATGCAAGGCGTTATGTGTCAAATGAGGAGATGAAATGATTCCAAAATATCAAGAAATAATGTTGCCATTCCTTAAGTATTTAGAAGACGGTAAAGAACATGGACTGAGTGAAACTCATGATGCCTTGGCAGAGCAATTCAAATTGACTGACGATGAACTGAGAGAATTTTTGCCAAGTGGACGACAACCTGTTTTCAGAAACAGAGTGGGCTGGGCAAGAACTTATTTAAAAAAGGCAGGGCTACTAACTTCCCCTAAAAGAGCCCATTTTAGAATTAGTGACAAAGGGCTATCACTTCTGAAAGAAAATCCAAATGAAATAACTTCTAAATTCTTAACACGATATGATGATTTTGTAGAGTTTCAGTCAATAAAGAAAGATAAAAAAGACAATGGGAGTTTATTGCAACCTCACATTGTCGATAACGCTGACCAAACGCCAGAAGAATCCCTTGAGTACGCTTACCAAATACTTCATTCCGAATTATCTAAAGAATTACTCGATATTGTAAAATCATGCTCCCCGGAATTTTTTGAAAGACTTGTTGTAGATTTGCTTATAACAATGGGTTACGGAGGTTCAAGAAAAGAAGCGGGACAAGCAATGGGGAAATCAGGGGACGGGGGAATCGACGGAATAATTAATGAAGATAAGCTCGGCCTTGATATTATATATCTCCAAGCAAAAAGGTGGGAAAACTCTGTTCCTGTAAAAGAAATTCGTGATTTTACGGGGGCACTTGCATCTAAGAAGGCGAAAAAAGGGATATTTATTACAACTTCGAGTTTTCCAAAAAGTGTTTACGAGTTTGTCGAACAAGTAGAGTACAAAATTATCCTGATTGATGGAGATCGTCTTGCAAACTTGATGATTGAACATAGTATCGGCCTATCGACGGTAAACACCTATCATGTTAAGACAATTGACTCTGATTACTTTGAAGAAAATTGATAATAAATGGCTAAGGAAAAAAAACTAACAATAAAAAACGAATTAACCGAATTTTTGCTTTATAGCACACCGGACGGAAAAATTAAGGTTGAGATATTTTTTCTCAATGAGAATATCTGGCTGACCCAAAAACGAATGGCAGAGCTTTTTGGCGTTAATGTACCTGCTATTAGCAAACACTTGAAAAATGTATTTGAAAGCGGTGAATTAGAAGAAAAATCAGTTGTTTCCATTTTGGAAACAACTGCCGATGACGGTAAAGAGTATAAAACAAAAAATTACAACCTTGATACCATTATATCTGTTGGCTACAGGGTAAACTCATCTCAGGCGACAAAATTTAGAATTTGGGCAACAGAGCGACTAAGAGAGTATATGATCAAAGGTTTTGTACTTGATGATGAAAGGCTTAAAAACGGCAGATATTTTGGCAAAGATTATTTTCGGGAATTGCTCGAAAGAGTCCGTTCCATTCGTGCAAGTGAACGTAGGATTTATCAGCAAATAACCGATATTTTTGCTGAATGCAGTATAGATTACGATCCAAAATCAGATATTACAAAAGAATTTTATGCTACAATACAGAACAAATTTCATTTTGCCATTTCAGGACAAACAGCAGCCGAGATTGTACACAGTAGCGCTGATTCCGATAAAGGATTTATGGGATTAACTACCTGGAAAAATTCACCCGATGGCAGAATATTAAAATCGGATGCAAAAATTGCCAAAAACTATCTTCAGGAAAAAGAAATTAAAAGATTGGAAAGGACTATTTCCGGTTTTTTCGACTATGTAGAAAACATTATAGAAAACAGAATTTCTTTTACAATGGAAGAGTTTGCTCAAAGCGTAAATAAATTTCTTTCCTTTAACGAATATAAAGTATTGGCTGGAAAGGGCAGTATTTCGCACTAGCAAGCAATGGAAAAAGCATCAGTAGAATATGATAAGTTTAATAAAGTACAAAAAATAGAATCGGATTTTGACCGTGAAATAAAAAAGCTTTTGAAAAACAGTGGCTGAGCTCCAAAATGCAGGTGAACTCAATCGTTATCCCGATTCGTTCCGCTTAGCGCGAAACGAACTGGGATAATGCCGAGCTGAGCGGCATTAGATTTCAAGTAAGGAGATTGATATGAAAGTTGAAGTCCAGATCGTCAACGCATTCGTTGACGAGAATGTCGGAGGCAACCCTGCTGGTGTAGTACTCAATGCCCATCAGTACACCCGAGGTGAAAAGCAACGTATCACCGCAGCCGTCGGACTTTCAGAAACGGCGTTTGTCTCACCATCGTCTATAGCGAATTTTAAGCTCGAGTTTTTCACACCAACCCGTCAGATTGCTCATTGTGGTCATGCCACAATCGCAACGTTTGGCTATTTGCGTCAGACCGGTGCACTGCCAAATGACCAAACCTCTAAGGAGACCATTGATGGTCGCCGCGAAATTCTTATGGAAGACGATTATGCCTACATGGAACAGTTGGCACCTCGATATACAGAATTGAGTCAAGAGCATCGGCTTTGCGTACTTGATTCGCTTGGCCTCAAACCATCAGACCTCTTGGCGGATGCTCAACCATGTGTTGTCAATACTGGCAATTCATTTCTGGTAATTGCACTCCGGAACTCGGACATCATCAAATTCGTCAACCCGAATAAAAAATTCATTTCTGTAATCAGCGAAAAATATGATTTGATTGGATATTACGCCTTCTCGCCAGAAACCGTCAAAGAAGGTCGGGATGCTGGTGCTCGCATGTTCGCACCGCGTTATGGTATCAATGAAGAGTCGGCAACCGGAATGGCAGCGGGGCCACTTGCTTGCTATTTGTATGACAAACTAAAGAATGAAAAGCGCGAATTTCTGATTGAACAGGGTCATTTAATGTTTCCAGGCTCTCCAAGCGTAATTACTGTAAGACTCCGAGTTAAAGATGGCTCTATCTCAAGTCTCATGGCCGGAGGAAAAGCAGCAGTCAGCAAGGTGAGGTATGTTGAAATCTAACAATGCCATGCAGCACACGCTCGTACCTCGCGCGGCTGATAGCAAACGTTATAAAGCGCACCAACATTATAGTTGTTGATAATTTTTTAGGGTATCCATCTAAGGCGGGACAAAAAAGAGCGGATTATTTTGTCTCTCCAGCATCAACATATCAGAGATTGGCGGTAGACCAAGGTTCTGGTAAATCCTCTCAAAGCCTTGTAAACACTGGCTGTCCCGCCTTAGATGGATACCCATTTTTTACTATTTAAAATTTTTACTTAATAAAGTTCATTGACAAACTGTCTTTTATTGGCGACAATTGGGTTGTGATGTACGAGATAAAAAAGACAACACAATTTCAGAAATGGTTTAAAATCTTAAAGATATTAAGATAAAAGCCAGAATAACTTTAAGACTTAAAAGTGTATCTCTAGGAAATTTTGGAGATCATAAATCTCTTGGGGAAAATCTTTTTGAATTACGTTTTTTCTTTGGTAGTGGTTATCGTATTTATTACACAATAAAAAGTGGTCAAGTTATTTTTTTGCTAATAGGTGGTGACAAATCATCACAAAATAAAGATATAAATAAAGCAAAGACGCTATGCAAAATACTGGAGTAAATGAACATGGAAACTGAAGTTAGCAATTGGGATGCAAGCGAGTATCTTGATAGCCCAGAAATGATAAAAGAATATATTAATGCTGCAATTGAGGATGGAAGTCCTGAATTATTACAAGCTGCTTTAGGTGATGTAGCTAAAGCTCAGGGTATGACTGATATTGCAAAAAAAGCAAATGTAAGTAGACAAAACCTTTATAAGACATTTTCTACTGATAGCAATCCAAGATTAGACACAATTCAAAAAGTAATTCATTCTCTTGGACTTAAACTTAAAGTTGAAACACTGTAATTTGCTTTATAACAAAAAAATGCAGTGGATGCAAAAAGACGCACCACTGATTTAGGTGTTAGAGCTTTAAGATATGGATAAACTAATAATTGAGTTAATAGCTGATCATCCAGAAGCACTAGCCGTGCTCAAAGGCCTTTTTGAGTCTGAGTGGGAACCATATTACGGAGCATCAGGAGCAGGTGATGCCGAAACAGATATAAAAAATTCAGCCAACCGAACTGAGTTACCAATTGCTGTCGTTGCTATCTTTGATGGAAATATTTGTGGTACTGCTGCCCTAAAGATGGAGTCAGTAACAACATACCCTGATTTCTTCCCTTGGCTTGCTGGTTTACTTGTTGCTCCAGAATATCGAAGGCAAGGAATTGGAGAACAACTTATTATAGAAATAGAAAAACTCGCAAAACAACTTGGGTATGAAAATATCTATGTTGGTACCGGTGAAAAATCTGGAATGTCAGAAATTACCTTAGATAAGCGAAACTGGAAGTATGTAGACAAGAGCGAATATTTTGTGTCAGAAGCGAGTGTATACAAGAAAAAGCTCTAACAAGCCAATCAAGATCGCACGCAAAAAGTGCGTGCAGGGTCCGCCAAACTACGGAGCCCCCTTATTGAAGCGTTAGCTGAAATAAATACAGGATAATAAAATGAGCATATTACACGAAATACCAGATGTTTCGAGCACCAATGCGCCCAGTGTTACTTATTCTCATGTTGTGCGAGCAGGGAATGTCCTCTATGTAGCAGGACAGGCCGGCATGGATTACAGGACTGGAGAGATACCTGATGACTTTGAATCTCAAGCTCGGCAAGCTTTTGAAAACCTCTCATCATTGCTCGATGCATCTGGAAGCAGTTTGGACAAAGTTGTGAAAACTACAATCTGGCTTTGTAATGCAAATAATTTTGCAAAACTAAATGAGCTTTATTCAGAATTTTTTCCTGACAATCCACCAACACGCTCAACTCCAATCGTCTGTCTACCACTCAAGGAATTGCACATTTCGATAGAGTGTATTGCTCTGGTTTAAAATTATCAATTAGGCATTATACCTGAGGCTCAATAATAATTAGGGTCAGAGTAATATAATCAACATTCGAACGATACAACTTATTACTTCATAGCAAGTTGCGGGGAGCTAAAACAGGCTCTTTCCACGCCTGTGAGCCTGGTCGTTAATTTACAATTTGACAAATATTCTGCAGATCTTTCCAGCTCTTTGCAGATAGAACAGGTTTGCTTTCATAATCTGCTTCAAGTTCAATCAGTTCTTTTAACTTTTGGAGTCGGAAAGACATATCCGGATGGCTTAAAAGGACATCCGGCAGGGATGAAGAATTATTCTGTAAAACCTTAAACATGGTCAGCATTTCTTCAGGATTAATCTCGGCTTGAGACAAAAGCTGCAGAGCTGAAGAGTCTGCTTCCAGTTCCAGTGCACGGGTATATTTTAGCAATGAGAGTACCTGAACACCTGCAAAAAGAGTTTCTGCAATTGCATTCTCTTCTACTGTCAGCAGTTTAAAAACTCCAAACAAGGCAGCCTGATTCAATAAATTTTCTGTTCCATGTCGCTGCAGAACATGCTGCATCTCATGCGCGAGTACTCCTGACAGGGCTTCCGCAGAAGGGCTTTTTTCAAGCAGTCCCCGGAAAATTAAAATAGAACCTCCAGGAAAAGCAATCGCGTTTACCAATGTTGAATCTATTACCTCTACCTGAAATTCGTAAGTAGAGTCTGCAGGAGTTAGGCGTGAAACCAGTTTTTCTAGTGCCGGTTTTCCTGCAGTAGACTCACATATTTTACGCTCTGCAAACAATTCATTTATCACATATTGTCCCAACTGTTTTTCTATAGAAACTGGAACAAATTTTGCGACCAGTCCGGAAGCCAGCGGAAGTGCCCAGTAGATTGTTGCTGGAACTAACAACACTGTCAGCAAAGCCAATCCCCATAATTTAAGCGGAGATTTTCCGGAGATTTTGTTTCCAAATCCTTCACTGAACTTAGGATCTTCAACTTCCAGTATTTCAGGTGGGAACGCACCATATTCCAAGCGTAGCGGACCTTGAGAACGATCCTGCAGTACACGAAATTTTTCATTTTCCCAAATTCGTGAAGTACCGTCTTCAAACTCAATTTTTACGTCCTGTCTCTGCAGGTGAACATCCACGTTTTGGTGAGTTGCAGTGCGGCCGTCAAAAAAGCGTGCCTTAAATACTTGAGGCATCTCTACATTTCCACATCAAAATAATCTGCCATGCCTTCACCGGTTGCATTTGACAATTTAGCTTCAGCCTGTTTTATTGCAGCAAGATCAATTATCCCCTCTAAGCACAATGTTCCCAGATAGAATTTTTTATAGCGGACTATTGCCCAGGCTCGCCCCATGCCCAAAGTAAGAATCATAATCAGCAAAAATATCAGTGATTCTTTCAACCATCTTCCTCCATAGAGCCTGGAAACTATGCTGGCCTGAGCATAACTGGTGTGACTCCAAAAGTAGCGCTGCAGATTTGCTCTCAACCAGAACGAATATAGTCCAAAAGTCAGCACTGTCAACAGCATCCCTTTGAGCCAGATGCGGAAAACCTCTTTGCCTTCTCCGTCATAACTAAAGGCTATGTTTCCGAAAGTTGTTGTTGAAATCCAATATTCCTGGAAACGATTAAGATAGTATGGATAATAAAACCCCAAACTCAGCAACGTCAGTAACCAGCCCTTTACAATGAGAATTCCTGTGTCTTTAAAAGTTCCCAGAAAACGAAACCTAATTCCTCGCCACGATGTGCGACTCATCCGGTAGCGTCGCACACCAACTGAAGCAAACAGCATGAGCAGCATAAAAATTAAAAAATACAAAAAACCAATAAAAAACAGCATCCCCTCTTCAAATACTCCTGCAAGAATTCCCTCGTAGATAAAATCCAGAATCAGTAATACGCCAAATACCTTTAAAAGACCAATAAACATTTCAGCTCCGGTTCCATGAAATTGAAAATCACTATCATGAATTCTGCTAGAACCGTAATAGAAACGTAGCTGCGTGGCTTTTGCCCAGGGATAATAGATGCCCAGTGTCAAGATATTCAAAAATAAATTTTTAATTAATATTCCAAACAGTTCTCCACCCTCACCCTCAAATGACAGAGGCCAGCTTCCTTCAAGCAGTGAACGTTCTGCTTCAACTTCTGCAGTTTGTTGAGCTTCTTCCTGTGTGTTTTCGGAGTCTTTTAACTCCTGCCGGCTCAGCAGTTCATTAAACTCTACTTTTTCTTTATCATCTTTAGACATTTTAACCTTCATTCCCTCCCAAAAGGAGATAATTTAGTGAGCATATTGTGAATTGTCACACATTAAAGCTAATAATAAATAACTACAAGGGGAAAATCTTCAGAAAAATATTAATTATAGAAATCAGACATTTATTTGCTGGTAGAAAACACAAAAACAGCTTGAAAGTATTTGTATTTATGAGTAAAATTTTAAGTTCGAATGAAGGAAAAAAACAGAGAGGATGGCCAATTTTTCTAAGCTGTTTCCGGAGAGAATAAACAGCGACAATGATGGAGATACTAGTGAAAAATAACGAACAAAAAAGTGGGCTGTCAGCTAAATATCCGCGCAGGACAATGCTAAAATGGGGCGGAGCAGCAGTACTTGTTGCCGCCGGAGCTGGATTTGGACCAACTCTTTTCCGAAACCGACAGATTTTCCGCAGGACGGAATTGTTGATGGGTTCATTTGGCGAAATTCAAATCGTACACGATGATGCTGTCAAAGCTACTGCATTACTGGATCAGGCTTTTGCTGAAGCACGGCGGATCGAAATGCTGATGAGTCGTTTTCAGACAGACAGTGACATCGGACGAATAAATCTACATGCACAAACTGAAGCTGTTGTCATCTCCGCAGAAACTGCTGCTGTACTGCAGCGCGCACTGCATTGGTCAAAAGTTACTGAAGGCCGCTTCGACCCCGCAATTGGACATCTTTCAAAATTATGGAACTTGGAAGATGAATCTCCAGTTCCGGAAAAATCCCAACTCGAGTTATTGGCATCACAGAGTTTTTTCAAAGACATCAAACTCGAAAATAATTCCAACTCTCAGACTGTGAGTTTTTTAAGTTCTGAAATGCAACTGGATTTGGGTGGGATTGCTAAAGGCTATGCCGTGGATCAAGTGGCTGCTGTTTTACAAAATTCCGGTATTGAACAAGCACTGATTAATTTTGGTGGAGACTTAATGGCACTCGGAGGACGAGATGAGTCAAAAGCTTGGCGGGTTGGAATCAAAGATCCAAATAAACCTGAAAAAATTTCTCAGGTTTTGAATTTGAGGAATCAGGCAGTTGCAACTTCCGGAAACTATGAACAGTTCCGTAGATCAGAAAATGGCGAGTTGTTGTCGCACCATTTAATTGATCCTCAAAGTGCACGTCCCGGACGTCTGAAGTTTCATGGACTTTCGGTGATTGGCTCCAACTGCATGGATACAGACGCACTGGCTACGGGCTTGTTTTTCCAAGACAGATCCCAGGCACAGCAGCTTTTGGAAGATTTTACCACTGGATTCAGTACAATCAGACTCGGCTGAATCAAAGTTTGCTGGGAGACTAATGACTCACTTTTAAGCTGAAGACTCAGTCTCCCTGGTACATGCTCCTCCGGCAGCACACATACAATTTTTTCCGCAACCAGAGCCTTCTTCCCTGCTTGCTCCCAACTCAGGATGAGTTTCTGCAAACCTCCTTGCCATGTGCTGTACTACAATCCATCCCAACAATATCAACAAAATAGCTGTAATCGCAGTCAAATATTTCAACATGGTCTTTTAATTTTGATTATTGCTTGATCCGTTTTTTTCTCAATTTCCAAGTCCGGCAAATCCCATAAAACTCAAAGACAGCAAACCTGCCAGCATCAAACTCATCGCTGCACCCTGACTGACATTTGGCACATCCGAAAGTTGCAAACGCTCCCGCAAACCAGCCATCAAAATCAGGGCTAGTGTAAATCCTGCTCCAGCACCTAAACTGTATGCTACGCTCTGAAGAAAATTATATTCACGGAAAGTCTGAAAAAGGGCCAAACCTAAAATTGCACAATTGGTGGTAATCAGTGGTAGAAATATTCCAAGTGCACGAAACAGTACAGGACTGAATTTTTTAAGTGTCATTTCAACCAACTGTACTGCCGAAGCAATTACTGCAATGTAACAAATCAAACGCAGGAATTCCAGCTGAAATTCAATCAGCAGCAAATTGATGCCGTAAGCACAAAGGGAGCTGACAAACATCACAAAGGTAGTTGCTAAACCCATGTTCCAGGCTGTTGACAATTTTCCGGATACTCCCAGGAAAGGACAAATTCCGAGAAATGAACTCAGTACAAAATTGTTTATGATGCAGGCATTTAAAAACACAAACATCATTGAGTCAGTAGCCATTTTTTATTTCGTTAAGTTTTGAAAATTAAACATTTTCTTATTAGTTTTTGGTTTCAGCTAATTGCAAATCAGGACTCAAGGCTTTCATATCTTTGCGTTCTTTGAGCCAATTAAACAACAGTAGCCATGCACCTAAAACAAAAAAACCTCCAGGCGGTAAAATCATTACGGACCATGCTTGAAAATTTTCGCCAAACAAAGATATTCCCAAAAATGTTCCGTTGCCTAAAATTTCACGAACACCTCCCAGACAGAGCAGTGCCAGTGTAAATCCAATTCCCATCCCAAGTGCGTCCAGCATGGCTGCACCAACTTTGTTTTTTGATGCAAAGGCTTCGGCACGTCCCAAAATAATGCAGTTTACAACAATTAGCTGGATGAAGGCACCAAGCGCGTTGTAGAGATCAAGACTGATGGCCTGGATAACGTAATCTACCACTGTGACAAAGGTCGCGATGATCACGATGTAGGAGGCAATTCGTACCTGTTTTGGAATAAAGTTCCGCAGCAGAGCAACCAAAGTATTGGAGCAGAAGAGTACAAACAAAGAGGCAATCCCCATTGCCAGTGCATTGACAACTGAGTTGGTAACAGCCAGCACAGGACACATGCCCAGCAGCATCACAAAGACCGGATTGTCCTGCCAGATTCCCCGCAGAAAAGTATCCATTGAATCAGGCTGGCTTTTTAATTTAACTTCACTGTGAGCAGCAGAAGTGTTTGTAGTCATGATTTTATTATTTTATGCAGATGTTTGATTAACAGAGGCAGCATTTTTTTAGTACTTTCACGCAGCATCTTACCAATGGCATTGGAAGAAACTGTGGCACCTGAAATACTGTCAATTTGCCAATCTGCAGTTTTTCTGCCGTGTTTGACTGTTTCGATCGGATTCAACAGTGCCGTTTTTTCCTGATTAAGTTTTGCGTCAAGTGCAATAAAATTTGCAAGAAATTTTAGATCTGTGCCAATTTTATCACCCAGACCCGGTGTTTCAGTACTTTTAAGAATTGAAATTCCGGTGATGCATTCGCATTCCGGTGAGTAGCCGTATAAAATTCGAATGACATCCTGATAGCCCTGTGCTGCAGCTTCCATGGCAATACCAACTAATTTACCGGATGCATCAAAAGCTGCGTAAATAGTTTCAGTCGAAACTTGAGAAACTGTAGAAGATCCACTGCTTTCTGATTCATTAAATTCTGTTTCCAGCATCAATGCCTGTTCGTTCAACAGATAACTTGTTCTGTTTACTGCTCCCGGAACTACCTGATAAATCGCCTTCTCAATTGCTCTGCGTTTATTTTCTGCAATATAAGGCTGGGTAAACTGAAAAACAAAAACAATAATAACTCCGGCAATTGTCGCAATTCCACCCAGTGCCCGGATCATCACTGTGTTTGACGGTAAATTTTGCACCGGAGGAGGAGTCTCACTCTTTTTTTGCTGACCGCTTGATTCAGAGTTGTTGTTAGCAGAAACCGTCATCAGTCTACTTTCTTTCCAAATATTTTGGCTTCAGTAACACCGTAAACTCTTGGCTGAGTTGCTGCATCAATCAGGGGCGAAGCTGCATTTCCCAACAAAATTGCGTACATGATTCCTTCATTCAGACCACCAAAAAGTCGGATGATAATTGTTAAAAACCCAATCAATAATCCAAAAATCCAAACACCAACTGGTGTCACAGGAGAGCCAACCATATCTGAAGCCATAAACATTGCACCCAGCATCAAACCTCCGGAAAAAAGCATAAACCACGGATCAGGAAATCTTGCTGAATCAAATAAATGGAAAGCCTCTTCTGTCAAAAACGCACCCAATAGAACCGCTGCCGGAATACGCCAGTCCAGCATATTACGAAATATAAGATATAGACCGCACAGCAAAATTAATAAGGCTGATGTTTCACCTGCTGATCCGGCGGTTGTGCCAAATAGTAAAAGGAATGTATCTGTTGGGATGTTTTCAAATTTACTCAATGCCAAGGGGGTTGCACCGGAAAAAGCATCCACTGCAACTTGAGCATTCCACTGATCAACTGCTGCCGGAACGGCAAAGGGGAAAGTCAGTGTGGAAGGAATAAACTCTGTAAATCGTGCTGCGGTCAATGACGGTGTCCAAGTTGTGATTGCTACCGGAAACGCTGCCTGTACAAAAGCACGGCCCACCAGGGCGGGATTAAAAACGTTGAAACCCAGACCACCAAATAATTTTTTCCCCAAGGCAATTGCAATAAATCCTGCCACTGCTGCCATCCATAAAGGAAAACCAGGCGGCAGGGTCAATGCCAGTAGAACTCCGGTGATGACTGCACTAAAATCTCCAAGTGAATCGGAGGTTCCGGAAATACGGTTAAAAAATGATTCTGTAAAAATACAGGCTAATGTCGTGACTATTATCAATGCCACTGCACTTAACCCAAATTGATAAGTTGCAAAAATGCAGATTGGCAAAAGTGCATAAACAACATTGCGCATGATTGTCGCTACACTTGGTGCGCCGTGAACGTGAGGTGAGGTGCGTACTTCTACGGTTTCCATCTTTTAATTCTTGAGAACAGCTTTTGCGATGCGGAAATATTGCACCAGCGGAATTCCGGATGGACAGACAAAACTGCAGCTGCCGCATTCAAAACAATCAAAGAGATTAAATTTGTCGGCCATTACAGTATATTCACGTTTGTGTGCGAGCATTCCCAAATACGAGGGATTGAGCTGAATCGGACAGGCTTTGACGCAGGATGAACACTTGATGCAGGGATGAACAGTGTGTGGACGCTTAGATGCATCTTCTTCAGTCATTACCAAAATTCCGCCGATGCCTTTTGTTATCGGTACATCCAGAGAGGCCGCTGTCTGTCCCATCATTGGTCCACCAAGAATTAACTGTCCGGCGCCACCGTTGAAACCAGCATATTCCATCACAAAACGTATTGGTGTACCAAGAGCCACCAGGTAATTTCCAGGTTTTTTAACACCAGGACCAGTAACTGTAACGACCCGTTCAATCAGTCCACGACTATGCGGGAGCAGCCGGCCAAGTTCTGCCAAAGTTGCCACATTAAAAACGCTGACTCCAATTGCAGACGGAAAACCTCCGGATGGAACTTCTCTGTTGAGAATTGCTTTGGTCAGCATTTTTTCTGCACCCTGCGGATATTTAGTTGGAACTGTCTGAATACTGATCGAATCGTCTTGTGGAAGTACAGCACGAATTTCCTTTACTGCATCAAGTTTATTGTCCTCTACTCCAATGACCGCCTTTTTTGCCCCAACTGTACGCATGGCAATCCGGATTCCGGCCAACAAATCATCCGGCTGTTCCAGCATTACCCGATGATCGGTTGTCAAATATGGCTCACATTCACAACCATTTACCAGAACAGTATCAACCTGATGTTCTTCAGGAACACGCATTTTAACATGTGTTGGAAAAGAAGCACCTCCCAGCCCAACCATTCCGGTTTCCTGCACGGCATCCACAAGTTCTTCCTGAGTCATCTTGCTGATTTCTTGCGGCAAATCATAGAGTACCTCCTGAGCTGCACCCGGATGAACCTTCAACACAATCGCTTCCGTTTTTGGACCACGTGCAGTGCGCATCAACTCAATCCTGTCAACCGTTCCGGTCGCCGGAGCATGAAGAGGTACGGACATAAAACCGTCAGCTTTCGCAAGTGGTTCACCGCGCACTACCTCCTGTCCTGCATGTACCAGCGAAGTTGACGCTTTACCAAAATGCTGAGACAACGGCAAAACTAATTCTGGAGCAAAGGGTAGTCTGCGAACAGGTTTCGCTTGAGTCTTCGACTTATGCGTCGGCGGATGCACTCCGTGCGGGAATGTTTTTTCAAAAAAACTTAGCATTTTTTACTGTTTCAGGAAAGGACTCTGCTGCTCCTGCAAAGAAATTCACTCTGCATGTTAATATCTCAGGTTCAACTTAATTATAGAATCGTTCGGGGCTTAAAGCTTTCAGATCTATTGACGGTTGTTCATTGGCCATTATTTGTGCAACCAGCTTACCCGTTATTAAACTGTGCGTCATACCCAACGTACCGTGTCCGGTCGCCAGAACTAGATTTTCATACTTTTCACTGCGCCCGATAATCGGCAGGTCATCTGGAGTTGCAGGCCTATATCCGGACCAGACTGTTTCATCTTCTAATTCATCCATTCCAGATAAGTATTCTTGCGCAGAACTACGAATCATTTCCAGTCGGCGTTGATTGACTGAAGGATCAAAACCTACCAACTCAAAAGTACTGGTAAAGCGCAACTTCTCACCCATTGGTGTAACCGCCACTTTTCTTTCAGACAATGATAGGGGCAGTTGCGGACTGTTTGGGGGGCATTTGTAAGTGAGACTATAGCCCTTTGCAGGTTGAATGGGCAGTCTCAATTTTAAACTGCCGACAATCTCCGGAGACCAGGCTCCTCCTGCCAAAACAATCTGATCTGCTGAATACGAATCTTCTGCAGTGACTACCGTAGTAATTTTTTGAGCAGACTTTTCAAATCCATTAACGGCAGTTGCGGTTTTAATCTCTACCCCCTGCACTGCTGCCAAGCGTGCCATTTTATGTGTAAAAAGATCCGGACTAACATGTCCATAAGAAGAACAGAAGATTCCGTGCTTGACTGTCGGCATCACATTGGGCTCAAACTGACGAACACCTTCTGCATCCAATAAGCTGGCCTCCACACCAAACTCAGCTAACAATTTTACATCTGCCATCCCGCTTGCAAAACTTTTTTCACTGCTAAAAAGAATCAAACGACCTTTGCGTTCGTAATCGAATTTTATTTTTTCAGTAGCCAGCAGTTCATCAAAGAGTTCAAAACTACCCTGTCCCAAAGCTAATAATATTCTGATTGAACGCTGCATCTGCTTTTCATTACATGCATTATGAAATTTCCACAACCAGCGAAGAAGTTCCAGATTCAGACGTGGCTTGATGTAAAACGGACCGCTTGAATCCAGCATCATTTTTATACCCTGAATTGCAGCACCTGGTGCAGCCAGCGGAATTGCAAAACCATTGGCAATCAAACCGGCATTACCATGCGATGCACCGGCACAAACTTTATCTTTCTCGATCAACATCACGGACCTGCCCTGCAAAGCCAGATAGTATGCCGAAGCAACACCGATAATGCCTCCACCTATTACAATAACGTCCTTTTTCATTTTCAAATAAGCTTTCTTTTGAGACCATAATTTACTGGAACTTTGCAGCCCTTTTGAGCAGCTTATCAAGACCCTTCTCTGCAGGATTAAAAGGTGTTCCTGGATGGATACAACTGGCAGTACATTTTTCCGCAGCCTTGACAATATCTTTAAAAGTACCTGCTTTTGAATCTACAACATAGGCCAGTTTCTTGTCATTATAAGCAAACATTTTCGGATTTATATCCACACACTCATCGCAGGTAGTACACTCCGGTGTTTCAATCCAAACCGGTTCGTAGCCGTTTGCTGCTGCTGCACCTGTAGCAACTGGGACTGCAGTTTCAAGAGTACTTCCAACTGTTGCTGCAACAGCAGAAGAACTGCTGACTGCAGCACCAAGAGTTGTTGCCAAATCTCCTGCATTTCCTCCGGTAGACAATGAAAGCAAGGTATTGGACAAGTTTTGCGCCATTTCCGTTCGGACTTGATTCCGGATTTGGTCGGTATCCACTGTTTCGACTTCTCCGGCAACTGATTTGAGCAAACGCCAAAAATCACGCCGTTCTTCGGTTGACGTTACCATTTCATCTGAAACAATAACCCGTATCAAGTGCTTATTTTTATCCACGGCCCAAATGTACGGCACCTGTTCCTCCCGGTCATCGGCTTCCAACTCGAGAAACTCATGTAGCGGCAGCATTTCATCAGTCCAGTTTTCCGGTTTAGTTTTGCGGAAATTTTTGCGGAAACGACCTTCGGTTAAAGCAAAATCAGCAAAAGTCATCGGTACTTGGAGTTTGTCTAAGCTACCCTTGCCGGACGTTCCAGCATCCTCTTTTTCATACTCAATGCTGTACGACGGCCAATCTTCCTCCATCGCCGGATTGCCTTCCAAAGTAACGCATTCTTCCCAAGTTGTGCCTTCATCAGGATCAAAACGCAATAACGGATAGGCTCTTGATTCCACTGCTAATTTGCTTTGCAGTTCAGCAACATCATCAGCTACGCCGTGTTCCGGCTGACAAACCGCATAAATATTGAACAACGCTGGACGGCGTGAATTTAAGCCGTCAATGAAACCTTCCAGCAAATGACTGACATGAGACATGGAGCCTTGCAAAGTGTAGGTTGTGCGGTGCGCCATGCTGATCAAACTCATTTCTTTGCGCGTTTCCTCTTTGCCTTTCCATACTTTTCCGAAAGGAGCCATATCCGAAACTTGGCCAATGAAACCGGAAGTACAGGCTTGTCCTCCGGTATTGGAATAAACCTGAGTGTCAAGAACCAAAGCCTTAATCGGCATGCCGGACATCAACATTCGTGATAAATTTTGAAATCCAATATCGTACATGGCACCGTCTCCACCAACAGCTACAACTGGAGGACACAAACGGAATTCTTCATCACTGAAATTTGTCCAATTGAAATAAGTGAAGAAATTATCATGTTCTTCTTTGTTGAATATGCCTTCAACTTCCAACTCTGCCATACGGATATTTTTAAAACCAGCAGCCATTTTTGTCATGTGACCTTCAAACAGGCCCATGGCCACAGACGGAGAATCCTGAAAAAGATGACTGGACCATGGAAAGGGATATGGATTGAACGGAAATGTTGAACCCCAAACTGAAGTACAACCGGTAGCATTGATGAACCCCATTTCACTTCGGCCATTTCCACTGGGGCCGTGAGTATATTGCCAGCGTAAATATTTTAGTTTTGACAACAACTGTGTTACCCAATGCAGCCATTCCGAATCTACCGGCGTTGCGCCTTTCTTTGAATCCAGAGCAGTGGCCAGTCCGGATAAAGTTAAATCGGTGTCCTTGTGACCGGAAATCGCATTTGAGATTCCGGCAGTGTCACTGAGATCCAGTGTTGACGCCAGTTTGAGTCGAATGTGTTTTTCCAGACGTTCGATCAAACCGTCCAATTTCTGCAACTGTTTTTTGACTCTGGACTGCATCATGGCAGTCACGGTTCCGGTGAATAAATGAATCACTGTTTTTTCACCACAACCGTTGCAGGCTCCATCACCGCAATTCATTGAATCATAATTTTTCTTATCCAATAAAAGCGTTTCGAGTGCACCAATTTTCTCGTCCAAATCGTCAATACGAATGTAATCCGGAGAAGTAGTCGGCAGGCTTTTCCAGTAGTCCCAATCTTTGCGGAGTGTTTTGACGGCTTCCGGAGTTTGCCTTGCAATTTCAAGTGCCTTGTCATCACAAACTGTAACGCATTCCATACAGCCTTTGCAGGTGTAAGGATTGACGGTGATCGAAAATAACCCACCGCTGCCTTTTGCCCGTTTTTCTTTTGTCGAAAAATAAGGCTTAGTGATGGCGAACTTAAACCCATCCATCGACTTGCGGAACCACTCAAATTCCTGCTCCATTTCCTGTTGTTCTAAAGATTCAATACCGGCTTCGGCTATGGTTCCGTTGATGGCTTGTTCCAGCAGTTCGTTCACATTTACGCCTTCACCTGAGGCTTGGCAATCGGCACGTAATTTTTTCTCTACAGTACGTACTGCACGACGTAAGTGTCTAGTTTGTTTGCCTGATTTTTCAACATTCAGAATTGTTGTTTCAAATACTTCGGCAAAAGAATTAACCAATCCTGGAATAGCACTATCCGGACACATTGTATAACAATCTCCGCAGGCAGTACACAATTCTGGCTTAAATACAGGATATTCAAAACGAATTTGTGTCATATCACGAAACAATCCGGTTGAAGCCGGAATCACACCAAGAGCACTGAACGGATCCGCCAAGTTGTCAGAGCCTTTTCCGGATGCATAAAAGCGGCCGGTCTGTTCCCAAAAACGGTGTCTATCTGAGCGTTTGTCCTCGCCGACCGGCATTTGCAAAAGTGAGGACGGCATCAACGGTTCGCGTCGTTTTCCAGTTTGTTCAGTCAAAGGCGTACGGTCTTCAATTTCCCAAATTTCCTCAAAACCGCGCCGAACCACACGCAAATTATCTTCAACAACTCGCACACCTTTTGAGCCGAACTTGGCATTTAATTGATCTTCAATGGCTTTGAAAAGTGATTCTTCATTTAAGTTTGCGGTTTCCATTACTGGAGAGGCCGCAAAAAATGCCCCTTGAAAAGCATTACCCTGCATCCGGAACTGTAACTCAGTGTCGCTGGCTTCTTCGCGTGCAATCTTGAAAGCATCAACATAAAAAACTCGGATGTCATTTTTTTCAATAAATTTTTGTGCATAAAGCGGAATTGTAGCCCACACTTTATCTGCAATTTCCAGGTCACTTTGAATAATGAAAAGTCCACCTTTTTTCAAACCGTTTAGCGGATTTGAATGTTCAAAAACATTGGGATCGGGCGACAAAACAACATCAACATAAATGTATTCCGAGTTAATACGAATCGGTTCCGGAGCTGCCGATAAATAATAAGTTGTCGGTTGACCTTTCTTTTCCGAACCATATTTCGGATTGGCTTTAATATCGAAATCCAGCAAATCAAACAGCGTCATCGCCAAATTTTTACCAGTGGTTATTGCACCCCAACCACCGACCGAGTGGATGCGCGCCGTGATACATCCTTTTGGCATCAAATTCGGATTCTCACTGCCGTGTATGCTGAGATTTTTGACTTCCGGATAGGCTTCTGAAATGTCATCCTGATGAATTTCCTGCTTCGGCGTGTAAGCATTTTCTCGAATAAATTCAATAGAAAGATAGAAAAATTTTTTCTTTGCACCATTCGGCAACATATTTTCAATCGCACCGATTATGCCTTCAGGTTGCAAATCGCGACTGCCCAACCCAAACGATCCGGAATACAAGGCCGGGGAATCCTGCGGTTTGTCATAAGTCGGATAAGTCGGGTAGGGCAAAGCTGCTTTTGAGTTTCGTTTTTTTCTGAACCCTGCGTTTTCAAGACACTTGCTGACGGTGGCACGAATTTCACGCATCAAGGGCAAATCCTCTGCCAAGGGTTGATCGGTGCGTTCCAAAACAACTACGCCTTTACGGCCCTGCAAAACTTTTCCCAATAAATCTCCGGGAAAAGGCCGGAACATGGTCATGTTGACCACGCCGACTTTTATTTTGCGGGTTTCCCGTAAATAATCTGCTACAGCTTCAGCAGATCCGATTAAACTTCCTTGTCCCAAAATGATGTAATCTGCATCGTCCGTTTTGTAAGTACCAATACGGTCGTAACGTCTTCCAGTGAGTTCATAAAATTCATCCATACACTGTTCGGTTATTTCGACCAAATGGTCGAAAAAGAATGGGCGTTGTGAAGCCACGCTTTGCATATAAGCATCCTGATTTTGTACACTTCCGGAAACCATCGGATTATCGACATCCCAAATTTCCGGAATCCGGCGGCGTTTCGGCCCGTAAAGCAATCGTTGTGCAGGAGTCGGTGTGTCGATCAAATCATCGGGAAGTCCCAAAAATTCCCGAATCAGTTCACGTTCAGGAACTTGGAGAGGTTCAATCAAATGTGTGGTCAAAAATCCATCCTGTCCCACAATTCCTGGATTCAAAGTCAGTTCGGCAATTTTGTGCGCAATGATATTCAAATCGGCAGCTTCCTGTGCATTTTTTCCCAAGACCTGAAAGAACCCGGTATCGTCTACAGAGTGATAATCGTCATGTCCGCAATGCACATTTAAACTGGCTTTAGTTATCGCCCGGCAACCCACATTTAAAACATAGGTCAGGCGTTTACCGACGGCGGCATACAGTGATTCATGCATGTAGGCAATGCCCTGTCCGGAAGAAAAATTTGTAGCCCGTAAACCTGTCATGGCCATGCCGGCAGTTACTCCGGCGGCGGCATGTTCACCTTCTGGCTCAATAAAAATCAACGGTCGTTCCGAAATATTGACATGACCTTTTGCGGTTTCTTCCGCCCAGTATTCCCCCATTTGTGTTGAAGGCGTAATTGGATACGCCCCAGCTGCGTCGCTTGATTCACGCTCGCACATGATGACAGCAGTATTGCCGTCCATTGCCTGGCGAATGCCTGGATATTTGAATTCTTTTTTGTCTTTTTTCTTGAACATTATTTTCTCCGTTATTTTATTAAAACTCTTAACCCCTTTGTTTCAGCACCACATAAAACGAATCGTCTTTTTCCATTTCTGTATATTTTTCAAATTCCACAATTTCCAAATCTTCCGGAACTAATTTCTCAATGCTTGCTTTCGTATAATAAACTGTTCTCAATCCATGATGGTTTTCTTCTTTGTCGCCGTACCAGAAAGAGTGTAATAAGACCCCATCATCGTTTAATATTTCAGACTGTCGTTTAAATGATTGTTTCAATCCTGTTTGACTGAGATGTTGCAAAACTTTATTGCTAAAAACACCGTTAAAACTTTTTTCTATCTCAATTGTAACTGCATCAAGTACAAGAACATTTGCGTTCGGATGAGTTTCCAGATAAATTTTCACAAAACCGTCTGCGCTGTCAGAGCCTGTCACCTGAAAAAACTCCTCTAACAAACCAAAATCAATTCCCGGCCCCATACCCAGTTCCAACAAAGTAGAGTTTTCCGGTAATAATGACTTTAATACTTCAATCAGCTGGGCCCCATCGTAGCCGGCTGCCATTTTGATGTAATCCCTGACATTATTGAGATTGTCAAAATATTCCATTTCAAGCTACTCTCGGCAAAGGTTCCATGCGGATCACTTTTTTTGCACCTGTGCCTTTGATGATTGAGTCTCCACCTTTTTTCAACCAGACAATTGCACCTGTTGGACATCGTTCAATGGCAACTTTTGAGGCCAATTCGTTTTTTTCATAATCTATGATTGCCAGGTTGTTCCTGATTTTGATTAGACCTTCCGGTGCATCAACCGCACAACGTTCGCAAGCCGTGCAGACAACTTCGCAGTCGGCTTCAACTTCATCACCAAAACCCAAACTTTTACAGGCCACCCATAGTTGATGGCTGACGGGTTGAAGCGAGAATAAATCTTTTGGACAGGAATCCACACAATCACTGCAGGCCACACATAAATTTTCATTGACAACCGGTAAGCCGAATTTGTTCATTTGAATTGCATCAAAGTCACATGAAGTTTCGCAATCCGCCAACCCCAGACAGCCCCAGGTACAGCCCTTTCCGCCTCCGGCAACAGCTGCGGCACGACAGGACTTGAGTCCTTCGTATTTTGCACGAAAATAAGCAACATGACTACCTCCGGCACAAGCCAAGCGGGCTACTTGTTTATCGTGATCTCCCACGTCTACACCCAAATAATCCGCAACAGACTGAGTCATTTCAACCGTGTTGACTGTGCATTTTCCGGGTTCGGCCTCTTTATTAACCAACACCTCTGCGAAAGAGCGGCAACCGGGTTCACCACAGGCACCACAATTGGAGTGGGGCAGCATTTCTTCAACTGCGTCAATGCGAGGATCTTCCTCTACATACAGTTTACGATTGGCATACGCCAACAGTGCCGCAAGGCTAAAACCCAAACCGCCCATGAATAATCCTGCGGTAGCTATCCCTGCAAGTGCTGTCATTTTTTAATTTATTAGTGCTACAATTGTTAAATATGAATTTATATTGTATCAGGTACTTTAATACTATATATTATACAAACAACACAGTTAAAACTAAAATTTAAATTTAATTCCTGCGCTTAACTGGTGATATTTATTGATTTAAAAGAAAATACATACAATTTAGCGAATTTTCGCTAAATTGCAAGTTTTTTTATTAATATTTAAAAATATTCAGCTTTTCACAAAATACTACTTTCAATAAGGAGAAAGATGAGCAAAATAAACCAATGGCAGCAAACTGAAATAAACATTACTAAAAACGAAGACGGTAGTTTAATTCTACAAAACAAAATTCCACTGGCTGAATGCCCAGACAACATTTGCTGTTGGCTTCATAAAAATGCTGAGAGTGTTCCCAATAAAAAGTATTTCCAGGAACGTGATGCAGAAGGCATCTGGAAGGGACTGACTCATGCGGAAGCCCTGGCGCAAGTCAATCGTATCAGCAATCGACTAATTTCAATGGAAATGGATACTACCCGTCCAGTAGCTATACTGTCCGAAAACTGTATTAATTTTGCTTTGACGCAGATGGCAGTAATGCAGATTGGACTGGCAGTGACTCCCATCAGTTTTGCTTATTCAGCAGGTTCCCAAACCGGTGGACACATCAAACACATCCTTGACGTCTCTAAGGCTTCGGCGCTGATAATGTCGGATGCTGATCTGCATATGCCGAAATTTAATCAATGGGATTTAGGAGACTTACAACTTTTTGCTTTTAGCAACAGTCAAAAACATTCCGGAGTTCAAGACTTTGAAAATTTATTTGCAGTAGAAACAGAGCTTTCTGCTGAAGCTCAGCTTCGTTTTAAGGCAGTTAATCCCGAGACTCTGGCTAAAGTTCAATTCACTTCAGGTTCCACCAACCTGCCGAAAGGTGTAAAAGTCACTCACAGTATGATGACCAGTAATCAGGTCGGTATTGGACAAATGTGGCCGTTTTTAACTGAAGACGAAGTAATTATAGATTGGCTACCATGGAATCATACTTTTGGTGGAAATTTTGTTTTCAACATGATGCTGATGTGCGGCGGAAGTTTTTATATCGACAATGGGAATCCAACTCCGCTTGGACTGCAAAAGACCATTGAAAACATCAAAGACATTTCACCCACCATTTATTTCAGCGTACCTCGTGGTTACACCTCACTCTATGCTAAAATGCAGGAAGATGAAGAATTGAAGCAGGCTTTTTTCAAAAATCTAAAATTTATATTTACGGCAGCTGCTGCACTTGATCAAGCCACTTTTTCGGGTTTAAAAGCAATGAGTCGTGAAGTACTGGGGGAGGAGATTCCTTTCTTTGCAGGCTGGGGCACTACCGAAACTGCTCCGGATGCAACTCTTGTATATTGGCCCATGGAAGATGCCAGAGTGATCGGCCTGCCGATTCCAGGAGTTGAAATCAAAATGACACCCGATCCATCCGGCAAAACTGAACTGAGGGTAAAAGGTGCCTGCATCACTAACGGATATTTCAATAACCCGGAAGCCACCACCAAAGCCTTTGATGAAACTGGTTATTATAAGACTCAAGACGGAGGAAAGTTTCTTGATCAGCAAAATCCTGAAGCAGGATTACTTTTTGACGGCCGTACCTCTGAAGATTTCAAACTTAATACTGGAACCTGGGTTTTCAATAGTGGATTACGTAACAGTATCAATGCACTTGGACAGCCTTCCATGTTGGAAGTAGTCGTTGCTGCACCAAACAAAGCTTTTCTGGCTGCCATGGTTTTTCCCAACATACCAATCTTACGCAAGCAGTTCGAACAGGCCAGTACTGCAAATACTGATAATAATGATTTTCTGCAATGCAGTGAAGTCATTGAGTTTTTTCGCCATGTTTTTCAGCAGCACAACTCTACACACAAAGGCAGCAGCACTCGATTTGAACGATTCACTTTACTTCGTGAACCTCCACGTATCGATAAAAATGAAACTACCGACAAGGGTTACATCAACCAGATGGCAGTGCTGAGTCAACGCGCTGAGATTGTAGAAAGCCTCTATGCCGAAACTCTTGCGCAGGAAGTGTTTCTTGTGGAAAATCTCTAGAACAAAAATCTCTGCCTACTTATTTATAATAGTTATTAACAGGACTACTTTCTCCAAAGGTTTTCAGACAAAAAACCGGATAGAGCAGAATAATTCATTTTGATCCGCTTTTCCTGCTAAACCATTTTTATAGCTAAACACTCAAATCAGATGTTTCAGAGGCATTATCGTTGAGTCTTTAAGTTCCCGCAATAAGATATTTGAGCGTACTCCACCTACCATTGAAAGCCCTAGTAATTTCTTGAGCAAAAAATTTGAAAATTCATCTAAATTTGGAGCTATTGCACGCAACAAATAATCCTCTTCTCCGGTAACTGCCCAGCATTCCAGAATTTCCTCCCAATTCTGAATTGCTTCCGCAAATGCATCTGCAGCGTCTTGTCCGTTTTTTTCCAGTGTCACATATACAAAGGCTTGAACTCCCAGTCCAATGGCCTGTGAATCCAGCAAAGCAGCATAGCTTTTGATGACACCGGTTTTTTCCAGATGCCGCAGACGTCGCAGACACTGTGACGGTGAAAGAAAAACTTGCTGAGCCAATTCACTATTAGGCAAACGGCCATCCTTTTGTAAAATCTTCAAAATCTTTAAATCTATTTCATCTGGCACATGAGACATAATTTATCTTAATTAAGGTTAATAACGCAATAATATTGTATAAAGATGACATTTAGTCATTCATTACGCAAGACAACTTCACAGCTTTACTGTTAATATTTTAGATACAAATGATTGTTCGTCAGGCAGTCAAAATTCTTCACATTTTTACTTTTGGTGTACAACTATGATATTGGACGGAAACACATTAACTATTAATACTGTTGCCGAAATGGCACGGAATCATGAATTGAAAGTAGAAATCAATTCAACCATTGAAAAACGCGTCAAAGCTTCCAGAAAATTATTGGACAGTTTTGTTGAATCAGGAAGGGTTATTTATGGTGTAACCACAGGAGTAGGTGGTTTCGTTAACTGGTTGATTCCGGCAGAATTGGCAGAACAACTTCAAAACAACATCCTGCGTGGTGTTTCTTCCAATGTTGGTGATTATCTGGATGATGATTATTCACGTGCATCGATGCTGGCCCGGATAAATTCACTTGGTCGCGGAGTTTCTGCAATATCGTGGGAAAACTATCAAAAATATGTAGCAATGTATAACTCCGGAATTATTCCCTGCATTCCGGAAAAAGGTTCTCTTGGAGCAAGTGGAGATCTTGGTCCCTTAGCATACATTGCATTGGTTGGCACAGGACATTGGTGGGCTAAATACAAAGGTGAAAAAATGAGTGGCGGAGAAGCCCTGAAACGAGCTGGTTTGGAACCAATGATACTTGATTACAAAGAAGGCCTGGCACTGATCAACGGAACCTCTGTAATGACCGGAGTTGCTGCATGTGTGATTGCTGATGCCAAGCAACTGGTCAAAAATTATTTGCTGATTTCCAGCATGAGCATCGAAACGCTGAAAGGCAAAATCATGCCTTTCCATGCCGCAGCACATGAAAACAAACCCCATCCCGGACAGGCTAAAGCAGCTGCAACAATTTTTTCAACGCTTGAAGACAGCAAAATGGTGGTGCAGGATGAAGAAGTGGAAAGCTGGCTCAGGAATCTGCGCAGCGGAGAACCGCAGGGAATGGATCAACAAATTGAAGATGCTTATTCAATCAGGGCCACACCGCAAATTTTGGGCCCTGTTATTGATACAATCCTGAGTGCAGAAAAAACTTTGGAGATTGAATTGAATTCAACCAATGACAATCCGCTGGTTGTGGTGGAGCGTGGAGACGCCTTTCATAATGCAAATTTTCATGGACAATACGTTTCAAATGCCATGGATCAACTCTCCATTGTTTTGACAACGATGTGCAATCTTGCTGACAGAAGGACCGATAGGTTCCTCGACCCTTTTCACGGCAACGGACTGCCTCCGTTTTTGTGCAAAGAAAATCCGGGCTTACGTCACGGATTAATGGGAGGACAATATTGTGCGACATCTTTAACTGCTGAAAATCGTTCTTTGTGTACACCGGTTTCCATTCAAACTCTGACTTCAACCGGAGATTTTCAGGATCATGTTTCCTTTGGACTTGTAGCTGCAAGACGCGCCCGTGACATTTTGCGAAACAGTTATTATGTTTTAGCTTTTGAGTTGATTTGCGGTAGTCAGGCTGCAGATTTCCGCGGTATTAATAAGTTGAGCACAACAACTTCCGCAATCTACAAAACAGTACGTGAACGAGTTCCCTATCTCGATCACGATGAATCACTGACACCACATATTGAAGCAATTGCGGACTTACTTAAATCTAATAAATTACTAAATGCAGTTCCTGTTGGCAATTCAAGCTTTGATTGGTAATAATCATATCTTTGTTGTAATTATAAAATCATCAAAGGAGGATCATGATTAACTACGATGCAGAAAAAGTGGCAGGTTCAATTTTTGAGCGCTACGCAGAAAGAAGTAAGGGGTCTCTATTAAAACACATGCGGGCTAAAGTCTGTTTTCCAGGCGGAGATTCCCGCTCTGCAACTTATTTTAAACCGCATCCACTCTATATGGAACGTGGCTCCGGCTGCAAAATTACAGATTGTGATGGAAATGTTTATCTCGATTTGTTGAATAATTACTCGTCACTGATTCATGGACATGCTCATCCTGAAGTCCTGCAGCAAACTCAACAAAAACTGGAGCGCGGTTTTGTTTTCGGTGCACCTTCTGAAGAACAAATATTGCTGGCAAATCATCTATGTGAGCGCATTCCGTCACTCGAAAGTCTGCGATATTGTAACTCTGGAACTGAAGCCACTATGTTTGCCCTGCGGACCGCCCGTGCCCATACTGGATGTGACAAAATCATCAAGGTGGACGGAGGTTATCACGGTACACATGATTTTGCAGAAGTCAGTGTTCATGCCACAGCAGAACCTGAAAAATCGTCCGTTTCACGTCTCAACAGCCGTGGTGTTCCAGCCTCAGTTTTGGGCGATGTTTTAGTTGCACCTTTCAATGATCTACAGGCAATGGAATCTGTACTTTCCGCAAATACTGGACTTGTTGCGGCAATCATTGTCGAACCAATGTTGGGAGCCGGTGGAGTTGTGCCTGCTACAGATAATTATTTGCAGGGCTTACGTGAGTTGGCCGATAAATACGGTGTCCTCTTGATTTTTGATGAAGTGATAACTTTCCGTTTAAATTACGGAGGAATGCAGAAGAAGAAGGCAGTTCGTCCAGATTTAACTGCATTTGGAAAAATTATTGGCGGCGGTTTAGCGATTGGAGCTTTTGGAGGTAGCCGTGAAATTATGGAATTATTTAATCCAGAACATCCGGATTCTATTTCCCATTCAGGTACTTTTAACGGCAATCATGTAACAATGGCCGCGGGCTTAAGCACTCTTGAGTTGTACGATACTGTTGCAATTGAAAGACTGAATAAACTAGGTGATAAAATGATAAGTGGATTTTCAAATGCATTTGCCGAGAACGGAATACAAGCCCAGGTAACTGGCATCGGCTCCGTGATTGGAGTTCACTGGACAGGAGATAAAATCATAAATGCCGGTAATGTTGCTCAAGCGGGAAATACATCCGGAAATCTTTTACAACTTTTACATTTGGAGTTACTCAACCAGGGTATTTTTTCCAGCAGTCGTGGCATGTACATTCTTTCCACACCTATGAACGATGATAATGTTGATTATATTGTTGAAATATTTGATCAAACATTAGCCTTATTGAAACCTTGTGTTGCAGAAACAGCTCCGCATTTGTTGTGAGCAAACAGTATGTTTTTTAATCACACTTTTAACACATGCAGGAGCCAATACTTTTTGCCGTTTTTTATTTGCAGAGTACTTCAAGGTTTTACAAATAATTTTAATCCATTATTAAAGGGAATATGATACTTGATGGCAAGACAGTGTCCGTTGAATCCATTGCCGAAATGGCTCGGAATCCTGAAATGAAAGTAGAAATCTCACCCGAAATTGAAGCCAGAGTGAAGGCGTCCCGCAAGCTGTTAAATGAGTTCGTGGACTCAGGACGGGTGATTTATGGAGTTACCACCGGCGTTGGTGGTTTTGTCAATTGGCTGGTTCCGCCTGAATATCAGGAGCGTCTGCAAAATAACATGTTGCGCTCAGTGGCTTCAAATGTCGGACCCCTGTTGGAAGATGATTTCGTACGTGCCACAATGCTGGCGCGTATCAATTCCCTCGGGCGGGGTGCGTCGGCGATTGCTTTTGAAAATTATGAAAAATATGTTGCCATGTACAATGCCGGAATTTTACCATGCATTCCGGAAAAAGGATCTCTGGGTGCAAGTGGAGATCTGGGTCCACTGGCATTTGTGGGGATGGTTGGTACCGGTTATTGGCGGGCAAAATATCAGGGAAAAATCATACCCGCTGCAGATGCACTCAAGAAAGCCGGAATTGAACCCATGCGCTTGGGATGCAAAGAAGGTCTGGCTCTGATGAACGGAACCTCAGCCATGGTCGGAGTTGGCTCCTGCCTCATCTCTGATGCAAAAAAATTGATTAAAAGTAATTTGTTAATTTCTGCATTGAGCATTGAGGCACTACGGGGAAAAGTGATGCCGTTTCATCCTGCTCCCCATGAAAACAAACCACATCCAGGTCAAATAAAAGCGGCAGCGGCTTTGTTTGCCACCTTGGCAGACAGTAAGATGGCTGTTCAAGATGAAGAAGTGGAAGAGTGGCTGAAAAAAATCGGCACGGGAAAACCACAGGGATTGGATCAGCAAATTGAAGATGCCTACTCCATCCGCGCCACTCCGCAAATCCTTGGCCCAGTCATTGATACCACGAAGTTTGTGGAACAGACGGTAGAAATTGAACTGAACTCAACCAATGACAATCCCCTGATTTTGGTGGATTATCAAGAGGCTTTTCATAATGCCAACTTTCACGGACAATATATGGCCAATGGAATGGACCAAATGTCAATTGTGTTAACCACCTTGTGCAACCTTTCTGACCGCCGAACTGACCGCATGCTTGACCCTGCGAACAGTGCCGGATTACCTGCATTTCTCTGTAAAGAAGATCCAGGCATGCGCTTGGGTTTAATGGGAGGACAGTTTTCCAGCACCTCCATCATGGCAGAGTTGCGTTCCCTCTGCGTCCCGCTATCCATTCAGACCTTACCGACGACCGGTGATTTCCAGGATCATGTCTCAATGGGTTTGATTGCTGCCAGGCGCACTCGGGATATCATGCGCAATGCTTATTACATTTTGGCCTTTGAAGTGATTTGTGCGTGTCAGGGTGCTGACCAAAGAAGCGGACCGGATGATCTGAGTTCCTCCACACGAGGAGTCTATGAACAGGTTCGTGAACTCGTTCCTTACCTCGATTACGATATGCCTTTTACTGATCCTATTGAGTCTGTTGCAGAAATGATTCAATCGGGAGCACTACTGAATTGTCTGCCGGAAGATACTGGAGGTTTTGATTGGTGAGTTTTCCTGTCGGTTATAAATATATTATAGAATGTTGCAGGGTAAAGAGGATTGAAATTAAAAATATTTAAATGTCTCAGTTTTTCAATTTAATTGCTGCTTTTGTTAGCTTCAGCAATTTCCCTTAATTCATATTTCAGCACTTTCCCCATTGTGTTGCGTGGTAATGCATCAAGAAAAAAAACTGCTTTTGGTTGTTTGAAACGGGCGATTGATTTGCTCAAATAAAGCAGAATATCACTTTCAGACAATTCACTTTCCGGAATTATGACCACATAGGCCACTGGAACTTCACCCCACTCCGGATCAGTTTTTCCCACAACTGCAACATCAAAAATAGCCTCATGCTCTCTCAAAACTGCTTCAATTTCTGCCGGATAAATATTTTCACTTCCGGAAATTATGATATCCCGCTTTCGATCATTGATAAAAAGGAAACCGTCTTCATCAAAATAGCCTACATCTCCAGTTGAATACCAATCGTTGACAAAAACTTTTTCTGTCTCTGCAGGATTATTCCAATATTGACTCATCACATTTGGTCCACGCACCTGCAACTCCCCGGATTCTCCAACCGTAACGTTTCTTCCATTTTCGTCCACCACACGGAGCTCACAGTGGAGTGCAGCTTTTCCAGTTGAACCTATTTTACTAATTGCATCTTCTGCACACAAATAAGCGGCAATCGGACAAGTTTCGGTTGAACCATATACTTGTCCCACCGGAATATTTCGTTGATGAAAACCTTCCAGTAAATCTATAGGAACAACCGAAGAACCTGTTGTCACTGTTCTTAAACTGCTGCAGTTAGTTTGTTTCCAATTCGGATGTTGTAAAATTGCCTGCATCGTGACAGGTACCAATAAAATTAGCGAAGGCCGCTCGGTTTCAATTAAATCTAAGGTTTGGGCAGCGTCAAATTTTGCGGTGAGTGTGATTGTTGAACCAACATAAAAAGCAGGTACTGTCTGGATATTCAGTGGCCCTACATGAAAAAGCGGTAGTACCGAAAGGACATGGTCCTCGCTGGTTAAATCGTGTAGATGAATACTGTTGAGTGCATTCCAAAATAGTGCATTCTGTGTCAACACTGCACCTTTGGGACGGCCGGTTGTTCCTGAAGTGTAAATTATGAGGATTGGAGCTTCCTGAGATATCTCCAAATTTTTTTCACACGCAGTAGAATCTGTTAACAAGTCATCAAATCCTGACCAGCCTTCAGCAGAAAAATCATACGCAATTAATTTGCAGGCTGGATTTTGAGTACGTGCTCTTTCTGCATTCTCACGGAAATCTGCTTCGCAAACAAGTAGTGTTGCTGCAGAGTCCTGAAGAATATATGCGTGTTCTGCTGCTGCCAGACGCCAGTTTAAGGGAACCAAAACAGCACCCAAACCGGCACAGGCAAAAAGTAGTGCCAGCATGTCAGGATTGTTGTAACCTAAAAATGCGACCCTGTCACCGGCCTTCACCTTGAAATTCTGCTGCAATCCAAAGCGTATTCTCCGGATTCTGTTTTCAAATTGCGAATAACTCCAAACCTGAATTGCAGCAGAAATTCCTGCTGAGACAGCATTTGAATCTTTGACAAAACGGATGGCCGGTTTTTCAGGAGTGAAATCTGCGTGTTTTTCAATCCAGTTTGAAATGTTCATGCTGTATTAGTTAATATGTTCAAGAGACAACTTTTTTGGCAACAATCTACATTATCAAACCACCGCTCGCCAGCAAAATCTGCCCGCTGATGTAATTCGATTCTGGAGTGCAAAGAAGATAAACCGCTCCTGCAGCTTCTTCCGGAGTTCCACCGCGTCCCAGTGGAATCATCTGGTTCATAGCCTGAATCATTTCCGGTCGAATCCCCATCTTGATTTCATTTTCACCAATGTTTGCTGTCACAGCTGCTCCATCAAGTGCCTGTGTCATACGAGTTTCTATCAAACCAAAAGCAACACAGTTAACATTCACATTATAACGCCCCCACTCTTTGGCCAATGTACGAGTCATACCAACCATCGAAGCTTTTCCGGCTGCATAAGCCATTTGTCCGGCATTGCCGTAGAGTCCAGCAATCGAAGATACATTGACTACTTTACGGTACACAGCCTGGCCCTCTGCTTTCTCCTTTTTTGCCAGTTCGCGAATTGGACCGGCTGCAGCCCGTAAAATACGGAACGGAGCCACTGTGTGCACATCCAGCATGGCTTGAAACTGCTCGTCAGACATTTTCTGAATCACCGAGTCCCAGGGATAACCTGCGTTATTGATTATGATATCCAGAGCACCAAAATTTTCCATTGCAGTTTTGACAAACTGCTCACCAAAACCTGCTTCTGTCACATCACCCACACAAACTGCTGCCTGTGCACCAAGTTTATTGATTTTCATCAAAGTCTCATCAGCAGGAGCTTTGTCTAAATCATTGATCACAATACTTGCTCCTTCTTCAGCCAATTTCAACGCAATTGCCTGTCCAATACCACGCCCTGATCCTGAGACCAAGGCAACTTTTCCTGCTAACTTTTTCATCTTATTTCCTTTTCTTGAATTATTATTTACAAACTATACTTTTAACAGATCTTCAAAAAACAATTTTAAATCTGAGCCAGCAAAACAACATAATTCCTGCCATATTTTTTTGCACATTTTGGACAGGTTGTGTAGTAAAAATATAATTTTTTCATTTCTTTACTACTACTTGTCACATATTCTTTCATCTCTTTGACCCAGGAACTGATATCCTTGTAGGGGCCTTCAAAAACCTTACTCAGGAAAGTTCCAGACAGTGTTACCATGTTGACGTCCTCAACATTTTTTGTAACATGAATATAAACATCAGCACCCCACAAAGAATTCTCATCTGAAAGCAAAAGCTGCTCATCTGCTTTGGCTCCGGTAGCCTCTATTTTTGACATATTTCTTGTCATGACCGTCCCAAAATTCAAAGGAATATGGAAAATACTCTTCACCCTGTCACGGACAAATAATTTGTTTTCCCAGTTGATTTCTTGATCTGCCCAAGGATCAGGATTAAATTTAGGACAGCATTCATCATTCACACTCATTTTTTTCTCCTGTTACAGGTTCGTATTACCATTGTCAGCCACCTGCCGCTACGCCACTTTCCAACAATTTTAGTATTTCATCTGCAGAGTATCCTGCCTCTTCCAGCACACTCCTGGTTTGCTCTGCATATTTTGGCGGAAAGTCGAACTCAGTTTGTGAGTTTTCTATGTCAATTGCCATTGGCTGCATTCTAATTTTTTTACCTCCCGGAGTGGTGGTGGTTGTGCGCTTCTCCTGTAGAGCTTCCAACTCTCCCACCTGCGTAATATTCAGAATCGGTGCGTTTGGCAAAGACGCTTGTGCCAGTTCTGCAGTTAATTCTGAACTGGAAACTGTGCAGCTAATATCCGCAATGTCTTTGTGAAGCTGGATTCGATCCGCCAAACGCCCGTTATTGGTGACTCGGTTTTCATGTGCAATGGAACGGAAACGGGAGATTTCCGTCAGTCGCCGCCACTGTGCGTCACTGCCGATGGCCATCAACAAGAATCCATCTGAACAGGGATAAACATTGGTTGGTATAAACTTACGGTGTTCATTTCCGGAACGGCTGATTTCGGAAGGATCGCAATCAATATCGACTAAAGGCAAAGTCGTTATCAGCCAGGAAGCGGCGGCCTGCAGCATGGAAACATCAATCCGTGAACCATTACCACTCATTGCCCGCTCTGCCAGAGCCAGACAAACTCCGGCATAAACTTCATCTCCGGCTTTGAGATCAATCAAGGGAATTCCGGAAAGCATGGGTGAGCCATCCGGATCACCGGTAAGTTCCATGTGTCCGGCCATGGCCTGCATGATTGGATCATAACCTGGAATATTGGGATAGTCCGGACCCATTGCCGAAATACCGGCCCAGATCAAATCCGGTTTCACTGCACTCAGCGTCTCATAATCAATACCAAACTGCTCATATCGACCAGGTAGAGTGTTGCAGCAAAACACATCAACATCCAATTCTTTGATAATTCTCCGGATGGCCTCATGTGCTTCCGGACTTTTCAAATTCAGCGCAATCGATTCCTTGCCAACATTCGGCGCGACAAAATAGCTGTGCCGTGTTTCATCCGCGACCTTTGCACCGATGTACCGATTAGGATCGCCGGGTAAATGCTTACCGATAGGAGCCGCCTCAATCCGAATAACCCGCCACCCCAAGTGCACGAACCGCAAAGTGGCATACGGCATCGAAAGTGCCTGTTCAAAAGATAGTATTGTGCCTTTCATTTTACCTGAATTATTTAAATTTTCTCAAAACTACACTTACAGATTTAGGATACTTGTAGAAATATAATTGACTCGATTAAGTATTTAGAATTAAAAAACAAACAATTCTTCGTATAATAATTTAACCCTTTCCCAACAAAATAATATCGACAAACAGAAATGATCCTATTGGCAAAATCCAATAAAGGGCTCCGGATAATGTTCCCATTAAAAGTAGTTTTGTATTTAATAATTTTAATTCTTTGAGTTTCTGCAAGCCAAGAACGAACAGTAGTAAGAAAATAAAGCTGGAAAGTAAACCTGGAGAATATTCTATAAATATGATCGAAAATACAGCGTGATTCAAAAAATTTAAGAACCCCCAAACTAATATCCCCAAGCCAAGTGATAACAATTTTTTTTCATTCACATAGTAGAATGACCAGCCCAGTATAAGATAAAATATGAAATAGTAATTATGAGACAACCACATTTCCATATCAAATTTTGGGATACCCCATCTGGTTTGCACCCACTTTGGAAAACCGAAATATCCTTCTTCAATAAGATGTAGTGAAATGTAAATCTGAATACAAAAAAGTGGTAAATATTTAAATTGAATATTTTTCATTTTAAATTTTCACTGTGACTACTCTATTTATCTGTCTGTTATAAAAGTTTGTATCTTGACGTTCATTCTTTCCATATCTTTAAACAATCTATCCGGATCCACTATGTGTCCCATCATCCAAAGACCTGGTTTACGGATAGAACCATCAAAATACTGCTGCAAACATGAAATCACAGGAATTGCAGTAAAATCATAACCGTTTTCGTGCTCTGAAAATATTTCGACTTTTCGCAGTTTTCCGTTCTTTTCTCCTTCAGCCTTGAGTAAAAACATAACTCCCTCCTGATCACTTGAAAAATGGTTCATTCCAAAAACAAGCAGTTTTGCCCAGAAATTTCTAAATGAATTTTTTTTGAGCTTATGGGAGAGCATCATCAGAGGGAACAAAACATAATCTGTAAACCAGTTAAATCCTGTCGTAAAAACTCCTGTTTCCCGCAAACTAAACATTTTCGGTAATGTTTTGATTTCAACCATATCCAGCGGCATACTACTCTTGACACCAAACCTCTTCCCATAGTCGATCATAATGGCATCTTTATATGTCCCGATTTTCCATTTTCCATTTTGAAAGAACTCCGGTTTGTAATCAGCAATAGAATCAATAATTTCTAAAACTGACTCAGATTCTTCAATTCGGGCATTCATTGCAAAAGCTACGATGGCCTTATCATATCTATCGAAATACTGCGCTCCTTTTCTAATATACACAGCCGGCAATCCTGGATGAAAACCTGCCTGCGTGATGAAGCTTCTTCCTGCAGCTTTTATCTTTTGCTGCATGCTTTCCAAAACTGGATAAACATCCTGCTGAAAGTAAATATCCAGATAATCAATGTTTGCTACAAGTGCTGCTTCAGCAATCTGCTTCGCCCACCTTGTTGTGGTGGATGCTACCAGCACAAAGTTTATGCCCTGAAATGCAATGCGCATACTCTCAATATCTGAAGCATCCACATACCGGACAGAAATCCGATCTGACGAAAATTCCTTTTTCAATTTGTCAGCCAATTCTTCGGCTTTTTCTAGTCTCCTGCCGGCAACGATCACATTTACATTGGTTTCCTTGAGTAGATACCGACAAAACACTTTTCCTGTTCCTCCGTAACCGCCAAACACCATGATTGTAATGTTCTTTTTCATAATCTTTTAAGGGCTTTCATCTCACCCAGCGTCTCTATGATTTCAACGAGCAGGCTGGTAGTATGTGTTGTTACCCGGCAGGGAAGTTGATTGCTCATCATGCAACCGTTCTTTCACCTTTCGTCAGTTTTGAGTATGAGTTTGTAAATCACTCTCTGAAATCTTTGATAAACAAATCAGAATTGTGATCAGCTTGGAAGCCACAGCTTTTGAGCGTGTTTTGTGATCGTGTATTTTCCATTTCCGGGTCCGCAATAATGCGTCTTGGATTAAAAGAACACTCCAGATATTCAACAAAATCATTAACCAGTTTCACTCCGTTACCGTTTCCAAGTAAAGAAGGCTCACCAAGAAAGAAATCAATCCCCAAGGTCCCCGGTGGTTGCGTGCTCCAACTCCCTTGAGGTGCTTTGGCAGTATCGTAACATTGCACAAATCCTGCTGGTGTAGAGTTCAAATCTGCTCTAAACTGCCAAACCCAATCAGAATGCAGGTTTTCTGAAATTTCCTTTACCCAAACACTTTTATCAAACCACTTTTTCACATGAGGCTGCACCAGCCATTTTTCAATTAAAGTCAAATCTGACTCAAATATACGGATAAATATGAATTCCATATTTGACTGTAATAACCTCAAATATTTAAAACCGAATCGGCTCTTGATAACGTCCGTAAACTTCAATCATTACATTTGTCATTTCACCAACCGTCGCATAAGCCTTGACTGCTTCAATCAGGGCTGGCATTACATTTTTATCGACCTGCGCGTCTGTTTTCAGACGGGCGAGGGTATTTTCTACTTGGCTGTTGTCGCGTGTTTTGCGGACTTCCTGGAGGCTGATAATTTGTGATTCCGCGTCTTTTTCATCGTAGGGATGCAATTCGACATCCGGCGCTTCTTCGTCCTCATCGACATAACAATTCACACCAACTTTGTGAAATTCTCCGGATTCTAATTTGCGTTGATGTTGGTAAGCCTGAATGGAAACTTGTTCCTGAATGCGTCCTTCGGCGACAGCCTGAACAATTCCGCCCTGTGCGTTAACTTCTTTCATCGCCTTGACCATCTCCTGTTCCATTTGATTGGTCAGGGTTTCCACATAATAACTTCCGGCCAACGGGTCCACCGTGTCCGCCAAACCGATTTCTTCAACAAGCAACTGCATGGTACGTAATGAGATGTGCTGTGCTTTTGGACTGGGGATGGTGTAAGCCTCATCGTAACAGCACAAAGCCATTGTCTGTGCACCTGAAAGCGCACCGATCAGCGCATAGTAGGCTCCTCGCACAATGTTGTTTTCCGGTTGCTGAATCGTCAAACCGCTACCGCCTCCCCCGGCAATCATGCGTAACCAACCGGATTTAGGATTTTTCGCGCCGTAGTCCTCCAAAATGATTTTCCCCCAAAGTCTCCGCGCCGCCCGGAACTTAGCGACTTGCTCAAATAAATTTCCGAAAATATTGAAATTAAACGAAAGCCGTCCGGCAAATTCGTCAATGTCCAAACCGCGTTTCAAAACATCGTCAATGTAGGCTTTGGCGATGCAGAATGCATAGCCCATTTCCTGCGCCGGATTTGCTCCGGATTCCCGAATGTGATAACCGCAAACGCTGACTGGACTGTATTTTAGCGCATTTGCCGCACAGTATTCCACCGTATCGGCCACCAATTTCATCGAAGGTTCAACCGGAAAAATCCAGGTTCCGCGCCCGATGAATTCTTTGAGAATATCGTTTTGTGCGGTTCCGCGCAGTCCTTTCAAATCGTAACTTCGTTTTTCCGCCATCGCCAAATACATGGCAATCAAAATAGCCGCCGAGCCGTTGATGGTCAAGGAAACCGTAATTTTATCAAGGTCAATGCCCTCAAACGCAATTTCAAAATCACGCAACGAATCCACCGCCATTCCGACCCGTCCGACTTCTCCGGAAGCTTCCGGAGCATCCGAATCGTATCCGCATTGAGTCGGCAAATCGAAAGCGACATTCAAACCGGTTTGTCCGTTTTTGATCAAATACTGAAAACGCTCATTTGTATCTGCAGCATTTGCGAATCCGGTGTATTGACGCATCGTCCATGGACGTTTGCGGTACATTTCCGCATGAATACCGCGTGTGAACGGTGGTTCACCGGGCAAACTGCGGTCCACTCCGCCCGTGCGCTCCACATCTTCGGCAGTGTAAACCGATTTGATTTCAATTCCTGATTCGTTAATCACCGCCGGACCGTCCGGTGCGACTTTTACGGAGGATTTATCGGAAGATTCCGATTTTTTTTCGGCTTCAATTTTTCTTTTCACAGGTCGCATTGTCATTGTAATTTCTCCCGAATCGTGTTGCTGATTTCATCCAAAAGAGTTCCGGTGGGAAACACGCCGTCAAAGCCCAAGTCCCGAAGTTTGTCCCGATCTGCCAAGGGTATGTTTCCGCCAACCATCCAGAATTTATCATTCAGTCCCTTTGCCGACAACAAATTCCGGAGCTTATTACAAATCGTCAAATGCGCTCCGGAAAGCACTGAAATCCCGATGACATCAACATTGTGTTCTTTGGCCGCTTCGGCAATCCGTTCCGGAGTTTGCCGCAAACCTAAATAAATCACCTCAAACCCGGCGGCTTTCAAACCCTGCACCACCACTTTCGCACCGACATCATGTCCGTCAAGTCCGGGTTTGGCCATTAAAATTTTTATTTTATTTTTCATATTGAAAGCCCTTTCGCGATAATCAATTTTAGAATATCGCTTGTTCCACCGCCGATTAAAGTAAAGCGAATGTCTCGCAAATAACGCTGAACAGGATACTCCATTGCATAGCCATACGAGGCTAAAACCCGTGCCGCTTTTTCACAAACAGTGGCCGCGCTTTCAGAGGCAAAGAGTTTGGCCATTGCGGATTCCTGATGATGTGGACGATCGTTGTCGTGGAGCCATGCTGCATATTGCACCAAATGAATTGCCGCTTCCAAATCAGTTGCCATTTCCGCCAAACGGATTTGCACGGCTTGAAAACGATTGATCGGCTTGCCGAATTGCTGCCGTTCTCCAGCGTAGCGCACGGCTTCGGCGAGTGCGGCTTGCGCTGTGCCGATAGCCATTGCTCCGGTGATGATGCGGATTTCCGCCAGTAATTTTCGCAAATGCCCTTCGCCGTCACCTTCTTCGCTAAGGCGGTGACTGTCCGGAACAAAACATTCCACAAAAGTAACTTCCGAAGTCGGCAAAGCCCAAACCCCCATTTTTTCAATCGAACGCCCGACCGAAATTCCTTCAAAATTCTTTTCAACTAAAAATATAGTTAATTTTTTTTCATCTCCAGCTTTGGCAAAAACAGTGAAAAAATCGGCGACCGGTGCAGATGTCACCCAGCTTTTTTGACCGTTGAGCAAATAACCGTTTTCCGTTTTTTTTGCAGTGGTGGCGATGCTTCCCAAATCACTTCCAGCGTTTGGTTCCGTCATGCAGATTGCGCCGATTTTCTCACCCCGCAAAGCTGGTTTTAGCAAGCGTTCCCGAATATCCTGGTTGCCTAGCATTTCCAATAATTTGGTTCCCATCAGCGACTGCATCGCGGAACATCCGGCCACCGAAAGAGACCCCCTCGCAATTTCCGTCAACCCCAAACAAAAGGTCTGCAAATCTGCACCGACTCCGCCCACTTCTTCCGGATAACGCATGGCGAAAAATCCCAAATCGCCGAGCTTCCGGAAAAGCTCCATTGGAAATTGATGCGCCTCGTCCAGCTTTCCGGCTTGCGGAGCAATCTGCTCATCGCTGAAACGGGCAAAAGTATCACGGACGAGTTCTTGTTCTTCTGACAAATTAAAATCCATAAATTTTATTATTTGTTAATGTCCACCCCATAATCTGTTTTTGCAGCCTCCGGAGAAATAACTCCGTTCCGGACTTCCGCTTTAATTTTTTCACGGGCACGTTTTTTCGGATTGCCGTATCCGCCGCCGCCGCCGGCGATTTGGTGATAGTGTGTGCCTTTGGGAACACCGAGAATCAGGTCTTTGTTTTTGGGGACAACTTTTTCCCCGTCCGGATAGGTCAGTTCGATGGTGTTCAAAATGCTGTCTTGACCTTCAAACAAACCGAAAGCCGGTTCAAAATCGCCGTCACCGAAAATCACCACCTGCGTGTCTTCGGAACCGATGCGGAAATCGGTTTCCACGCCCAAACCACCGCGCCATTCTCCGGCTCCGGCGGAGTCGGTGATGTATTCGTGTTTGAGCAAAAGGTGCGGGGTTTGTTGTTCAAACATTTCGTAATCCTGATCGAGCAAACCTCCGGAAGCGTCAATCATACCGATATGGTCGTAGCCGTCTGTGCCGTGCATGGCTCCGGAACCGCCTTTGAGTCCCATGAAACCGATGTCCACATAGCGGTCATTTTTTTCCGGATCGGTGCCGGTCGTCAGCGAACACAATAAATTATTCCAACCCGCCGTTACCCGTTCCGGAATAACCGCAGACAAAGCACGGATAATCGCATCTGCATTCGGTGGACAAAGATGATTGCCGAATGTCGTTGCTTTCGGATAGGAGGCATTGAGCAAATTGCCTTCCGGAATGTTGATTGTGATTGGACGAATCATGCCTTCATTGTGCGGAATGTCAGGATTGACCATTTGCAAAAAAGTCAGCAAAGTTGCCGACGCGCTGGAAGTGTAAGTGCCGTTCACGAAGCCGTTGGTTTGTGCATCGGTTTCGGAATAATCAAAGACTACCTTCTTGTCCTCCACCGTAATTTTGACGCGAATGGTGAACTCGCTTCCTTCGTGGTGGCCATCAAAATAAACCATCCCTTCGCCACAATAAACGCCGTTTGGAATTTGTGCAATTTCGGCTTCCATCATTTTTTGCGTGGCCTCAAACAAAGCCGATTTGTGATTTTCGTAGCTTTCCGTTCCGTATTTTTTCAGCAATTCCAGCACCCGCCGCTCACCGACTTTGCAAGCTCCCATTTGCGCTTTCATGTCGTGCTGAACTATTTCCAAACGAATGTTGGCAAAAATAAAATCCCACACATCTTGACGCAACTTTCCTTTTTCATAAACCTTGACCGGAGGAATCCGTAAAGCCTCCTGCCAAACTTCGGTGGCATTCGGATTGTAGCCACCCTGAACATTGCCGCCGATGTCCGCCTGATGCCCCTTAACCGCCGTCCACGCTACCAGTTCGCCTTCAAAAAAAACAGGCCGAAAAACTGCCACATCATTGTTTTGATTGCCGTAACTGAAAACATCATTATGAAAAATGACATCGCCCTCATAAATTTCATCACCAAAATATTCCAGTAAATAACGGCAAACCGGAGCCAACGAAAAGGCCAAAATCGGCAAATTCTCGGTTTGTTCCAGCATATTTCCTTGTGCATCATAAAGGCCGGTAACAAAATCTTTGGCCTCACACAAAATCGGCGAGCGTGTCGATTTTTCCACGACTATACTCATTTCATCGGTAATCGACTTAAAAGTATTCGCATACACCGAAAGCAGGATGGGGTCAGTTTGGCTCATGTTATTTTCGTGTTATTTTGAACTGGTTTAATCTTCAGAACCTTTGCGAAACAACGCCAAAGAACCGTAAGGATCACAAAGGCAATCGAATGCTTTGCTGACGAAAATTGCGGTAGTGATTTGCTCAATCATGGCCGGGCCGGAAATGCGGTGTCCGGAACGCAAACGGTGTCCGTCAAAAACCGGAATTTCCTCAAAATTTTCATTTTCAAAAACATAAATTTGCCGTTTTCCTTTCAATGCTTCGGAAGGGTCGGCAGTGCCTGTGGTTTCTTCGTGCGGTTGCGGTTTTTCGGTCTGCCCGATTGCTTGCACCCGGACATTGATGATTTCGATGGCCGCGCCCTCCGCCTCCAAAGTATAGCCGTAAAGCCGGTTGTGTTCCGCATGAAAGGCTTTGATTATTTGCTCCAAGTCGCGCATCCGGAATGCTTCACGGGGAACCGGAAACGAAACCTCGTGGTATTGCTTGAGGTAGCGGCAATCAAATTTAATCACGTTTTCCTGCTGTTCTTCCGGAATGCCTTCGTCGCTCAACAAACGTCTTCCGTTATCCTCCATTTCGGCGACCAAACTTTCCAGTTTTTCCCAATCAAGATTTTCCAAACGCGCAACAAAAGTGCGGATGAAATCGTGTTTAATGTCGCTCATCAACATACCGACAGCGCACAAAATCGAAGATTCACGGGGAATAATTTGAAACGGAATTTCGAGTTCATCGCAAATCAAACAGGAATGAATCGGTCCCGCACCTCCGGCCACTACCAACGGAAATTCACGGGGATCAAAACCGCGCTTAATTGAAATTTCACGCACTCCCTGCGCCATGTTAGTGCAGGCAATGCGGTACATTCCCGCCGCCGCTCGTTCGATGTCCATACCCAAAGGTTTGGCAATATGTTCCTCAACTGCTTTTCTGGCCGCATCCATGTCCAAACGGATTTGCCCTCCCGCGAAAAAATCCGGATTCAAAAAACCGAGAATCAAGTTTGCATCGGTGGTCGTCGGCAAACGTCCGCCCGCACCGGACGTTCCGGCTTTTTGGTAACAGGCCGGGCCCGGGTCAGCTCCCGCGCTTTGTGGCCCCATGCGGAGCAAACCGCCTTTGTCAATCCAACCGATGGAGCCGCCGCCCGCGCCGATGGTGTGAATGTCGAGCATCGGCAAAGCAAGATGATGACGGTCGATTTTTCCGGAATTGGCGACAATCGGGCTGTCCACCACCAAGGCCGCTTCAAAACTGGTTCCACCCATATCGACCACAATGCACTTGCTTTGCCCGTGAATTTTAGCATACACCAAACCCGCGCCCGGCCCGGAAGAGGGCCCGGAAAGTAAAGTTTGCGCCGCGCTTTTCCGTGCCAATTCCGGAGTCATCACGCCGCCGTTTGACTGCATAATCAGCAACAACCCACTGAATCCGGCTTTTTGCAAACGGTCTTTAAGCTGATTCAAATACCAGTCTAGTTTTGGCCCCACATAAGAATTGAGTGCGGTGGTGCTGACGCGCTCATAAAAACGAATCGAAGGCAACAAATCAGTGGAAACGCTCAAATAGGCATTCGGCAATTCCTTCCGGACCAGTTCGGCGGCCTGCTGTTCGTGTTCCGGATTGGCAAAAGCGTTCATAAAACAAATCGAAACCGCTTCCACGCTTTCTTCTTTGAACAGCTCAATCGCCTGCCGCACTTCATCCAAATTCAAAGGTGTAATTTCCTGTCCGTTGCGGTCCAAACGTCCCTCCACACCAATCCGCAAATAACGCGGCACCAGCGGCTCAACATTCGTGTAACGGTTGTTGTATTGTTCCTCGCGAATTCCCCGCCGCATTTCCAGCGCATCCCGCACGCCTTGCGTGGTAATCAATCCGGACTTGGCTCCGGTGCGTGTCAAAGTGGTGTTGGTGGTCACGGTTGTGCCGTGAACAATCGTCTCAATCGAAGCAATGAACTCACTCGCAGAAAGTGGAGAATCCCCAATTTTCGCCAATTCCTCCAAACCACGCACCACCGCCAACGACGGGTCTTCCGGAGTTGAAAGGACTTTGTGAATCACCGGAGCTTGGCCCTTGCGGACATAAAAAAAGTCCGTGAATGTTCCACCGACATCAATGCCGATTTTCAGGTTCATGCTTTGTTTTTTTGACAGGATTACGGGATTAAGCGGATTTTAACTCTTTACGGCAACAGTTGCATTACCCTTCAACAAAATTTCCCCATTTTGATTTTCTGCAAGCAAATCTAATTCAAGTAAATTTTCACCTTTTTCTTTAACTTTTCCGGAAACAACTCCTTTGCAGGTGATGACATCGCCTGGATACGCCATGGCCGCAAAGCGGGTGCTGAAACTCCGGACTGCTCTTTGCGGCAACCACTCGGTCAGGACCTGTCCTAAAAACGCCATGTTCAGCATTCCGTGCGCAATCACTCCGTCCAACCCTCCGGCTTGAGCTTCCGCATCGTCAAGGTGGATGGGGTTGTGATCTCCGGACGCTCCGGCAAACAATGCCAGTTGTGTGCGGGTGATCGGTTCTTTGACCAATTCCGGAATGGAATCGCCAATCTTTAGTGTTTCAAAATCTATTTTTTTCGACATGCTATTTTCTTCAATTCTGTGTTTCAAAATACTTCATATTTTGGTAGTGGTTATCTTGTAACTGCTACTAATCGTTCCCACGCTCTGCGTGGGGATGCAGACAGCACCGCTCCGGCGGTGCAACATGGGACGCAGAGCGTCCGCTAGGCATTCCCACGCAGAGCGTGGGAATGATTTGGGAACGATTGGAAAATCGTTATCATTTACAAGATAACCACTACCCAAATATTTACCCGTTCCGAACCACAATTGTTGATTGCAGATCGCAAACCGGTTCATTGCGTTGATTGCTCAAGCTGATTTCGGTAACAATGAACAAAAGCGCACCCCCTTTTTTTTCGTAAATATCGACGATTTTTTGTTGACCCGTTACCACATCATCGGCACAAATCGGTTTATGATAAATGAAGCCCTGTTCGCCATGCACCGCTTTGGTTTTGGGGATCCCCATGTCTTCCAGCACATTAAAGGACTGTCCAGCATCCATCGTGATTGAAAATGGAAAAGTCAGTGGAGCAGGAATCGACTCATAACCCGCTTCCTGAGCGGTAGATTCTTCTTGATAAATCGGATTTTGTTCACCGATTGCTTGTGCGAAAAAGCGCAGGCGTCCTTTTTCTACTTCTATGGTGAATGGCTCATAGGTCTTGTTGATGTAATTTTTGTAATCCATTTTATTCTAAAGATAGTGATTTTTAAAAGTGAAACTTGAACATGTAGACCATAATCAAGTACACTTTTTATAAACTGTAAAATTATTGAAATTCATCTTTCCAATGAAAAGAAAAGAAGAAATCATCCGCCGGGCCACCGAAGTCTTTGAACGCAAAGGAGTTTCCGGAGCATCCTTTGAAGACATTGCGGAAGCAGTCGGCATTAAGCGCGAAGGCTTATATTATTATTTCCGAGACCGTGCCGCAATTCTGGTGGAAATCACGCTCGAACCCAGCCGCAAATTACTCAACGGCTTGCAAAATATTATCGACTCAAATCAAACCTTCCGCGATAAATTACGTTTAGCTTTGGAAAACCACCTCGACCGTTTTGACCCGAATTATCTGGAAATGGCAGTTGCTCTGCGTGAACATCACATTTACGAAACCAACGATGAAATGGAAGCACTCCGCCAAGTCTGGAAAGAATACAGTGACTTATGGGTCGCGCTCATCCGTAATGGTCAAGCCGAAGGAACTTTCCAATCCGGACAAAACCCCAAACTTGTAGCTTACGGTGTTCTCGGCATGTGCAACTGGCTTTCACGCTGGTACGATCCCGCAAAAGACATTCCGGTTACAGAAGTCATCGACACATATTTCAGCATGATTCTCAATGGCATTTCCAAAACCTGATATTTTTTGACAGAAAGATCAGGTTTTTGCTTTGCGTTGTCTCAAGCATAAAATTCTTGTTAATCCAGTAATCCTGTCAAAAATCACCCAGCCGCTTTGGTATCCAAAGCCGCTAAAACTCGTTCCGGCGTCATCGGCGGTTGCGTCAAGCGAACTCCGACTGCATCGTAAATAGCATTTGTAACCGCCGCCGCCACACAACTGCTTCCCATTTCGCCGATTCCTTTTGCACCGAACGGCCCTTCCGGATCATTGCTTTCAATCATAATGTTTTCAATTTCCGGCATATCGGCAGATGTGAACAGCCGATAATCAACAAAATTCGGATTCATCACTTTGCCCTCTTTGATCACGACTTCCTCGCTCAAAGCATAGCCCAAACCCATTTGTGCACCGCCTTCGATTTGGCCTTCGACGGCCATGGGGTTGATGGCGCGTCCGATGTCTTTGGCGCAAATCAATTTCAACACCCGCACTTGTCCGGTTTCGGTATCGACTTCGACATCCGCCATTTGCATTCCAAAACCATAGGCTGGAGAAATGTTGCCGTGATAGCTGTCCTTGTCCACCAATTCCGTGGGTGGATCGTAGAACGCCTGCCCGAAAACCATTTGACCTCCGGAACGAAAGTGCCGACTGCGGACTACTTTGCTCAAGCTGACCGATTTTCCGTCCGGCGCAATAATTTGTCCGTTTTCGGCTTTGAGCGAATCCGGAGACGCGCCGAGTAATTCGGAAGCAGTTTCAAAGATTTGTCCGAGTGCTTCTTTTGCGGCAAGACAAGCGGCGTTTCCGGCAATAAAAGTTGTGCGACTGGCGTGAACGCCGACATCCCACATTTTTACATCGGTATCGCTGTTGATGACGCGCACATCGTCAACCGGAACACTTAGTATTTCCGCCACCATTTGCGCCAATACGGTTTCCGAACCCTGTCCGATTTCAGTGGATCCGGTAATCAGTGAAACATGGCCGAAATCATCAACTTTCACGGTTGCGCCACAGCCGTCACTGCGATAAATCCGCGCGCCTCCGCCTACATTTAAAGTACCGCCGACTCCGCGTCCGCGCTTCAAATGCGGTTGCGCCGCAGGTTCAAGTTTTGTTTCCGCCCGTTCCGCCAAAGCTTTGAGGCAATCCTCCAATCCGCAGCTGGTAATTTTCAAGCCTTGTTCGGTGATGGTATTCGGTTGATTTGCATTTTGAATTCGGAATTGAATCGGGTCCATCCCCAGCTTTTCGGCCAACATATCCATTGCGCTTTCCACATAAAACGAAGATTGCGGATTGCCGTAACCACGCATTGCGCCAGTGATTAAATTATTGGTATAAACGCAATCGGCTTTGAAACGCACATGCGGAACACGATAAAATGAAGCGGTGGTTTCCATCATCACCATCGGCGTAGTCGAACCCCACGAAACATAAGCCCCCACATCCAGCGTCATGCTCACATCCCGGAAAGTCAAATCGCCGTTGTTTTTTGCTCCGGCGCGGATGGTGACTTCAACCGGCTGGCGTTGCGGCCCCGCCCGAAATTCTTCCTCCCGCGAAAAACAAAGGCGCACCGGAACTTGTGCTTTTTTAGCCATGATGGCTGCAATCGGATGATAGGGATAAATATCAAGTTCGCGTCCAAACGCTCCGCCGATGGTCGGTTGAAGAATGCGAATATTTTTTGGTGACATCCCCAAAGCCGCCCCCAAATCTTTTTGCAATAAAAACGGAATTTGTGTTGTACTCCACAGCGTCAAGTTTTGCGAATGGTCAAACTTAGCCACAATTACACAGGTTTCCATGCTTGCATGATTGACATACGGCAGTTTGCAGGTTACTTCTACCACCACATCCGATTCCGCTTCGCCCTGCTCCACATCGCCGTGATTGTAGGTGTTTGTAATCAGATGATTGCTGTCCCTATTCGGCTGAATCAAAGGCGCATTTTCCGCCATTGCATCCGCCACATTGAAAACGGCAGGTAAAATTTCATATTCAATTTTAATCAGTTTTACCGCTTGTCGGGCAATCATTTCGTTGACGGCCACCACTCCGGCGATTTCGTCCCGATGACTGCGCACCACATCTTTTTTGAGCGGCATATTGTCTTTGTAAAAACCAAAGCGCGTTTCCGGAACATCATCCGCCGTAACCACACATTTCACGCCTTCGAGGGCTTCGGCTTTGGAAGTGTCGATATTCAAAATTCGGGCGTGCGCGTGGTCGGAATACCGAATTGCGCCGTGCAACATTCCGGGCAACTTAAAGTCCTGTCCGTAAGTTGCGCGTCCGGTTACTTTGTCAGGTGCGTCCGTTTTCGGAATTCGTTTGCCGACTGCGGAAAATTCTTTCATTGTACTTCTCTTTTTTTGTTTTTTAACAAGATTTACAAATATTTTTTTGACAGGATTACGAGATTAACATCAGTTATTTTTTTCTAAATACTTTGTCATCCTTTTTAAAATTTTTTTCATATATAATTTATGGAATGGGCGAACAAAAAAGAAATATATTTTACCAAATATATTATGAAATTTTACTATTGTTGCTAGTTCTATAATAGAGTTATTGTTTTTTATATAACTAATAAACGATAGATTAAAATCCAAATGTCTATCCGTTTGTCCGGTCAACAATTCAATATCGTTTTTTTCTAAAACCTCAAAAATTGCAATGCTATCTCCAATATTTCCTTCAAATCTATCCAGTAATTTATTTCTTTCATCATTTGTTATTTCATTCGCAGTTTTTAAACCTAATTTTTTAGCAATAATTTCTCTTGTTATAATCAATCTCGTTAATAACGGAGGGAATGACCTAAAGAAGGCGATCATGCAATCTTTAGGTTGAGGAATCTCTCCAACTACTTCTCTCGTTGATTGAAAAACGTCACAATAATCAAAATCTTCAATATGCCTCGCAATCAATAATTCATTATTCAATTCAACTTCAATTATATCCATTGCTGTCTTGTATAATTTAAACTAAACAAGAAGACAGGTGAATAAGTTGTAGAATCATATCTTGTTTATCCTGTAATCCTGTCTAAATTTTTTACATCCATCACCGCCTCTACGATTTTGGCATATCCGGTACAGCGGCAGAGATTTCCGGAAAGAGCATGCCGAACTTCGGACTCGGTCGGTTGCGGATTTTCCCGTAGCAAAGCCAGGCTGTTCATCACCATTCCGGGAGTGCAGAATCCGCATTGAATGCCGCCCTTCTCGACCATGCTTTGTTGCAAAGGATGCAGTTTGTCATCCTGCTGAACACCCTCGACTGTGGTGATTTCCGAGCCTTCGCAATCCGCCGCCAGCACCAGACATGAAGTTACCGGCTCACCGTTCAAAAGCACCGTGCAGGCTCCGCAGTCTCCACCGCCGCAGCCCAAATGCACCCCCATCAACTCCAAATCTTCACGCAACATTTTGAGCAAGGTTTTGCGGGTATCCAAATACAATTCTTGTTTGACACCGTTGATGGTGCAGGAAATTATTTTTTTCATACTCAATTTATTCTAATTTTTTTAAAGCAGTAAACTTAACACTGGCCACTTTTCCTTCGACTAGCAGACGATCTTCCTCGCTGGGAGGAGGAGTAAATTTGTCCCCGGGACAACAAGCCATTGCCTCCAGTTCTTCAGGTGTGAGATTCTGTTTTGCCACAATCTTAATTTTTGTAAAACCGCTACTTTTCACTGTTTGCCAATAATCTTCTTCAGAAATCGCACCGCCTAAACATCCTGACCAAGTTGATTGAAACCGCTGGTGTAATTGTGAGTCTATTCCTTTTGTGAAAACAATGTCTGAAATAGCCAGCCGTCCGCCGGTTTTTAGTAACCGAAATGCTTCTTTATAGACGGCATCTTTGTCAGGACAAAGATTGATGACACAGTTGGAAATTATAACATCAGCAAAACAGTCGGCAAGTTGCGTTTTCGTCAAATCGGCAACAAGGAGTTCAATATTTCTTTCATGAAATCCGGCATCAATTACAGATTGTTTGGCCCGTTCAATCATTTGTGGAGTAAAATCGACTCCAAAAACACAGCCGGTTTCCCCGACTTTAATAGAAGTCAAAACCACATCAATTCCACCACCGCAACCAAAATCCACGACCACTTCACCTGTTTTTAACTTGGCAAAACCAGTGGGATTACCGCAGCCACGGGAAAGATTAAGCGCAGACTTTGGCACAGAATCAAGGTCTGATTGACCATAGAATCCAGAATCAATTGCATAGCCAGAACCTGGCTGCCGTTTGCTCATTCAACAGGATTCCTGATTCCCACCGCTTTCTGCGAAGTCGCCATAGCGGATTTGTACTAACTGTTTGATTTCATCAGTTCTCATTTTCCCTCGGAATTGTTCATTCGTAGAGTTGATTTGTTTTTGATTTTTCACTCCTTAACCAATCATAAAAGAGCCTCCAAATTTCGTCTGACGTGAATTTTTATCATCCGTTTTCTGTACCAGGCAGAACCGCGAATGTCATCAATAGGTGAGCATTCATCAGCCGCCATTTCGCCTGCTTCCAGCATTAGTTTTGGTGTCAATGTTTTTCCGGTTAACAATGCTTCAGTCTTTTTAGCACGCAAGGGAGTCGGTCCAACTGCACCTAAGGCAACACGGGCTTCACGGACCATTCCTTGATTTTTCTGTAATCTGACTGCAACACCAACCACTGCCAAATCCATGAATTGACGTGGTGCGTGTTTACTGTAAAACATGTTTCCGGAAGGTTGAGGAAGAAAAAGTGATAATAGAATTTCTCCGGATTTTAAAATGGTTTTACCCGGCCCTTTAAAGAAATCAGCCAAGGGAATATCACGTTGACCGTCACGACTGACAATGTGTGCCACAGCATCCAGAGCCAGCAAAGGCGGTATTAAATCTGCACTTGGAGAAGCGTTGCAGATATTACCACCAACTGTAGCCAGCGAACGAATTTGCTCAGAAGCCACAACACTTGCTGCATAGACAAGACCCGGGAAATGCTTTTTAAGCTCCGGGGATCGCGTTATCCCCCGCAAGGTCATTCCAGCACCAAGCCGGAACCTAGCCTTACGAGTCGCAAATCCCCGCAACTCCTCCACATTCTTCAAACTTATTACTGTATCCGGCTGAGCCGAACCTTGTTTCATTTGCAAAAGTAAGTCAGTTCCTCCGGCAATTAGTTTTGCTTTTGGTATTGACTGCAACAGATCAAGAACTTCTCCAACAGAATCCGGAGCAAAATGTTCAAAAGGTTTCATAGTCTCATAGTTCCATATTTTAGAGTTATAACCCCGTTTTCCAAACAGAGATTTTCATGTTTCAGTTTTAAACAAATCCATCCCGCACTTAAAGCAACGCAGCGGTAATATTTTTTGAAAAATATAAAAGCCCCATGCTGTTTTTGGCGAGTGGTAAAACTCAAAAAGTGTTGTATCCAATTTCAATTGCTTTATTATTCAATTTCGCAGCCTTGGGTGACATCAACGCCACGCTTTCCTGCAAAGCTTCTTTAGTCAGTGAAACATTCGAAAGGGCAACTGTGCATCCTGCTAAAATCACATTTGCAGCAGTTGCTTTTCCCATTTTCCGGGCCAATTCTGTTGCATTAATGCTATGAGTTTTTATTTTCAACCGCTTCAGTTCAGTGCTTACTTCAGCTGGAAATTCATCCTTTGAATTGACTATTACCATGCCTCCGGATTTGACAAAAGACAAGTTCCGTAAACCTTCCTGAGCATCCAAAGCCAACAGCAAATCCGCTCCGCCTTGTGAGACCAACGGTGATTCATGACTTCCCAGTCGCAAATGTAAAACAACAGATCCGCCACGTCGACTCATACCATGCGATTCCAAAGACATCACCGGAAAACCTGCATCCATTGCAGCACGTGCCAGCAGTCGATTTAAAAACACGACTCCCTGTCCGCCAATTCCACATAGAATTATTTTTATGTCCATGCTGCCTCCGGATCTGGAATTATAAATCCTTTGTGGCAAGAGTCTATGCACTGTCCACAATCGACACACAAGTCTTCGTTTAAATCAACCCTGCTGCCGTCTGTACTCAAAACCAGTGCCGGACACTCAAAAGCAATCAAACAATAACGGCAACCATCGCATTCTTCGGTAATTTGCACCGGACGATTCTCTACTGTTTCCGGTTCATGAAGACTGCATGAGCGTTCCGCAATCACCACTGCAACACGCCCTTGCGGACTTCGACAATGTTCATGAGCTTCCCGCAAAACATTTCGGAAATCATCATGCTGATAAGGATCCAGTTCCCTGACAAACTCAACTCCACAGGCACGAACAAGATCCGGAAATGAAACAGAACGACCTGGACTTCCGTTTGCTTCTTCCGGATTGGCCGGAGTCGGCTGAAAGCCGGTCATGGCGGTGGTGCGGTTGTCGAGAATCAGCAAAACAAAACGGGCATCCGTGTGAACAGCATTCATCAGTGGTTGTAGTCCGGAATGCAAAAATGTTGAATCTCCGATGGTGACCATGATCGGACGTTCTTTACCTCCGGAACGTCCGGTGCGACCCATTTTGTGCGCATGATAAAATCCGGACGCAATGTCTGCTCCACTCCCCATATCAACACAAGTATCAACGGCATCCAAATTAGTACCCAAAGTATAGCAACCAATGTCTCCTGGATATAAAGTCCGTTTGCCGAATTCCCGCTTCATGGCGTAAAAAGCAGAACGGTGCGAGCATCCCGGGCAAAGTCTCGGCGGACGCGGAGGAGATTGATGTTTGGCAATAGCAGCAACTAAACCACTATCTGCTGAAAACAACTTGTCCGTTGCAACTTGAACCTTACCCTTTGAAAACAATTCGGCTAACACCTTTCCCACCACGTCCGGGGTTAATTCACCGGCAGATGGAATGGTTCCGTCCAGACGTCCACGCACATTGCGGCGATCAGGTATTTGCAGTTCAATACAGTAATCTGTTTCTTCAAAAACAAGCACCTGCTCACAGTCAGCAATAAAATCACTCATTACTTTTTGCGGAAGTGGAAAAGGCGTGCCGATTTTCAACAGTGGTGCATCATAATTCAATTCTTTTAAAACTTGACGAACCACGTTGTAAACCATTCCTGAAGCAATTATTCCAATTTTTGCTGTACCAGCTTCAACATAATTGAGAGGTGATTCGGCAAACTCGTCTTCAATCTGCTTCAGTTTTTGATTGAGTTCAACATGCAGTCGAAACCGGTCTCGAGGGGTTGCCGCCCAGCGGTGTGGGTCTTTATCAAATTTAACCTGCGGCATTTCTGTGGAGAAATCTTCATGATAATCAATATCCTGTACTGCATGGCAAATCTGACGAGTGGGTCGCAGCATTACCGGTAATTCATGCCGTTCAGAAAGCTCCAGAGCATATTGTACAAATTCACGAGCTTCCTGAGGAGTTGAAGGATCAAAAACCGGTACCTTAGCGGTCAGTGCCATCAAGCGGGAATCTTGCTCTGTTTGTGAAGAAGAAGGACCGGGATCATCAGCAGGAATAATGATGAATCCGCCTTTAACACCCTGATAGGCCGCACTGAAAAATGCATCAGAAGCAACGTTCAAACCAACTTGCTTCATAATTGCCGCAGAACGTAAACCGCTCCATGAACCGCCTAGTGCAACTTCAAAAGCAACTTTTTCATTGACGGACCATTCTGCATGAAGATCACAATCCAAGCGTTTTTTTTGTTGTAAAACGCTAGCCATAATCTCGGAACTGGGTGTTCCGGGATAAGCACAGATCATCCTACAGTTCTGCTCTACCAAACCCAAAGCGATTGCTTCGTTGCCAAGCATCAGGGATTTCCCCATTTGCGTCTCCTTCATTGGAATCAGTCTTTAAACAAGTACTTAAATACCTGATACAAAATACTAGGCCTTGCAAGGTATGTCAACAATTATTTTACTTATTGTAAAAATAGTTGTTAAACGGGAATTTATTTTTTTGTTACTAGATTTTATGGGAAGCTAAGCTTGAATCTCAAGATAGCTTAGTGGCCATTTCAAAGCCGGTCTTCAGAGCTTCAATGTTCAACTCCAGAAAAGCACGGGGGGCATTTCTGCGTACAGCAGATTCTAGTGCAGCCGGTTTACATATATCACGCAGAGTTATCATTGCTCCAAGAGCAATAATGTTGGCAACCCTTGCACTGCCAAGTTTGAGTGCTGTTTCCGTGAGTGGCAATGCATGAAGATTAAAATCTCCTTTGGGAGGATCTTCGACCCGTTTGGAATCGGTAATCACCAGGCCGCCTGGCTGTATTAAGTCAGTAGATGCATGTGCAGCCAGTTGATCCATGATCAACAGTGCACTCAAATTAGTTACCAGCGGATAATCAGGAATTTCATCTCCAATCACCAAATCAGCCCGACTTAATCCGCCACGTGAAGTTGGTTCATAACTTTGAGATTGAGCAATCTGGCAGCCTTCCTGTATCAGTGATTCGGCCAACATTTTTGCACTCAACTGCAGGCCCTGTCCTCCGGTGCCGCTGAGACGAATCTGTATTTCCTTCATTTTTTCTCTTTTGATTTTAGTTGTCTTGCAACATGTTGCCGATAAGTAGCACTGTATTCCGGACGCTCATTCAGAGCCAGCACTCCAGTTTTCATAAAATTGGGCCGAAATGGTTCATCAACAATATTTCCATACGAATCCGGACGCATCGAACTTTTCTGGTTGAGAATCATTTCCGGAGAAGTACCAAGTTGGTTTTTACGTCCAAATATTTCTGTACAATCCGATATTACTTCCAGAAAGGAAAAACCGTCATACTGCAGACATTTTTTAAGCAAATTTTTGAGTGACGGCATTTGCAGAGTTACCTCACGTCCCACAAATCCTGCACCGGCAGCTTCTGCAAGTTTACAAGCATCAAAGACTGGTTCGATACTACCTTTAGGTGAAGTAGTGGTATATCTGGTTTGTGAGGTAGTCGGTGAAGCTTGTCCGCCTGTCATACCGTAAACCTCGTTATTAAGCATCATACAGGTCATTTTCAAATTTCTGCGGCAGGCATGAATCAAATGATTGCCGCCAATAGCTAAACTGTCTCCGTCACCAGTAATGACAACCACTTCCAAATCCGGACGCGCTAAAGCCAATCCGGTAGCAAAGGCCAGAGGTCGACCATGTGTTACATGAAAAGTATTGGCATCAATATATGCTCCAACTCTTCCTGAACAACCTATTCCGGAAACTATTGCTAGTTGATCTTTAGAGATTTCAAGTTCATGTACTGCCTGAAGTAACGCACGCAGTGCAATACCGTGGCCGCATCCCGGACATAAAAAATGCGGCATCAAATCTTCCCGTAAATAATCACGGATATTAAATTCTTTAGATAAATTATTACTCATGTTATTTTTTTGCCACTGATTGAAGAAGACTTAAAATTTCTTTAGGAGCAATGGCCTCTCCATCAATGCGATTGATGGATTTTATTTTTGTCTTTTTGGGACAAAGCCGCTCCATTTCCAAACTTAATTGACCCGTATTCATTTCCGGCACTACAACCGTTTTAACCTTTGATATAATTTTTTTAAATGCTTTTTCGGGAAAAGGCCAAAGCGTTATCGGGCGAAATAGTCCGGCTTTAATTCCTTCTTGACGAGCAGTTTTAACAGCATGTTTTGCAGCGCGGGCACTGATTCCGACGGTCATTACCAGAACTTCAGCATCTTCACAACACACAGTTTCGTATGACTCAATTTCACTTTGATGCAACTCAAATTTGTCCAGCATTCTCTTCATTGCTTTGACTACAGTTTCCGGATTTTGCGTCGGAAATCCGTCTTCAGCATGTGTTAAGCCTGTTGTGTGTGTACGGTAGCCGTCACCTGGACGAGGCATTGGAGGAATCAAATCGGTAGTTTCAGCATATGGCATGAAAGTCTCTGGAGATTCATCCGCCCATTTCCGTTCAGTTATTTTATGAGCAGCTCCAGATAGTGGTAATGTTTCAACTAGATGCCCCAAGACTTCATCATACAAAACAATAACTGGTGTCCTAATTTTTTCAGACAATTGGAATGCACGCACCGTTTCGTCAAATATTTCCCTGACTGAACCCGGAGTAATTACAATCAAGGGATGTCCTCCATGACTTCCCCAACGGGCCTGCATTAAATCAGATTGAGCAGGACGGGTAGGCATTCCTGTGCTGGGACCTCCCCGCATCACATTGGCAATCACACAAGGAATTTCTGCACCTGCCGCATAGCCGATATTTTCCTGTTTGAGTGAAAAACCGGGGCCACTGGTAGCAGTCATCGCTTTAACTCCGCCCATCGAAGCACCGAGAATTGCTCCCATAGAGGCAATTTCATCTTCCATCTGAATGAAAACGCCTTCATGTTTTGGCAGTTCCAAAGACATTCGTTCTGCTATTTCAGAAGAAGGAGTGATTGGATAGCCAGCAAAAAACCGGCATCCTGCAGCAATTGCACCCAATGCACAGGCATGATTTCCTTGTAGATTCTGATATTTAATGCTCATATTTTTCTTGTGTTCTTACAAAAATTTGCTTTGTTTGAGTCAGAATTGCAGGCTGAAATGGATTAAATACACAACCGTCGGAAGATTACAAATTATCCAGTTTGTTCCTGTCAAATAATTTTATAATTCACTTCAACATTCTTATGAAATAAATACAGGTTTACGGATGTTAATCGCAAAGTCAGGACAAAGCCATTCACAAATTCTACAACCTGTACAATCATTTATATCCAGTATTTCCACTTTTTGATCCGGAGTCAGTTTGAGACAGCGTTCCGGACACATCTTCACACAGATATCACAGCCCTTACACCATTCAGGAATGAATTCCCATTCAACCAAACCTTTTTCTTCAGGAAAGAATTTTTGTTCATAAAGTTCTGAGACAGGTGCTACTTCTGAAGTACGAATTGCATTTTCAATCCATTGTCGTCCTATGTGAAATGCCTGTCGATTTAATTCCACGGTTTTTGGCGGAACGAACAAGTCTAGTGTTTCTTCCCAATCTTTAATTTCAAAATCCAAAGTAGTTGAAAGTATGCCCAGCAAAATAGTATTGGACGTTCGTTCATTGCCTAACTCCTGTGCCATTCCGGCTGCATCAAGAGCAAAACCATTGGGAACTTTTTTGATTATTTCCGCAGGTGTTTCCCTTGCATAAGTGTCCTCAGAGCCACGTTGACGGTTCCGGCAGGCAAAAGGGGGTACGATGTGCTGAGTGTCCGAAATAAATGTTCCACAATCCGGATTCAAATATTCTAACCAACGCAGTCCTTCAGCCCATTCTAAAGCCACCAGGACATCGACTTCACCAGCAGGAATAGTTGGAGACCAAACTTGGGGACCAAAACGAATGTGACTGAAAACAGTACCACCGCGTTTTGCCATTCCGTGAATTTCACTTTGTTTCACCTGAAGGCCTTTGGACAAACACAATTGTGCCAATACTTTTGAAACGAGAATCACTCCCTGTCCACCAACACCGACGACTAGTACATTTGTTGGACGTTCTTGAATTTTTGTCATTTACTCCTTTATAGCCACGGATTTACCCAAATTGTTACGTAGTTGAAGCCTTGTTGTTTGCAAATAGTGGCCGTTTTTCACGATTCCATTTTCATAACAGGTTTAATACAGTCAGTTGGACAAACTTGTGCACACAAGGAGCAACCAATACAACTGCTTGCTGTAATTTTAATTTTGTGGTGGCCTTCAAACATTTCAGCACTCCATGAAAGTGCCGGACAACCCAAATTCATACAAGCCTGGCAGCCTGTACAAGACTCTGCAATCACTTCTAAAGGTTCACCTCTGAGTCTTACAGGATCCAAAACACAAGGCCGGTCAGAAATCACAACGGCAACACCTTTGAAGGCAATTGCTTCTCGAACTGTACGCAACAATGCACCCAAGTCATAAGAATCAACAGTCTTGACCCATTTAACTCCAGTTGCCCGTACAATGCTTTCATAATCTACTTTGTGGGTTTTTTCGCCACGCAGTGTTATGCCTGTACCTGGATGATGTTGTCCTCCGGTCATAGCTGTGATTTTATTATCCAACAGTAAAACTGTGATATCTGCATTGTTATAAACTGCATCAATCAAGGGTGGAATTCCGGAATGTAAAAATGTTGAATCGCCTATGGTTGCAATTATCGGTTTTGTTTCAGTTCCTGCTTTATCCATTCCAACAGCATTTGCAATGCTGGAGCCCATTGCCACAGTGGTATCAATGGCACTAAGTGGTTCGACTGCCGCCAGAGTATAACAACCGATGTCACCGGCTACTCTTGCGTCCACTGCATTCGCAACCATGAAACTGCTCATATGAGAACAGCCGGCACATAAAACTGGTGGCCGGACAACAGGATTTATTTTTAGAGAGACTTTCTTTTTTTTATTTTTTAGTATGCCAGCATCTTCAAAACCGCTACGAACTGTTTCCGGAGAAAATTCTCCCAGTCTGGAAAAATACTTTTTTCCATCCACTGCCAAGCCCATTGCCCTCATTTCGTTTTCAACGATAGGCTCCAGTTCTTCAACCACAAAGACCTGTTTTACTGATTCACAAAATTCACGAATTCGCTTTTCCGGCAGCGGATAAGACGCACCCAGTTTTAAAACAGAAGCTTCCGGAAGAACTTCTTTAACGTAAGTATAGGGAGGGCCCAGTGTGATTACGCCATAATCAGTGCTTCCTTTATCCCAACGAATGATTTCAGAGGAATCAAAATATGCTTTAAGTTTCGTTTCTCTTTCCAGCAGTTTGGGATGACGAAGCCGTGAATGTCCTGGAATCATCACATTTTTCTTAGGATCTTCCAAAAACCCCAGCGGTTTAGCTTCAGTACGTTTGCCAGGCTGAACCAAACTTCGTGTGTGTGAGAGACGGGTTGTGCTTCTTAAAATTACAGGAGTATCAAATTCTTCACTCAATTCATAACCGAGTTTCACAAAATCCAAAGCTTCCTGTGCATCGCTTGGCTCAAGAGTTGGCACCATGGCCAGACGGCTGTACATACGGGTATCCTGCTCATTTTGTGAACTGTGAATACCCGGATCGTCACAAACAACAATCACCATGCCACCATTTATCCCAATGTAGGTTTGCGACATCAAAGTATCTGACGCTACATTCAGGCCCACATGCTTCATTACCACAAAGGAACGAACTCCGGCAAAAGAAGCTCCACTGGCCACATCAAAAGCCACTTTTTCATTGGTTGCCCATTGTGCTTTAATGTCTGATTCCGGATAATTGGCAACATTTTCTAAAATTTCAGTACTTGGAGTACCAGGATAAGCCGAGGCCACCTGCACACCGGCTTCCCATGCACCCTGTGCTATGGCCTCATTCCCCATCATTGGCCGAATTTTTATGTTCATCAGTCCTGTTATTTAATTGTTAGCAAAATTAGATTTCTGCATGAGAGTTTTTTTCAATAATATTTAAAATCGTACAGAGGAGTTATAACCCAAAAGATTTTCCTGCTTATTACTGAGTACGTTTATCAACAATTCTTTTGGCTTTGCCCATTGAACGTTCTACTCCACCTGCAGCTAATAAATTAATTCTTGTCGTTACACCAATTCTGTTTTTGATTTGTTGACGCAAATTATCTGCAATTTCATTTTGAGTTTTTTCCGGCACATCAACAGCTCTTGTTTCAACGAGAACTGTCATCTCATCGAGCCGGTCTTCACGAGTGAGTTCCAGTTGAAAATTAGGGGAGAGACGATCATCGGTCAGAATAATTTCTTCAACTTGTGTAGGAAAAACATTAACACCACGAATAATCATCATATCGTCAGAGCGTCCTGTAATTTTTTCCATTTTCCGCATTGTGCGGTTTCCACCAGCCAACAGACGAGTTAAGTCTCGGGTACGGTAGCGAATAATTGGAAAGGCTTCCTTAGTCAAAGAAGTAAAGACAAGTTCACCCTGTTCACCATCCGGCAGTACTTCACCTGTTTCAGGGTTAATTATTTCCGGATAAAAATGATCTTCCCAGACATAAAGTCCGTCTTTCTCACGGAAACATTCTCCTGAAACACCTGGACCAATGATTTCGGAAAGTCCATAAAGGTCTACTGCATCCAAATTAAATTTTTCTTCAATCTCCTTACGCATTGAGTTCGTCCAGGGTTCCGCTCCGAACATACCTATCCGCAATGAACATTTTCTACTGTCAAGTCCCTGTTCTTCAAATTCATCTGCAACTGCCAGCAGATATGACGGTGTAACCATCATGATGTCCGGCTTAAAATCCTGAATCAACAGTACCTGCCTTTCGGTCATTCCGCCTGAAACAGGAATCACTGTACAGCCAAGTTTTTCTGCACCATAATGTGCTCCCAGCCCTCCAGTGAAAAGTCCATAACCGTACGCTACATGTACAATATCTCCCGGACGACCCCCCGCAGCCCAAATAGAACGTGCCATCACTTCGGCCCACATCTCAACATCATTTATGGTGTAACCAACAACTGTCGGTTGACCGGTGGTTCCACTTGAGGCATGAATTCGAGCCAATTTTTCCCTTGGTACTGCAAACATACCGAATGGATAATTTGCACGCAAATCGTTTTTGACCGTGAAAGGGAATTTGGCAAGATCAGACAAATTTATTAAATCATCAGGATGCACACCATTTTCTTCAAAAGCCTTACGGTAATGCGGTACATTGTCATATGCATTTTTCAGTGAGCCCCGCATGCGCTCCAATTGCAGTGCACTCAATTCATCCCTACTTGCGGTTTCAACCGGATGCAGGTTTATTGATTTGTGATTCATTGTTTTCTCCTCTTTAAAATTTCTGCTGGTATTTTCATAGATATTTCTGGAGAATTTAAATTATAGATTCTGCATATTCAAAAATTCTGTTCTCCAAAATGATAACAGGTTCCCGTTGATATTGTCTTGCGAATTAAGGGGAAATTACTACTATTAATGCTAGTTTATTGCGTAATACTTATAACATTAAGTATTTTGTGCCGTAATAGCTAAATTAATAGATTTTTCATTGCTATGGCATGTATGATGGAAGAACTAGTACAAACCATGGAACAAAAACCAGCAAAGCCAGTCGAATCACATCAGCAATCAAAAATGGAATTATTCCCTTGAAGATAGTTTTCAGAGGAACTTCCGGCAACACAGAGCGAATTACAAATACATTAAGACCAATTGGAGGTGTGATCAAACTGATTTCTGTTACAACAACAACAATTACTCCAAACCAAATTAAATCAAACCCCAGCCCTTCAACGATGGGATAGAAAATTGGCACTGTAAGTAAAATCATTGACAGGCTTTCAAGTACTGCTCCAAGAACAAGATAGACTCCCAGGATCGCGAAAAGGACTGCAATAGAAGGCCAACCTAATGTCTCCACAAAATTTGCTAAATCATCCGGCATTCCCGCGATATTGACAAAATCAGAAAAGAGAATTGCGCCAATCAAAATAAAAAAGATCATTGCAGTAGTTTGTGCAGATTCCACAAGTACTACATAGAGAGTTTTCCAGGTGATCCGTTTGCGCCCCAATGCGAACAAAAAAGCACCGCTTGCTCCAATTCCTGCAGCTTCAGTTGGAGTAAACACGCCCAAATAAATACCTCCAATAACGAGTACAAACAAAAGCACCATCCCCCAAATTCCTTTAAGCAGGCGAAAACGTTGAAGCATAGGAACCCGTTCTGCTTTAGGGCCAAGCTCCGGATTAATTGTAGTCACCACCCAAACAGCCCCCATGTATCCCAGTACACCAAGAATTCCCGGAATGATTCCAGCCGCAAACAGTTTACCAATATCCTGCTGAGTCATGATTCCGTAGATCACCAGAATCACACTCGGAGGGATTAAAATCCCAAGAGTTCCACCAGCAGCAATTACACCGGTCGCCAAAGAATCTGCATATCCGTATTTGCGCATCGAAGGCATGGTAACTTTGGTCATAGTTGCAGCAGTTGCCAAGGAGCTCCCGCAAACAGCACTAAACCCCCCGCAAGCCAAAGCTGTAGCCATAGCTAAACCTCCACGTCTGTGCCCCAACCAGGCGTTGGAGGCGGCATACAATTCGTCAGAAAGACCAGCGTGGGTGACAAAATTCCCCATCAAAATAAAGAGCGGGACCACTGACAATCCATAATCCAGTCCTGTTTCCATAGTCACACTGGCAACCATGGCCAAAGCCGGATCCAATTCAATCATGCTGACTAGTCCAAAAAAACCGACCAATCCCATTGCAAATGCAATTGGAACTCCGACAAACATGATCACCATCAAAATGACGATGCCGCTTAACCAAATTTCGATGAGGCCTCTATCAGGTTAGAAATTGGGAAGGAATGTGTTTTTCATCACAAGCCTTTTCTGCGAATAATGCGCACAAAATGAGTTGCGACAATGAATGTGCTGACTCCCATCAATACCGTCATAAAAAAAGCGACAGGAGCAATGGGCAGTTGCAAATACTGAGTTTCATCACCTTGGACCAGCATATCAGCTGCCTTAATCCACATACGCCAAGACATTACGCCTAATACTACAGTCATGATGACTTGAGTAATCAGGCGCTGAACATAACGTATTTTGGGAGACAGGAGACTGAGAATTAAATTAACGGTCACATGCTGATTGGCGCGGCATACCAAAGGCAAGCCGGCAAAAATCAACATGGCCATCATGATTTCCGTCAACTCAAATGCCCCGGGAAGCGGTGCTAAAAAAAGATAACGCCCCAAAACATCAATGAATGTGACAATCATCATTAACATCAGCACTACTGCTGCCAGGAAACCCAGAAACTGATCCAGCACGCGTTCCCAGCGTGTCAGTGGAGCCATTTTCTGAGTTTCAATGGTCTCTGACATATCTGTCCGATCTGCAGTAACTTAATATCCAGCAGCTTCTGCTCGGAGCATTTTCAAGGCTGCCGCACCATCTACACCTTTAGATTTTGCACGTGCAACAACTTTTGCTTCAATACCAGACAGCTTTTGGCGCAAATCAGTCATCATCGCACTGCTCGCGGTTTGGACCTGCATTCCAGCTGCTTTCATTGCTGCTAAACCGGCAAGGTCGGCTTTGTTCCAACCGGCACCGGCAAGTTTTGCAAACGCTTCTCCAGAGACACTCATAATTGCTTTTTGATCTTGAGCACTCAACTTGTTCCATTTCTTTTCGTTCATAACAAGAAAGAAACTGGTGTTATATAGTCCACCTGGAATGTAGGTCGCATATTTGAGAAGTTTACTAATTTTGAAAGATTTTATGGATTCCTTTGGAAAAAAAATGCCATCTGCAACTCCACGAGAAAGGATTTCGTAGGATTTTGTAGCAGATTTCAAAATTGTAACAATGTTCAGAGTTTTTCCAACATCGGAAACAACTCCACCTCCAACACGAATTTTTAGACCTTCCAAATCAGCCGCCATATTTATCGGTCGTTTGGAGTTGTAAATGTGTCCCGGACCATGAGTCATCAACCCAAGTAGTTTAACACCTGAATGCTCATTTGCGGAGGCCAGATATTTTTGGTGCATACGCCAGTAGGCCACCGAAAGGGCTTCAGCATCATCTCCCAGAAAAGGCAGCTCAACAAGTTGGGTTAAGACGAAGCGACCAGGAGTATAACCATGTACGCCCCAGGTTATATCTGCAATTCCGTCTTTAGCCAAGTCATATGCAGCCGGAGGCTTACCCAGTGCTTTTTTGAGGATGTTGACCTTTATTCGACCGTTAGTGGCCTTTTCCACATTTTCGGCCCAAGGAAATATCATATCGGCAGCAATTGGATGCTTGGGCGGAATCCAGTTGGACAGACGCAAAGTTGTTTTTGCATTAACTACTGAAATCAGCAGCATTGAGATAGCTGAAAGAGCTACGATGGCGACAATTATTTTCTTCATATTCCTCCAAATATATGGATCTCTCCCTCATTATATAACCAAGACCAAATTCCAGGGAGATTTCAGAATTTCGATCCCCATGACGGCACAATCCGTTCATGGTAGTAGAGACTATCGTATAAAGAACCAGCTACTTGACCTGACTAATTAAGTCAATATCCAACTTGTTAGCTGATTTAAGTGCAGCAAACAAACTAAATCTCTTCTCAAAATTAAGATCTCAACAGACGAATTTGTATTTTGTCGGTAGCATACTGAGTTACTTCTAGCTCAAAGATATGACTAAATAAAAAAACAGCCAAAATATACGAAGTGTAAGAGTATCACTCCAAACTTCTAACTATGCTATTAGTAAATTTACGTAGTACGCAGTAGGTTAGTTAAATAATTAGTGAAAGTCAACTGTCCCAGCTTGCTTTTATTTTGTCTCAGTATTAATTTGTAGCAGGTGAAACAACACTATTTATTCAAAATCATAACTATAATACTGTGAACAAGAGCATAGCTGTCAAATACATGGTATACTTGTCCTAGTAAACTTAAATTTAATCACGGAGAAAAAAACCTTGCCACCATCACTCAAACCTAAACCTGCCTTTAATGTAACTTGTGCAGTGCCCCGCACCGGGCGCACTCTAGATAATTTTTTGCAAAAGCTGAAAAGTGTGAATGCGAACAATGAAGAGATTGATCTGATTACGAAGGTTTTAGCCGACAGCAAGCGCAGGAGTACGCCGAACCTCCAGGAAGCACTAAATTTTTTACAGGAAATTTCCGGAACAGCCCCATCTTGTTTTTCAATTTCAGTTGATAGAAAACGCAAACTAAGACCTTATCGTTTGGGATTTCTAGGCTATGAGTGGAAGATTGGAAATACAGTAATTCGTGTTGAAGGTGAAGAACCGCATAATGGTTCCTCACTGATTAAATTAGATGAGGTTGATTTCACTGTCGTAGGGCTTGATGAACTTCTTTCGATGACACAACACTATTTAGGTGATCCAACACATGTCACTAAATGGGGGATGTACAATTACCAGTTGGATAAGCCAACCAGTATTCGTGTTGCAGGATCAGCCATGCTTACCAGTTACAATAAAATGCTGGATGGTCAGGTACAGGACATGGTAGGTTTTTTTCTGATTTCTAAAAAAGGCGGAAGTCGGCGCAGTCCAATTGATTTTGAGACATTGTCTAGACATGGCCGTCATGTTTTTGTAAAAGGACGTTACAGCGGCATTGTGATGGCCGCCTATCCACAATTAAGGGTGGAGCCAGTAGAAGATGTGGAAGATGCGGTAATGAATGGAGAAAAAGGAAGTGTTGGGCTGGAAATAGTACAATCCGGAAACACTCTCAAAACCAAAGGACTGCTGTTGCACGGAGCACCTTTGTTTCTTTCAGAAAGTCTGTACGTTGTTGATTATGACCGTTTCCAACAAAACCCAGCACTCAGAGAACTGATTGAGACACTAAATCCCAGCGGCTATTTTGAGGATGAGCGTCTCGAAAACTTTTCACGCTGGTATTATGCACTGGAACAAAATCTGGGAAATTCGTGGCTACAGCGACCTCCTGTTGATGAGTTATTCTGCAAAACAGAAGACATCGATTCCGGTTTACTACCCTACCGTTTACGTACACGAAACTGGAAACCTGACGACCGTTATCTCCGTGAAGAAGCCATTTCGCTGGCACGGAGTTCCCGGGAAAAAGTGTTGAAGCATTATCACGAACTGCATCAACTTAAATAAGAGGTGATTGAACTCTCCTTGCAATTTCAGGCACAGCACAGTATCAGCCTGCAATTCCGGAGAGCGAATTTTTACAACTCCTCAGTTAGAATACTGATATTACAATTTGTTCAGACTTAAAGTATTTGCGAGGGCCATAAATTCTGCCCGCACAGTACCTTCACTGAGGAATGTACCTTTGAGAGAACTGGTAGTCATTACACCATCATGGCTGACTCCACGCATTGCCATGCACATGTGTGTCGCTTTGACTATCACCCCAGCTCCCTGCGGAGAGAGTTGTTCACACAAAAAGTTTGCAATATCACTAGTCAGTTCTTCCTGCACCTGAGGACGTCTGGAAAAATAATCAACAATTCTGGAGAGTTTAGATAGTCCGCAAAGTCTATCATCCGGGATATAAGCAACAGTTGCTTCGCCAAAAAACGGAAGCAAATGATGAGCACAGACTGATCTTACCGGAATGTGTTGCAGTACCACCATACTTGGCTCATAATGCTGAGCAACAGGAAAGGTGGTCAGAGAAAATTTCTTTTCTCCTAGTCCAGAGCATAGTTCATCAACCCAGGCATTTGCTGATCGTTCAGCAGTATTTTTGTAATGTGTGTTCTCCAAGTCCACGCCCAAACCTTCCAGTAATAGTTGAAAGCTTTTGCGTACTTTTTCTTTATCCACTTCAGTCCTCCTCAAAATAGATCTGTCTAATATTTGTACTCCAATCATAAACTTACAGGGTTGAGAATAGCAGAAAAAACAACACATCAGCAAGTCAATCTCATTCGTTCCGATTCAGCCAATATAACTGTTTCTGTTACTGACAAAGAAAACTCTCTTAACCGGAGATTTTAGACTGCAAAGATTAGTAAAAACATAATTAAATCCATCTTCCAATTAAGAATAACTTGCCATATTTTCTGTAATTATTTAAAAATAAATAGATCTGTTTAAGATAAGAAATTTCATGCAGTCCAAGCATTTGCAGGAAAGCTCATTTTTGGGTACTTCCTCAAAGCTGTTCGGAGGGGTGGGTGAGTGGCTTAAACCAGTACATTGCTAATGTGCCGTATGCGAAAGTGTACCGAGGGTTCGAATCCCTCTCCCTCCGCCAGCAACAAAATTAATATCTTCCGCAACTCATCCAAGAAAAACCCCAACCAAAACGAGTTTTGTGCTACCATAAGCTAGTGTACTTTTAAGAGCATCTATTAGTATACTTTCTCCTCAGCAATTTCTGAGTCAGATTAATAAAAACAGCTGAATTTTCTGCTCATCTGATTCTTGAATAAGACGCTTTTAAAATTTATCATTCTGGCAAGAATATAATTAGTTTTTTTGGAACCACTTAGTCAGAGAGCCACAAGAATTCTGGAATAATTGTGAAATACGTGATCTACCTTACACTATTATTGTTATTATTCTGGTTGGCTACAAAACTTTACAGAAATAAACGGCTCACATTTCATTTTCTGAGACTTTTTCAAGTGGCTTCCCGTTACATCTCTCCATACATTGTTTTCCGTCTGCTCTTGAAGTTGCTCAAAAGACTGAAGTAGAAAATAAATTACTGATGCAGTTTGTTTATTCTTGAAAAAAGCTGTAGTTTTAAAAAGTACGTTGTTCCCCTGAATATCCTGCAAGTAGAGGTCTGTGAAAATTCTGTTGACTTTATTAATTATTTTTGTTCTGGAGGCAATATATTATTCTGCAAATAATTTATTATTTAACCGAACAATAAAGCAGATCCATTGGTGGGAGTGGATTCTTGTAATACTAACAATTCCAGCAATTCTGGCATATCTGTACTACAAGCAATCCAACCAAATACCTTGAAGGGCGGCTGTTACTGAGAGTTAATGTGTGGTGATAAAAACTACACTTCAGCATTAATATTGACTGGAGGTGTGTCTTTTTTCAGATTAGAAGATCGGTTTCTGTTAGAGTTAAGGACTGTTAAAGTGGGATTATTAACAAAAAACCGAGACCTGCAAGCAGTATAACAATATTTTCCAGTCAGTTTATTTGTCTTTGGCTTCAGCAATCAAACAACTGAACGCTTAACAACTTAATTTAGCAATTTTGGAGAATCCAGATAATCAACCATTTCGTCCAGTGCTTTCGCAAAAACATGGGTTGCATAGTCAACTTTTGTTTCATCATCAATTAAACGGCTTTCCAGAGAGTCCATCAGGTCTTTGATGGTCCTTGTCACCTGCAGCTCAAAATGTTGACTTAAGTCAATGCCTACTGCATTCGAATAATTTTCAATTTTTTCTTCTGTTCTTGTCATTTCTGCCTCTTAAACAAATGCCTGTTGGTGGAGTGAAACTGTGAACCTTTGGAGCCCAAAGAGTTAATTCTCTTTTTGAATTAGCTAGAACCAAGACTCAAGGTGTTAAATTTGCTTGGAGAATGTGTGGATTCAGTACACACTCTTCAATCTGTTATTAATTATCGGCAGAAAGTTCTAAAAACTTGAGCAAATAACAACAGCCAAAAAACAAATCATGTCTCTGAGTTTCTCTGAAGTTGAAAAAATTATGTTGAAAAAACAAAACTACAATTATAGTTCTTACTTAATTACTTCTCTTCTTTTGCTGTTTATAACAAGTTTAAACACTGCTGGAGCTCAAGAATATGCAACAGACAGGTTGTTTATGAAAGAGTTCAGTAAAACTAAATGCCGTACTGCCGCAGAAGCTAAAATCAGTGGTTTGAAGATCAACCGTGTTATGACAAAGGAACAGGAAGCCTTACTAAATCAAAATGTCTGGTCTAAATTAAGAGTAAACCTGCCCCTCAGTCCAGGAGAAAAAAGACATCTGCGTAAGATCAAACAACAAGGAATAACCAAAAACAAATTAAGCAGTAAAAAACTCTGGGCCAGGAAAGCTGCAACATTTAAAAGACTCCGACAAAAATGCAAATAAGAACAGTTACTGATCTGACTTGCATTTCCCCCAATTTCCCTTGAAAATACTGTGTTGTAAAAGAACGTAATCTTCTTAAGATACGCACATTCATTTTCAGAAAATATTTCACCCTTTCATGAGTACTAGGATTAAAATATGGCATTGCAAACACCCCTGAGTTGGCTACAGGATTTTGTTGAACTGAAACAGTCTCCTGATGATTTGGCAGAGCGCTTGACCACAGCAGGTCTTGAGGTGGAAACTATAGAAAAAATCGACAAAAACTGGGGTGAATATTGTGTTGTTGGGCAAATCAGAGAGATCCGCAAACATCCAAATGCTGATGCTTTGCATTTAGTTGATGTTGAATTTGGTGCAGACAAGCCAATTACACTTGTTACCGGTGCTCCCAACATTGCTGAGATGAAAAACACGTTTCCTGTACCTGCGCCAAAAGTTGCTCTGGCTCTTTGCGGAGCAATGCTGATCGATGCATACAATGAGGATCGGCCACTTAAAAAACTCAAACCTGCAAAAATTCGCGGAGTTGCATCCGAAGGAATGCTCTGTTCTGAACTGGAATTAGGACTCAGTGAAGAACATGAAGGCATTTTGATTCTTCCAGAAGATGCACCAGTTGGAACTTTACTGCAGGATTACCTTGGTGACACAATTCTGCATTTTGATATAAAAGGTGGATTTAGCCATCTGCTTTCAATGCTGGGAGTCGCACGAGAAGTTTCTGCCTTGACAGGACAGACATTAGACAAAAGCAGTTTGCCAGATCTTTCACAACTGGAGGTCCTGGAACAACCATCTTTTGTTGAGCTGGAAATTAATGACACCGATATTTGTCCCCGTTATTCTGCATTATTAATCAGAAATGTTAAAGTAGGTCCATCTCCATTCTGGATGCAGCAGAGACTACTGCGAATCGGCATGCGTCCCATCAACAATATAGTAGACATCACCAACTATGTAATGTTGGAACTAGGTCAGCCGCTACATGCATTTGATTATGATAAATTGATTGCGCGTGCAAATGGAGGGATTCCAAAAATTAGCATCCGTCGTGCCCAAAAAGGCGAAACACTGTTAACATTGGATGAGGTCGAACGAGAATTAGATTCTGAAATGCTGATGATTACTGACAGTGCAGGCCTGATTGCCATTGCAGGTGTTATGGGTGGTGGAGATTCAGAGGTTTCTGAATCAACAACAAATGTATTACTGGAGTCTGCTAATTTTGAATTTCTAAATAATCGCCGTACTGCTCAAATCCTCAAACTAAGAACTGAAGCCAGTGAACGCTTCGGTAAGCGGGTTGATCCTGAGGGGACGTTACTGGCAGGTTTGAGGGCTGCGCTTTTGATGGTTGAACATGGTTCCGGAACTTTGGAGAAAACTGCCGGAGATCTTTATCCGCAACCGAAGAACAAGATTGTTGTCGAACTGGATCCAATTTATGTGGAGCGCCTGCTGGGAATTCAGTTATCGATTAAAAAAATTACAGAAATATTGACTTCGTTGGAATTTGAAGTTTCAGGTACAGACATTTTAGAAATTACTGTGCCCAGTCACAGAATGGATATCAATATTCCTGCAGATCTAGTTGAAGAAATTGTCAGGGTTTTTGGCTATGAAAATTTGCCTTCTACTCTGCTGGATGATGAACTCCCTCCGCAACACAGCAACCACAAACTGGAAGGAACAGAACGCATCCGTGATATTCTTGTAGCTTCCGGAATGGACGAAATAATTTCTTACTCGATGATGAATCCCATGGATGAGGCTCGTTTACGTCTGGAAGATTCAGTTGATCTGAAACAGTTTGTTCCCCTGAAAAATCCGCTTACACAGGATAGAAGCCACCTGCGTCGCTCACTACTTCCTGGAGCATTACTAACAGCCCGTACTAATTTGCGGTTTTTAGACAAAGTTGTTTTATTTGAAGTAGGAAGTGTTTTTCATCCTCGGAAAGCAAAAAAACTGCCTGCTGAACCGCAGCGCCTGTCTTTACTGCTCAGCGGACTACGTAACGCTCAATCGTGGATGGAGCATGTTGAAGGGAATTATGATTTTTTTGATTTAAAAGGAATCCTGGAACATTTTCTCTCTGCTTTACATCTTGAAGGAATTGAGTGGAAGAAATCCAAAGAACTGCCTTGCCATCCAGGACGTTGTGCACAGATATTTATCAATGGTGTGCTGCTTGGATTTGCAGGAGAGTTACATCCCAAGATACGCGGCACTTTTGAACTTCCGGAACAGCCAGTTTGTATTGCAGAACTGGATTTAGATCTGCTCATCGAACTTGCGGTTAAGAATCATCAAATGGCCTTCATCTCTAATTTCACTCCAATCTTTGAGGACCTGGCTTTTGTGATGGATTCCAGTTTACCTGTAGAGGCAGTCACTCCAATAATACTGCAAACAGGAAAACCTTTGTTGCGCAAAGCCACACTATTCGACGTTTATGAAGGAGAACAAGTGGATGCAGGAAAACGCAGTTTGGCATATTCACTAACTTTTCAGGCAACAGACAGAACTCTAACTGATGAAGAGGTCGGTAAGGTGAGAAACAAAATAATTCGACGGCTGCAGCAGGAATTTCAGGCGACTTTAAGGGGTTGAGAAAATAGCTGATGAAAGCATTACTTCACCTCTGGAAAGCCTATGGCTTTAGCATACAGGGCTTACGGGACACTTTTAAAAATGAATTGGCTTTTCGTATAGAACTAACTGTTGCCATTGTATTAATTCCAACTGCACTTCTATTACCTGTTTCGCTAATAAGCAGAGTTTTACTTATCAGTTCCGTTTTGCTGGTTTTAATTGTAGAATTATTGAATACTGGTATTGAAGCAGTTGTTAATCGAATTTCCACAGAGCAGCATCCGCTTTCTGGACGTGCAAAAGATGCAGGAAGTGCTGCGGTTTTTGTTTCAGCTGTTAATTTGGCCTGCGTTTGGTGTATCGTTTTGATTGACTTAATTTATAATTATTATTAGATTTGTGCGAATAACTTTGATTTTTTATGCAGTGCTCCAGGAAATCATATCAGAGGAGCCATTGACATTGGAGGTAGCCGATGAGAGTACTGCAGAGCAAGTAATCGAGCAACTCTCACAGAAGTATCCCAAGGCTGCACCAATCTTGAAAGCAACACGACTGGCAAATGAAGATGAGTACGTTGGTAAACAAACTGTACTAACTGAGGATAGCGAATATTGTTTAATACCTCCCGTCAGCGGCGGAAAGTATTAATTTATCAGAAATCAATGAACAGTGTCTGCGAGAGTGAGTATGTCTAAAATTACTAAATCTCAAATTGCAGTTGGTATTTTTTGGCTGGAGATCCCGGAGGCAGATTTATACGTACTCTGCGGATGTCCTGCTGACAGTGTCAAGCACTTGATGAAGGCTGGAAAAATACGTGAGCTCGATCGAGATGTCGGTTCCTTAGAGCCTGGATCTGGATCTTTTCAACATTCGCACGGCACAGTTTTGACTGAATCTGGTCCAAATGCCATACTCCTTTCTGATTTAAGCGTTCAAAATGGAGATTTTGCCAATTTAGCAGAGTTTCCTGTACTACAAATGCTCTACCGTCAAGGCATGCTTTTGCCTGATCACCCCAACAATACCGGTGCAAAACCACTACTAATTGGTCGGGATAATGTGGTTACTGCACAAATGAAATACATCTACAGGGGCAACTATGGTTTGACAAGTCTGAATGAGATTGTTGATGCTGGAGTGCCTCTGGAGCAGGCTGAAGAAATGATGCGCATCAAACTCTACTTCGCCTTTGGTGCAATTCATCCCAGTAGCGATCTGCTGGAAGCTGTCATAGTTGAAAATAAATCCATCGAAATCAGGAACAATGTTTTTGTAGAGAGAAAAAGCATTAACTGCTACGAATTCACATATCAGGATGAAAGTGTAGAAGTTAACCTTAACCTGGAAAAAAATGAAAGCTACGAGACACCTTATGAACTGGAAAACCATCACTTCAAACGAGAATATTTCTCCATAGTTCATACCGGTGAAGGAGACGGTTGGGATATAAATCGCCCTTGTATGGCCAGCGTTTTGAGTTTTCAAGGAAAAATTTATTTAATTGATGTAGGACCAAACATAGCTCATACACTTAACTCAATCGGGGTTGATGTCAATGAAATAGAGGGGATTTTCCATACACACGCTCATGATGATCATTTTGCAGGCTTGACTTCATTAATCAGAGCTAATCACAGGATTAAGTATTATTCCACCTCTTTAGTCCGTGCATCTGTAACCAAGAAGCTTTGTTCACTAATGTCAATTGATCAAGACACCTTTAAGAATTATTTTGAGGTTTGTGATCTGGAGTTTGATCTCTGGAACAACATAAACGGTTTGGAAGTTCGACCTGTCTATTCTCCACATCCTGTAGAAACAAATATTTTGTTTTTCAGAACACTTTGGGAAACAGGTTATGCAACATACGCTCATTTGGCAGACGTTTCATCTAAGGCCGTTTTAAAAAAAATGGTTCAAGATAATAAAAACCTGCCTGGCATCAGTTCAAAGTTACTGAAAAAAGTTTGGCAAGACTACTTAAGTCCGGTTCATGTTAAGAAAATTGATATTGGCGGTGGTATGATTCACGGAGTGGCACAAGACTTTAAAAGCGACAAGTCAGACAAAATTATTTTGGCACATACAGCTCACAAATTGACTCAAGATGAAAAAATTATAGGCTGTGGAGTTACTTTTGGTAGTAACGATGTCCTGATTGAAGGACATGAGGATTATGCTATGGAATTTGGAGGTAAATATTTACGCGGTTATTATCCAAATGTGGAGGATAGCGAAATACACATGCTGCTGAACTGTGAACGTGAATCAGTAAATGCAGGAACTATTTTACTCAGAGACCAGGAAATTCCTGATCATGTCAGTTTGGTACTAACAGGTGTTGCCGAATTACTTTCTGCTCGAGATAAAACCAGTTACCCGTTGTCAAGTGGCTCTCTTGTTGGTGATTTGGCCGTTCTTTTTGGTTTTAAAAGTAAAGGTACTTATCGAGCCTTGAGTAATATTGAAACTCTTAAAATTCCGGCAATACTGTTCAAAGAATTTGCAAATCGAAATCAACTTCTAAAACTCATTAAAAATACACAGAAGATGATCGAATTTTTACAACAAACCTGGTTATTTGGAGAATCGATTTCATCACCGGTCCTTAGTCAAATTGCTCAAAACATGACGCTCAATAAATACAATAAAGATGAAAAGATAAAGTGCGATGGTTTGCAAATTGTAAAAAAAGGGAAAGTAGAATTAAGCAGCCGAAAAAATAGCATCATGAAAGTTCAACCACTACTGAAGGAAGGCAAATTTTGGGGAGGTGACAAGTTAATATCTAAAGGAAACAAATCACTTACCGCCAAGGCTGCTACTTTGACGGAAGTCTATATTATTACTGATGTCGAAATACTACTCCAGATTCCGATTGTCCGCTGGAAATTGCTTGAAGCCAAAGAAAAACGCGAAAAGATGATCTAAATAGAGAGAGAATTACAGACTTACAATTGAATCTGAGCACTGACAAGCTTGCTGGTTTAGTATCTTACTGAAGATATCCAAAAACATCATGTTTACTTTTTCTTTATTACTGGCAAGTATCTCCTCTATTTTATCGAATTGAATTGCTCCACTTTCCATTCCAGTTGCCATATTTACCACAAATCCCACGGAGGCATAACACATGCCTAATTCTTTTGCCAAAATCACTTCAGGAACACTAGTCATGCCAACAACATCAGCCCCCCATTGCCGCATAATTTTTATTTCTGCTTCAGTTTCAAAACGTGGTCCCTCTGTACAAATATAAACAGCAGCACCAGCTAATTTAAGACCATGCAGCTTCGCTGTTTCAAGGAGTTGTTTCCTCAAATTACAACAATATGGATCATCCATATTGACATGCTTCACACCTGCTGAGCCGCCCTCAAAAAAAGTAAGTGGACGTTGTTTTGTCGTATCAATAAAATCGGAAATTACAACTAGAGAACCCGTTGGATAATCTGGATTTAACGAGCCTACTGCTGCAGTGGCAAATATCTGTTGAACTCCAAGCTCATGCAGAGCTTTGATGTTGGCACGGTAATTTATTAAATGGGGAGGGATTCCATGTTGTTTTCCATGGCGGGGAAGGAAAACTACCTGTTTTCCCTGGACTTCAGCAATCTCTACTTCGACACCCCCATATTCCGTTTGCACAGATTTCTGATACGAAGAGAGACTACTGTCATAAACACCAGTACCACCTATAATCGCATATTGGATCGGTTGCATGAATCAATTAAGGAAATTTTTAAAAAACTCTCTGCAAAAGCTCACTAACCCAGAAATGCTGAATCATGTGTTTCGATCCGCTTGAACATATCCTCTGTCAGTAAAATATCACTTTCCAATATTGGTACCCCAACTGCTTTTTCATAGCGGTGGACCAATATTTTTGCCATTGCTTCATTAATTTGTTCGTTTGAAATATCCATTTTTATCCTAATTATTGGCGTTGGGCTTAAAATTAATTTAAATCCAACTTACGGGAATGCTGTTTTTTGCTACACATTCTGCTATCAGATTGGCTATCCCAGTAAGTCTGAATCACTTGTTTCGACCATCTCCAACGTATCCTCTGTCAACCAAATATCACTACCCAATATTGGCTCACCTACAACACGTTCATAACGTCGAATTGATCCTCCCCGATCCATAAATCGAGTCATTGCCTGATTGATTTGATCACGTGAAATACTCATAATGTAATCTCCTAAGTAATTGATATATTATATATTGTTTAGCTAGCATAAAATGATAATAAATGCTGCTTATTTAACTTTTTGCAATTTACAGACCAGAGGAAATTATTAATAATTTCTCCTTTGCGTATAATTAGTGTTATGCCAAGCAAAACATGCCTTTCTAGTGCCATCAGTCAAAACACTTCTGAAGCCGCATTCTCCCAGATGCCTATTCCAAGCCCATTTGCTGGAGTATCAGTGCAATTAAGCGATCTGTTCACAACGCATTCATAAAGGACGTTGAGTAAACTTCATCGACATTTTCCCTGAAAACATGAGGCTTAAAATGACATGTATTTTTTTTAGTAACAATTGAGAATGTCTCTCAATAATTTGAATGAATTGCTATTTTACGGCATGTTGATTGTATTACCAAATAATGATCGCAACACAAATTCTGCTGTTTAACTTTATTTTACTTGAATAAGAGCAATGAGAACATTTTTAGACAGGTTACACGATCTAAAACAAAAAGAGATTACGAAACGAATAAATGAAGTACCAGAAAAACAACTGCGTGCAAAAGCAGAAATTCTTGAGAGTGCACCAGAATTTAGAACTTGTCTGCTTCGAGAAAAGAACAAAGCTATCTCGCTGATTGCAGAGGTAAAATCAAGAGCGCCCGGACGTAATAATGTTGAAAGTCTGGAGTTGGATGATGTGGTCTCTGATTATGAGACAGGCGGTGCAAAAGCTATTTCAGTGCTTACAGATGAGACCTGGTTTGGTGGTTCTCTTGAAACACTGGAAAAAGTCAGTAGTATGACTGCATTACCTTTACTGCATAAAGAGTTTATCATTTCTCCCTACCAGTTACTTGAGGGCCGAACCAGAGGTGCCAGTGCAGCTTTAATATTGGCATATTATTTTCAGGAGAAAGAATTACACCAAATTGTAGAAGAGACAAAACGTATCGGCCTGGAGGCAGTTGTAGAATGTTCTTTAGTAAATGAATTACCAAGAGCACTTGCGGTTAATCCGGACATTTTGATGATCAATAATCGGGCTATTGCTGCAATTCCAGAAGACCCTGCAGAAAAATATGATCAGGGCAGCATAGCTGTAATTTCATCGTGGTGGGAGAGTTTTTCTGATTTAAGATCCTGGAAAAAACAGAGGGGGAAGCTTTTGATCAGTGCGAGTTGTATACATTCTATTCAAGATATCATTAGTTTATCTGCAATTCCTTGTGATGCTGCGCTCATTGGGAATGCTGCTATGACTGCAGAGGACCGAATTCAGTTTTTGCAGTCTCTTAACAAAACTGCATAAACATTAAAGCCTGAAAAACATTAATATGAAAAATTCAAATAATTCAGAATTAAGTATTTTAGTGGTTGATGATGACGAAAATATCCGTTTTATTCTGCGACAAACTTTAGAAAAAGAAGCCTACCACGTCAGTACCGCTAAATCTGCAGAGGAGGCACTTAACACCTTACAGCGCAGTTTCTTTCACGTTGTAATTACCGACATTATGATGGGTGAAATGAATGGTGTGGAATTATTACATCAAATCAAAGAAATGAATTCCCTGATGCAGATTTTTGTGATGACCTCGCACAGTACCCTGCCCCATGTCATTCAATGTATGCAGGGCGGTGCTTATGATTTTTTTGAAAAACCACTAAAAATTGATGAAATTTTAATTTCACTTAGTGAAGCAGCCCGCCGAGCAGCACGCTGGAGAGAACTATATAACCGCTACTCAAAAGCTCCTAAAATCAAATAAAAACAGTATTTCATGCTAATTCAAAGCTGTCGTGCTGTGACGAAATCTGCTAGATCAAGTAGTGTTTGACGAAGTTTTGTTTTCGGAAAATATTCCAGACTTTTCCTGGCTTTTGCAGCATATTTCCTTGCGTAAGAGAGAGTGTAGTTGATGGAATCATACTTTTGCATCAAATTGATGACCTCGTCAATATGCGTTTTTTTAATTTCTGCCTGAGAAAGAATAGAATCTAAACGCTTTTTGTCTTCAGCATTTGCTTTTTCCAGTAAATGGCTTAAAGGCAGAGTTATTTTCCGTTCCTGCAAATCTCCACCTACCGGCTTCCCTGTTTTTCCTTCTGTTGAATAATCAAGTGCATCATCAACTATCTGAAAACAAATACCCAGTGCCATTCCATAATCATATAACTTGTCCCCAGAACTGCTCGAAGCACCTGCTAACAGGCCTCCCATTTTTATTGCTGTTGCAAAAAGACAGGCTGTTTTATTGATAATAATTTCAAGATATTCATCTTCATTACTTGTCTGAAAAGAACGTGTCAACTGCAGCAATTCCCCGCGGGCCATCTTGGTTGTTGTTTCAGACATGAGTTCCAAAACTTCAACATTCCGTAATTTAGTCAAGCGATGAAAAGCCATTGACAACAGGTAATCTCCTGAAAGCACACTAGCCTCATTCCCCCATACCCTGCAAACGGCTTGCTTGGACCTTCTAGTTTCCGCTCCATCAACCACATCATCGTGTAAAAGCGTAGCTGTATGTAAATACTCTATGACTTGAGCTGCCTGCATAACTTTCTCGTCAACTCCCCCAAAAAGCTCTGCACCTAATAGTACCAGAGCTGGACGCAAACGCTTGCCTCCAGAGTTGAGGATATGCTCTGCAACATTATTTAGTAAAGGAATATCTGTCTGGACATCTCTTAATATCTTAGATTCAAGCTGTTCGATATCAGCAGAAATTATTTTTAGAATTTGGACTAAACTTGTAGGTGGTTCAGTATCTAAGGAAAGATTTTCTGTTAGAGTAAGGTTCATAGCTGTAAATCACTCAAACATCAACTGGCTGCATCACAAACAGCAAATCACCCTTATTAACCGTATTATGGTCTTCTGCAATAACTCGAGTAACTTTATAATTAACATCATCAGGGTATAACGGATCTCCAACAGAATTTTTGAAAGTAGCCAATGTTAATTCAGTGAAAACCTTCATCGATTCCAGTAGACAAAGAGAATGATTGACATCGATGATTTGTCCTTCACAGACAAATGGTTCGTCATCAGGAGATGTAGCGCGATAAAAGCCTCCCATTTGAGGTGACAGAACTTTCAACTCCTCAGAGTCTTCCAACATAATTGACTGCTGATCCACAGAGTCCTTTACTGTTCCGGAATCTTTTTGAGACTCACTTATTAGTTTTTTCGAATCAATACGTTCAAAAAATTCCACAAGATACTTTGTACTAAAACCACCCTTTTGAAAAGACCCATCTTGCAATATAGCACGATTCAATGCCAGGTTAGTGGAAACACCATTAATTTTAACCCGCTCTAAATATTCACTTAAACGGCTTATTGTTTCCTTACGTGATTTGCCCCAGCAGATAATTTGTGCAATCAGACTGTCATAAAAAGGAGAAACGATTGAATCAGAAGTAACCGTTTGTATGACACGAACATTTGCTTTTTCCGGAAAAAAGACTTCTGTCACATGTCCCGGATCGGGCGTAAAGCGAAGTTCATTTTCATCATCGAGTTCTATTTTCTCCGCAATTATCCGTAATTCAATGGCATGACCGTTCAGCTTAAAGTCCACGTCTGCTATGTTATTTCCTTGCGCAACTTCATACTGCATGTGCACCAGATCAAGGCCGGAAACCATTTCCGAAACTGGATGTTCAACCTGAAGTCGTGTATTCATTTCCATAAAATACACTTCCTTTTCTATCAGGTCATAAATAAATTCAACAGTTCCTGCACCTATGTAATCAATTTCATGAATCAGTTTTTCCGCATAACTATAAACTTTCTCTCTGATACTACTAGGAATTCCTGAAGCCGTTTCTTCAATCAGTTTTTGGTAATTTCGCTGAACTGAACAATCGCGAATTCCCAATAATTTTGAATTTCCATGAACATCCCGGATAATCTGCACTTCCAAATGACGCATGGACCCAATGAATTTCTCCAGATACAAATCTCCGTTTCCAAAAGCACTTAGTGCTTCTTGAAACATGCGGGCAAAAGTCGACTTGAACCTCTTTGCTTCTCTTACCACTTCAATCCCTTTTCCTCCACCTCCATGTGCTGCTTTTATCAGTACAGGGAACCCTATCTCTGAAGCAACTCCCATGGCATGTTCAGGATCCATCAAAGCCCCCTCACTGCCGGGTACTACTGGAATTTTCAGGTTTTTTGCAGTTGCAATTGCATTCGACTTGTTGCCCATTCTGTCCATATTCGCAACACGCGGACCAACGAAGTTAAAACCATGTTCACGGCAAATTCGAGCATAATGCGGAGATTCCGACAAAAAACCAATTCCAGGATGAATTGCATCAACTTCTTCCTGTTCTGCCACACGGATCACACTCATTCCGTTTAAATAACTGTCCTGAGGGGTATTGCCTCCAATACAAACCAAGCGGTCTTTCTCGCGGAGCAACGAAGCTGGATAACTTTCTATATCCGGATCTGAGGCGACTAAAACTACTTCCAAGCCTGCATCCTGCGATCCACGAATCAGACGTGCTGCTGTGCAACCACGGGCATGTATCAGTACCCGCCTCAATTTACCAAGATGTAAATCCTCCTGTATGGAGTCCAACCGCGTTTCATCTGCTACTGACAATTGATATTCACCTGACAAGACCCTTGAAATAATCTCCTCTACAGAATATTTTGCAGTTGTAATTTGCGGATCTATTTGCTGTAATTTTTCATCAACATCTGCATCAAAAGGATTCTTTACCAGGCCGTCCATGGTGCCTGGATTTGCAGATAAATAATTAGATAAAGTAGAATGTGCTGGCAGGTGGCTCTCTACAACCAATTGCCCGGCAAAGGGAATTTGTGCGCCGGAAAAATAATATGTCCGAGCAAGCAAATGAGTCATAAAACTCGCTTGAGCTCCGCCAGTACAGTCACGAAAACCAAAACACATTACAGGGAGATCCAAGTCTTTGACAAAGCGCGTAATACGTTCATTGATGATGGCCATTGAAAACAGCGAACCTCCGCCTTCTTTAGTTTGCATACCTCCTGAGGAGATAAAAAATATCACTGGTATTTTCAATCTTGCACAATCATCCATCAGTCGGCAGACTTTTTCACAGCTTGCCATATCAAAAGAACCTGCCTGAAATTCAACATTGCTGACAATTAACCCCACACGATAAGCTGTTTCTTGTTGTTTATTTTTTGATTTATTGCCGTTTCCAGACGTACCATTTTCTAAACTTGTAAATGTAGCCAATCCTGTTACCACACCACATGGAGTAACACCATTCGTCAAAGCCTGTTCAATCGCATCTCTAAACCCAGGAAATTTTACTGGATTTGAAGTTATTCTGTCGGCATACAACTCTTTAAAATCTTTGAAATAATATTCGATTACTTTGCTGGTTGTAATTACCTTACTTTTATATTCGCGCAACAAATTTTGAATCAGCAGATCTTTGTAGGATTGATCAAGTCGATTCCAAAAATCTTTAATACCTATGTTACGTGGGGTTATTTTCCCCTGAAAGCGTCCTTTGTTCTGTTGCGCAGCATAGAGTGATGGAAGTAAACCTGAAAAATAGTAGCGTACTACTCCAAAAAGCGGTGGACTCATTCGGGGAAAAACAACCCTTTTCCATTCACTGATGGTTCCCAAAACATCATCACAATCTTTGCGGTCAATAAAACTGGCCAACCACTTAAAAAACTTTGTTCTTACTGATTTACTGTCCAACTTCAAAGAATTTTTCTCAAACTCCTGCATTGCGCCTTCCACGGTCTGCTCAAATAGCTGCTCCACAGATTTTTGCGAAATTTGATTTGAACCTTTCAGCTCATCAGCAATAGTCGGCAGGGCTTCAATAACCTGGTTATAAAGCAAATCGAAAATTAGAATATTCTTAAAATTATTCTGAAAGCTTTGATTAATTTCTGAAGTTTTCAGTAAATCCAGTAAATTTGGATTGCGAGGAGGGAGATCATGTAGAGTGGCTTTATCAAGATATTCATGCAGCTCTATCATATTCTCTGATGCACTATCCTTCCAATAATTATAAAGATAAAGCATTATCTCCAGAGTTAAGTCATCCAGTGCTTTTGCATAATTTTCCCGAGGGTCACCGATAAAAAAAGCAACTAAACGAGCCCGTTCTTTTTCACGATCTTCACGTGCACTGGTAAACAGTGAAAAGCCTTTGTTCATCTTTTCGTGGTAGCGGACCTCAAGAGGAGTATTAAGCCAGTGTTCAAACTTTTCCTGTCTTTCATTTTTTAAGCGTTCCTGAAGTTTGCCTACAGTTTTTTTGCGTGAACTCAAACGTGCATAACTATCAAGCGTGCGACTGACAATTCGTTGGCGCAATTTTAGATAGCGCATAAAACGATAAACGTCACCAAAAATGTTCAACGTTCCGGTAGGAGAACGATCTGTAACTCTGTTACTTTCTATTAACAATTTTGATGGATTTAGAAAATGGTTGATGCTGTCACGATAGTGGTCAAAGAAAAAGTCATTCTCGTTTAAGAATTTGCATGAATTATTCTCAATAACTTCAACAGCACTAACTATTGCATCCTTGATGTTTTTTACCAAATGTGGCTGGTCATATGTATAATCTATGATGCCGTCAAAATATCCCTGAGACTGTAATTCGTAAGCAGAAACACCAATATGTTTTGCAGATTCCTGCCATGACAGATCATATTTACGGGCAATGTTACTTAAACCTTTAGGATGGATAGTGTTGAAAACTCCTTCTCTAACAGAGAGCAGAATATTTGCCGTTGCCAATGGAATTGCTCCACCACTGTAGCCACCGCCAAAAACTATTCCAACAACAGGCAATTGCAAATTTGCCATTTCACTAATTAAGAATGAGATACTGTGGGACTGGTTATCCAAATTTGCCTCAGCATCAGCTGCAGCTCCCGGAGTATCCATAAAAGTAACCATGGGAATACTATGAGAGGCAAAAAATCGGACCTTTTCTGCAGCCAGACGATGATGATTGGGGGACCAAACTCCATTTTGATTTTTGTGATTTTGAGCTATAAAACCTAGCCTGCGTTTTTGCCCTGAAATCAAAAATTCTAATTCTGCAGAATAGAGCGGACCGTCCATTTCTTCTGCAATCATTTTTCCACCTAATTGCTTGATCACTTCTGGAGCACTGGGGCGCTTTTTTGATTCAGAAGGACTAACCACTCGTCTGATGTAGGAATCCACATCAACTTTCTTCAGCTGCTGTACAACAGTTTCTATCTCTGCAACCGATAACAAGCCCAGAACATCTGAATCATCAAAATAATTTGGATTTTTCTTGCCACGTAAAAGTGAAAGGTCATGCGACATTACTTCTGCAGCATGAAAAACTGTTTTATATTTGTTACTATTTTTCTTGTTGGAACCCATATCTAATGTGTTTTAATGAAAATTTTTCGTTCTTTTACGGAAGCAGTAAAGGCGACAATGCTCTACCAAGAGATGGTAACGAAATTGGAAACAATAGTTGTTCTTCTAAAGAATATAATTGAGCTGCTGTAAGTGGATCATTTTTTTGATGGAACTTGCGCAAAGTTATAATTTTTTTCTCATCTTTTTTTAAACGCTGATAAGCTAATGCCAGACGATCAAGAAATAAGAGATGCATTGGTGGATTACCTTCAAGTTGCCGGCTTTGTTCCAAGGTCGTTTCTAATAACTCCTGTAATTGTAACCAATCCTCTGTCATTACCAGAGAACTACTCAGCCCATCCACCAGATAAAGATGTCCAGGGAACTTCAGCAGTCCACTACGGATAATTTTTTGTGCTTCCTGTTCTTGACCTTTATATCTTAACAAATCACCAACCATGCGATGTGCATAACCCTGACTTTCCTTACGTTCAAGGTATGATTTACTTATTTGCAAAGCATCCTCATAATTGCCGACACGGCTTAATGTCAAGGCATGCAGATAAACCACTTCCCAGTTTCCACTTAGAACTTCTATCAAAGGTGTTGTTACTTCTAAAACAGAACGGTATTTACTCTGTTGATAGAGCACCTTTGCTAAAGAAAAGTGTATTGAAGGTAAATCATTAACCTGGATTGCCTGACGCAGTAATTTTTCTGCTGCACTTGAATTACCACGACTCTTATACAAATCTGCCTGCAACTGCAGGGCCTCCGTATTCAGGGGATATTTTTCCTGTATACGCTTCAACTGCTTTTCGACAACAGATAATTCTCCTTTCATCAGTTGTCGTCGTAAAAATAGTAGCTGATATGAAGGGTTTGATGCATCTAATTCCAAGGCCCGTCCAACGGCTAAATCTCCCTGCAGATAGTCACCCTGTCGAAACAAAATTGAAGAGCGCAAATAATGTGCTCTGGCAAGTCTTGGATTGATTTCCAGACCCCGAGTCAGCCAGATAAGAGCATCATCCAGCAACCCTCTACGTAATAGTTGAACCGCAAGGCCCATTATAGCATCCACGTTTTCAGGTTGCTTTTCTAAAATGACTTCAAATCGCTGGCGCGCTTCCTGTTCCTGTCCCTGATGTAACAACAAATATGCTTCTATCAGTTGATCTTCTACTGAAAGCAGACTTTTAGTTCTGAGTTGAATCAATAGGGCTTGGGCTTCAGGCCATTGCTGTTGAGCAAATTTAATCCGTAGAAGTTCGCGCCTGATAGGTGGATAATCAGGAAACTGGCTTAACATTTCTTCTGCCAGTGTCTGAGCATAATAATAACTGCCTTGAAGCGAAAATGATTGAACCCGCATGAGCAGTGCTTCCTTATTACGCGGTTCCAGTTTCAACAAAGCTTCAAGTGTCCGTAATGAACCATCGTATTCACGTTGACGTAAATAAATTCGTGCTAAATGCTTGAGTGCCTCAACATAATGACGATCAATTTGCAGTGCTTGCTCCAGAGATGAAATAGCACGGCCATCGTCATCAATTCTTTCGTATGTTACTGCTAATTTTAAATATACTGAAACACGTTCCGGCGAAATTCTAACTGCTGTTGCCAACTCAGTAATAGCATCGCTATAGTGTTCAAGTACTAAAGCAATACTTCCTAGTAATTCATAGTACCTTGCATTTAATGGGTCATATCGAATTGCTCTACGGGCATACTGTTCTGCAGACTGGTAATCTTTTATAAAGTAATAAGACCTTGCTAAATTATAATTCGCAACTGCATTTTGTTCATCACTGTCTACAATCTTTTTTTGTTTTTGAATGTATGTCTGTACATTTTCATCTGTGAGCAACAATTGCTGAATATTCTTGCCGTTTCCGGAACATCCGGAAAAAAACAACAGACTCAGCAGAAAAAATAAAAATAGATTTAAAAGTCGCACAGGTCAATCAGTAAGAGGGACAAAAGCCTTTCGACCATAACTCTGTCCAAGAATCATAGTTTCCGGAGATTTAAAACTGATGGTTTCAGATGCTGAACTTTCATTTCCAAAACTATCTACCAACCGCAATTGATACAACCAAGTATCCCTGTTTTGACTAAGCAAATCAATAAAAAACGAGAGTTTAGCTGATATGATTCCAGGATGAGTATCCGTCATATGGGGGTAAGTTATGGGTGGAATATAAACATTAAGTTTATCCAGAAAGTAATTGTTTGCTACAGATTTTCCATTAATTGGAATTTCCGGCCAGGCTTCTCCACTTCGAGTCCGATATAGATAGACTTGAAATAAATTTTGCTTCTCAAAATACTCCCCTTTGCCTTTCAGACGATTTAAGCCTCTATCATAATAGAGTGGCCAGCTAAGTCTCACAATTAAAGCCCTCTTTACTGGTTTCTGCCGTATGTTTATTTCAATATCTTCAGGATTTTCAGTTAGTCCATTTTTTTGTTCAAGTAATTTCTCGGTTTTATCCACGACAACAGTTGTTTTGTTAATTGTGATTTTTCCAAAAGCAAAGTGTATAATTCGTTTTTCATCTTCTATTTGCACTAGCTGCAGTTCAGGCGCAAACACTTCAGGGAATTTATTGCTTTGTTTTAATAACACAGTTTGGACAGGTGACAACAGTTTTTTACCAGGCCCCATGTGACTCAGTTGGTATTGAAAAATTTTCAAAGTATCTTGAGGAAGTTCTAAATAATAGAACAGATTATCACCTTCATGTATGATAGAATTGCTTGAATTCAACAAATGTATGGGCGGCTTTTTATCTATTTCACAATCCCGACAGTCAAGGTCTTGACTTAGAATCTGAAGCAGAAAATAGTCCTGCTGACCCTGATCTTCAGACAACCTTTTTAAGGCCTTCTTTTTTTCAGTCTTATTGATCCTCAAAGACAAACGGATACGTTGATCACGCTGTTGTACTTTTAAATCGTTGAATGTAGACTTAGGAATTTCTTCCGGTAGAAATTGTGGTGCAGTTCGCAAACCACAAGACACTAACCCAGCACAACACAAGAGTAAGCTAAGTAAATAAATTTTCCGGATTAGAAATGAGAAGCGGGAATTCATGGATCAATAGCCATGTTCTCGGTCAACCAGATTCAAAAGCTGGCGTCCGGAAACGGCACGGCGGTAATTTTCAAGTATTTGAGGTGCTACTGACTCTGCAGGCGTAGCACTTGAGTTATGCGGAGTGATTAATATTTTTTTATGTCTACGGAAAGGATGCTCTGCAGGTAGAGGTTCCGTCCGGAACACATCCAGACAAGCTCCTGCTAACCGACCATTATCCAATAGTGGGATCAAATCGTCCTCAACAAGCGTCTGACCTCTTCCTACATTGATAAAAAATGCACCACATTTGAGTTGTGACAATACTTTCGTATTTATTAAATCTTGAGTATCGGGAGTATGTGGAAGTAAATTAATCAGATAATCAGTTTCTTTTAACATCTCATTTAAACCATTTTTTCCATGAAATGAGACAACATCATCAACTTTCTTTTGTGTCCTGCTCCAACCTAAAACTTCAAAATCCATTCTTAAAAACACTTCTGCAGCTGCCTGTCCCAGGTAACCCAAACCGAGAATACCAATGTTATTTCCCGGAAGACGAACTGCAGTTCCCCATTCGCTGAATCCAGGATCATTCGCATATTCCAGTAATTGACGCCGCTGAAGAAGAACAACTGTCAATAAATACTCAGACATCCATTTTGCCATCGTTGAATCAGTCAAACGCACCAGTGGAACATCTGCAGGCAATTCTCTATCACTCAACAAACCATCGGCGCCATGACCATAAGATGAAATAGCTTTCAAATTAGGGAAATTTTTCAAAAGCCCTTGCGGATGCTTCCAAACAACTGCAAACTCCACTTCTGCAGGTGTCTGTACGTTTTTCTGGCCAATTGCAATTTCCAACTTTGGATCAAGTGAGAGCAAGGCAGAACCTAAAGAGTTGGGACGCATTGAATCGGGAATACTAATTAATAAAGACATTTATATTTCAAAGAATAAGCTGTTTTTTAGCTGATTTATAAATCCTAATCATCTAAACAAACACCGGTTTTATTTCTCTCATGATTTCAGTAATCTGGTTTCGATCATTATTGAGTTTGATCATGTCGGCAACCCACCTTAAAACAGCTTTTGCTGTCTCTGGTGGAAAACCCAACTTACCGCAAATTGTAGTCAGCATTTTAACCTCAGAGGTTTTGATTTTTCCATCAGCCGCAACTACCATTCCCAGAAAAAAGAAAAACTCTCCAGCATATTTACGATCACTAATCAATTCTTCCATCTCCAGTGTTTCGCGTTTATTAATTGACTCCAGCAGTTCACCCCTGACTACTTCACTCTCAACAATCGAAATCGCATCCTTGAGATAACTCTTCTCTTCATGTGATAAATGTTTATCGACAATCAATACATTCAAAATTGCACGTGCCAACCATTCTCTTCCTTCTTCACTGATATTATTTATGAGCCCTGGAATTAACCTGAATTCTGCAATTGAATTAATATTTTCATCCATAGCATTCTCTGCGTAAAATAGATTAGTATTATTTGCAACAATTCGTTGTGATTAAAACTATTTCCTCCTTACATATCAACCTTGAAAGGCCTTCAACTACACTTAATTGTCGCCCCTCAGCATCGCAAAGAGAGAGCTTCTTGTCAAGAATGTCTTGACCATGACGCTAAAAAGGAGCCTTTTAAAAAGAAAAACAATCCGGGACCTTTTTTGAACTTCAATTTTTTTTACAGGAATTCCAATGTCAGACAAGTCTGATCAAATAAATTCAGAACTCTTGAACATCAAGATTGCCATTGAGCTAGATCAGGGTACAAGTATCGATGTCATAGCCGAAAAGTTTGGAGTCAAAAGAGTTTTAGTTCAAAATGTTGCAAAAAAAAGTTACGGGTTGGACATACAAGCAAAAAAAACTAAAAGCAGGCATTATTCTGAAACAGAAAAAGCCGTTCTGGTGGGAAGAATAGAATCTGGAGATTCTTTGGAAGATCTTGCGCTGGAAACAGGAATTACAGAAAACACATTGCGCCGTTGGTGCAAGCTGAGTGGGGTAGTAGTTCCCAGAAATCTTGAACAGATCAGTCTTGCAGAACAAAGAGAAATTAGAGAGTTTTTGGAAGAACAGGATCCTCAGGAAGTAGCTCGTACCTATAACATCAGTCTTGATTCTTTAGAAGAACTCAAGGAACCTGCTCATAGTCTTCTCGATGCAGAGACACTAAGTTATTTGTTTGAACTGCTACGTGAAAAACCTAGAGCATCTTCAAAAACACTTTGTAGAGATGCTAAGGAAGTCGGTCTTGAAATACCGGAAGGAGCTGTGAATTCGTTCAGGAAACGACTTGAATCAAAAGGGATTATCTAGGAACCAAACTGGTTTTGAGGCAATTCCATACTTCTCAAAAGAGCAGCAATTTCATTTAGTTCTCTTATTTGTGGCAAATTTGTATTACCTGTAACTCCAGATACATACTGTCCAGAGGTCTTAGGAGGAATTGTTTCCTGCGTCATCTTATCACCACAATTATTTTTAGCTGACTGCAATCTGACATTTTCAACTTTCTCTATTTCAGTTGAACTCACGATTTCGATAAGAGCTTCGCTGCGTAATCCTTTCAGCATAGAGATCACGTCCGAGATCCCTATACGCTTTTGCGGATCAACTTGAAGGCAAACTCCTGTTTCAGTACCCATCTCTCAGTTTTATCAGTATTGTGGTAAAAAAGGTTTCTCTGCAAATTACTCGCAAAGTTCATACCACAACTCGAATAAACGTATTTCAGGTGTTTCTGTTAAACTATAATTGCTTTTGCATAATTGCAAATTAAGCACATTTAGTCTCATATTCAAAGTAAATCTGTTTGATAACGCTGATGGATAACTCAATAATAATCAGGGCAGACAGTTTTCAGGACATGCAAACTGCTGCTTAAATTTCTTTATCGACACAATACTTTCTCCCGAAGTCTTACCTGCCTGTTGTTCTTTTCCAGTCATTCTTAAGAATAACTTACGCTGCCGTGAATGGTGAAAATAGCTGCTTGTCAGCTTTTGGAGGGTATCAAGAGACAATTCCTGAAGGGCCTGAATCTCTTTACTATTTACATCATATTCAGCATTTCTCTCAAAAGCCAAATTAAACAACCGGCCAGCTTCACCAGTTAACGAGGAAGTCTTTTGTAATTTACCATGCAGCACCGATTTTTTAGTTTTTTTCAGTTCTTCCTGAGACAATTCATTTAACGATAGGAAGAACTTTTCAAGAAATGCAGTCGTCCTTTCCTCCAGAATTTCTGTATTGTATTCACCTGACTGAATGATAAATATCATCCCCAGTGTTTTTTCCATGATGGTCATACCTGAATTAACGATGTACCCCAACTGTTGATTTGTTCTTAAATCATTATAAAACCGAGGCTGCATTAAATTATCAATCACCATCAAGGCTGCCAGTAATTCCGGATCACGTTGCCCAATTTGGAGCTCTGTCACCAAAGCAGAATTATCAACCTGCATTTTTCGAGTAAAACTATGAGATTTACCCGGAGGAATCTGACGAACTTTTTCCTTAAAACGTTGTCCTTCAGTTAAGGCTTTATCACCTAGTTTCTCCTGCAAAACTTTAACAACTTTGCTCACCGGTCCAGCTTGAAGGTTGCCATATGCAAAGCCCTCTATAAAGATATTCTCATATAATTTTGCAGAAAATTTCTTTAAATCTTTAAGACTGATTTTCTTTATTTCTTTTTCATAATCCATGATTGAAAATTTACGACCTTCCAAGAGTAAACTTCGAAAATAAAATGCTTGCTGATAAGGTTGTTGAAAATGAAAATTTTGATAACGCCGCAGGCGAATCTCCTTGAGGTTGTTGAATGTTTTATTATCTATCGTTATTTTTTTTAGGCGCTCAGCAACTGTTTTTACTAATTCCAGTAATCGATCTGAATAACCACTGAACGTCAAATTTATCCCTTGTTTATCTACGTTGATACCATACTCCAAGCCTGCCAAGCTTACTGGATAACTAAACTCATTCAGCCCTTCACGGATAGCATCCGTATATAATTGTGATAAAACAGCATTGCGTGGCGAAGAATAAACATCTGGAGAATGAATTCGAAACATTAAATGTGCTTTTGGTGTTTCAAAACGAAAATCCTGCTGAAACCATATTTTGCCAAACTCATCATTCTGTAATAACTGAGGTTCCCCAAGCGCATATTTTCGCAACAGTTCCTTGATTGAGTCGGAATATTCTGCATGAGGTGGGATATTTACCGACGTCAGCAACTCGTTCCATGACTTCCACTTTAAATCCTGAGCACTTTCCAGTCGTTTCATCACGCCGGCACTCAGGCCTTCCTGCTGGAGCCCTACGATCGACTGGTGTGTGAGCTGCAGCTTGCCTTGATAAACCAGCACATCAAGGTTTTCCGGTAAAAATGGATTTGCTGCTGGAAGTTTCAATACAGAATTTACTTTAGGGTTACGCCATTTTTTAATCCAATTGGGATGGCTGGCGCTCAAAGCATATTCAACACCATAAAACTCCTCCTTATCAGTAGTTTTGACTTCTCTTGCAGCCAGAATAGCCAGCATATTATCCGGAGTTAAACTATAAAGCATACTGTCAAAAATCTTTGGTTTAAACTCTGTTATTTTGTATGGAGCAACTTCCAGTTTACGCAGAGGATAGTACATCATCAGAGTAGAGAGGACATTTACCAGCGAAGTTCCTTCAGTCTTTTCCGCAAACCTGTAGTCAACATCAGACATCCGTTTGACCTCATCAAAGACAAAATGCGGCAATCCGGTTTTTCTCAACAAATGTAAATATTGAAAAACACGTTCGATGACTTTTGAGTAGTTCCTGAGACCTTTTGCTGTCAGCTGAAGTTTAACCTCAAAACTGGAAAAAGATTTATTGGAGTAACCCCCACCGGCAGACAGACCTGTTGCCAGGTTTTCCTTTTTTAGTAGCGACAGCAAACTGCCCTTAGCTTCATGTCCTAAAAGAAATCCCAACATACCAAGTGGCTGACTCTTGTAATAATGCAGAGTGCTTGCAAGTGGGAACATCAAGGTCAGAGTACGTGTGTCTTTGATAGTTTTAACACGTAGCAATCGAAATTTGGGGTCACGCTTCATAAATTTTGCCGGCACCTTTATTTCAGGCAGGTTGTTGTTCTTTACCGAAACGAAACGTGTTAAAACCAAAGCCTGCAAAGTATCTAAATCCTGAGGTCCTGCAACAGCCAGCATCATTCTGTTACTGGAATAATATTTTTTGTAAAATGATAACAGTTCTTCTCTATTTACGCCTGCAAGTGTTTCCGAGGTCCCGGTGGCAAAATGCCTTGCAGGATGACCGGACTCAAAAGCTTTGCGTTTAACTTGAAATATTCTGCGAAAATCATTTGGGATGTTTTTGGAATGTTCTGAGTCAACTGCTTTCATTTCACGTTCTACCAGTTCCGGATTGAATAAAGGGGCCAGAAAGAATTGTGAGAAGCGGTCAAGACCTTCTTCCAGGTGTTCGGGTGCTACCTCAAAGTGATAGTTAGTCCTGTCTTCTGCAGTATAGGCATTGCTGAAACCATCATGAGTCGATACAAATTCCTGATAGCTGCCCTCATCAGGGTATTTCTCTGTTCCCAGAAAAAGCATATGCTCAAGGAAATGTGCCAGACCAAAGCGTTCTGGAGGATCACTCATCGAACCAACACCTACAGTCAAGGAAGCCGCCCCCAGCTGCAGGGTTGGATCTGAAATCAAGATAACTTTCATTTTATTGGGAAGTAGAAAACGGCGGTATTGACGTTGCGGATATCGAGGGTCTGTATTATCAAGTCCACCACCCCAAACGGCAGCAGGTATACTTCCGACAAAACAAATAGTTAAAAAAAGCAGTAAATATTTTTTCATTTTTTATTTTCTGTGATGTATGTTTTCTTAAATTATCAGTTCCAGTTCATTTCATTTTGAGAATATTTTCAATAAAACGCAAATTGAAAGAAAGTGTTTTTGTATTGACTATCAATGCATCAGGATTACGATAGGCTAGACGTTAATTCTAAATTACCAGTATTGCAACTGCACAAATCACTAAACAGGAAATATGGAAGACAAGGAATATAACGCAAGAACAATGGAATTATTTCAAAATATTGAGGAGAAACTTGACGAATTTGAAGACGAAATTGATTATGATCCATCTCCCGACAAACTAATGATTAACTTTGAAAAAACCAAAAATGTTGTTGTAATCAATACCCAAAGAGCACTGAAGGAAATTTGGTTGGCAGGAAATTCACGTGGTTGGCATTTTCAATTTCAGCCACAGATGGACATCTGGTTTGCAAAAGCAGAACAGATTGAATTTTACCAGTGCCTGGAAAACCTGCTGTCTGATAATTTGAGTAAGTCTGTTTTGTTCAGTAAGTAGACAATCCTTGAAAATGATTTATTGAAAATAACCAACTATTTTTTTCGATAATTTCCAGATTTTCCGCCCGTTTTTTCCAATAAATATATTGACTCAATTTCTATGCTCTTGCTGACAGATTTACACATATCATAAAAAGTCAGAGCTGCAACTGAGGCTGCTGTCAGAGCTTCCATTTCCACTCCGGTACGCCCTGTAGTCTTTGCTGTAACTTGAATAAATGCATATTCTCCATCCAGCTTGATATCCACATCAACACCTGAAAGCGGCAACGGATGACACATTGGAATCAATTCCGCTGTCCGTTTTGCACCTTGTATTCCTCCAATTACAGCTGTCTGCAGAACAGGGCCTTTTTTAGTACTTCCAGATTCTTTCAGCATTTCAGACAATTCTTTGCCTAAGTGTAAACGAGAGACAGCAACAGCAGTGCGTTCAGTAATAGATTTTTCAGAAATTTCGACCATTCTTGGCATATCACTGCCGGAAAGATGGGTAAAATCTTTTTTGGAATTTGTCATTTTCTATCAAAGGTACTGACAGGTTTTATTTTTTATCTGCATTAAATGGGATCCAGCGCGAATCATGTAATATTTGAGCCGGTTGAAAATTAGCTTTGTAATTCATTTTGGGAGAATTTGCAACCCAATATCCCAAATATAACCAGCGAATATCAAGAAAACGGGTATACTCGATTTCATATAACAATGAAAAGACACCTAGTCTTCTTGATAAATATTCGGGGTCAAAAACAAAATAAACCGAACTGATTAAATCCGGTAAGCAGTCCAGCCAGCCTAGGCCTATGAGTTTGTTTCCTAAATAATAACGAATGATTACTGTTGGAACCGGAGTTTCAACTAAAAACTCAAAATATTCACTCTCTTCCACCGGAGACTCAACATTATGCCAATCCTGCTGATAGCGTCGATACAGTTCGAAATCATCCTGATAAAAACCTACAGGATGATGTTCTACACGTATATCTTTATTTTTACGCCAGGTTCGTCGCTGTCCTTTGTTTTGAGAAAAATTCTGCACGTCAACCCGTAGTGGAATACAGGACTGACAACCGGAACAAACTGGGTGATAAATGGAAAGACCACTTCTACGGAACCCCTGATTTAAAAGGGAAGAATAACCATCTGCAGGTATATTACTGGTCCGGAAAGAAACATTGTGCCAAGTCTCATCATCTCGGTACGGACAAGGACCATTATCTGTCTGATAAAGCTTTATTTGCATTCCGCTCATTTCCAATGTCCAATAAAGATGAATTTGAAATATGATAGGCGGAACAAACTTAAGTCAATCCGGTTGCAATTACTGTCATAGCAACTTCATCTCCTACTTTATCAGAAAATGTCGCCCCCCAAATCAATTCGACATCATCATCAGCCATGTCCTCAATTAGTGACATTGCTTCCTGAATTTCATAAGCACTAGTGTCTTTAGGACCGCTCACATGAACCAGGATCCCTTTTGCTCCACGTATATCAGTGTCTTCCATTAGGGAACCATGTAATGCGTCTTCAACGGCATTAATTGCCCTGTCCTTACCTTTTGCGACTCCCCTTCCTATAACGGCTTTTCCCATCCCCTTCATGATGGTTTGCACATCAGCAAAATCCACATTGATGTCTCCAACTCCGCTGAGTAGAAGCGTAATCCCCCTGATTGCATTGATCAGAACCATATCAACCATATGAAAAGCCTCAAGGAAGCTGGTATTTTGAGTACTTGCATCAAGAAGTTTATCATTGGGAATAACCAGCAAAGTGTCTGTATATTCACGAAGTAGTTCAACTCCTGCTAATCCAGATTGTCTTCTTTTTGTACCTTCAAAGGAAAAAGGTATAGTCACAATTCCAACAGTAAGAATTTGTTTTTCTCTGGCCAGACGGGCAATAATAGGGGTGGCACCTGTTCCAGTTCCTCCACCCATACCAGCAGCAATGAAAACCATATTTGCACCTTCAAGAACCTCATTTAGTTCTTCCAAACTTTCTTCTGCAGCACCCTCTCCAACAGCCGGGCGTGCTCCTGCTCCCATTCCTCTGGTTAGTTTTTTTCCCAGTTCAATCTTTCTATGTGATTTGTTTCGTTTCAAGGCCTTTATATCAGTGTTGCATATAATAGTCTCAACCTGATCCAGATTTTCTTCTGCCATTTGCGTGACCACATTTCCACCTGCCCCTCCGACACCAATAATTTTTATATTTGGGATAAATACTTCCTGAATTGGAGAAAATTGAGTAGTTTGTTTTTCTAGCATTATTTTAAACTCAAAAAGTAATTAGTGATTATTTCAAATGTATTATATATATTGTAATAAATTATTAATCTAACATTAACGGATTCTGTTGTTAATTTCAACAGACTGCTTTAGTTAACAGGTTTCAGAACTGTATTGAGAACCGTGCCTGAAACGCTAGAGATATGCACTATTCGTACTACTCCTTGCAAGTCATACTAGATCTTCCAGCTTTAGCCTGAAATTCATCAATTCCAAAAAATTGAACGAACATTTTTTAGCATCTCAAACACTACCTACTTGGTGTGGAATCATTTTTAATAATAAACACATAAAATGTAAAAATTTTCGACTAAACCTTGTGGTGATTGATAAATCATGATAAATGTGTATTATTGAATTTGCAAACCAATAGAATTTGAGTAGCTTAAAACCACTAGATTAGCATTTATAAAGGTACAATTATGATTCCTGAACAAGTTTTTTATCTTTTTCTTTTTCCTTGGATTATTTTCATTGCAACCATTCCAGGATCAGTAATGACATTTCTATTTGCCGGCCTGGCAGCACAAATACTCAATTATCTTCCGGAAAAGACCAACACGGATGGAGAATGAGTTGAAATAAACTAAAGCAATCAGCCTTTTGCTTGTACCCATTGAAATTTATTACATGGAGTAGAATTGAACCAGTATAGTGCTATGATAACCGACTTCCTACATAACTGCGGGGATGCGGAAAAGGAATTTGTCAATAGCCAGGAATGGTGGATTGCCAGCGGCTCTGCAAAGGTCCAGATTTTCCTTACTAATCTGGACGATAATGCAGAATTGGTGGTGGCCTCTAACTTGTTTAAATATCCTGAACAAAACCCCGAAATCAATGAATATGTGCTAAAACTGAATGGTACTCTGAAACTTAAAGGAGTCAGTTTTGGAATTAGAAATAAGCACTTGATTTTAAGTTACGTCCGTCCGGTAAAAGGTTTGGATCCAGAAGAACTGGAGTGGATTATTGCCAGTATGGCAGTCATTGCTGATGAATACGATGATTTATTGGTTGAAAAGTTTAATTTGTAACAAGCAAACACTGCTCTTCCGTCTTTAATTTGACTTCCCTGTGAAAACCAGACTGCCTGGGTTTACAGTTCCCCTCTGGGTCTGGTCAGACTTGTTGAAATTCTAGGGTGCTTGACACAAGTTGATTTCATTGATAACCCAGAGGATGTTGAAATAACTTCGTCTGGCATTCAAAATAACTGCAGTTCACTTCTTCAAAAAGTATCTCGACAACTGGATGAATATTTTTCCGGGAAACGACACTTATTTAAATTACCTTTAAAACCTCAAGGTACTGTTTTTCAGCTTTCTGCCTGGAACTCACTGCTTCAAATACCATTTGTGATTACAATTAATTATCTGCAGCAAACCCTAGCTATAGGAAATCCTCGGGCAGTCCGTGCTGTAGGTGTAGCCAACGCAAGGAATCCAATTCCAATTATTATCCCTTGTCACAGGGTAATAGGAAAAAAAGGTAGTCTCACAGGTTATGCAGGGGGGATGGGTCGAAAAAAGAGATTAATTGAACTTGAGGTTTATGCCCTTACAAAAGAATTAGAGCGCATTTCCTGACCAATATTAGTCGACTCTCCATGACCAGTAATTACTATTGTTTCTTCATCCAAGGTGTATAGTTTCTCCCGAATCGATTGCTCTATCTTCTGATAATCTCCACCCCACAGATCTGTGCGGCCAATTGATCCCTGAAACAGAGTATCTCCGGCAATCAATAATTTTTGGTTTTCAAATAAAAAACACATAGAGCCAGGGGTGTGTCCGGGGGTGTGTAGAGCCTTTCCCTGAATATCTTTCAAATCGATCTCCTCTTCGTGTTCCAACCATTGATCAGGTGGTGGTGGTGTTTCGAAAGGGATTCCAAACATCCTGCACTGGTCCTCCAACATATCCCAGAGAAATAAATCTTCACGGTGTAATGCTAGATTTGCTCCTGTTGCTTCTTTCATTTTGCCGGATGCAAGAAAATGGTCCAGATGCGCATGTGTATGAATAATCTGCTCTACCTGAAGATCTAATTCAAGCAAACGTTCAAGCAGTATTTCTGCATCTCCTCCAGGATCCACCACAATTGCTTTTCGGCTTACTGTATCACCTAATATTGTACAATTACACTGTAGAGGACCAACGGGGAGAGTTTCTACTATCAGGTTTGTTTCACTCATTCAGTGGTTTCTTTTTTTGTGAATTTCTTTTTTCCACCTCTAAATCCTTTTGGAGGTGGTGCTTCTTTGATAATTTTTTGGCAAGCTGCTTTGTCAAGACTCTCAGGATCAACACTTTTAGGTATTTTGTAATTTCTCTTACCTGATTTTATATAAGGTCCATAACGACCATCCAAAACACGTATTTCACCAAAATCATGAATGGTACTTTTTGCCTTTTTTTCCAAACCTTCGCGAATAATTATCAGAGCTTGTTCTAAATCAGTTTTTAAAGGATCTTCTCCCTTAGGTAAGGAAAAGAAATCTTTTCCCATTTTAACATATGGGCCAAAGCGACCGTTATTGACCAGGATTTCCTCTCCATTTTCGTAACTTCCCAGTACACGCGGCAGGGCAAAACATTCCATCGCCTCTTCAAAGCTGACATCGTTGAGGTTAAGATTATCAGGCAAAGAAGCAAAACGCGGCTTTTCCTCATCTTCACGTGTTCCGATTTGAACCATAGGTCCAAATCGGCCAATGCTAACACTCACTGGTTTTCCGCTTTCCGGATCAATTCCCAATTCTCGACGTTTCAGTACTTCAGCACGTGTGACTGATTCATCTTTTTCTAAAACTCTTTTATGAAAAGGCTGATAGAAATTACCCATCATTTCCACCCAGTTTTCCTCTCCATTTGCAATCCGGTCAAAGTTACGTTCCATTTTTGCAGTGAAACCTAAATTTACAATTTCGGCAAAATGGTTTATGAGAAAATCTGTCACAACTTCTCCAATTGAAGTCGGCTTCAGTCGTTTCTCCGGTGTCACTTCGACATAACCCCGATCCTGTATTGTTGAGATAGTCGGTGCATAAGTTGAAGGTCTTCCAATTCCTTCTGATTCCATTTTTTTCACCAGCGAAGCTTCAGTATAGCGTGGAGGAGGCTTTGTAAACAACTGTTCTAGATTTAATTTTTTTAGAGGAAGAAGTTGATCCTTTTCGACTTTTGGCAGAATAATGTCCTTTTCTCCAACTGAATCAGTTGACTCACCCGAACCTTCAGTATAGGCCTGTAAGAATCCAGGAAAAACAACTCGCTGTCCCTTTGCCACAAAAAGACATTCTTTTTTTGCACCTGCCACAATATTCAAAGTGGTACGTGCAATTTCGGCAGTTGCCATTTGTGAAGCCAGAGTACGTTTCCAGACCAAACTGTATAGCCGAAATTGATCTGTACTCAGATAATTTTTTACAGTGCTTGGTTTCAAAGAAAGATCAACCGGTCGAATTGCTTCATGTGCTTCTTGAGCATTTGCTGAACGGTTTTTAAAAATTCTTGGTTTCTTTAAGCCATACTTAGCCCCATACTCCAAATTTATAACCTCTTGAGCCTGCACCAGTGCCTGTTCTGCAAGCACTACTGAGTCGGTCCGCATATAAGTAATTAAGCCTCCACTGTAATCAGGAATTTCAAAATTACCTTCATACAACTGTTGTGCAACTACCATAGTTCGTTTGACAGAATATCCCAGCTTGACGGATGCTTCCTGTTGTATAGTTGAAGTAGTGAATGGTGCTCCTGGATTTCGATTTGCCATACGTTCATCAATATTGCTCACAACAAAATCTCGATCTTTCACACTTGATTCTATGGCCTTGGCTTCAGTTTCATTGACTATTTTTGCAGGTTTTCCAGCAAGTTTTTTCAACTCTGCGGAAAGATCTGCAAAGTCCGCACGAATTTTCCAATATTCTTCAGGCACAAATTTTCTAATTTCTCTTTCACGGTCAACCAAAATAAAAACAGACACACTCTGAACTCGCCCTGCAGATAGTCCTGGTTTGATTTTTTTCCAAAGTAAAGGTGATATCTCATAACCTACTGCACGGTCCAATATTCTGCGTGCCTGCTGGGCATCAACCAACTGCTGGTCTAATTCTCTTGGATTTTCCAGAGCTTTAAGAATTGCAGGCTTTGTTATTTCATGAAATACAATTCTTTTTACAGTTCGATCACCCAACCCCAGTGCTTCCAGCAGATGCCATGAAATCGCCTCACCTTCACGATCTTCATCAGTTGCGAGAAATATTGCAGTATCCTTATTTATCTGTTTTTTCAGTGAAGCAACCGTTTTTTTCTTATCTTTAGATATCACATACTCCGGTGCGAATCCATTTTCAGGATCAAAACCGAGATTACTCGAAGGTAAATCACGGACATGCCCCATCGAAGCAGTCACAGCATAATTATTTCCCAGGAATTTGCTTATTGTGCGGGCTTTTGCTGGAGATTCAACAATTATTAAATTTTTTGCCATAGTTTAATTTGATTCCAGAATATACTGAATATTTTAAGCTATAAAATTTGTTTGTGTATAAGTAAAAGAGCAAGAATCTTGTGAATAAATTCCTGATCTTATTTTAATATTTATTTTCAATATGTTCTTTACCCAGCAAATTCAGCTTTGAGTCATGTAGTTATTGTTCCAATTCTGAGCGTGAATGTATCACCCTATCAAGCAATCCGTATGCTAGTGCTTCTTCTGCAGTAAACCAATTATCACGATCAAGTGCTTTTTTGATTTCATCCTGACCTTTGCCTGTTTTTTCAGAATACAGTTTGACTAAATGATCACGAGTTTTTAAGATTTCACGAGCCTGTATTTCACATTCAGACGCTCTACCCTGATAGCCCATCAGTAATGGTTGGTGAATCATTATTTTGGCCTGCGGCATGGCAAAACGGCGCCCCTCATCAGCAGCCAGGCTCAATATTGAGCCCATGCTTGCAGCAAACCCTGTCACGATTGTTGTTACTGGACAGGAGATAAAATTAAGCATATCGTAAATTGCAAATCCAGAAAATATTTCACCTCCAGGGGAATTAATGAAAACAGTGACGGGCTTTTCCTGACCTTCCTGTTCCAACAGGACCAACTGACTCAACACCTTTGCACTCAATTTTGAGTCAACCTGCTGAGATATGATTACCGTTCGAGACCTGAGAAGTTTTGCAGCTATACTATCTATTTCTTCATTTTCTTCATTTTTTTCTTTGGTCATTTAATATCCCTGTGTTTTTACTAAATAAAATATTTGAAATAATTTGCCCTTATTACAAACTATGGGAGAGAAAATACGTATGCAAGTTTTTTGTTGAATTAGCTCAAAGATAGACAGAAATCTGATATCTTCTTTTTTCAGAAAAAAACCTTGCTGCTATTAGATGCTATTTCCCAGATTATGAAGATGAAAGTATATACATACATGTATTTACTGACAAGTTTCTCATTTTAACTGTTACTAAAGTTGAACTCATCCAGCTTAGAAGCCCTCTATATTACTTTGCCCACTGTTTCCTGACTGAAAGTTGTGCAGCATTTCGTGAGCTAGCTTCAAAGTGTGCTCAGTGATCTGTTGACCACCTATTAAATCTGCAAGTGCACTAACTCTTTCATTATTAGTTTTTAGTTCTTTAATTTTTGTGTATGTTTGACTATCCTCCAAATGCTTACTTACCAAATAATGTTGTTCTGCAAAAGCAGCAATTTGTGGTAAATGTGTCACGCACAAAGTTTGATGTTGAGCACCCAATGAGTGTAGTTTTTCTCCAACAATTTCTGCAATCCCACCACTGATTCCTGCATCAATCTCATCAAATATTAAGATATCAACCGAAGCTGGAGTCGTCATCACTGTTTTCAGAGCCAGCATTATTCTTGACAGCTCTCCGCCTGAAGCAACTTTAACAAGACTGCGCATTGCCTGTCCAGGATTAACTGATAACAAAAACTCGACACGATCAATTCCTGTTGAAGAAATTGCCTCTCCGTTTTCTTTAGCAGAGACAGTTACTATTTGAGTTTCAAAACAAGCCTTTAACATACCCAACTGCTGCAACTGAGCCACAATTGCTTTGTCCATTTTTTGTGCTGCTTGATGACGCAGCAAAGAAAGACGTTCCGCCAGTTCCTGTAACTCTTTGCTTAACAACTCAATCTTCAGACTAATCTCCTGCTCATTTTCATCCAGATGTTCAAGAGAAATTAATTCCTGTTTGGATTCTGCAAGCAGATCCAAGATATCAGCAGAATTGTTTAGTTGGTAGATTCGTTCAAAATGCTGAATTCGACTCAAGCGTTCATTGATCCATGCCAGACGCGTTGGATCATCTTCGACTTTGTCACTGTATTGAACTAATTGCCGGTGACTGTCCTCCAATTGAAATAGGGCTGTTTCAATTCCAGAGCGAATCTCAGCACATTCCGGATCAAACTGCTCTGCTTCACTTATTAATTTTCTCAGCAGTTCCAACTGCTCTAAAACCGAACCATCATTTTCCTGGAGTTGAAGAAGTACCTGTCCCAGGATCAGTGATAATTTTTCAACATGATTTAGACGATTTTCTTCTTTCCGTAGTTCACTTTCTTCTGCTGGCCGCATATTTAATTCTGACAAATCCTCAATAATCTCTCTAAGTTTTTCCACACGATCAGTACGTTCAGCAAATATCTTATGCAGAATTTTCTGCTCTTTTTTTGCTTCTTGAAGAGTCTGAAAGACAACATGTACTTCTCGACGTAAAGGTCCTAAATCTCCAAAACCATCCAGAAATTCCAAGTGTGATGTTACCTGTAAAAGAGATTGATTATCGTGCTGACCATGAATATTTATTAACTGTCGGCCGACTCTTTTTAGAAAATCAACTGTAACAGACACTCCATTAATGAATCTCTTTTGACGGCCTTTTCGTGAAATAAGACACCGAATAATTAATTCATCTTCCAAGCTGATTCCGGCATTTTCTAACTCACTGCGAATATTGAATTCACCTTCCACAACTGTATTATTTGTTATTGAAAAAACCGCTTCTACTACAGCTTTCTCTTTACCTGTCCTGATCATTCCCGGATCTGCACGCTGGCCAAGAACCAGTAATATTGCATCAATCATAATCGATTTGCCTGCTCCTGTTTCACCGGTAAGTATGGAAAAACCTGCTGCAAATTCTACTTCCAGTTCACGGATAGTAGCTAAATTTTCGATTCTTAGCTGTAACAACATTTCTAAATTTAGTTGGAGTGATTATTGAATGTATTTGTCTTTATATAACTCATTTATGATTGATTATATATAAATTCTAATATTATTTTTAATAATAATTTGTTTTTTATTTTGATTTTATATATATACTATCATAATTAAATTCTTAACAGTCTTCATTTTGATTTTGTATATATTTATTCATTATATTATTATAGATTAACTATATACTCATTCATAATTACAACTGACACTGAATTCTAAAAATACCTCAGATATATTTCTCTAACCTTTTTAGTTGATTTTTCAACAGTATCTTTCAAATTTGTGGCCTGATAACCTTGATGTTTCAATAATTGTAGAATCGTCTCATCGTGAATCTTATCAAAATCAAGTAAATCCGTAGATTCATCATAGATTAGTCGTAGTCCATTTTCAATTAGTCTCAACAATTTGTAATTATATTGTAGACTTTCAGCCTCTTCTTTTTTAAGTATAGTTAATTTACTCAGTTCCCTCAATGCGTCCAATGTTCTGGTACTCTGTAATTGAGGAAAATTATGTGCGTATTTTAACTGCAGAGCCTGAGTTAGGTACTCAATATCCAATAGCCCTCCCCGGCCTTCTTTAATATTTCTGTGGTTTCCTTTTTCACCTGACAGTTCTTGCTCTTTACGCTGCCTGAAATGGTGTATCTGCTCATTCATATCTCTCGGAGGAGTCCATTCATAAACAGCATTGCGGATACCGACCTCCACTTTTTGCAACCATGATGTTTCGCCAATTCCACCTATTATCCTGCCTTTAATCAGGGCCTGATGTTCCCATGGTTGTGAAGTTTCGTGGTACTTCAGATATTGATCCAGTGGTGTAACCAACACACCAGCATTTCCAGAGGGACGTAGACGTGCGTCAAGTTTATAGGCGTAACCTATACTGGTCATTGTAGAAAGACAGGATATTAAGCGTTGAATCAATTTAATCCAAAACTCCTGTGAGCCTACAACTCGCGACCCATTCGAAATTCCATCACCGGAATGAATAAATATAAGATCTAAGTCTGAGTGGTAGGTTAATTCTCTTCCACCCAACTTACCCAGTCCTATAATGGCAAATTGTCCTGATTCACCATTTTTATTTTTGAGTTCACCATAACGTTGAGTTAGACATTTTAATGAAAGACGAAATGCGGCCTGTACGATCACTTCCGCCAATAGAGTCAGTCCTTTTCTGGTCCGCTCATAGGAAAGAACGCCTTCCATTTCTGCACTGCCAAGCAGAAAAGTTATGGTGTGTTTGAATTGTCGTAACTGATCAATTTCTGCTTCTTCGTCTCCTGCCTGATTTTTTAACATTTCTTCCAGTTGTGCTGTCCATTTTTCTGCAGATATTTCCAAAGTAGAGTTATCCAATTGTTCCAGCAATTCCAGGTGATTCAGCAAATAATTCCATAACATCTCACTAGTTTCAGCAATTCTCATCAGACGCGACAATGAAGACGGATATTTTGATAATTTTCGGTAGTAACCTATTTTCGGCCCCACTGCTTCAAACAATCGTTGAAAACTGTTTTTTGTATTTTCACTAAGTTGCGGTGCAAGTTGCTGAGAAAATGACTCTATAAACAGTTGTTCCTCTACAGAAAATTTGTTGATCCGCGCACTACTGCGAATTGCCGCCTCAATTTCCATATGTTTCCTACTGAATAAACCACTGAAAATTGCACGAACACCACCCATTATATCTTTCAAGTCACTCAGGAAATGTTGTTGCGCCTTTTCAATATCTAATTCTATGTAGCCTAAATTTCTCGAAATTTCCTGTTGTTGTTCCAGGTCGGAAGCCAAAGTGTGTGTTTGTTGTTCCTCACGTAATTGCAGGTAATGTTCTACGCGCCGCAAAAATAAATATGCTTTTTCCAGAGTATCTGCATCACGGTCAGGAATTAACTCTGCTTGACGTAATTTTTGTAAACCATCCAATGTACCCGGCACACGTAACTCAATTTTTGCTCCTCCATATAATAGTTGAAAAGTTTGCACAAAAAATTCAATTTCGCGGATACCTCCAACACCTAGTTTTACATTCAAATAACTTTCTCGTAAATGCTCCTCTTCTATTCTCTCCTTTACTTTTTCCACATCGCGTAGGACCCCTTCATCTAACAAACTGCGATAGACAAATGGCGTAATTATACTCATCACATCTATTCCTGACTGCCTTGCACCTGCAACCGGGACTGCTTTGATCAAAGCCTGACGCTCCCACAACTCTCCACTTGCAGTATAATAATATTCCATCTCATCTAAAGACTGGACGAGCGGAGCACGTTCACCCCCCGGACGTAAGCGCATGTCCATGCGAGCCAAAAACCCCTCTTCAGTTAGTTCCGACATAACTTCAATCAGCGTTCGAGCTGCTTTCATCCGCATTTTATAATCTCTCTCAGGATCTCCACTGAGAGGTTCATGGTCATGTATGAATATCAAATCAAGATCAGAGGAATAATTCAGTTCATTTCCTCCTAATTTACCCATACCCAAAATCATAAAAGGATACGTCTGTTGACTGTTTACATAATAATTATCTAATGATGCCTTGCTTGAAATTTCCGACGTTACTTGGGGTGAAGCATTTGCATCAATATACTTAATTCCAAGTTCGTGCTCAGTAATTCCTGAGAGCGCGGCACGCAAACAACAAATTGCGATTGCTGAAAGTTCTTCCAGAGTTTCTTTAAAAGGACATAGTTGGGCCAAATCACGAACTGTAATACGCAAATATTCCTCATACTTATAGCAACGTAAAATGTTCTTAAATTCCGGAAGAGAATACTCAGTCAGTTGACCCAGCCTCTTACGGAGTTCATTTTCCATGACCTCCAATCTCTTTTTTTGTAACAGAAATCCAGAATCAAGAAGAGCATCAGCCAGTTGCGGATTCCTTTTTAGCCGATTTGCAAGGAAATTGCTGCGTCCGAAAATATAGATTAATGCTGCTGTATTTGGACGAGTCCAGTCAAAACCCCTTCCACAGGTATTATTGAAAGCTTGAGAAAATTCCTGTAACTGGACCAGGGCAATTTCTGGTGCTCCGCAAGAAAGTAAAATTGGAAGAAACTGAGAAAAATACTCATCAATTCCCTTAAGAGCAACACTCTCCTCCAATAAATTCGCCATACGCTCTGCAGATTCGAGCTTAAACGGCGAAGATGATTCCTGTAATACAGCTTTCCAGTCTATATTTTTTGTCAGAGGTATATGTTTATTGATCCAGTCGTTGAGTGTCACTTTCAATCCATTTTAGTTATTAAGTGGGAGCATAGTTTAGCATAATCCTGCTTCCGTCAGAAATAAAAAATGTTTCCTTACTGTCTGCAGAAGTTTGTTCAAACCGACACAAAACCTGAGCTAAACTACCACATCTAACTGAAATATATTTAATAAATTAATTTACTGCTCTGTACAGAGTCTATTTACAGACAAACAATTAAGCCAATAATTGAACCAGAATCTGCAAATAATATCTTAAGGAAAGTAGAATTTAAAGGAAGGAATTATTGAAATTAGTGGGAGCAGAAAAAATGCTCCCACTAATAATACGGACTAACAGTTATAATACATTTCAAACTCATGTGGATGAGGACGGGAGTCCAAGGCTTTAACTTCTTCTTCCATCTTCCAATCCAGCCAGTAATCAATTACATCTTTCGTAAACACTTCTCCTTTGAGCAAAAATTCATGATCATTTTTGAGTGCATCCAGTGCTTCATGAAGTGAACTTGGCATCTTACCAATTTTGTTCAGTTTCTCCGGTGGCAAATCATAGATATTCACATCCATTGGATCACCCGGATCAATTTTATTTTGGATTCCATCCAGTCCTGCCATCATCATTGCCGGAAAGGCAAAATAGACATTAGCGCCTGAGTCCGGACAACGGTACTCAATCCGGCGGGCCTTTGGAGAATCAACTACAGGAATTCGAACGGTTGCCGAACGGTTGCGGTTTGAATATGCCAAATTTATTGGTGCTTCAAATCCTGGTACAAGCCGTTTGTAGGAATTAGTCAGAGGATTTGTAAATGCTGCCAAAGCAGGAGCATGCTTGAGTATTCCACCAATGTAGTACAAAGCCATCTCACTCAGGCCTGCATATTGATCTCCGGCAAACAGTGGTTTACCATCCTTCCAAATTGACTGATGCGTATGCATTCCGCTGCCATTGTCTGCAAACATCGGCTTCGGCATAAAGGTAGCTGTTTTTCCATTTTCCTGAGCAATATTTCGCACAACGTATTTAAAATGCTGCATCTTGTCAGCTGCTTTCAGCATAGTATCAAACTTAAAATTTATTTCATGCTGTGCTGGTGCTACTTCATGATGCTGTGCTTCAATGGTCAGTCCTAAATCCTGCATAACTAAAACCATTTCTGCCCGAATATCACGGTCCTGATCAAAGGGAGCCGTTGGGAAATAACCCGATTTGTGAGCTATTTTATAAGCTTTGTTTCCACCCACCTCTTCTGCACCTGAGTTCCAGGGACATTCTGATGAGTCGATTGAATAGAAACCACCCTCAGGACCTTGTGCATAACGCACATCATCGAACAGAAAAAATTCTGCTTCAGGACCAACAAATATAGTGTCACCAATTCCTGTCGAAATTAGATAATTTTCAGCTTTTTTAGTCACACCACGCGGATCACGACTGTAACCTTCTCCTGTTACAGGATCTTGGATATCACAAATAACTGAGAGAGTCGGAATCTCAAAGAATGGATCCATTTTAACGGTTTCTAGATCTGGCATAATTTTCATATCACTGTTGTCAATGGTCTGCCAGCAGCGGATACTGGAACCATCAAACATCCGCCCTTCCTCCAGCATTTCTTCAGAGAGCTCTGAAACAGGCACAGTATAGTGCTGCCATGTTCCTAGAAAATCGATGAATTTCATATCCACCATTTCAACATCATTTTGTTTTGCAAATTCAACAATTTCTTTTGGCGTAGTCATAACGCATTCCTTCTTATCTAATGGATTTAATAATCAACCGAAAATAACGGCATAATAATAGCTAACCTGTCTTTACAGGCAAATACCAAGCCACGTTTTATCATATTGATATTATAGATTTTTATAATTTATGAAAATTTTTTTTGCACATATTTTGTGCAGTTGCACAATAATTAATCATTTTAAGATAATTATTCACAAATGATACTGAAAAATAATTATCTGGCTCCAGAATCTCAAATGAAAAAAACGGGCTTCATTCTGGTATGTTGCTTGCTTTGACCAAAGCAGTTAAAAAGCTTAGAAATTCTTTCAACTCCAACATTTCGAAAACTTTATGAGCGGCATGACAAGCCTTGTTCAGGCAGCAGGGGTTATTGAACATAAAATGGAAACTGTCTCCAACAATTTGGCTAATGTCAACACAGTTGGTTTCAAAGAAGATCAGCCTTCATTCAGAGAGGTCCTTTCCACTGTGCAACGCATTGCACCGGAATCGTTGGAAGAGCGATTCCTTTCGCACGAGTATCTGGACGACTATGTCGGTATGGACAAATCAGCAGTTGTTGTTGATGAAGTTGGAAAGAATTTTGAACCCGGACGAATGCGTTCAACAGGTAACGACCTAGATTTTGCCTTGGCTAATGAAGGTTTCTTCACTATTGCTACACCTCAGGGCGAGCGTTTTACACGCGCAGGAAATTTTCAACTGGACCCGGTTGGACGAGTTGTGACTAACGACGGTTATCCAGTTTTAGGAAAAAATGGAGCAATTACCATCAAAGAAGGTAACATTCACGTTAACGAAAGTGGACAACTCAGTGTTGATGGAAAAATCAAGGACAGTTTCCTTTTGGTTAAGTTCCGTAACCAGGACCAGTTACAAAAACTTGGGCAAGGATTTTTTGCACCTATCAATAGTGCCGATCTGCCAATTGCTTCCGATGATGTCAGGATTCAGCAGGGAATGCTTGAAGATTCCAATGTAAACAGCATGCTCGAAATGACACGTATGATCACGGCAACACGAGCTTATGAATCAGTTCATAAAGCACTTTCCAGACTAGATCAGTTGGATGAAAAGGCTATCAGCCTGGTACAAGCATAATTAGTAAATTATAAATAGTTAACCTGAACAAAAATAATCTGAAAGAGGAGTATAAGCTTATGATGCGAGCACTATATACCGCTGCAACAGGAATGCAGGCACAACAGAGAAACATTGATACTACTGCCAACAACTTGGCAAACGTCAACACAACCGGCTTTAAAAAGAGTAAGGTTCAGTTTCAGGATTTACTTTATTACAATGAACGCAGTGCCGGAGTACCGTCTTCTATTTCCACCCAAGTACCTGTCGGTATACACGTAGGACATGGTGTAAAATTTGTCAGCATTGATAAGGTGCACACACAAGGTAATATGGAAAATACCGGCAATGATCTGGATTTGAGCATCGATGGAATGGGATTTTTTCAAATTCTCCAACCAAACGGAATCATCGCATTTTCCAGAGATGGTCATTTCAATGTCGACGGAATGGGACGTCTCGTAACAAATGACGGAATGCTGATGGATCCGGAAATTAATATTCCCGCAGATACCAGAAAAGTTCAAATAGGTTTCGATGGTACTGTATCAGTGTTTTTACGAGATGAAAATCTGCCTGAAGCACTTGGTAGCATCCAACTGGCTCGTTTTCAAAATCCAGCAGGTTTGACTCCTATTGGGAAAAATCTCTATCTTTCGACTCCGGCCTCAGGAAATGCCATCGTTGACGCACCTGGATCAAGCAACATGGGTTCTCTCACCCAGGGTTTTTTAGAGCGTTCAAATGTATCTCTGGTGGAAGAGATGGTAAATATGATTACTGCCCAGAGAGCCTATGAAGTAAACTCAAAGGCCATCCAGTCTGCAGACGAAATGTTGCAAAACACCAATAATCTGGTCAGGTAAATAGTGTTATTAGTAACATTTTTTCAGCTGATAAACTGTAAAATATTATTTAAAGTACCATCCCATTATTGCAGGTGAATAATAAAGTAAGACTACGCAGCGAGTATTTAATCATGACTAGAGGACTTGCGAAAAGAATTTCTCCGTTTACTAATGGAGTTATGTTGTTGCTGTTGTTATGTTCCGGAACAGCATCAGCAAACCCAAATAATTTTGCTGATGCACAGCAAATCAAAATTTTATTGCCCCAGTCTTCAGTAATCAACGGTGAACAGTATCGACTTGGTGAAATAGCACAAATTGAAGGTGGAGATGCCCTACTGCTTGAGAAACTTGCTAAAATAATTATTGGACGCTCACCTTTGCCTGGCAGGGAAATCACAGTTACCCGCTCATTGATACTGACTCGTTTACGTACTCAGCCTGTCAAAACCAAACAATTTGTTTTTCCTGGCTTAGACTCAACCAGTATCAAGCGTGCAGCACTTAAAATTTCTGGTTCAGATATTGAGCAAGTTGTTCTGAATCATATCAATGAATCCAACACAAATTCAGATTTAAAACCTCGTCTGCTAACAAAAATACGTGATATATTTCTGCCGCGGGGACAGGTAAGTTACGTAATCAGTTCAAAAGGAAAATATAAAAAAGAAGGCGGTTATCGAAATTATGAAGTTGGATTCAGCATTGATGGGAAAGCTGTCAGAAAAGTTGCAGTACGAACATATTTAAAAATTTACAAAGAGATTTTTGTCGCTAGAGATACGATCAAACGCAATCACATAATTGAGGAGACAGACTTACTTAAAGTTCGCAAAAATGTTGATCGAATCCCACGTGAGTATGTAACTAACATGAATCAACTAGTTGGTAATATTTCTACACGTACAATCAATCCTAGCGAAGCAATTAGTGCCAGCACCATAAAAACACCACCACTGGTAAAATCAGGAGACCGCTTACAAATTGTCTTTGAAACTCAATTTTTACGTCTTTCTGCACCTGGAATTTCACTAGCCAAAGGGAGAAAAGGTGAGCGTATTCCTGTAAAAAATATAGACAGTAAGATTGTTGTTTTTGCAACAGTAAAAAGCAGTAACATTGTACTGGTTAATTAACGCAGCATAAAACATTTTACATTTAATATCTGTTGAACAGTGTTTAGACCAAAATTCCAATTTTCAAAATTACTTAACTGCTTCCTGACCATATTTCTACTGTTCAGTCTAGCAGGCTGTCTTCCTTCAAGACCTCAACCCAAGCCGCCTGCAGATGTTTTGGCAGCAAAAGAGGCTAAAAAACTTAATGCAAAATTAAAACTTACCGCAAAAAGCCTGCGCCGTAAGAGAATTTCAACCAGCAGAAATCTATATGAAGGTTCTCTCTGGCGCTACGAATCCTCATTTGGTAATTTGCTCAGGGATCATCGTGCACGTTTTAGAGGAGATTTACTCAGTGTCAACGACTTAGCTTTAATTGTCAATGTACCTCCAGCCAAGATTGCCCCAGAAGGTCAACCTGCAGGAGGAGCAGAAACTGCAAATGTTGCACTTGAGGCAATGACTCTTAGAGATACAATCGAGGAGGAACAAAATGAAATCTTACGAAATCTGGATGGTGTTTCTGCACGTGTAATCCGGGTTCTGCCTGATGGGAACATGCTGATAATGGGGCAAAAAACTGATTACCGTCAACGTAACCAAGTGCGCTATATTACTACCGTTACCGGAATTTTACGCCCTGTTGATATCAATGATTCAAATATAGTCTCTGCCAGTAAACTAGCAAATCCAAACGTTCAAATAAAGCGCCAGCAAAGCGGAAGTCTGGTGCGTGAACGCCTCCAGAAACTTGCACCTTTGCTCGGCAAGCAAAAAGCAGGATTCTTCGGTCGACTTGGGGACTTAGCTGAAGGTACAACAAAGTAGTGGCTACTGTCCTTTTCGTGATAGACTCTCTTGGATACTATTTTCAATTGACAGCAAAATGTTTTGAGCAGGAGCACGCATAATAATTGTGTTTCTCTAATCATTTAAAGCAACTGAATAATATTTTCCAGAAATCCGGATTTACCTGATTTCAACCAAGTTTAAAGGGTAAGGGATTCATTAATTTTCTTATTCATTTAGCTTTCATTTAATCTAGTTCACTCGATTCTTTAGCTTTCTAGCACTATTTTTCCTCAAATTTTTCATTCCGTTTTTCCAGTGATTTTGTTATACAGGAAGGTAACAAAATAATTAATAAAACAAAACGCATTTGTTGAGTACATTAATGACAACAGATTCAAGCACAGAGCCATTATCTCAACTTGATCAACAACTGGAGTTGCTTTGTTCGTTTAATCTTCAGGTTCCATGTAATCCGCAAGGAGATTTTGCTGCTGACAGTTTTAAAAAGCTGCTTCAGTCTCTCAAAACAACTAGAATCAGTGATACCCTGCGTGGTACTTACCATGAAGAGCATCTAAAGAAGTGGAAAGAGTATGCCCAAAGGGAATTTAATGAGATGGGGAGAATTAATCGATTGCGTTTAGAAAGTTTATTGCAACTTTCTGATGAAGAAATGCACAAAACCATGTTTGAGGGATTACTCCTTTTTGATATTAACCCCGAAGATTCTCCTCCACTGGAAGTACAGGAGAAAACTGGAAAATTCTCAGAGGACGGCAAGCCTGTTATGCACACCCTGACTTTTGACGTTTTTAAGCAGGGGGCAATTCATGGAATAGATGGTCTTGAACGATTTCTACCTCCTGCATCTATCAAGGGCGAAGCAGGAATGGATGCACACCTTGAGGAAGAATTTGCAGGTACTGACATTGTAAGTCATTTCAAGCAGAGTTCCGGAAACCTGATCAAGGCTTTGACGACCATTGGAAGTTTAGGTGGAATTGGGCATAAACCGGATTCTGATATGGATGCTCAAGTCATCATCAATACTAATCCTGAATTTAAATATGACTGGAACGACGCTGATTATCTGATTTCACTGGTTGGAAATGTAATTGAGACATTTTATTTGGACTATTTCAACAGTGGTTTAAAAATAGAGGAGCGATTAGAGATCAAAAAAGCTGCAACTAAGATTTTAACAGAACGCTACAACACAGGTTTGAGTGTAGAGGAGCAGCGAGTAATTGAATTTATCTTTGCCAGCAGTTTCCGTAAAGAATTGCGGATTTTAATTCTACAACATTTGCAAAACAGACCTGCCGAAGAGCAAAAACAGTTCTTCCAGAATTCTATCATTTCAACTTTAAAAAAACTTCCTGATTGTGAAGATTTACTTGATCCACTCTGCAGTTTTTTCTCTTTCATCAAAAAAAATGATGCGGATTTTCAAGAAAATGCTTTCCCCTTTTCATTAAAGCAATTCAGTAAAGAAAAAGTACTGGACTGGTTAGTCGAATTCTATCGTTCATCTTTTCTGGATGAAGCAGGTGCACGTCAGATTATCAGTCGTTATGCAGTCAAAAACAATCTTTCTCCAGATACTCTTGCAGAGGACAAACAAAAAAATTGTTTTTTGGCAAGTTTGACCAACAATTCACAATTGGCATTACTCTTAACTGAGTTTTTTGAATATCTTTCCAATCATGTAGCCTATGCCTTCAGTAGCAAATTATCTGAGACTTTACAAACTCTCATTCAACACTTCAGCGACCAGAAGGTAGAATTGGAGGAAGGACTCGAAAAAAGGATTCTCGCCTTGCTAGAAGTTAATTACAGTACCAGAACAGTCAAGATGATTGAAACCTTTTCAGACAGTCAGGCCCAAGAACTAGAAGCTGAAATTGAATTTCCTCTGCATCTCAAAATTCAACAGGCAGAGGCCTACCTTACAAAAAAGTATCCTACAACAGAAATTCATTTTTTCACAAACATTATGCGAAAACAGCGTAATGGACAGCACACTCCTTTTTTGGTGTCTCCGGAAGGCAGTATGGCCTATTCCCTCATGCTCAATGATTTCCTCCTTAATCCTGCAGCAATGATTTCCGGCATCACCCCAATGCCTTTTGATCTACCCAAGAATTTCAAAATCCTTTCTTCAATAGGTGTTTTTCCTGATGCTGAATGGACTCTGAAACAGGATCTGGTTGCAGAGCACAAGAAAATAGTTAAACCTGTCACTCAAGAGGGGAAAGAAGGCGAGGAAGAAGATAAAAACTCAGATAATGAACCAATTCTTGAAGTTGAAACAGAGTCCTTTGTTTTTGGTAAATTACCGAATTGGGGCGAAATCATCATTCCCCGTGAAATGTTTCTGGAACATGCAATGCCAATTTTTTTACGTGAAAGTGAAAAAATCAGCCACAGGAACCTGCCAAAAGCATTGCTCAACTGTTGGTGGTTGGAAATGATTGTCTGCATTGATCGTGACGATGAACTACCCACAAGCCTCACCCGTCTCTTATGGAATCCGGATGGACGTTACTTCATTCGGGAAAACCGTAAAGGTCCTTTGATTGATGCAATTTACAAAATGGAAGGTGATTACCCTGCACTGCAATTGGATCCCTGGTGGCTGAAATTCACTGAAATGCTCGTACGTTTTGAAAGCTACGAACAGGATGAAGAGGAGGAACCTGATTTTGATCTGAACACCCTTTCTGAAACTCAGAAAAATATTATATTTTGCTTTGCACAGCACATGCGGATTTCTGATGTAATTAATTTTGGGGACGACGGCAATCCTTATTGGCTGGATGAAAATGCAACCTGGCGCAGCAGGGCCTTAGTCGATTTTTACAAAATCTTCTTCTCAATTCCGGAAGACCGTCAAATATTAATTCGTTTTTCTGAAGGCCGAGATGATGCCGGAAACAAAATTGAAAAATTGCTCAAGAAAAATTTTCTTGAATCCATGTCAAGAGTAGAGAAAAAGCTCTGTAATATTGGACATTCCCGTGCTTTAAAGAAAATTTCAAACCAGCTGGCCCGCTTGAGTGAGAAAGGAATTGAAAAAGAAAAAGCTGTTGAAATTTTAAGTCCGCTACTCGATATAGTAAATCAACGTGTATCAATTGAAGACAGAAAGGTGCTGGTAAAACTAAAAAAGAAAATACCACTCAATAAAATAGAACAAATGCAGGCCAAAATTGTTTATGAAGAACTGCAGGAACTAAAAAGTGTTCAGGGGAACATAGTTGATTATTTTAAGCAGTTTAGTTTAAAAATGGAGGAAAGCTGGGTTAGAAGAACAATCACAAACGCAAAGGTAAAGGTTGCTGGTGATCCCTTGGAAAACGTGATTTTTAAATTTCACTTTGAGAGAAATTTTGAAAGAAAACCTTTTCAGGTACCATTACCTATTTCAAAAAGTTTGAGTATTCCACGGACAAGAATCAAGGTGGAGTTTATTCGCAAGTCAAGTAAGTGGCAATTCAGTTCAATGCTCAGCCGCAAAGAAGCTGGCGGAGGTGGAGGTGCCGATACTGTGATGCCCATGTTTGAGGCAAATCTAGTGGAAGGGATTACCCGTTGCACTTTTAGCGGCTATGTTGGCTTTGGTGGAAAATATTTGTCAACTTTTGAAAAACCAGCTGCTCAAATTCATAATGATATAGCAATGAATCCGGCTTCCAGTGGCATTTTATTTACATTAGCCAGCGAAATAAAAAACTTTTTTAAATCATTTGCGGTTTCATCCCGTGAACTGATGGAGAACATCCATTACATCCGGGATGTCTTGATGGTCTGTCATGTCAATAAGCTGAATGTGATCTCACTGATTGCACGTGATAATCTTGGAGAGCAATTTGTGATTAATTTTGATATTAGTAAAATTGATATCAAAAAGGTTCCTCCAAAGTTGAAGATTGGAGGTGATGCTGCACTGGCATTATTTTTTATGCGACTAAACAGCCCACAGTGTAGAATTATGTTTATCCGCCATCTTTCTGCCTTAAAAATACCAATCAGCACTTCTCAGTTACCTCATCTGCAGGTTTGGGTCAATGGTTCAAATTATAATTTTCCAATTGCTCCAAAATTTCAACAGAATTATCTTAACGGAATAGCCAACTCACTCTGGCCTCACAATTCGATAGGTACAAGAGAACATTTGAAACCACCTCCATTGACAAAAACATTTGATGAAATTGGTAGAGCATCATTACATGGCTGACAAGCCCCTGGTTTGAGGTTCACGGGTTTTTACAGGCTTCAGAAAAGACTACCCAAAAGACAACATTATTCTTATAATGAATATCTCAGACTACATGATTCAATATTTTTATAACATAGTTTAAGAGCTTAGACATGGCCGCGAAAGAAATAAAAGAAAATCCCAAAACAATCAATGTCAATTTCATCAGCTTCCAAAAACAGTTGAGAGAAATAATTAAGGATATTAAAGATCATAATAAAAGATCTGGTATGAAAAAAGTGTTTGGCTCAAAACATAATAACCCACATGTGGACGGAAGTATTTTGCTGCAAGATGCTCCGGACAACAAAGTGGTTGCTAAGTTGGTCAAGCAATTAGATAAAGATCCAAATAATGCTGAAGCGCGCTTACTTTTAGTCAATGCTGTGATGGCAGTCAGAAAAGACCATCACCTGCCTGCTCACCTGCATATGATGCTGCAGGCAGCCATTCCGATTTATCTTGGAGACATCACTCCAACTTTTTTGCAGTTGGTTGTGCATACTTATCGTTCTTATCTGGAGCGTCTTGCAAATATTCACAAACAAAACATGATGGCCATTAAATCAACTGTGCTGAAAAATGTGAATATGAGTGGGATCGATGTCAATGATGATGATGAAGATGCACATGTGAAAGATAGTGAAGCCATGAAAACTGAGATAAATATTGCAGAAAATCTGATAGAAAATTGTGAAATAGTAATACAAAGTATCAAAACTAAAATGACTTCAACACTTTCGCATGAAGAAATTGAAGACCTGACATCTGAAGGAAAAGCATCCGGCTCTTTTTTTGGCGGCAGCGAAGAAAAAGTGAACCCCAACAAGCAGAATATGATAATCAGCAAGGCAGTACAAGCAATTGAAATGTTGAAACAAATCCCTTTGCTTCAAGGTGCAGGACTCGATCTGGCCCAGCAGTTAGGTCGAATTGATAACAAGCTGACCTACCCCCTGGTGATGGAAGGTAGAATTCAAATGCAGGCCCTTAAATATCAATTGCTGCGGATAGAGAGTGGAGACCGTGGTGCTCGTGAAAACATGGCACCTGTTTACAATCTGGCAGTTGTAGCATACCGCAAAGCCTTAAAGCTTACCTCAAAAACAACTCCTAAAAAATCTGACCTTCCTGTTCTGACAGAATTCGGTAATCTCACACATTACGGTTTCATTCACCGTGACCTGATGCGCTTTACCATGGATGGAATCCATAATTTGGTTAAGTTGGGAAAAGAATCTGTAGATGCAGCAGTTACTGTAGATGATAGTTTTGTCCCCCTCCAGAAGCGTTTGGAAAGTTCATTAACTCAACTATCACTAGCTGCGGACGAGGCAAGCTTAAAAGTCAGATTATCCTGAGTCTGCCTTATAACAACTGTGGAAAATCTTCTACAAAAAATTAGAAACAACTGGACACTTCACCAATTGTCGATTCCAGAAAACAAGCTGGATAATGACAGAGTCTCAAAAAAGAAGACTCAGCTGGTAGTTTGCGTCAGTGGCGGAAGCGACTCAGTTGCTCTACTGCATTTATTCCGGCAACTCAGTGGACTGCTACGATTGCAATTACATATTCTGCATTTTAATCACCGGTTGCGTCCTGAAGCAGCAGAGGAGCAGAATTTTGTTAAATCTCTGGCAACTCAGTATAAAATCCCTTTTCATCTGGAAACTGCGAATCAGCTAAAACCAGGACAGCTTGGACTGCAGGAGTCTGCACGTAAATGGAGGATTACTGAGTCACAAAAATTACTAAAAATGATTGGAGAGGGTTCTATTGCTACCGGGCATCATGCAGATGATCAAACAGAGACTCTTCTGCTTAAATGGCTCAGAGGAGCGCATATTTCAAACCTGCAGGGCATGAGTTGGAAAAGTCCGCCTTTTGTCCGTCCTTTACTCAACTGCAGTAAAATAGAACTGCAGGAATATCTAAAAAGCAATCAGCTGACCTGGATGGAAGACAAGTCCAACCAAAGTCCGGATTATTTGCGTAATCGAGTCAGGTTGGAACTGATTCCGCTTTTAGATGAATTAACCCGGCAGGGATTACAAGCCCGTATCAGTAATTTAAATGACCAAAGCCTGCTTCTTAGGGAGCAGTTGGATTCAGAGTATGCTGACTGGCAAAAGAGTTTCAGGAAAAGCTCAACTGCATCATCTGCAGTTTTGTACTTAGCAGACTTGTCACAGGAAAATGAGTTGCTTCAGCAGGAAATTATGCATAATTTTATTACTGTTGAAACTGGACTGACTTTGAACTACAACAAGCTCCAGAGTATTTTTGATTTACTAAAAACAGCAGACAAAACATGGAAGATACAGCTTTCACACAATTGGATTATCTGCAAATCTGCACACGAACTAGTATTAAAAATAAGTTCTGAAAAAGAAAATCCATAAATTTAAAAGCATTTATCAATCCGGCAGAATTCATAACAACACTTTCATAATTTAAAAAATAGAAATAAGACTCAAGGAAAAATATGCGAATCGGGATTGACATGGGTGGAACAAAAATTGAGGGTATTGCAATTGCTGATAGTGGTGAAGAATTGCTCCGCAGGAGGGTTGCTACCCCAAAACATGATTATGCCGGTACAGTCAGCGCAATTGTAGATATTGTGCTGGGGCTTGAAGCAGAAACAAATATGCAGGGTACAGTTGGAGTAGGTATTCCAGGTGCAATTTCTCCACAAACAGGACTTGTGAAAAACGCGAATTCAACCTGGCTGATCGGCAAGCATTTTGACTACGATTTAGAAACCTCTTTAAAGCGTAAAATTCGGCTGGCAAATGATGCTAATTGTCTCGCCGTTTCTGAAGCTGTGGATGGTGCTGGAGCAGGTTCCAAAGTGGTTTTTGCCATTATTATTGGTACCGGTTGCGGGGGCGGAATCGCAATTAATCAACAAGTACACACTGGATTTCAAGCTATCGCCGGCGAGTGGGGGCACATTTCTTTGGGTTGGATGACTCCAGAAGAATATCCGGGTGTTGCTTGTTACTGTGGACAACGTGGCTGCCTTGAAACATTTATTTCCGGAACTGCTTTTGAGAATGAATATGAACTTCAAACCGGAATCCGCAAACGTGGACGTGAAATTGTGGAATTAATTCAAGCAGGAGATTATGCTGCAGAGAATGTTATACAAATTTACGAAAGCCGGTTGGCACGTGCAATTGCAACTGCAGTAAATTTTATTGATCCAGACGTGATGGTAATTGGCGGAGGAATGTCAAATGTATCCAGAATATATAAAACTTTACCGGATTTAGTTCGGCAGTGGACTTTTGGCGGAGAATTCTCAACTCCGATTCGTCAGGCAAAGCACGGAGATTCCAGCGGCGTCCGGGGAGCGGCCTGGCTTTGGTAATTAATCTTCTCTGGATTTCTCAACCAGATAGCAAAATCCAATCACTTGATAAGTTATTGATAACGGCAAGAATAACCAGCCGATAAAAGGTATAAAAGCCAGAATAGTCGGCAGCCAGCCTATTCTAATTGGAATCCAACGCCAAGATCTCCGGAGTTCTGCTGCTTCCTCCTGATTTGCTAAACTATCCAAATATGCATGCATGCTGGAACGTCCCATCAGATGTGATTCAAGTACAAATACCAGAGGCAATCCTATCACCGGCAGCAGGCCAACAAACAACAACAAAACCGGAAATAGAATGGATTTTAATGCTTCTTTAAAAATATATTTAATTTCTGTCAGCCATTCATTCAAAGAAAATTCAGGCTCATCAATTCTTCTAAAATGTTTAATGACCTTTTTTACCAGACTTTGATGCCAGAGACTCAGCAACTCAACTGAAAAACGTAAAGAGACCAAAGCTATCACAGCTGCAACTGTCAGCTGAATACTCCACAATATTACCTGTCCGACTGCAGCCCAAAAGCCGGTGTCTCCTCCAAATATCCAGTTGATAAATGGACTCAGAAGTTGAAAATAAATCAATCCGTTCAAAACTATTGCAACTGCAAAAAAAATGAGATAATTTAACAACATTCCTCTGATTGCCATTCCACGAAGGCCTTCAATCTCTGCTAAAGCCTGGTTACCAGCCCTGAATACTGTCAGAGCATTTGCTTTAATCATGGTTACTTTTTTTAGTGCTTTGGATTCGTTCATAATTCCTCTTTTATACTGCAATTTTAACAGTAAGTTTAGCTGACTTTGTCAAATCCTGCCAGTTTCTGATAGAACAGGATTCTCAGATATTTATTGGATTTGATATATCTTCCACAAAAAGCATTCAATTTGCATTATTGTAGCAGATATTTTTTATTGCAGATTAAATCTAAATTATAACTGAGTAGACTGTGTTAAAATTTAAGTTGTTGGTGTTTTGCTGCTGTTTCTTCAGTTATTCTGCTGCTGCGGAAGAGCTTTGGCGCTTGCGCTATTTTGTTCCAACTTCAGTAAATAGTAAAATCACATTTGGTACAAGTAAGACAGAGGAAAAACTGGACACAAGCGGTCACAGCGGTTATTTGATTTTTTCAAATGGAATTGGAGTAGGTTACAGCGTAGTGCGCACAAGTGAGCATATTACGGGTATTTCATACGCATTTAAGAATAACTACCTCGACTTGTCATACACCATTGGAAAAAAACTCAGTCTTAGCTTTGGGGCAGGTAGATTAATTTATGGCAGAGGTGATCTTAAAATAAGTGGAGAAAATTATACAACGGAGAACAGTTCTGGTGAGGCTATCTTTTTGAACTTCGGTATTCCTTTTATTGGAGGTGAATTGTTGCTGGGTTACCGCCAAAATAACAACACATATAAGAATTATCAAAAACAGGTCTCAGGAGAGACTGTAATGTTAGCTGATTCTGTAAAATTAATTTCCGGACAAATAAATGTCGGTTTCGGATTCCTTTTTTAAACTCAGTGTCTTTTCTTTACATTTCTTATATTCACAGAAAAATGCAGGTAAAGCTTAAACTACCTCTACATTTTTATCCTCTTACATTATGTTTTAGAAAATATGTCTGAAATAAACCCTCAATTTATGCTCCGTGCTTTGGAACTTGCAGAAGAGGTTCGGCATATAACCGGAGATAATCCCTGGGTAGGATGCGTGATTGTCAAGGATGGAATAATTCTGGCTGAAGGACAAACGCATTCTCCAGGCCAACCACATGCAGAAGCAGATGCAATACGTAATGCAGAAATTGCCGGACATTCTCTGACAGGTTCTACACTTTATTCTACTGTGGAACCCTGTTCTTTTCAGGGAAGAACACCTTCCTGTGCAATGGCAATTGTTGAAAAACAAATTGCTCAAGTCGTGATCGCAATTAGAGATCCGCATCCTCAAGTTAACGGAGAAGGTATCCGGTTGCTAAAAGAAGGTGGTGTCATGGTCACAGAGGGACTGGAAGAGCAGGCAGTTCGAGGATCATTACAAGCATGGCTGGAAGGTTTCAAATGAGTACAAGCCGAGAGTATCCGAAACGCCCCTATGTTGGTGCCGCAGTCATAGTACTGAGAGATGAAGAAGTCTTGCTGATAGAGCGCGGAAAAGCACCAAACAAAGGACAGTGGAGTCTTCCCGGCGGCAAACAACGACTAGGCGAAACAGTAGTTCAAACTGCTCATAGAGAGATTTATGAAGAGACTGGAGTCAAAGTTGGAAAGCTTGGACTGGTTGATGTCGTGGATGTAATTATACCCGACGGTCATGGAAAAACTCTATATCATTACACTGTTATCGATTTTCTTGGCAAATGGATCTCAGGGGATTGCCGTGCTGGTGATGATGCTCAGGCTGTTCGCTGGTTCAAATTGAATGAACTCGATTCACTTTCCCTGTCGACAAAAACAAAGGAAGTGATCCTCAATGCAAGCAGCATGATTGAGATAACAAACACTTTCTAAATCAAAATTTTTCAGTACAATTATTTATTCCACTGACAGGAGTACTAGACCTGAAATCCAGTATTTTCCTTTTTCCTTTTCCTGTAACCTTCTTCTTCCCAGGTTAAAAAGCGCTTGCCAATTACATCTCCAGTATCCTGTACAGAGATAAATGCATCCGGATCTGTTTCAAATAGATATTCTTTCAGTCTTCCTAATTCCAACAGGTTAATCACAGTATAAATGACTAGTTTTTCTTTTCCTGCATATCCACCTGAAGCATGAAAATAAGTGAAGCCGCGGTCTAGTTTTTGTAAAACATTTTCGGCAACTTCTTTGGGTCTGGATGAGATAATAAAAATCGATTTGCGCTGAGACAAACCAACCTGCCCTTTTTGTAGACTCCAGCTGAAAACATACATAAATATTCCTGTATAAAGAGCAGTTTCGAGATGATGAAGGTATGCATTACTAAAAATAACAACAAAATTAACTAAATTAAATACTGTTCCAATTGGAATTGCAAAGCGCTTCTTGATAACTGTTCCTAATATATCCAAGCCGCCGACTGAACCACCCAGACGTAAATAGAATCCTGTACTGAAACCTGAAATTACTCCACCAAAAATAGCTGCCAGCATAGGATCTTTGATAGCTATTTCATAACCCTGTGTCAACTCCAGACTTGTAGTATAAATCCCCATACCAATCAGAGATGTAATAATGAATTTTAATGAAAATTCACGAAAACCAATAATAAATAACGGAATATTGATCAGAGCATAAAGCAGGCTGAAAGGAAGAACATCCTGTATTGAATCATAAAACAATAAAGCAATACCAGTCAGTCCTCCTGCAAAAAAATGCTGAGGAATTAAGATACTATTTACTACTCCACCGAAGACAAAACATCCGAATGTCAGGATGAGCAGCATATACCAATATTTCCATGTCTGCAATGCCTGCGAAAATTCTTTAAAGTCTTCCTTTAATTGATTCATCAAATATCCAAATGAAAAACAAAAAATGCAAAAAAAAACGGGATGACCGCTTGTGCAGGCATCCCGTCTAAATCGTATTTATTCTAATAATGAATTATGAAGCAGTTTGAACACTAACCGCACAAGGGCCTTTTTGACCCTCTCCAACTTCGAATTCCACGTTTTCTCCTTCTCTGAGATATCCCCCGCGGACCTCAGAATGGTGAACGAATAAGTCTTTTCCGGACTCTTGCTCTATGAAACCATAACCTTTGCGTTCGTTAAACCATTTTACTTTGCCTGTTGCCATTGTGACCTTATATATTAATTAAAAAAACTCTTCTAAATGAAGAGAGAATTGTTATATACTGACATATATAATTATAAATGCAAGTAAAAAAACATATATCTTTCAACTTTAGCAGTTTATTGTTATTTGGCTTTTGTCTCAACTGCTATCGTTTCTTCTGACAATGTCTCAACCAGACCAGCATAAATTCCACTTTGTTCCATCAACTCCTGATGTGAACCACGCTCAACAATTCTTCCTGCATCCATGACCAGAATCAAATTAGAGTGTCTAATAGTACTCAGGCGATGAGCAATTGCTATTACAGTTTTATCATGAAATATTCGTTCAATTGCTTTCTGTATTAGATGTTCTGTCACAGAGTCTACAGAACTGGTGGCCTCATCCAACACAATCAAATCACTTCCTCCAGCTAGTGCACGGGCAAAAACAATCAAACGCCCCTGGCCCTCGGAAAGATTTTTACCTCCTTCGAGCAATTTAAATCCATATTGCTCTGGCAGGTTTTGGATAAATGAATCTGCATAAACATATTGTGCAGCTTGCTGAATTTTTTCGAGTGTTATTTCCGGGCGGTTCATTGCAACATTAAAACTAATACTTTCCTCAAACAGATACGACTCCTGTTGCATCAGAGCTATCATTCGCTGAAGATGACTCCTTGAAATTTGCTTCAGTTCAACATCATTGATTTTTATTGAACCTTTGTAATTTGTATAGGTTCTTGTCAGGATCCTGACAATTGTTGATTTTCCGGAACCAGTAGCACCAACAATTGCTACACTCTCACCTTTGAATACCACAAATGAAACTCCCTGTAAAACCCAGGGGCCGTTTTCTGAGTAGCGGAAGTAAACATTTTCAAAACTCAGTTTTACAAAATTCTGAAACTGTTTCGACATTTCTTTTTCGTTTAGCCCCGCTGAATTATACGTATTCCCTTCTAATTCCAAAGCAGTATGCTCTTCGGGTATTTCACGAAACATTTTATCAATATTTTCCAGTGATGAAAGAGATCTCTGGAAAACAGAAATTTGTTGAGTGAATTCTCGGATTGGTACAAATATTCGATTCAGCGTGTTGATAAATCCCACCAATACTCCAATTGAAACTATACCAGCCAATATTTGCTGAGCACCATACCAAAGCATCAAGGCCAGGGCAATTGAAGTAATGCCCTCAATTATCGAAAAAAGTGCGGCATCAAAAAAATTAGAGTGAGTCTGCGCTTTAAAAAAAAGACTCGTTTTTGTCTCAAACCGCCTTTGAACTTTAGCTTCTGCAGCATAGAGCTGAATTGTTTTAACACCATTTAAACATTCCTGTAAATAACCTGTTGCATCTGCAAGTGCCTCGCGGGTGAGGTTATAGTAATGTCGTAAATGTCGCCGTAAAAAATTACTGACAAAATAAATCGGCGGCAAAATGAGTAACACCACCAGCGTGAGCTTCCAACTTAAGGCAACCAGCAAAATCAATAGTGCAATTGCTTTGAGAAAATCAGTGAAAATTGAAAGTGCGCCAATGGCCAATGAATCATTGAGTGCTTCCATGTCACTGGTCAGTCGTGTTAAGACAACACCTATTGGGCGCTGGTCAAAGAAAGAACGGGGCATGGAAAGGATATGCGCATAGAGTTCGCTGCGCATTGTACTAATCGCGGATTGGCCTGTTTTTTGGAGTGAAAATGTGTAAACCGAATCAGAAATGTAACCCACAGTAACTGCTCCGACCATCAAAGCCACCATTTGATACAAGCCCGCCAGATCTCCCGGCATGATATGATCATCGATTATTCGAATGATGAGCCATGGTATCAGAAGAGTTGAACCAATAGAAAATGGAACAGTCATTACTCCCAGCAACACATTTTTCCAATGCGGACGTACATAGGTCAGAAAGCGCTGAAATAATTCCCAGTCGTTGACTTCTTTGTTCAAGTTTAAAACTGATTAGGGTTCGATTACAACAGAGGTAGTAAGATACTTCACAGACACTCTCTAATAGAAGCCAACTGAACACAGGTCACAAAAATTTGCATTGCCTGATCCAGATCTTCAACACTGGGAAATGTCGGAGCAAGCCGAATATTATTATCGTTTGGATCTTGACCATATGGAAAAGTAGCACCCGCCGGAGTGAGCTTTACACCTGCTTCACCTGCAAGGCTGACAATTTTCTGGGCCAGTCCCGGCAATGCGTCAAATGAAACAAAATACCCGCCTTGTGGTTTACACCAATTCCCCATACCTTTTCCTGCCAATCCGTTTTCCAGGTGTTTTTGGACCATTGCAAATTTGGGTCGCAAAATTTCTGCATGTTTTTGCATATGTTGCCTGACACCAGCAATATTTTTCAGAAAGAGTAAATTGCGCTGCTGATTAAGTTTATTTGGCCCAATACTCATAATTGAGAAGTGTTTACGAAAATATTTCAGGTTCTTCTCTGATGCACCCAAAAACGAAATTCCACCTCCTGCATAGCTAATCTTAGAAGTGGATGCAGTTAATATTAAATTGTCCTCAGTTCCATGTTTACGGCAATAATCCATCACATTTGCCAACTCTTGAGAGTTTTCAAAGAGGTCATGTACACCATAGGCGTTATCCCACATCACACGAAAATTTGGACCGGCAATTTTTCCAAGTGCTGCAATTCGTTCCACAACTTCTGCTGAATACACAGTTCCAGTAGGATTAGAATATTTTGGTACGCACCACATGCCTTTGATTGATGAATCGTTGCGGACCAATTCTTCTACTGCATCCATATCAGGGCCATCATCCAGCATTATTACACTGACCAACTGAATCCCCAATTCCTCACAGATGCTAAAATGCCGATCGTATCCGGGAACTATGGCCAGGAACTTCACTTTATCTTCCTTAACCCAGGCCGTATCCGGACCTTGAGATCCGAGATGATGAGCATACAGCAGATAGAGATACATCAATGTTAAACTGCTGTGATCTCCTGCAATCACTTCTGATTCCAAAAGCCCCAGCATTTCACTGCCAAGTTTCCGGGCTTCAGAAATACCATCCAAACCGCCATAATTTCTAAGATCTGTTCCGCTTTCAGAAATCAGTTTGTCTTTTAGCAGTCCCTCCATTCCATCTGCAAGATCCAACTGAGCAGTACTCGGTTTACCACGTGTGAGATCAAGTTTAAGTCCTGCATCTTTAAATTGCTGATACCTTACTGCAAGTTTTTTTTCCGAAGCCTGCAGTTCTTCATTGGTCATATTTTCGAGCTTCATATTTTTTCTTGATTTTGGTTTAAGTTAATGTTTTTATTATCATATCCGGCCAGCAAAGTGTCAATCCTGAACATCACTCCAGCCCTCTTTATTTCCACTCCATAATTTTTTTACAGAACAAACCACCATCACCCAGAAAATCCTGTATGATATCAAAATGATTTTTTTGCTGAATTATCGCCAGTTCTGCAGCAACTTCATTTTTTTGCAGGAAGAGCGCATATTGTTTAGATTGACGTATAAATTCTTGAGATTCAGTTGCACCTACTGCAATAAAAACAGGAGCTGAACAGGTTGGTTTTCTGAGTACAGGACTGTTTCGCAGAACTTCAGTAGCAGTCAACTGCAGTTTTGGTTGAAGCCAGGAAAAGGGGAATGGTGTCAGCTCAAATAAGCCACTGATGGGCAAATAACCTTTGATTATATTTGCAGTTAAATCATAGTCTTTTTCCCATTCTGTACTCATTAACATGCCTGTCAAATGACCACCTGCAGAATGTCCGGAAACGGTAATGCACTCCGGATTACCACCAAACGATGCTGCGTTACGGAAAGTCCAGACGACTGCAGCCCGAGCCTGCCTGACTATCTCGTCGAGGCTCACCTGCGGACAAAGTGCATAATTCACCAGAACAGCAGTAATTCCGTTGCTCACCAGTCCTTCTGCTACAAAAGCAAAATCTCTACTGCTCAGAGAGTGCCAGTAACCACCATGAAAAAAAATGTGAATTGGACTATTTGCTTTTTCTGCAAAATAAATATCTAGTATTTCTGCTTTTGTCGGACCGTACTGAACCCCGGATTGATGTGAGTACTCTTTGAGCACCCTGGCACTCTCTGTAAAATAGTTTTGAATCAACTCATCAGTATTTTCCACGATGAAACGAGGATTATATTCTTGATCTATTTCTTCCTGAGTAGAAAAATTATGATAGAGCATTTTCGATCCTGCAGTCTCTCAATTCTAACATCTTTAATTCAATAACATTCATTTTAAAATTTCTAATATTTTATGCCGATTTTTCTACATCTCTTTTAATGTAGAGTGGGTGAACCAGTGCATCGTGGTTATATTCAGGCTGTTTCATTTTAAAAGCTCCCAGACGGTCTAAAATCAGTGCATCAGGTACAGGATAATCTAATTCCAACAACTCCAGTTTTTCAAAAAGCAGTTCTGTTTTTCTCCGCTCAGAACTCACTCGATACAACACCACCGGTTCCGTCCTTGAGTTTTCAATGAATTGCTCAAGAGTGCTGAGCATTATTTCAGACTGTGCAACTGCTTGCCCTTCAATTACCCTGAATCTCGCCTGAAAAACTTCCCTTCGTGTACAGTTTAACAATACATGAAAATCATTTTTAAGCTTGCTGATTTGTCCTGCAAGTAACTCCAGTGAATTAACAGCAATAACTGGCTTTTTGTAAACTTGTGCAAATGTTTTAACAACTGCCATACCAATTCTGACACCGGTATAGGAACCGGGTCCACAGTTAATGACATATGCGTCTACATCTTTTAGACTAAGTTCTGCATTTTTCAGCAATTCATCAAGAACCCCAAAAATTATTGCTGAATTCCGCCGATGACATAATGAGTAATAATTTGCTAATACTACCCCATTTCGTGTCAAACACAGCGCTAAATGTTCAAAAGAAGTATCGACTGAAAGTCGTATCATGCACTATCCTTGTCCAAATTAGCTGCTCCTTTGAGCAGAGATAAAATCGGTTGTTCCAAAGTTTTAAAAATTGTGTCAAAATTACTGAATTCACTTTGCAGGATAAGTTGTCTCTGATTTTCAGAGACTGTTTTGAAACATAAATTTAGAACAGGTTCATCTGTCAAATAGTCAGGTATAAACTCAGGCCACTCAACCAGTGTTACACCTTGTTCAGCAATCAGGTCTTGACGGTCAAAATCGTCCAATTGTTCCTGTTCAGTCAAACGAAAGAGATCAACGTGGTAAACAGGCATTTTTCCATGATAGATGTTAACCAGGGTATAAGTGGGTGAAGTTACTATTTCCGGAAGTACACCCAAACCGGCACAAAGACTTTTAGCAAAGGTGGTTTTACCGGCACCCATCTTTCCCCATAATAACAAAATTGCTCCGGCAAACAAATCTGAGGCTATTATTCTGGCGGCAGCAGCAGTTATTTCCAGGGAATTTAACTCAATTATTATTTTTCGCATCAAACAGTCATGAATCCGAGGGTGCTCATCAGTTGTCAAAATCTCGGCTACTCTACCCCTTTGGATTCTGGAAAAAAAACCGGAGGAACGTGGGACATCCGGAATCTTAATCTGGATTTATATGCCGGAGAACGAGTTTGTTTCCATTTTCATAATGAGGAGCAGAAAGAAGTATTGTGGCGTTTGTTCCAGCAAAAGCTCAAGCCCAAAACTGGCTCATTTAGAATCTCCGGTAATTTGCATATCCAGACAGATAGTAGATTATGGGCAGGTTTAAACAAGAATGCAACCCTGCAGGAAAACCTGAATTCAAGACTTTTTTCGACACGACCTTGGTTTTCCGGACAGCGAAAAAACCTGGAAACGTTAATGGACCGTTTGTGTTTGAGTGGTCAGATACAGCGCCTTCCTGTGCAGGAACTTAATCCTGAAAATGCTGCCAGGTTTTGGGCCCTGATGCTGGTGGCAGCACAGACTACAATTGTTTTGGTTGACCAACTATTTTCTCAACTGGACGAAATCAGCCTGCCCTTTATACAAGAATGGCTTGCTGCATATGCAGGCAGTGTAATTTTGTTCGGTGAACATACGAATTATTTTAAGGCAGTAAAGACCTGGGACATCGACCAGCAAATCATGCAAAAACCTGTTTTTAATTCCAACATCAGCTTTTCAGCAGATGGTCTGGCAAAGATTTGCTGAAGCAGAAATAGACTTAGAAATCCAGCAACCGTTTTTTTGCCGACTTGTTATTAATTTTTTAGTAAAAACTCTATTCTTACTCTACTCTACATAGTTTAACAAATGCAGTTTAGTAAAGATTTTATCCGCAAAGTAGCTGAGGCCACAGATCTTGTTGATTTGATCTCCAGGCATGGAATAACGCTCAAAAAAGCCGGTGTAAACTTCAAGGGACTGTGCCCATTCCACTCAGAAAAAACCCCGTCCTTCAATGTCAACCAACAACGAGGTTTCTTTCATTGTTTTGGTTGCAATGCCAGCGGAGACAGTATCAAATTTCTAATGCAATATGATCGGCTTTCCTTTACTGAAGCAATTGAAGAACTGGCAAATAGTGCCAGTATTCCGTTGGAAATAGAATCAGGAGCAGCAAGACAAAAAAACCTTGATGAAGACCGCGGGTTACATTGTCTCAAAGAAGCGTCTTCTTTTTACAGAGAAAATATGGCTACTGCAGGACAGATTGCAGTGGAGTACCTCCGTCAGCGTATGGTCCCGGAAAGTATGTGCGAACAATTTCAAATTGGGGTTTCTCCTGACGAATGGCAGGGCACTTTGAATTATCTGCAGCAAAAAAACATTAATCTTGCAGACTTGTCTAAAACAGGTTTAATCAAAGTCAGTGACAAATCCGGGAGACACTACGACACTTTTCGGGGACGATTGATGTTTCCCATCAAGGATGTTCGTGGACGTTGCGTTGGTTTTGGTGCACGGGCAATTAAAAAAGATGATCAACCAAAATATCTAAACAGTCCGGAAACTACTTATTATCAGAAAAGCCGGGTGCTCTATGGGCTCTATGAAGGTCTTGCAGCCATTCGCAAACAACGCAGATTGATCTTTGTTGAAGGCTACCTTGATGTAATAAGACTGCACGAAAATGGTTTCTCTGAAGCGGTCGCTCCCTGCGGAACTGCATTGTCTGTAGATCATTTAAAAATTGTAAAACGCTATGCAGATAGCGTTATTTTACTCTTTGACGGAGATGCTGCCGGAAAAAATGCGGCCCTAAAACACACCCATCTTTTACTGCCATATGCTCTTGAATCCTATATTTTGACTCTTCCAGAAGGTGATGACCCAGATACATTTTTACTGAATCACGGAAAAGAGGGCTTTGAACATTTGCTGAAACAAAAAGTTCCTGCTTTAGACTATTTAGTTCAACAAACAATAAAAAAATATCCGGACAGTATCCAGGGTAGAATGCAGGGACTTGGAGAACTGATGCCGACCTTGGAGAAAATTTTGGATCCAAAGCGGAGGCAGATAACTTTAATGGCAATCGGCGAAAGAATGAAAATTCCCGTTGAAATTCTTTCTGAGAGCATCAAAATAAAAAGAAGCAAAAACTTGCCTAACAAGCAAAAATTTGATAGTATTAAACGTTTATCCATTGATGAGAATCTTTCTCAAGATGAACAATGGCTTTTACAAACTTTGTTAAGGAAAGGTGAGTTATGGCCGCAGGTCCGGGAACATCTTAAACCGGAAGAGTTCCAGACCCCGCGATTTCGCCAGCTTTATGCAAAACTCTTGCAGTTACCTGACGCAACATTTCAACCATTCAAACCACACAAAATAGAAAAAACAGACCCTGAATTATTTCAGTCCATCATGCTTCTCCTAGCAGAGGAGATCCCAAGTCACGACTTTGGGTTGTCACTCAAGCGTATCAAAGAACGCAACCTGGAACTTAAATATCAAAACTGGATCCTCAACTGTAAGAGCAATGAAGAACATGCACAAGCAGGCTCAAAAAGAAGACAAGAAGAAAAAAAACTGAAAGATCTTAAACGTATTTTCGACAATATTTTGACTCTTTAATCTCAGCAAGGCTATATGAGTAACGTAAAAAAAAGTGATTCCATTCTTTCTCAAGTTGATGAAAAACTTGTCAAAGAGTTAGTTTCAGAAGGACGTGAAAAAGGGTTCGTCACTATTGACGAAATCAACGAACACCTTGGCGATGAAACTCCGTCCCCGGAACAGCTTGAAAAAATATATGATATTTTTTCAGAGATGGATATTGAAGTTGTTGATTCAGATAAAAAAGCCGATGTCAGCAACGATGCATCAGATGCAATACAAGAACTGAATATTAGTACCAGTGAACTTAACCTTGACCCTGGAGTTGATAATTCTACCGATGATCCTGTACGTATGTATTTACGTGAGATGGGCAGTATACAACTATTGACACGCGACGGTGAAGTTGAAGTTGCCAAAAAAATAGAAAGTGGCAACATAGAATTAATTGAAATTTTCTCTGATTCAAACTTGATTCTACTCTACCTGCAAAATCTATCGCGGCACCTTAAATCTCAAAAAATAAGGGCCCGCCATGTAGTTTCCGGACTAGATGATGATGATAATGTCATTGAAGATGAAGACAAGGCCACAGTTCAGGTGATTGCACAGCTCGACGGTGTTTGGAAACACTATACCAGTGTGAAAAAATTACGCAATTTGCAGGCAGCTAGAAAACTGAAAGCTGCAGAAGAAAAACGTTTGGAAAAGAGTAAAACACTCTTCAAGGAAGCAATTCGCAACATTAACTTTAATTCCCGTCAAATTGAGTTAATGTGTGATGAAATTTTTAATCATAAAGAAAAAATTGATCTAACTTTCAGTAAGATGAATGCCAACATCAAAAGTATTCAGATGTCAGTGGAGGATATGGATCAGTTGTTTCAAGGCTTAAACACTGCAACCAATAAAAAAGACAAAGAAAAACTAGCCAAAGAAATATCAACTAAGTCAGGCCATAAAATCAGTATTGCTAATCGTTTCTTTGAAAAAATAGAACTTAACCGCAGACGTATTACTACGATGATTGAGTGGACAACTCTGTCTTTGGATGACTTCAACTTGGAAGTAAAGAATCTAAAACAGGTTGAGCGCAGAGTTAAATCAGCAAAAAGTCAGCTCGTAGAAGCAAATTTGCGTTTGGTAATCAGCATTGCAAAAAAATACACAAACCGTGGATTACAGTTTTTGGATCTGATTCAGGAGGGCAATATTGGTTTGATGAAAGCCGTGGACAAATTTGAATACCGCAGAGGTTACAAATTTTCAACCTATGCCACCTGGTGGATTCGACAGTCCATTACACGTGCCATTGCAGATCAGGCCCGGACAATCAGGATACCTGTACACATGATTGAGACCATCAATAAACTCTCCAGAATTTCACGGGCAAAAGTACAGGAACTGGGGCGTGAACCAACTGCAGACGAGTTATCTGAAGATCTTGGTATGCCTTTGTACAAGGTCCGTAAGGTACTAAAAATTGCCAAGGAACCTATTTCACTGGACACACCAATTGGTGATGATGAGGATTCACAACTCAAAGATTTTATTGCAGACGAACATGTCAGAGATCCCGGTGAGGCTACTGTCTCTTCAAACATGGGTGAAAAAACACGTGATGCATTAAAAACACTTACGAAGCGTGAGGAAAATGTTTTACGCCTGCGTTTTGGCATTGACTCTGCTAAAGATCATACACTGGAAGAAGTCGGCCAGGATTTTGATGTAACTCGGGAGCGTATTCGTCAAATTGAAGCCAAGGCTTTACGCAAACTACGTCATCCAACCCGAGCAAAATTACTCAAATCATTTTACGAGTAAATTTTAAAATAGTTGTTCCTTAGCACTTAAACCTGATCTTGCCTTTATGTGGTTCTATCGGAGTTTTCTAGTTCTGCTGACCCTCAGTTGTTTGACAGCTGTGGGGGTTATGGCACAAACAGCTGAGCTTCTAAAACCTGTCATCATTCAGAATGTCGAATTGCTGCACCGCGGCAAGCAAACCAGCGTGCGTCTGCTGACCGACAAACCTCCTGTTTTCGAAATTACAGAAAATCTTGCTGCACAAACACTGGTAATTAAATTCAAAAACGCACATGCTGTTTTTACAGATGGACGCATGGAGCGCCTATTCAATGACGCCGAACTCGCAGGTATTCGTTTTTTGGAAATTGGAGATGACAGTTGGGCCCAGTTCAAACTCCAGAAAACAGATTTAAGTTATTCAGTCAGTATCCTCGAAAATCAGGCTGGAGTTCAAATTGATTTCCGTCCCGCATTCCAAATTAATCCCCAACCTGATCCTCCTGAAGATGCTGTTTACAAGTTAACTTCCCTTAAATTTGAGACCCGAAATATCAATTTTACGCGGCTGATTTTTTCATTTGAAAAACCTGAAAAAACATCTGCTATTGGAGAGGTCTCTGAAGACAAACAACCGCCCAGGATTTTCCTGCTTGAAGATAGCCGACAAGCTCAACTTACCATTCGATTACCCAACACATTACCTGCAGAAGAGCTGGAAAAGCTTAAATACCTTGGTAAGCGCGTAGAACTTAAAGCACTTAGTTCAGAAGTTAATCAAACTTTTATTGAATTGAAACTCAATGTTGCAGACTTGAGAGTAGAGCGTCATTTTGTTTCCTCTCCACTTAAGTGGATGCTTGATGTCTACGGAACTATAGACCAGAAAAGTGCAGCTGTTGCTGACGTCGATGGAGTAAAGCTGACTCCGGAAGAAATCAGTGCAGTTGAGACAGAAAAAAAAGCCCGCCGCATCAGAGCTTCAAAAATAAACCCTATTTTACAACTTGGTGAAACAGCCTTTCGCAAAGGTTTTTACGATGAAGCAGTCAGTCATTTCAAAGAGGCCTATGCTCTGGGGAAGGAGCATACTAAAGAAGAATTTGGAGATCCTCTCCATCCCTTAGCTGCACGTGCTCTATTCCGGATTGGCGATACCATTTACACGATGCTGGAACGCAGGATTGGCGATAATTATCACAAAGCAATTGACAGCTACAAAACTGCAATTCGCATCACACAGGATGCAGAAAAGATTGCCACTGAAAATGGTGGAAACTTTGAAGCAACATCTCTGTTGCCACACGCAAATTTCCGGATTGGGCGTGCCTATCAAAAAATGAAATTTCAGCATGAGGCCGCAGTTTACTATAAAATTCTACAGGAGCGTTTTCCAAATTCTGTTGAAGCCATGGAAGCCAGTTTCTGGAAAGGAATGAGCCGCATCGACAGACGCCAATGGGAAATTGGCATCACCGATTTCAAAGAATATTTACGGTCTTCAGCGCAGCCAAAATTTTACGCAGTAGCACATTATAAGATGGCACAGGCCTATTACCAACTTGAGCGTTACATCACTGCCAAGGAATTTTTTGACATTGCACGGTCCGCAGACGATAATTATGTCAAAGATGATCCAACTCTGTTGTTTCATATGGGTGAGACTTATTATGAAAATGCAGATTATGTTACTGCACGTGAAATCTTCAGAATACTTCTGCAAAAATATCCAAAGGCCGATTTTTCCAAGTTGGTTGCCTTACGTTTAGGGGACTTTCTGCGTGATGAAGGCAAGGAAAGCGAAGCAATTCAAGCTTATAAAAATGCAATCAGCAGTTACACAAGGGAGATTGCACTGCTCGGCAAATTACGCATTGCCAACATTCAGGCAAAACGTCCATATACGGATGAATACCTTGAGGCGCTCAAGGTTTATGCCGAAATCCCCAGACTCTATCCGGAAACACCTCAAGCAGAAGAGGCACTGCTCCGGGAGGGCTTGACACTCACTCTTTATGGATCTTATGCACCTGCAATTAAGTCGCTGGAAAGTTTCATGGAGAAGTACCCCCAAAATATTTATGTGCGCAGAAATGTAATTCAGGAAAACATTGACGAAAATCTCAAAGGGTTGATTGATAAATTTTTCCGCAAGGATGACACTCTTGCACTGGTTAGTGCATATAGTGATTACAAGACTAAGTATTTATTTAATTTCCGTTTCAACACCACCCTTTTTCAGACTGCAGTTGCACACCGAAAACTTGGTTTTTATGATGAGGCACTTGATATTCTCCATTTTCTTGAAACCCGTTCCGCAGGTACCGTTGGCGAATTGGTACAGTTGGAAAAAGCACAGACACTGCTGGAAAAAGGTGACCTGACAGAAGCTCGCAACACCGCGGCACTGTTCCTCCAAAAATACCCCGCAAGTCCCTATGATGCAGAGGCACGGCAGTTACTGGCAAGAATCTACAGACAACAAAAATCTTATCCAAAAGCACTGCTAGTTTACAGGCAGACACTCCAGAAGTATGATCAAAACAAGCAACCGCTGTTAGCAGAAATTGCACCTGAACTCTATTATGATTTGGGCGAGTTGCATGAAGAAACGGGGAATTTTATTGAATCCGGAGAAGCTTTTCAGCAAGTAATTGAAAGCTACAACCATCCGGTTGATCACCAGGATACTCCTGAATATATTATCAAAAGTCATTTCATGGCTGCAGATATGTTCAACAAAGCAAAAAATTACCCGACTGCACTTGAGAGTTATCAGCTGGCAATTTCGCTCTATGCAAATAACAAAAACAAAGAAATTATTGAACGGATTTTCTGGGCACGCTACCAAACTGGAACAATTTTTTCGAGGCAACAGAAATTTAAACAGGCTTTATCTATTTTTAAAAATTTGATGGAAACAGAAACTAAAGATTCTCCTCTCTGGAAAAAACTTGCTGCAGAAAATTATCGTTCAATTTCCAACAAGCAATCCTACAACGAATACCTCAAAGAGTAAGCTGTTCCGGAAAATATTGATGCAGTTACGATAAGACCTAATACTTTTCATTAAATTAAAGCACCTGGCTCTATGAGTCTTTGGATTATTTCTTTGCAAATTCCGGCAAGCAAAATTGGGACGTTTATGTCTGATTATTTTATAGTTCCAACGTTCTGCCGTGCTCTGCAACGCTGTCGATCAGCATCTTTTTAAGATCTTCTCTTTTAAATTCAGGAAATTCTAATAACTGCTTTCTGACTTCCGCCAGCTCTCCTTTCAAAGCTGAGCGCTGCATTTCCTGCAGTGTTTCATGTTCACTCTTCAACTGTGTCTCCACAGAACGGTTACTTTTTGGCGTTAAAATGTAACCTGGAATTTTGTTGCGCTCACTTGCAACTTCATACCTGAATTCATATTTTTTTGTTTTAGTATTTGCCATTGACTTTTATTTTGAAATTCTTTGTCTCTGCAGATTCAGGCAGAATGATCATGCCTGCTATTATTTTAGAAAAAAGAGCAGACACTTTTTCTTAAAAAACAGCACAGCAGGTGCTTAGCTGATTTTTGATTATTGGACATATAAATCACCTGCTTAATCATCCCAAATTGAGTTTTTCGGAGTTTCCTCTTCCACTTTCTCCTCTACTTTTTCTTTCTCACGTAGACGTTCCTGTTTGACAACTGTTCCAAGATACTGCAACAGAGACTGCATTCCATCTCCACTGACAGAAGAAATCCGAAATACCTTTTCACCAGTTCCCTCCAACTGCTGTTGCAGTTTGTCCAACTCTGCTAAGTCGCTAACGCTGTCCATTTTTGTCAGTGCAACTGCACGTGTTTTTTCCATTAATTTTGGCGAAAATAATTCCAGTTCTTCAATCAAAGTCTGGTATTCTTCTTCCGGAGGATTTTCGGAAAAGCCGGAAACATCAAGCAAAATCAGCAAGCTGGCCGTACGTTCAATGTGACGCAAAAAACGATCGCCAAGCCCTTTGCCATCGTGTGCACCTGCAATAATTCCGGGAATATCAGCAATCACAAATGGATCAAGATTACTTATTTTTACTACTCCAAGCTGCGGAACCAGAGTTGTAAAAGGATAATCCGCAATTTTAGGTCGTGCCTGAGAGACACTGCTGATCAGTGTGGATTTACCTGCATTTGGAAAACCAACCAGACCAACATCTGCCATCAATTTCAATTCCAGCCGAACCCAGCATTCATGTCCCGCTTCTCCCGGCTGATGATATTCCGGAGCACGGTTGGTTGAAGTTTTGAAACGGGCATTACCACGACCACCGCGTCCACCTGCAAACAGCAAGTAATCCTGCTCTGTTACAACCTCCAAAATAATTTCAGCAGTTTCGATATCCTTAACCACTGTGCCCAGCGGAACACGTATGTAAAGATTCTTGCCATTACGCCCGTGTCTATCGCTGCCGCTGCCGTTAATTCCATGTTCTGCATGCTGATGCTGTTGAAATGAAAGATCCAGCAGTGTGTTCTTTGCTGAATCTCCAACCAAAAAAACATCACCGCCTTTTCCGCCGTCTCCGCCATCCGGGCCTCCATGAGGAATATATTTTTCTCTCCGGAATGCCGTACAGCCGGCACCTCCATTTCCGGAGCGTACATGTATTTTTACAGAATCAACAAATTTCATAAATTAAAGCAGGCCAACTGGTGTTTACAGTTCAGTTCAAAAGTCTGATCAGGTTGGCATATTTTACTTGATGTTCAATTGAAGGGCAAGTCATGCGCACATTTCTAATACTAATCCAAAATTTTTCTTTGCCATTTTACAGATTTAGGGTATAACACAAACTCATATTTATTTTGAGTTAATTTAATCAGGCAGGAGGCATGGAAGAGGCTGTTACAGAAGGAGTTCAGGTACAGGTTGAAGCGTTTTATCTTGATGAACATTCAGTACCTGAAGATGAACACTATGTCTTTGCATACCGAATTCGACTGAAAAACTTAAGCTCACGAAAAGTGCAGCTTTTAAGTCGTCACTGGATTATCACCGACAGTAATGGAGACACAAATGAGGTGCGGGGTGAAGGAGTGGTGGGAGAACAACCGATTTTAGAACCCAACGAAGAATATCAGTATACCAGTGGATCTCAGTTGAAATCTGCAATGGGAACAATGCAGGGTTCATATCAAATGATAACTACAGAAGGTGAAGAATTTGAGATAACAATACCCTGTTTCACACTTGCTGTTCCGGGAGTTATAAATTGAGCAGTGCGTTATTTGATTTTGAGCAAAATTGCTCCGGATCCACCAAAACGAGGTGGGGCCTGTTGAAAATCACTGAGATACTTTTCCCCGTTTCTTTTTAGCCAGAGTTGAACCTCCCTTTTAAGTACCGGACCCTGGTTTCCAGAATTGTGACCTTTTCCGGTAATTATCAGTGCTGAGCGTAGTTGATTTGCATGACAGCTCATCACAAAATTCTGCACCATCATAATTGCTTCTTCACGGGTTTTACCATGCAGGTCCAACTCAGCATCCGGGCTAGATACAGAGTCATATGATAAAGATTTGTTTATTTTCTGTGAAGGTTTTGAGGCTGGCAATTCTACTGCAGGTTCTTTGTCTGGAACATCTTGAACTCCTGCAAATATTTTTTCCATCAACAAATCATTCTCATCCGATTCCTCAAAACTAAGCTTGGACGAAAAAGAGCTTTTTTTGCCCATATTTTGCTGCTGTCAAAAATAGTAACGTGCTGAAACAGCGTTGTAAAATCCTTGGGTAACATCACCGATACCCTGTTGACGCAACACACCTAATTCCAGTGAAAAACCAAAATTTGGACTGCTCAAAGGAAAAAATTCGCTACCGGAATAAAACCTGAAAGCCGTCCCACGTTTACTGTCCTTGGAGATCAAGCCTGCACCTGCACCATAAAAAAGATCGTTTGCACCTTCAACCATGAAGACCCTTGAATAACGCAATTCGAAGCTGAAAGTATTCTGTGTTCCGCTGCTGTAGCCAACAATAAGTTCTGCAGAATCAACTGAATTGAGCCAGTTTTTGACTGAAAGATTTTCTTCATTGCCATTTGGCCGATAATGAAATCCTATCCCAAGCCTCCTGGCAAGACTGCGTCCGGAAGAATCAAACTCGATTAAACTTAAATCCGCCCTGTCAATCTTTAGTTCCTGTGCAGTAAGATGCGATTCAATATACAGAGTTTTTTCATCCATTTTTTTGATATTTCCTTCTAGAGACTCTCCGCTGTTAAGTCGTAAAGTTTCTGCTGCTGCAGAAAAGGAAAACAGAAAAAGGCAAAGCAATAAAAAAAAATGTTTTAGCATAGTACTAAGTTGTTGGTAGTTTAAAATAATTGAACACAAAACCTGAAAAAATGACTGCTTTTTACTCTTTTGTCGGCAGTGTAAGTATTCTGCTGGAAGAATGCAATTCATGAACCTTGCCGCAACATTGATTCACAGGAGAGAGTTGCTTACAGAACTCTCAGTGTTTTCTTGACTTTCAAGGCAGATTTAGCACACAATAGTTCTGTTAATTCAATCAATTTTTCTGCCAAACAAAGTTACAACAGACTCAGTCATTAAACTGCCTATGAATAAAATTCATCCAACTGCCATTATTGAGGATGGTGCAGAGCTTGGTGCTGATGTCGAAATCGGTCCTAATTGCCATATAGGTTCAGCAGTCTCAATTGGTGATGGCTGCCTGCTGAAATCAAACGTGGTACTGGATGGTCAGACCACAATTGGTTCAGAAAATATTTTTCATCCTTTTTCATACATTGGAGGTGAACCACAGGATTTAAAATATAATCAAGAAAATACCTTGGTAAAAATTGGCAGCAAAAACACTTTCCGTGAAGGTGTTTCAGTACATCGCGGTACCGTCGGCGGAGGTGGAGAAACAGTGATTGGTGATGATAATTTATTGATGGGTTATGTTCATGTTGCACATGACTGCCGCATTGGAAACTTTAATATTCTTGCAAATTATACCGGCCTGAGTGGACATGTAACTTTGGATAACTATGTAACCCTCGGAGGTCAAAACGGAGTAGCACAGTTTTTAAGTGTTGGATCTTATGTTTATACAGGTGCTGCTTCCCTGATTGACCGCAATATTCCACCTTATGCCACAGGTTACGGAAATCGTTTTGAAGTAAAAGGTGTGAATATAGTGGGCTTAAAACGTCAGAATTTTAGCCGTGAATCGATTGGTGAAATTCTGGAATCACACAGAATCTATTATCGATCTGAATTAAAGAATGACGAAGCACTGCGTATTATTGAAGAAACATTTGGTGAAAGCAGTGCAGTTCGAGCCTTCCTGGATTTTATTTATTCTGTAGAAGGCGGCGGCAAACACTAAGCTAAGCAGCAAAACAGGGAGTCAGAATGGCAAGCATCATAGATGCACTTGAAGAACGGCTTTTACAATTCCTGCTGGAACAGGAAACAAAAAAAACGTGGGAAGACTGGCTGCAGTGGATTGCAGATCTAGATTGTCCTCTTGAGTTTGAAAAACCACTTCAACTTCCGAACCGCCCTTTTAGTTTTCAAACCTGGCTTGCTGCCTGTGAACGGCAGCTGAGTCAACATCCTGACTGGCAGGCAAGACTCAGCACTCCGGCATGGCTCAAAAGACAACAGATTTCAGTCATGCCAAAATTGCTTCAAAGTGGCGGATATCAATCTCCCGGAATTGCAGAAATTAGCGGACTGCAGGCAGAGTTGGCTCGAATGATTGATCAGATTCACACGGTCCAACAGCGTATTGCAAATCTGGAAACAGGAAGCGGACAGAAATCATTTTTTTCGGCAGCTCAACAAATACCTTCTTTGTCAGTTGCACAGTCATCTCTACCTGCATCCGGACTGGCTGACCCTCTGGGACGACCAGACCTTGCCCGTACACTGGAGAGGGAATTACAAATGCATAGTAAAGGTGCAACTGCAAAAGGTTCTGCCGCGTCTGAACAGGATGCTCCTGAACCGGAAATTGTAAAACTGAAAGAAGCATATCTCAGTTTTAACCGCTGGTGTGACCAGTTTGACGAAGTCCATCTTCATTTACAGGAGTTTGTAAAAGGAGATCTAAGAGTTCAAAGCAGTCATCAAATTTCCTTTCAGCAGTTTTGTCACCGTATTTTAAAAACTGCCAAAGAAATTAAAGAGTTGGAACATGTGCTGGAATCTTTTTCGCGTCTGCGCAGTGGAGGTGTTGATTTAAATTTACAGACAAATCTCAACTCTGACAAAAGTCTAGATGAAGACTTAAATGTAGATTCAAACGCAAACTCAAAATAAACAAAATAATAAAGAAAATGAAAGAACAACTTAACTCGCTCCGTGCAAAGGGGATCAGCGAACTTAATGCGTTAAACAATGCAGATCAGTTACCGGAATGGTATCACCGCTATTTGGGGCGCAAAGGCGAGCTAACCTCTTTACTCAAACAACTGGGTACTCTTTCTGCAGAAGAAAGACCAGTTATGGGAAAAGTCATCAACGAATTTAAGCAGGAGCTGCAGGTATCTTTTGAGCAGCGGCAGCAAACATTACGAGAAAACAAACTTAACCAGGAACTGGAAATAGATGATCTTGATGTTACTCTTCCCGGAAGACCCTGCACGACAGGTCATCTCCACCTGACAACACAGACCCTGCGGAGAATTTATCAAATATTTCAGGAAATGGGATTTCAGGTTTATGAAGCACCTGAAGTTGAAACCGATGAATATAATTTTCAGTTATTGAATATTCCGGAATATCATCCTGCACGTGACATGTGGGACACCTTCTGGGTTGACGACGAAGTTGTTTTGCGTACCCATACTTCACCAGGACAGATTTGGGCCATGCGTGAATATGCACCGGAACCGATTCGTGTTATTCTACCTGGAAAATGCTATCGCTACGAACAAATCACACCACGTTCGGAGCACCAGTTTTATCAAGTTGAAGGTTTGACCATTGGGAAAAATATCCGACTCACAGACTTGATTGGTGTCATGAGTGAGTTTGCCCATAAAATGTATGGTGCAGAACGCAAAGTTCGTATTCGCGGAAGTTATTTCCCCTTTACTGAACCCAGTATCGAAATCGATATGAGCTGCAGCTGCGAAGAAAATGGATGCCGACTCTGCAAATACACAGGCTGGCTTGAAGTCGCAGGAGCCGGAATGGTACATCCTGTAGTCTTGCGCAACGGTGGTTACGATCCTGATGAATGGAGTGGATTTGCCTTTGGAATGGGAGTAGAACGTCCTGCACTGCTCAAACACAGTATCAACGATATTCGTTACTTCTACGGCAATGACCTGAGATTCCTGCAGCAGTTCTAAACATGTTTAATAACTTTGAACCGCAGGAAAAGAAGGCTATTCTGATTTTTATGGCTTTACTTGTCTTAGGACTTGTTTACTTAGGTACTCATGACCTGAACTTGGGGAATACTTACGAACCTTATGTTTCCCCTCTTCCCACAGAAGATGAGTCCTCATCCGGACGATTTCTCTGAAAACTTTGAATTCGTTTCATAGAAATTGGTTTTTTACTCATCCTCCCAAAAACAAACGGCCCACATCAGGATTGGCTAACAAATTATCACCAGTGTCTGCCATTGCTAAATTTCCAGAAACCAACACATAGCCCATATCCGCAAATTCCAAACCTTTCTTGGCATTTTGTTCCACCATCAAAATAGTCTTACCTTCAGTATTTTGCAGGTCATCCAGAATTTCAAAAACCATATCAATAAAGCGCGGTTCCAAACCGATTGACGGTTCATCAACAAGCAAGACTTCCGGTTCCATCACTAAGGCCCGGGAAATTTCTAACAGTCTCCGCTCGCCTCCTGAAAGCACACGGGCTGGGTTACTGCGGCGTTTGGCGAGGCGGTCGTATTTTTGAAAAACTTTTTCTGCCGCTTCTTTGGCTGCGTCCGGACGATCTTTGAGGAAGCCGCCCATCCAAAGATTTTCTTCAACACTCATATCCGGAAAAACGGAATTATCTTGGAGTATATAAGCAATTCCAGCGTTTTTGAGTTTTTGACTGGACGAGAGACGCGTTACATCTTGTGGATTGTCCCCATCTCCGGAAATAATTTGACCGCTGAAAATTTTAGTGAAGCCGAAAATTGAATGCAAAATAGTCGATTTTCCGGCTCCGTTTGGTCCAATCAAACACAGCGACTGACCTTTGGCAACTTGCAGATTCAGACCGTGTAATATTTCCATTTTGCCGTATCCGGCGACTAAATTATCTATTTTTAGAAACGGTTTGTTATTGGCTAGTTTTGCAATTTTTTCAACATCAACAGCTTTCGCTATGGCTTCGGCCTGTTTATTCACATCTTCAACAGAAATTACTGTTTCGACCGAACCTTTGTGATAGCCGAAGGATTTATCTGTTTCTTGCTTTTCAATTTCACTCATGAGGCCCCCAAATAAGCATCAATAACCTTTTGGTCATTTTGTATTTCATCTGGCAGTCCATGTGCCAGCATTTCTCCATGTGCCAGACAGTAAATACTGTCGGCTAAATTCATGACCACTCGCATATTGTGCTCAATCACAAACAAAGTGATACCAAATTTTTCATTGGCAAGTTTGAGACGGTCGATTAAACCGTTGATTAAAGTCGGATTAATTCCAGCTGTTGGCTCATCGAGCAACAATAATTTAGGTTCATTCATTAAAGCCATCGCAAACTCAAGTAATTTTTGCTGACCAAAAGAAAGGTCTCCAGACATTAAATTTCGTTTTTCATAAAGTCCGACAAATTCAAGCAGTTCATCTGAACGTTCGTCAACTTCCGGAGGAAGCCCAGAAAACATAGTGCTGAAATTTGAATCATGAATCAGAGGTGAACTGATACGCATATTTTGCACGCCGGTCATACCACCATAAATGCGGGTTTGTTGAAATGTCCGAAGCATCCCGAGGCGTGCAATTTCTGGAACTCTCAAACTGGATATTTCCTGTCCCTCAAAATACACTTCGCCGTTGTCAAGTGGATGTGTACCGACAATTGTATTAAACAAGGTAGTTTTGCCGGAACCGTTTGGTCCAATTAAACCAACAATTTCACCTTCAGGAACTGTCAGTGAAATATTGTGATTGGCTATTACTCCACCAAATGATTTTGAAGAATTGCAGACTTCAAGAATCGCTTTGTTTTTCATTTTTCGTCCTCCACAGCAACAGGTTCAAGGCGGTGTCCAAACCACTCCGGGAAATGTTCACGCAAGGAACCTAAAATCCCCTGAGGCAAAAAAACCACAATTAAAATAATCAACAATCCCAAAGCAACCCGTTGCCAGCCAAGAAAATATGTCCAAAATAATTCCTGCATAATGTGAAATATTGCAGCGCCCAGCACTGGTCCCCAAAGTGTACCTTTTCCACCTAGTATCGCCATCAGCACCATCCATACTCCAAAAGTAGCACCCGTAAAGGCGACATCCACTGGGTCGATAAATCCGATAATGTTACCCATTATTGCACCTGAAATCCCAAGGAAAAATGCAGATATAGTCCAGCTCAATGCTTTGTATCGAGTGGTGTGAATACCCATGGCTTCCGCTTTGTCCTCGTCATCACGAATAGCGTTCAATACCATTCCGAAGCGTCCCGAATAAAGATATTTACAAGCAATAAAAGTTGCTACTGCCAGCATAAAACACAAAATATAAAAGAATGTTCCACGCTCAATTACTGAATCTGCAGCATCCGGCCAAACAGGAGTGGACATTCCAGATCCGGCTCCGATCAAGTCAATACCTGCCGCAATTTCTCCGGCAGCCACACTCAAACCGAGTGTACAAATTGCAAAGTATTGACCGCGAAGTCCCAAAATTCCACTACCAAGAAAAGCAGCTAAAGCAGCCGCCACAATCCCGGATAAAACTAGACCTGCAGCTAGTCCGATAAAATACTCATCGGTGGCGTGAATGAAAGTGTTTTCGCCTCCAGATTCGTTCCAAGCACCCAAATCAAAATAAAGTGCGACTTGCGTGGAGGCACTGACATACATTCCTGTGCCGAAAAATACTATATTTCCAAAAGAATTATAACCCATTTGCCCACCCTGCAAATCCCAGGTCAGCGCAAAAAGAATGAATATCCAAAGGAATGAAACCTGTTGTATATAAGCAGGCATCACAAAAGGTGCAGCAATGCCAAAGGCGAGAATGACAATATATAACAAAGGATTTGTTGATCCGGTATTTCCGGTGCTAGTTGTACTCATTTTAAAACCTCTCTTTTGCGTGCTAACATCCTTCCGCGCCATACCAGAAAAGCGACAAGTAACAGAAAGATAAAGGCCATTCTAAACTCTGCACCAAATATATAATCAGCGAACTGTTCCGCCACACCAATTCCTGTTCCGGCGGCTATAACTCCGGGCAAATTACCAAGTCCAGCCATAATCACAATCATAAAAGAACGGATGGTGTAAGGCAACCCAATGTAAGGATGGATCGCAAAGGTCATGGCCACCAATGCTCCTGTTGCACCGCAGATAGCAGCATTTAAACTGAAAGTCATAGCATAAACATGATCGGTATCAATACCCATCACACGGGCTGCACGGGCATTCTGAGCTGTAGCACGAATAGCTTGTCCGAGTCGTGATCTCTTGATATAAATGACAAGTAACGCTCCTAGAAATGCGGACACAATGAAAGTAACAATGCGAATATGCGGGATGGTAACATTGTAATCAAACATAAAACTTGTACCAAATCCTGCTTCAGCAATTTGCACATCAGCACCAAACATAATATTCATTAGTTGTTGAATCAAAATACTCAGTCCGAAGGTTGCCAGCAGTGAAATAAATAGATCTTTGTCTACCACCCGGTATATTACAACCTTATATAGCCCGTAGCCAACCACAAACAAAACTACTCCGGCCACCGGGATACCGAACATCGGATGAATTCCAGCCTCATAAAGAAAATAAGCAACGTAGCCGCCCAAGATCACAAACTCACCTTGTGCAATATTGATAATCCGCATAACTCCCCAAACAAGAGCCATACCGTAAGCGGCTAAAGAGAATAACGCACCGATGATAATACCGTCAAGAATCGCTTGTACCGATAAAAACGGTGCTTCAATTAAAAGTAAAATATTGTCCATAAGCGAGAATTGAGATTTAAGTTATATATTTTTTGACGAAAACCAAAATAGATTTTGAAATGTTTTTTTTTAATTCTTAGTACTTTTACAGCGGCTGAATTGTAGAAAGCTTTGAGTTTTGTTTATTAAGCTTTGAAGTAGAGAACAACTAAAAACCTTTAAAAAGCTCCCGTCCAGGCTAAAACTAAACGGGAGCCATCATACTCAAGTGAACCTGAAATTATTAGCGTTCAGACCACTTTGGACGAGGATGGACTAATTTGGTTGAAGCCCACTTTGGTGGAGATACCACCTTATATTTTCCATCAAGAACCTGGAACAAGACCATTGGCTTACCGAGATTTTTCCCAGTGGAGTCAAAGGAAATGTTTCCATAAAATGTCTGCATTTTGGTAACTGCTAATGCATCACGCAACTTATCAGTATCGAAGGACTGTGCGCGTTCAAAGGCGTCTTTCCAAACTTGCAAGGCGGCAGAAGATTCAGCAGCCTGATAAGGAGGATCGTAATTATACACCCCTTTGAAAGTTACAGCATAGTCAGCAGCTGATCCAAAAAGACTGTCGCTGTAACTCAAAGACTTGTGCCATTGTGCTGCACAAAGTGTATATTCGGCTGCATCTCCAAATTTTTCCTTGTATCCGGCAGAATCACAGTGTGTCATTGCCAGCATTGGAACATCTACACGCATTTGCGAAATTTGACGTATCGCAGTTGCTGCACCCTTTGAGTGTCCTGAAACAATCAGGATATCCGGGCGAGTTGCTTTGACTTTAGCCAGTGATGCTGACATATCGTCAATATTTTTTGGCAGCTTATCATCCACCACAGCTTTCATACCATGATTTTTATAGGCTTCTACAACACCAAGGCGTACATCCTGAGAAAACGGATCGTTCTCGAAAATCATGGCAACTTTGAGACTGGATGCTGACTTACCTTTGGCTTCTGCTGCTGCTGCTGCCAAATCAACCGCACTGGCCAGATACTGGTCAGCTGAAGTCAAAATCGCAAACATATAGCGATAGCCCTTGGTGAACAGGGAACGTGATGCCCCGTTGGCTTCCACCATCGGAATTTTGTATTTTTCGGTGACCGGTGCAATGGCCTTGGTCAATCCGGAAGAATACGGTCCCAACATGAACTTAACTCCATCCTGCTTAATCAAGCGCTCGGCTAACTGTGCGGCACGTGCAGGAGTTGACTCATCATCATAATAGATGATGTCTAATTTGTAGCTTTTGCCGCCAACTTTGACGCCTCCAGCTGCATTGAGTTTATTCTTGGCCAACTCATAGCCGTTTTTGGTGTGCTTTCCATTTGTGGAATACTTTCCAGTTAAGGAAACTGCTGCACCCAAAGTGATGGTATCACCAGTCACTTTTGCGAAGGCAATTGAACTGCAGGCCAGAAATATTCCGGACAATAGCACAATACCAATATTAAATATTCTCATCTTTTCTCTCTCTTAAGATTGAGGTTAAGGCATCCCCGACATGGGAACACCAGTTTGTAATTACTTCCTGTTAGATTGGAAGAAGTATAATTTACCTCCATGGTAAACAGTTGGTAATCTTTTTCAAATAACTCAAAATATATCATGAAATGATCGCGAGTCAAATGAAAAAGGTGCACCATACAAATAGATGCTTAGCTCTCCACTGCAAAGGAGTAACCACTCATTAACAGTTTTTTAAATTACTGTTATTTAATGTTTTATTGGTACATACAAACATTTAAGTAGGCCGTAATGAGCTATATTTAGCTTATTAATGCAGGGGGGATTGGCAGAATCTTGCTTATGTTCGATTGGAGAATTTTAATGTGCGCATCCTATTAGGAGTAAAACTGTAAATTGCCAGGTAAAACAAGTAGTCAATGAGCAGAATAAAACGCCCGGATTGATGTGAGCATATTCAATTAGTCAGAATAGGTAGCTCCACTGAAAATACCGCACCACCTTCTGCAAGAGTGCTTGCAGAAATTTCACCACCCAGTTCATGAACAATTCCGAAAGCAATTGAAAGTCCCAGACCCAAACCTTCTCCCACAGTTTTTGTTGTAAAGAATGGCTCAAACAATTTTGGAATGTCTTCTTCAGCAATTCCAGGTCCGGAGTCCTTGATATTAATTAGTGCTGTTTTGTTTTCAGGCCGGCTATCTGATTTAAAGCAAGACGCAGATATAATTATATGTTTTTCTCGCTGTTTTTTCATTGCATCTAAAGCATTTCCAATTAAATTAACCAGTAATTGTTCGACCTTGATCCGGTCTCCCCAGACAAAATATTCGTCCAGCAGGCATTCCAGCTTTACCTTTACATTTTCACTCTGAATTCTTATTGAAAATAAATCCAATGCATAATTAAGTGCTTTTTGCAGTGAAACTTTTTCATGTCCTTCAGTCTCCCTGCCGGAAAAAGTTTTCAGTTGCCTGGTAATTGAGTTCATGCGTTGAATCAGTTCACTCAAAATTGTCACATTTTCCTCAACCGTCTGCCACTGCCCTTTTTTAATCAGCAGTTTGGAACTTGCAACAAAAGTATTCATTGCAGTCAGCGGCTGGTTTAGTTCATGGGCAACTACAGAGGACATCTGTCCAAGTGCCGCCAGTTTGCCGGATTGCGCCAGTTCTTCCTGTGCCAACTGTAACTCAAGGGTACGCTCTTCAACTCGGTGTTCCAGAAGATCACGAGCCTGTTGAAGGGTTTGAAGTTTTGAGCGTCGTTCCCTCTGCAACAAAAAAGCCAGTAGCAGAACAATAATTAATGCTGCCGCTGCCATCGTGCTCAATCTTGCGCGTTGCGTAACTTGGCGTAAATTAGTCAAATAGTGTATTTTCCAGCCAAGTGCTGCCAGATCTTTTGTTTGAAAAAAATAATTGGTCGCAGATTCATCACTTTCATTCTTAATCATCAAAACAGATTTCTTTTCTCCAACAGCTAATTTTTTAAAAACTCCTATAGTTTCCAGCGAGACACCTAGATATTGTTTGACTTCTAATATTTGCTGCCTTGTTTCTTTTGAGAGTGGAGCCAGAGTTGTATATTTCCAGTCAGGATTACTGGAAAGAGATATAACACCATTTTTATCACTAACTAAGACATTATCCCGGCTCATGACCCACTCATTCTGCAGATTTTCCAAACTGATTTTCACTGCGACAACTCCAATTAATTTTGAATTAAACCAAACTGGATGAGAAAGATAATATCCAGGTTTTTTTGTGGTTGTACCAATTGCGAAAAAGCTGCCCTCCTTGCCCTTAATTGCTTCCTGAAAGTATGGTCGGAACTGAAACGAACGTCCAACCAAATTATCTGGAACATCCCAGTTACTTGTTGCCAGCGTCAAACCTTCTGTATTCATCACATACAGCAGGGATGCTGCCGTTTTTTTGTTGGCCTGCATTAAATATTGATTTATTTTTTCCTGAAGATCAGGTTGTTTCTGTTTGCCGGAAAGTAAATTTATGATGTCCTGGTTCTGCGAAAGCAGGTAAGGCAGGTAGCGATATTTATCTATCGTGTTTTGCAGGCTACTACTGTAAAGTTCCAACTGTGATCTGCCAGTTTCAAACAGATTTTGCTCAGCCCATGTTTGACCGTAGTGATAAGCTCCATATATTAACGCTGCAAACAGACCCAACAGGATAAATAGCTTTGGAGTACGAGGTTTAAGCATGAGAAAAATACTGCATAGGTTGAACCGGCTAAATATTGCTCATCAGATAACGTTTAAATAATCTTCCCGCTTGAGCTTGTAAACCGCCATTTTCTGATTTAGTGTCCTGCGAGGAAGTCCCAGCATTTCCATGACTGCTTTAATGTTTCCATGATGTTGATTCAGAGCCTGTTCGATGGCATGCTTTTCAAAAACTGCCATCCGTTCTGAAAGTTGAACATCAGTCTCTGCTGCACCGAGTAACGGAAATGATTTGCCTGGGAATAGTATTTGTTCTAATCCCGGAGCTGCAGTTCCTGATAAGACAAAGCGTTCAGAAATATTTTTTAGCTCACGCACATTTCCAGGCCAGTTATAGTTTTCCAGTGCAGCAATATCTTCTGCAGTTAAGGAACGTGATTCCCGACTGTGCACTCTACGTGCTTCAGAGGCATAATGCTCAAAAAGCAGGACAATATCTTCCCTGCGTTCACGCAAAGGTGGAATGTAAAGTTCTGTAACTGCAAGGCGGTAATACAAGTCTTCACGAAATTTTCCCTCAAGGCTGGCAGTACGTAAATCCAGTTTAGTAGCAGTAATAAGTCGAATATCTATTGGCACACCCTGATTTGAACCAAGACGGATAATCTCTCTTTCCTGTAAAGCACGAAGAACTTTCACCTGCAGACTGAAAGGCATACTTCCAATTTCATCAAGAAATAAGCTCCCCCTGTTGGCATATTCAAAACGGCCGACCCTGCTTTTAGCTGCACCGGTGAAAGCACCACTTTCATGTCCAAACAACTCACTTTCAAAAATTGATTCCGGAACTGCACCACAATTAATCGGCACAAAATTAGCTGAAGAACGCGCACTGAAATCATGTAGACTTTGAGCTACCATTTCTTTACCGCTCCCTGTTTCACCATGAATTAGAACACTGGCATTTGTATCTGCCAAATCTAATATTTGCCGGCGCAAAAGTTCCATAGATGCAGACTCGCCAATGATTCGAGAACGAATACCGTCACGCTGCTCCAACTGTTGACGCAATTTTAGATTTTCCAGAAAAAGAGTCCGCCGTTCTTGAGCACGACCTATTGCTTCCAACAGGCGTTCCGGATCATAAGGTTTTTCGATAAAATCATATGCGCCCTGTTGTATCGACTCAACCGCCATTGCAATGTCTCCGTGTCCTGTCAGTAGAATCACTGGAATATCCGGACACTCCCTGACAATGTATTGCAGTAGTTCCACACCGCTCATACCAGTCATTTTGACATCAGTCACCACCACTCCCGGAAAATGAGGAGTAAGCTGACGAATGGCCTCTTTTGCAGATTCACAAAGCAAAACTTCATAATCTGCCAGCACCAGCCATTGTTCTATAGATTTACGTACAACTTGCTCATCATCTACAAAAAGTACGGTTTTTATCTTGTTCATTTTTTTATCAATTTGATTTTTTTGTTTAATGACAAGTTCATTTGCTATTTATACCCGATTCACAGTCCAGAATCAACTTCTCACCTAATTAAGGCACGTTTAAGCTGTAATGTGATCAGAGCTTTGAAAATCGAGTATTAAACTATTAATTAATCATGATAATGCCGGTGGACTTGAATCCTGCTCACCATTGCGGAAACGCAGCAATTGTTTGCGAATGTATGAATGACGGTTTGTTGAATAATCGACCTCCCGGGCAGCTTTACGAAGAGTTTCAATTGCCTTTTTTCTATCTCCAGACTGAAAATATGCTTCCGCCAATGTATCTAAATTATCGATTGTTGGATTAAGTTCCACAGATTCAAGTGCCAACTCCAGACCTCTCTCCAGTTTTCGGACCTGTCTGTCTTGCGCAGTCAAATAGAGCCAGGCCAAATTATTCAGCACCAGATCATGGTTTGGTCGTTGAGCAATAATATTTTCATAAATCTCAATTGTTTCTGTTTCATGACCTAGCAGCGTCTCGACATTTGCCAGACGAAAACTTACATCAAAGGCCTGCGGATGCTGCTGCAAAAACAGACTGTAATGCAGTTTGCTTTTTTCCAGATTTGCCAACCGCTCATAGACCCAGCCTAAGCGGGCATGAATCCAGGAATTGTCCGGAAGTGCTTTTAAAACAGCTTCAAAATGCCGTGCCGCCAGCTTTTTGTTTCCGAGCATTTCATGGAAATAGCCCCATTGTTCGTGCATCCATGGAGGAAGCTCTTTTGATGTCAGATCCTGCGGTTCCATTTTAATCTCCTGTGGAACTTCTTCGAGCAGATAGTGTGTATTTTTCAACACCTGCAGCGTAAAAGGATCCGTGCGTACTGCTTTTATTTGTCGCCAGGCTTCTATTGTCCTCTGACTGGCTAGAGCTTTCAGTACTGGCAAAATAACCGGCAGTTCATCACCGAACCATCGTCTCTGCTCTAGTTTCGGCAGCAATAACAAATGAATATTCCAGGCCCAAAGACTTCCAGGGTTTTCATACAATGCCAGCTTGATATTCAAACCTGCTTTCTTAGACTTCTGCTGTTTCCATTGCGTAAAAGCCAAATGCGTCAACAACAGGGAATTGTTTGGACGCAGTTTAATCAGTTTTCGGAAAATATTTTCAGCTTCTTTCCAGCGTAGCTGCAATTCATATAGTCTGCCCTGAGTCTGCAGTAAACCGAGTGCATCAGGAAATTGTATCAGACTTTTTTCTAGCATCTTCTCTGCCTCTTCATAGCGCTCCTGATTTAATCTTAACTGGGACAATTTCAGCAGTGTCCATTCAGAATTTGGTTTTAGTTTAAGAAACTTCTGCAATGCAGATTCTGCTTCTGCTGTTCGCTCTGTTTTTAATAATATTCCTATTTGTTGAATGTGTGCCCATTCAAAATCCGGAGATTTTTTTAATATTTTGTTCAACCAGAACAATGCCCTTTCCGGTCGATTTAGATTTTTTTCATAAAAACCCAATTTGGACAATCCGGCTATATTTTCAGGTTTTAATTCTACAAATAGCTTCATTATTTTTGCGGCTTTTCCATACAGCCTGTGTGACTCGTAATAGGCAACAAGTTTTTCAACAAGTACAGTTTCTGCAGGGAATCTCTCTAATCCTCGCAACAGTGTTTCTTCACCTTTGTCAAACAAAAACTCGTCCCAATACAGACTGTTCAACCGCTGCACTACGTGTAAATTGGCCGGTGAGTTTTCCATCAACCATTCATAACGTGAAATAGCGTCTTCATTTTTTTCCAGCTTTTCCAGCACATGTGCAGTCTCTAAAACAGCCCACTCGTTGTTCGGTTCATTTATCAAACCCGCTTCAAAACTCTGCAGCGCCGGTTTCCATTTTTTCTGCGAGTAATAAACTATTCCCAAACGAAAATTAGCCCAGGCATAAGACGGGTGCAGTTCCAGAGATTTCTGCAAATGTTTTTCTGCCAGTAAATATTTTTCCTGAGTCCAGGCCCAGTTACCATAATGAGCCTGAGTCCAACTGTCCTCAGGAAATAGTTTTAGCGTGTGTTGAAGGGTCTTCTGCAGAGATTTTGCAGCTGCAATTGTGTCGCTTTGGTTTGCTTCATCCAGCTCTTTTTCCAATAAAACTGCATAACGGCGAAGATACAGCTTTACCTCAGGTTCCAGTTCTACTGCTCGTAACATTGCCAGCTGAGCCTGGTGCAGCTCCCCGCGGCTTTCCCATAAAGTTGAAATCCTCAGCCAGAGATCCGGATTCTGATCATTAATTCTACTGGCAGCAATAAAAGCATCCAGTGCCTGTTCCAGGTAGTCTGCCTCATTTGAGATTAACTGCTGACTTAAAATAACTCCCAGCAGATAATGTGCTTCAAACAAATTCTGATTAAGCTCAAGTGCTTTACGTGTATCTACAAGCGCCAACTGCTGTTTTTTCAAACGCCAGTATAGTTGTGCACGATCTAACAACAGCAAAGCTTCAGCAGGATTATTTGCTATTTGTGCTGAATAAAATTCCTGTGCTTTGCTGTAATAACCCAAACCCTGAAATAGTCTGCCCTCCAGACGAATGAGTGCAATCGAATCCGGAATTTGCTGCTGGCCTTTTCGGAGTACAGAAAAAGTATCCGCGTGTCGTTGCTGACTTTCCAGCAACTGAGCCAACCTTACATAACCCTGTTCGTGCAGAGGATGAATCAGAATTGCATCTCTTAAACGAGTTTCTTCTGCAGATGGAGTGGGACTGAAAATTCCCTGACAACCGGAAACAAGTCCAAACAGAACTACTATCAATAATTTCAAAATAAGTTGTTTCTTCATCTCATTAATTTTCAATATCCTGTCCCTGGTAAGGCACCTCCCAGTCCGGCAGCATTGGTTCCAGTCCATAATTCAAACCGCCTATTTTTTCAATCACAACCAGTAATAATTCTGAAGCGAGTATTCCATCCGGATAAACCAGCAGGAGTGGATAATATTCTGTCTGGCCGAAGCGTTTTTTAACACTGTTGTTTAATTGATCCAACTGCACAAGGTAGGACAATAGTTCAGGATTACGGCCTTGGAGTTGCTCAAGCAATTCATCAAGAGACAGACTGTAATCCTTATTTTCAAACATATTGTAATATTCAATCCGGTCACTGTAGCAGCGAATGAAAATCGGTTTAACATACCCTGGTGCACCTACCCATTCAAACTGCAGACGTTTTGTTTTTTGCGGAGAGTCTGCAGTTTCCGGCACAACCAGTAAAAAACTGATTGATAAAAAAGCCAGAACTCCCATCGTACTGAGCAGGACACTCAGAAAAGGAAAAAGAGTTACCCTGGGAGAATTGGAGGCATGCCTCATTGTTTTGACGACGGGCGAATATCGTTTTGAGTTTTTTGCAGACTTTCTGCTGTTGACTGTTCACTCTGGCTTTGTTGAGAATCTTGATCTACTTGTTCTGCAGCAGAAGACTCCTCTTTGGTGCTAAACAGGGATTCACTTAAATTATGAATCAACGGTTGCAAACCGCCAACTTGTGCAGCCAGACCTCTCGAATGACGCTCTACTGAATCAAGGACAGGTGAGATCTGTTGACGCCAGTTTTCTGAAAAAGCAGCCAATTGCTCCAAATGTTCATTAACAGAATCATTCAACATTTCATCACCCCGACGGACGTGTAAATTTGGCAGCAAATCTTCAAGACAGTAATCCTCTACACTGAGCAGCAAATCCTCTTCACGTTTACGTAAAGAAGATGCCAGCATCATGATTGGAATCACGCCAACTAATGCAATAAATGTTGTACTGAAAGCCACAGACAGTCCACTGGTTACACCACCCAGTGCAGAACGCATTTGAGTATTCAAATCTGTTCCGTCAGTACTGCGGATGAAGTCTGAGAACTCGCCAATTGACTGCCCAATTCCAAAGACTGTACCAATGAAACCAAGAATGGGAATTGCCCAGATGAAGACGTTTAGCAGCATATAACTGCTTTGCATACGGTTATGGTCAATCTCTGCCTGGTAGTTTAAAATCGATGTGATCTCTTCTTTTTTTGGAATTGCTTTGAGATGCTTTAAGGTGCGGCAGACACGCCGGAAAATGACGCTGTCTTGAAATTTTTTCACTTTTTGTTCCTGCAGAAACTGACTTATTTCCAAAATCCTTTGCTCTGCATCCTTGACATATATTCCCTTCGACAAAGAATCGTGCAGTACTTGATTTCGAAATGCAGCATAGGCCAGATGCTGCTGGCGGAACTGACGCCACTTGAAAATAATCAAAAATAATGACCAAAGTATTAAGGCAAATATTGTTTCAGAAATTATACCGGAAAATAACTGCTGCCAGTACTCACTGCGTACAAATGGCATCGGAAAAACAAGATAGAAAATCCCGCTGAAAAACAGTCCTAATATTAAAGCTTTGAATGCATCCAGAGATTCTCTATTAAGCGGCTCTGCTAAATATGCATGGCAATTATGACAATACGCTGCGGTGTTTGAATTTGACCATCCGCATTTAAGACATTTCATCTGCTGACCTTGCTGAAGAACAAAATTATTTGCATAAAAAACACTCTGACTTGACCACTTTGGTCCATTTACATAGCATGAAGAATAGCACATTCATCAAATAGTTTCATTTGTAAATTAATAATGCCCAAACTCTACAACATTAAAAACTGGACCCGTCAAAACTTACGAGAGTGGATGGACGAAAAATCTAAATCAGTAAGCAAGGTGCAGGCATTTAGAGCAGATCAGGTTTTTTACTGGCTTTATCAGCAGAGGGTGGAAAGTTTTGCAAAGATGCTGAATATCGGTTCAGAAACCAGAAAGTTACTGACTGAACATTTCCGGATCAGTTCCCTGGTAAAATCAGACTCACTCAAGTCGCAGGACGGTTCGGTCAAATATCGTCTGCAACTTGAAGACAATCAGAGCATTGAAGCTGTTTTCATGCCGCATACCAGCCACAATACAGTTTGTGTTTCTTCCCAGGTTGGTTGTGGAATGGGCTGTGATTTCTGTATGACCGGAACAATGGGATTGGTTCGTAATTTAACAACTGCAGAAATTATCGATCAAGTTCTTGCAGTCTGGCAGGACCTTCAGGAAGAGCAAAATTTGCGGAACATTGTTTTTATGGGCATGGGCGAGCCTTTTCATAATTACAAAAATCTACTGCAGGCACTTGAAATACTTACTGATGAACATGGTTTTAATTTTTCTCAGCGTCGAATCACCGTTTCCACTTCCGGATTGCTGCCAAAAATTCGTCGTTTTGGCAAAGAAAAGATAAAAGCCAATCTGGCAATTTCTTTGAATGGTGTCACCGACGAAGTGCGCTCAAAACTGATGCCAATCAACAATGCCTACAACCTGGAAAAATTGATTGGTGTCTGCCGGGAATTTCCGTTGGAATCACGGAGAAGAATCACTTTTGAATATATTCTGATTCGTGACCTGACTGATTCCATTGCAGATGCCAGGGGTTTGATTCGCCTGCTGCATGGTCTGAAATTCAAGGTCAACCTGATTCCCTTCAACTCAACAACTGCTGGTAAATACCTGGCTCCTTATCCGGAACAGGCTCGGAAATTTCAAAAATATCTTCTTGATCATGGTGTTGTTGCTCCACTTAGAATTTCCAAAGGACAGGATATTCAGGGAGCCTGTGGACAACTTGTTGTTTCTACCACAGCTTGAAACTGCATGCTGTTCCTCATAAAGTTCAAATAATAATTACTGACTCAAACCGTCTGCCGGAAATTACTTTCTTGATGTTTTGCAGTAATTTTATTCTGAATTTAGCTCAAATTCAACTTGCTATCGACGACTGTTCCCTGTATTTTCCAAACATGAGAAACAATTCTGACGTTAGCTTTTTAGTTAAAAAACTTAAATCTGAAAGATGGGGCCATGTCTGATCAGACGAAAAATGATAATCCGGAAAGTTCAGAACTGAAAAATAATCCGGAACAGGAACTGTCGCAGTGGGTTGATGAGCATGGTGATTTGCTTTACCGCTTTGCACGCTGCAGAGTGAACAGTCACGAACTGGCAGAAGATTTAGTACAAATCACTTTCATCTCTGCATTGAAGGACTGGTCGCGTTTCCGAGGTGAGTCATCTGCAAAGACCTGGCTCCTGAGTATTTTGCGGCACAAAATTATCGATCATTACCGCAAGAAAAAACCGGAATCGCTTGAAGATTTTCCTGATGGGGGAGAAGCCTTAACCCAGGCTGCAACTGAGCCCACTGAAATGATTCAGGATGCAGAATCAGTCCGCTTAAATCCGGAAGAGATCCTTGAACATGAGGAACTGCGCAAAACCCTCCGTGAATGTCTGGATAAACTGCCTGAAAAATACAGGCAGATTTTTGTGATGAGAGATATTGAAAATGAATCTACAGAAATAATTTGTGAAAAACTTGGAATCAGCGTTTCTAATTTCAGCGTGATGATGTACCGTGCACGCTTTCAACTCAAGGATTGCTTTATAAAAAACGGCTTTCCTTCTCTTAATTAAAATATTAATTATGTATTTTGTAAGATGTTTTGATCCAGCTCGACTTTTCCCACAGTGCAGCAATCTCTCTTTGATGAGAACATTGCTTTTTACTGAAGTCAAGGAGGGATCTTGAAGTTAATGATTACTTGTGAGGAAGCCTCATCACTTTTATCTGATAGGTTTGATGTCCCGCTTTCTCCCATGAAACTATTACTATTGCGTTCGCACCTGATGATGTGCAGAAAATGTGCTGCCATTGCACAACAACTGCAGTCTCTGCGGAAGATTTTTCTTGGTTTGGAAACAGCTTCCTCACACGATGAAATATCGATGCCGGTTGAAACTAAGAAGCGTATTCAACAAGCTTTACGCGAACAATAATTGTTTTAGGTAATACTTATATTTTACCTCTTTGTCTTTCTTTTAAAATCTTAAATATTTAAGAGGAGGTCTAATGAGTGAAGAATTTCGAAAGGCGTCAGCAAGTTTTTTCCTGACAATTTCCACACTGTGGGTACTGGGTGCAAATGTAGCAATCGGTGCATCCGGAAACGTAAGTAACCCTTGTAATCCCTGCAATCCTTGTTCGGCAAAGAAGAACCCCTGCAATCCCTGTAATCCCTGTTCTGCAAAGCAAAATCCCTGCAATCCCTGCAATCCTTGTTCTACAAAGCAGAATCCCTGCAATCCCTGTAATCCCTGCAGCAGCAAAAAACAACCTACTGCAAAAGCAGGCAAATTATATTTTAATGACAAGTCGCTGAGTGGATCTGGAGCAATCAGTTGCAAAACCTGTCATACCGGAAATGCAACTCCGGATTTGAGACAATCGAAAGCCTGGCCGCATTATGTTGGTATGGCAAAAGGTGTGATCACCCTGGATCAGATCATTCAATTGTGTTTAACACAGCCAATGGCAGCTAAAGCCATGGCCTGGAATGATCCGCGTTTAACTTCGCTGGCTCTCTATCTGGAAGAAGTACGCCTGAAAAAACAATATTGAATACACTCATAGCGGGGAACTTAATATCCAGAGTTCCCTGCATCAAAACGATTCTGGAGTTGTTATATGTCTTGTTTTCCACGTGTTCCAACCGAAACTCAAAAAAGAAAACGGAATGCAAATTCTGTCCTGCCGCTTTTTTGGCGTGGACTATTGAGTCAGGCAGCAGAACGGGGATTTAAATTGCACAGCAACTGCCGTCCTCATTCAGATAGTCGCCTGGGCGTGGAAATCGGCAAGGCCGGAGTAAAGTTTAATTACGCAGTCTGGCAGGATGGTTCTGCGGTTGAGTTGTGGATTGATACAGGCAACCAGCAAGAAAACAAACTAATTTTCGACCGAATACATGCAGCTAGAAATAAGCTATCAAAGCAGCTTAACAGTTTGTTGCTTTGGGAACGAATGGATGAACAACGCCCCTCACGGATTCGATTAGAGCTTCCAGGAAGCGGTTTAAAAGATCGTTCCAACTGGCATTTTCTGCAGACTCAAATGCTAAAGGTGATGCAGCGTTTTTCCTCAATACTAGAAAAATTAGTTCATTCTTCCGTCAACTACAGCAGGAATTTGTCGAAAGTGGCTTAACAATTTTTCATCTCAAAAATGTGCCGCGAAAACAATATTAAATGGAGAAAATAAATGACTAAAATTGCTATAATTTTACATGCAGAACCCGGAACACATGATGCCCTCGGACGTGCCTTACATGCCCTCTTATATGCAAAGGAACTGCATGAAGAAGGACACAACATTCAACTCATTTTTGACGGAGGCGGTACAAAGTGGATTGAAGAATTCACTAAAGGTCATAAACTTGCGCCGCTTTATCAAAGTCTAAAATCTGCAGGTGTAATTGCAGGTGTTTGTGATTTTTGTGTACCGGCATTTGATGGTGACAAAGAATTGGTGAAACGGGAAAATTTAACACTGATCAATGAGTACAACGGACATCCAAGTATTGCTAAGCTCGTTGCTGAAGACTACCAAATCATTACCCTTTGAAGGAGTATAAACATACTTCTGCTACTACTGAGAAATTATTTTTTGCAGTGCCTCTGTGTTTTTGCGACAAACTGTATTTCAATCATTTTCCTAAATTATAAAAAAGGAATACAGTATATTCCTGTTTTCAAGCACGAAAAATAAGAGTAGTATTTATCACACTATAAATTTGCCAAACAATATTTACTAATAAAAACCACAATATGCTGAAAATTCTCTCTCCATTTGATCAAAGTTTGATTCAAGAAATACCATTTGTCGGTAAAGCAGAAGTTGAGCTTGCGCTGTCTGCTGCTTATGCTTTGTTTCTTGATCAGTCAAAGTGGATTCCTCCTCATGAAAGAATTGCTATCCTGGAACGCACTGCAGCAATAATGAGTTCAAAAATTGAAGAGCTGACAAAAACTGCTGCACACGAAGGTGGGAAACCTTATCTTGATTCTAAGGTAGAAGTTTTACGGGCCATCAGTGGAGTTAAAATCGCTGCAGAACACATATCTCAGTTAAAAGGCGAAGAAATTCCAATGAGTCTTACTAAAGCCTCTGAAAACAGATTGGCCTTTACAACCAGAGAGCCGATTGGAGTTGTCGTTTCAGTCAGTGCTTTCAATCATCCCTTAAATTTAATTGTGCATCAGGTTATCACTGCCATTGCAGCCGGCTGTCCTGTTATTGTAAAACCGGCACTGACTACACCCCTTTCCTGTTTTGCCCTCATTGAAATTTTGGAAGAAGCCGGTTTGCCGGCAGGCTGGTGTCAAGCCATTATTTGTGAAAATGAAGCAGCTGAATTATTAGTAACCGATAAAAGGGTTAATTATTTTTCCTTCATAGGTTCTGCAAAAGTTGGTTGGTTTTTAAAATCAAAATTAGCACCGGGTACTCGCTGCGCACTTGAGCATGGCGGTGCAGCACCGGTGATTGTAGAAGAGGATGCGGATTTAAATGATTTGCTGCCGGATTTGTTAAAAGGTGGTTTTTATCATGCCGGACAGGTTTGTGTATCTGTTCAGCGCGTTTTTGTACATGAAAATATTTACCCTAAAGTTGCCGAACGATTAGCTGAAATGGCGGCAGACTTAGTGGTTGGTGATCCCCTCGATGAAAAAACTGAAGTTGGTCCACTGATCCTGCCCAGAGAAGTTGATAGAGTAGAGGCGTGGGTCAATCAGGCAGTTGCTGCTGGTGCAGAAGTGTTGACAGGAGGAAAGCGGATTTCTGAAACCTGTTTTAAACCAACTGTGCTTTTGAATCCTCCGGCAAATGTAAATGTTTCAACTCAGGAAATTTTTGGACCTGTAGTTTGTGTTTACAGCTACACAAATCGTGAGCAGGCCATTGAAATTGCTAATAGTCTGGATGTTCATTTTCAGGCAGCAGTTTTTACAAAAAATATTGATGTTGCTTTAGACACAGTAAAAAAACTCAATGCAACTGCAGTTATGGTCAACGACCACACAGCTTTTCGCGTGGATTGGATGCCCTTTGGTGGTCGGGACTCTTCCGGAATCGGTATGGGAGGAATTCAATATTCGATGCACGAAATGAGCAGAGAAAAATTAATGGTCATTAAAAGTAAACTACTCTAGTTTCTGGAAACGCCAACTTTGTTTGTTTGCAAGATTAATAATTCATGAAAAGAACTGTTAAAAAAAAACTAAAAATTCTGCAAAAAAACATAATTGGATTTATCTGGTTTCACCATTAGTAGTCTTGGTTGGTGGCCTGGCAAGTCTGCTTTATTTCACTCTTGCCGGAGATGTCCTGAAAAGCAAAGAAAATGCTGAAGCAAATCTCTGGCGGGTTGCATACTGGAAAGCACCTATTCCGTTTCAAGGTGAGGTTCCGGAAAACTTTCATCCTCTGGCCAGAGACTTGAGTGCAAAAAGATGCGCTCAATGTCATCCAACTCAATATGAAGACTGGTCTGCCTCTCTGCACAGCAAAGCTATGGGTCCGGGAATTGCTGGCCAGTATCCTCCGTTTTCCTCCAGCGAAAAAGCCGGCTGCGATGTTTGTCATGCACCAATGAGTGAACAGGCGGAAGAATTACGAGTCTCCGGAGAATGGACCGCCAACACTAAACTTAATCAAAATCTGCAGCAGGAAGGTGTAACCTGTGCAGCCTGTCATCTGCGAAAACATCAGCGTAATGCACCGCCGCAGCGAACCGGAAAGCAGGATGATTCGGAGTTAGAAGAGCTTTCGGCAGCTTTGCACGGAAAACCGTTGCGTACAAAGTTTTTTGAAACTTCAGAATTTTGCCGCGGCTGCCACCAGCACGAAGCAAATACACTTAAAATCAGTGGTAATACAATTGAAAACACTTACATAGAATGGCTAAAAAGTCCGGCCTATGATGCTGGAAAAACTTGTCAATCCTGTCACATGCCTGACCGAAAACATCTTTGGAAGGGTATTCATGATAAAGAAATGACTACTTCGGGAGTGAGAATTGAGCACACACTCAGTACTGAAAACCCAAAAACAGGTGAGGTATTCCGTGCAACTTTAAAACTAAGCAACACCGGAAGCGGACACCGGTTTCCAACTTACACAACTCCTGCAGTCTACCTGAAGGCAGCATTTTTGGATAAAGACGCAAAAGTCGTTTCAGGAGATTATTTTGAGCAACACATAATTCAGAGACGCTTGAATATGTCCAACTCTCCCTGGACCGAATATTTTGATACACGTCTCGCGTCAGGCGAGTCTGCTGAATTAGTTTTTGAGAAAACTATACCTCCGGAAGCAGTTCGTTTCAAGTTGTGGATTTGGGTCAAACCCGATCAATTCTATGAAGGTTTTTACAAAAGAATGATCAGCAACAAGCCAAAGCACGCTGGTCTTGCACAATTTCAAGAGGCACTTGTTGAAGCAAAAAATCGCCAGTATGCTCTTTTTACAAAGGAATTAGAAATTTATGCCAATTAACAACAAACAAATCCAAAAAATTCTGCTTGTCGGAATTATTGCGGCCATTGTCGTCTTATTTTTCGTTTTCGATTTACAGCAGTATTTATCTCTTGAATATCTACAGGCTTCCAAAGCAAATTTAATCTCATATTATCAGGAAAATCCTGTCTTGGTTTTGGGTGGTTTTTTTCTGATATACGTTGTGGCAACGGCCTTTTCTCTGCCGGGAGCAATCTGGTTAACTTTTGCGGGTGGTGCCTTGTTCGGCTTGACTAGCGGTACGATTGTGGTTTCCTTCGCCAGTTCGATAGGCGCAACGTTAGCAATGCTGATCGCCAGATTTTTGCTGCAGGACTGGGTTCAGAGTCGTTTTGCGACACAGATGAAAACCATCAATAGCGGTATTTACAAGGATGGCGGTTTCTATTTGTTCACCTTGAGGCTTGTACCGGTCGTTCCTTTTTTCGTCATCAATTTAGGTATGGGCCTGACACCTCTGCGTGCAGTCACCTTTTACTGGGTAAGTCAATTGGGAATGCTGCCGGGGACTCTGGTTTACGTCAATGCCGGCTCGGAACTTGGAAAAATAACATCGCTGGGAGATATCCTTTCAGCCCCCCTGATTGGTTCATTTGTATTATTAGGAATATTTCCGCTGTTGGTCAAAAAAATACTGGCTTACATTGAAACAAAGAGAAGTAAAGAAAATGGCTAAATATGATTACAACCTGATTTCCATCGGTGCCGGTTCCGGCGGACTTGTCAGTTCATTTATTGCTGCTGCGGTAAAAGCCAAGGTAGCCCTGATCGAAAAACATAAAATGGGCGGTGACTGCCTCAATACCGGCTGTGTCCCCAGCAAGGCCCTGATCAGTAGTGCCAAGGCAGTGCAAGTGCTGAAAAAACATGCACTATACGGATTGAAAAATGTCAGTTATGAAGTAGATTTTGCACAAGTCATGGAACGGGTACAGGACATTATTGCCAAAGTAGAACCGCATGACAGTATTGAGCGCTATTCCTCTCTCGGTGTTGAATGTCATACCGGAGAAGCCCGGATACTTTCGCCGCACGAAGTTGAGGTCAACGGAAAAATATTAACTACAAAAAGCATTGTCGTTGCCACTGGAGCACGACCATTTGTTCCGCCAACACCTGGGCTTGAAGATGTTCCGTATTCACATTCGGACAATATCTGGGAACTCCGTAACCAGCCAAAGCATCTCGCGGTAATCGGCGGCGGGCCAATCGGTTCTGAACTGGCACAGGCTTTCCGCAGACTGGGCTCAGAGGTAACGATATTTAATCGTGGCCCTGGAATACTGCCGCGAGAAGACATGGACATGGTAAAACTTGTCTGTGATGTTTTTGAAAAAGACGGCCTCAATTTACTTGATGTAACCGAAATTGAACGGATTGAAAAACTGAACAACAGTTCCCGTATACATTTTTCAAGAAACGACAAAAAACAGTTTTTGGATGTAGATCATATCTTAGTGGCTGTTGGACGCAGGCCAAATACATCAGGTTTTGGTTTAGAAGAACTTGGAGTTGAACTCAACAAAAACGGAACGATTAAAGTTGATCCATATTTGCGTACAAATATCCGCAATATTTTTGCCTGCGGTGACGTAGCCGGACCATTTCAATTCACACACATGGCCGGACATCAGGCTTGGTTTGCCACCGTAAACGCCCTTTTTGCACCATTCAAAAAGTTTGCTGTTGATTATTCAGTCGTTCCCTGGTGTACCTACACCGATCCTGAACTGGCACGAGTCGGACTGAGTGAAGATGAAGCGAAGGCTCAGAATATTCCCCACGAAGTGACTACTTACGGTCTCGACGATTTAGACCGTGCAATTACCGACCGTACTGATTACGGGAAAGTAAAGGTCATCACGCCACCTGGGAAAGACAAAATATTAGGTGCCGCAATTTGTGGTGTCCATGCCGGAGATTTGCTGGCGGAATTCACTCTGGCCATGAAGCACGGAATTGGGCTTAACAAAATATTGGGAACAATTCATCCCTACCCCACCATGTCTGAGGCCAACAAAATGCTAGCCGGAGCCTGGCGAAAAAATCATGCCCCTGCCGGAGTTTTGCGTTGGCTGGAAAAATTTCACAGCTGGCGGCGCTAGCATTGACTTAGAGCTTGAGAATCAGATATTGCCGGTTTTTTAAAGCAAAGGAACATATTGAAGCACTTAATTTTACTCACATATTTTGTATTCAATATTTGTGTTTCCTCCGGATTCGCCGCACCAAAATCTGAATTGTGGTCACGCTGGCAAAAACACAATCCACAAAGTAATAAAATCATAGAGCATTCTGCCTGGCAGAGTTTTCTGGACAAATATTTAGTCGTCAGTGATTTGCAGCCACAACTTCCTGCTTCCGGAATTAATCGTGTCCGTTACAATCAAGTCTCAAAACAAGAGTCGAAACAACTCCAGAACTATCTCAGCACTCTTGAAAAAACTGCTGTTTCAAACTATGCACGATTAGAACAACGAGCCTTCTGGATCAACCTCTACAATGCAGCCACAGTCAATTTGATCCTTGAACATTATCCTGTTGAATCCATCACCAAAATTTCCTTCAGTTTTTTTAGTTTTGGCCCCTGGGATGAAAAATTACTGACGGTTGAGGAGGAAGAACTCTCGCTGAATGATATTGAGCACCGTATTTTACGACCAATCTGGCAGGATCACAGAATTCACTATGCCCTGAACTGCGCCAGCTTGGGCTGCCCAAATCTACTGCAGCAGGCATTCACGGCTCAAAACACCGAATCGCTGTTAGATCAGGGTGCAGTTGAATATATTAATCATCCACGTGGAGCAAAGAAAGATGGTAATATTTTACGTCTTTCCAAAATTTATGAATGGTATCAGGCTGATTTTGGCGGTAATGAAGCAGGAGTACTGAGGCATCTACAGAAATATGCTGGCACTAATTTAGCAAAATCTTTGAATGCAGCTGAACTGGAAATCGAATATCATTACGATTGGCAACTGAATGAACCGAACTACTGAATTGATCAGGCAAAGGAAACAGGAAAATATAGTCTTAATCCAACTCAGCTTCAAAGCAAACTTTGCCTTCAAATGATTCTCCCGGAAGCAGTTTCTTTGCTCCATGTCCAGACTCTCCACGATCCAGCATATTGAAGGCATCTGTCACATGACTAACTGGCTCTACACAAAAATACTCCTCCTCTGCAGGAGTGAAAACGACCAGATAATCCAACGGAGCAGCTGCAGTAATTTTTAAGTTAGCCCTCCATTCCGGCCATGAAATCAGGACTTCACGATTCCAGCCGCTGAAAAGATTATCCATTGACTGCTGACCGACAAGCAAACCTTGATTCAACAATTCTGTTTCAGGAACCTTCTCCAAACTCAAAGGCATGTTTTCAGCATCATTGACCCACATTTTTTCTGTTTTAGTTGTAATTGTTGCCAGAGGAGTTCGCACAAAGTAAGGATGAAATCCCAAACCCACCGGCATTGCAGTCTTGCCGGTGTTGGTGATTTGCAGCGTGAGTGTCAGACCAGAATCCCTCAATTCAAAAACCTGCCGGACCAGATAAGAAAACGGCCATTCATCAGCAGGATAACTATACTCTATGACTACCCTGTCTTCAGATTTTTCAGTTAGAGTCCAAGGTACTTTCCAGCCGTGTCCGTGTATGCTGTGTACTTCAGGAGCAAAATTCAGCGGTAGTTTTATTTCCTGTCCTTGAAACGAAAACTGTCCGTTACGGATTCGATTGGAAAAAGGAACCAGCGGGAAGCAACTCATTTCAAGAGGATCCTGTTTTGCCTTCCCTGCATGTGATACCGGCCGCAATAAATCTATAGAATGTTCTGCAGTAGTCAGACTATAACGGCTGATACAACCACCGGTCTCAGGTATAATTTGCAGCAGAGCAGTTCCGGAATGTAAAGAGACAACTTTTTCTTTCAGCTCTTTTTTAAAATACATAGTCAATATTTTCAATGTTGTAAGAATATGCTAAAATTAGCGACTTAATGCAAAACGGCAGAACCCAGGGCAGCAGTTCCTCTGTTGAAATAATATTTTTGTGCAGACAAAACTTAGCTGACAGAATAGCATGCGTGGACTGTTTAAGGCAATTTTGCTGACATCACTGATTGTAGGAGCAATTATTCTTCCAGCCTATATTTGGAAAAGTATTGATCCTGAATCTTATGAGAATTTTTTGTTGCACAGCGTTTCACCAATGTCACAGCAGAGTCGCAATTCGATTTTGCGGCAGCGTAACCTGAATCCAGTGCCCTGAAGCAGTTAGCTGAAGTACTTGGCATTAACCTATCACCTTTAATATAATATTCTATTATGAAATTATCCTCAGTATTACATACATCTTTCAAAAAATATAATTTAGCAAAACTCTCTCAAATTTTGATTCTGCAGTTAATAATATTATATTTAATCCCTTTTTCAGCATTCGCAACTTCATGGCAGGAAATAAAAAAACAGGGAAAAGGGCAAACTGTTTATTGGAATGCCTGGGGTGGTTCCGAAGAAATCAATGCTTACATAAACTGGGTTGGCAGCAGAGTCAAAGAAGAATATGGAGTCACTCTAAAGCACGTTAAACTGGCAAGTACTGCTGATGCTGTTTCAAGAGTTCTGGCAGAAAAAGCGGCGGGACGTACCAACAATGGTTCTGTAGATCTGATTTGGATCAATGGTGAAAATTTTGCAAAAATGAAGGAAAACGGGTTGCTTTTTGGTCCCTTTACAAAACAGCTGCCAAATTTCAAACTTGTTGATTTTGCAGGAAAACCGACGACACTGCTTGATTTTCATATTGCGGTTGATGGTTATGAAGCACCATGGGGTATGGCAAAATTCAACTTCGTTTATAATTCAGCCCGGGTCACAGCAACTCCTGATAGTATTCCGCAGCTTCTGAAGTGGGCCAAGTCTAATTCCGGTCGCTTCAGCTATCCGCATGTAAGCGATTTTCTAGGTTCCACCTTTCTTATGCAGGCTCTGATGGAGTTGGCAGATAATCCTCAAGATCTGGGAGAGGCAGTAAAAAGCGATGCACATTTCAGCAAGGTTTCAGCACCGCTTTGGAGTTTTCTGGAGCAACTGCATCCGTATCTCTGGCGTAAAGGGAAAAGTTTTCCTGCCAGCAGTTCTGTGCAAAAGCAAATGCTGAATGACAGTGAGCTGGACATTGCACTATCCTTCAATCCTTCTGCCACTTCCGCGGCAATTGCCAACGGCACACTGCCGGAAAGTGCCCGGACCTTCGTGCTCAAAAAAGGTACAATCGGTAACACGCACTTTGTAGCAATTCCTTTTAATTCCGGTTCAAGTCAGGCTGCAATGTTGGTTGCAGATTTCCTGATGAGTCCTGAAGCACAAATGAAAAAACAAAACCCGAAAATCTGGGGAGACAGTACTGTGCTGTCAGTTGCCAAACTTTCTGCTGCAGATCAACAAAAATTCAAAAACCTGCCTCTTGGAGTTGCCACTTTGCAGCCGGAAAAACTTGGGCCAACTCTGCCGAATCCACATCCGGACTGGAAAAACAGACTTGATGCAGAATGGGAGCGACGCTACGGTCAGTGAATTATCTTTCTGTTTTTCAAAGACTCACCCAACTGCTGTTGCTGCTTCCCATTGCAGCAGGACTGCTGGGAGCCTTCTTCCCAGCGTTTGGATATTTTCCTGAGATTGGCGGAAATCAATTAAATATTGACGTTTTCCGGGAATTACTGAAACAACCCGCACTACCGCATTCAGTCCGGCTGACTATTTTTTCCGGAATCACGGCAACATTAATTTCGCTCTGCTTTGCACTTGCTTTGGCAGCCATGTTTTCGCAGGTTGAATATTCAAGTCAGTCAAAACTAAAATTCAACCGTTTGTTTCTCATGATGAGACGCGGCTTGATTCCATTGATTGCCGTTCCTCATGCTGCAATGGCACTGGGACTGGTTTTTTTGATTGCACCAAGCGGTTGGCTGATTCGCTGGGTTTCTTTTTCGCTCATGGGCTGGGATACACCTCCTGAATTAATTTCTGTACAGGACCCCCTGGGTTTGAGTTTGATTTTCGGTCTGGTCCTGAAAGAGACACCTTATTTGCTCTTGATGATTCTGGCTGCTTTACCGCAAATCCGTGCAGCGGAATATTTGCGTATAGGACAATCGCTGGGTTATGGTGCCTTCCGAAGTTGGCTGAAACTTATTTTACCGCAAGTTTATCCTCTGATTCGGCTACCTGTTTTTGCCGTACTGGCCTTTTCTTTGTCGGTAGTTGATGTTTCACTGATTCTGGGACCAACCACACCTCCAACACTCTCCGTGCTGATTTTACGCTGGCTGGATAATCCGGATTTATCAATGCGTTTCTTTGCTTCAGCAGGAGCAATTTTATTATTGGGTATCACACTTGGATCACTCTTATTTTGGCGGATTGCAGAATGGTTCGTTTTAAATAAATTTCGCAAATGGTTGACAAACGGCAAACGTGGTTCAGATAATGAAGCAGCAACAGCAGTATTTGTCAGCGGCTTTTTCCTGATTACAACAGCCTTTTTAAGCCTGCTGGCTTTGGCCTTCTGGTCTCTTTCATTACGCTGGCCCTATCCGCATGTTTTGCCGCAGACCTGGACATTTAGAAATTGGGAACGGCATTGGAACAGTTTACAGGAAACAGCAATGACTACTTTGGAAGTTGGAATACTTACTGTTGTACTTGCCTTGATTTTAGTAGTTGCTTGTCTGGAGAATGAGCAGTGGAGACGTGCCAGGTTTTCAATCCGTTCAGAGTGGTTGTTATATTTACCTTTGCTTATTCCGCAGGCCACCTTTCTGCTTGGAGTCCAAATATTGGCTGTACGTTTTGAGTTGGATGGAACGTTTTTACTGTTGGTTTGGAGCCATCTGTTGTTTGTGCTACCTTATGTTTTTCTGACACTGGCTGATCCCTGGCGAAAATTGGACAGACGTTACCCAATTATTGCACAATGCCTTGGTGCTTCACCGCTGCAGATTTTGTTCAGGGTCAAGCTGCCTTTACTTTTAAAACCTCTGCTTGTTGCGGCGGCCATCGGTTTTGCAGTCAGTGTCGCACAGTATCTGCCCACTATTTTTGCAGGAGGTGGACGCTTTAGTACACTTACCACGGAAGCAGTCAGCTATGCGGCAGGAGCAGACCGGCGTGTGATTGGCGTCTATGGTTTTTTGCAGGCCTTATTTCCCTGGCTTGCACTTTTACTGGCTTTATCAGTTCCACGCTGGCTTTATAGGAACCGTGCAGATTTATCTTAAATAATATGCTGAAATTAGAAAATATTTCTTTAATAATAAACAGTAAAGCGCTTTTCACTGCACTCAACATTGAAGTGCATGCAGGACAGGTAACTACTGTCATGGGACCCAGCGGTTCGGGAAAATCCAGTTTGCTTGCACATTTGTGTGGAACCCTGGCTCCGGTTTTTCAGACCTCCGGAAAAATTAGTCTGCATGACAGGGTTATAAATAATCTACCTCCTGAAGCCAGAAAAATTGGTATCTTATTCCAGGATGATTTACTTTTTCCACATTTATCAGTTGGTGAAAACCTGGCATTTGCTCTTCCTGCAATAATTAAACACAGAGAGCGTAAAAATATAATCGAACAAGCCCTGCAGGAAATCGAACTTAGCGGTATGTCGGAGCGGGATCCGGCAGGTTTATCCGGAGGCCAGCGCGCAAGAGTTGCCTTGATGCGTACTTTGCTGGCAGAGCCGCAAGCACTATTGCTGGATGAACCATTTTCAAAACTCGATCTGGAATTAAGAGGCAGGTTTCGGGAACTGGTTTTTAGTCATGCAGAAAAAAACAACCTTCCTGTCTTGTTGGTAACACATGATCCTGCAGATGCAAAGGCTGCCGGAGGCCCCATAATAACTCTCTGATTTTCATTTCTTCACCAACCCTTTTTCATTTCGTCATTCCAAGAATTATGGAGAAATGAGCTGAATTCATTTTCTTGAATTTAGTATCGTGTTCCCTTAATTTGGGATTATCTCTACTTTGAAAAGGGATTCTGAATAATTAAGTATCGTGTTCCCTTAATTCGCAATTTCTTGCGAAATATGTCATTCAGTTGTATAACAAAGGGCCAACCACTTGAAAACTTGTTTCATTATTTTAGCTTTTCTGTGAACACTGCAAATTATTCAATTCGTGATTATAAGTTCTTAATTTTTTCTGCATTGGCAATTTGCATTTTCTTTTTGCAAGCTCATTCAGCACCCGCCAGTGAAAATCGCCCAAATGCTGTAGTTTTAAGTCTCAATACAGTCTCTACTCCGGAAATTACTGAACAAATCCTGCTGCATAAATTACGGAATAAACTGTCCAAAAGCTATAATTTAAAGTTACAGCCTGCTTTTGAAAAAGCTCTCAACAAACTAACACAATCAGCTAATTCCTCCACTTGTCAGCAACTCAAATGCATCTTGAGAATACTGAATAGTTTTCCTGAAATAAGTTTATTCTTATTGAAAATACCACAAAATGGGAAGCGGCTTTCACTTGTAATGATTGGTTATAATAAAAAATGGCACGTAAGACATGAAGTTTGTGAACAATGTGCTTTAACTCAGCAGGAAATCCTGAACGGCCTTGTGCTGAGTCTGGACAGTTACGCTTTTCCTCCAACGGAGCTTTTGCCTCAGAAACCAAAGTCGTTATTGAAATCGGCTTCGCAGAAACAATCTTTAAAACCAACAGTGACGCGCCAAAAAGGTGAATCTGCAGTAACAAAAAATATTCCTGCACCAAAAATCAGTAAAACTAAAATAGAGCCTCCCAGGCAAACTTTGACTGCAATGGAGCAACTGAAGTTCAAATTTGCACAGCGACGTTACAATCGTTTGATCGGAAGTAAAATTAAAAAAGATTTGATGTTTTTTCGACAAAAAAAACTAAAACAGTCCCTCAAGAACTTAAAAACACGACTCCGCCTGCAGATTGATCAATTTGGCAAGGTCATTGAACGACGACTATTGGAAACCAGCGGTTCACATAAGTTTGATAAAATTATCCTGGATTCAGTTGATTTACTCAAACTTCCGCCACCAACGGCTTTGTTGATCCGCAATCCACCTTATGTGGTAACAATTCTGATTCAGCCTTGAAACTATAATGGAAGTTATTTCAGCAGAAGAACAAAATCCTGAACTAAACATTCAGGAGGCAGCTGTGTTTGAAGTCAAAAAGCGCAGTCTCGATCCGGCTGAGACATTAAATTTGGTATTTGGTGAGTATGCAGCCAATACTCAACGCGCTTATGCACGTGCTTTCCGGGATTTACAGCAGTGGGCAAATATCAGTGAGTTGCAGGAATTGGAAAGCTTTGATCCACTGCGGATGCTGGAATATAAAAATCAACTCAAAGCCTCAGGCAAAAAACCATCCACAATCAATCAGACCATGAGTGCCTTGCGTAAAGTCTGCAAGGTGCTGACTGAGTTTGGTTATCTAAAGCAAAATCCCTTCAAAGCCTCTGTCATCAGGGCAGAAAAAGTTGACTCCGGAGCCAGCAAAGGAGCTCTCCGGGTTTCGCAGCTTAATGACATGATTGAAGCCAATCAAGTCTTGCAGTACGATGCTCGAAACGCACCGCTACTGAGATTTCGCAATGGACTGGTTTTGAAGTTTCTATACCTGACTGCTGCCAGACGCGGTGAAGCTGCAGATTTGTGCTGGGATGATATTGTGCAGGATGGATCTTTTCACGTAGCTGTACTACGGCAGACAAAAAGTGGAAAGGAGCAGCGCATCAAGTTAAGAAATGAACTGCATACAGAATTTGAAGAGTGGCATACATTGCTAAAGAGCAACGGTATTAATTCGCCAAACGTCTTTCCTTCACTTGGCTTCAGGACACTGGGACATAAAATGTCAGGAAAAGGAATCAATGACATTGTTTCCCGGCTTGGCAAAGCAATTGGCTTAAATATCTCCGCACATTATCTGCGGCATACTGCAATCACACTTGCACTGGAACTGGGCGAACCGTTGCAGAAAGTTCAGTCTTATGCACGCCATGCCTCGGCCAACACCACAATCCGCTACTTTCATGATCGGCAGCTTTTAGAGAAAAATCCTACCGACAGTCTGCCTTTGATTTAGTTTAGGCGAATTTAGCATTTATTTGGTTTTTGCTTTAATTTAGACGAGTGGAGATTCCTGTCAGTTTATGTGTTTCATCCTGTGATGAAAATGTTTGTCCCGCTTGATACAATTTTGTACTCATCAGCTTCCTCCTACAACTCACCACATAAAATCCTGAAAAGAACGTACCTCCACACCACTACTCAAATCTATAGATTCTCCGCTATAAACAACAATACTTCTTGAAAGTTTTTCGTTCGACTGTGAAAAATTAGTAAGTCCTTTGCTAAAACTACTATTCCAAGTCGAAGCAGATTTAATTTCTACACCAATCAAGCCATCTCCTGTTTTACAAAGCAAATCAATTTCATTACCGTTACTGTCTCTAAAAAAATACAGCTCCGCATTTCGCCCTTGATTATAACGATTCTTTAGAGCTTCCAGCACAACAAGATTTTCAAACATATTCCCCACCAAAGGGTCACGACTAACCTGATAATTTTTTTCGACACCAAGCAAATAAGCCAGCAATCCTATTTCAGTAAAATAATATTTTGGTGACTTAATAACACGCTTGCCAAAATTTTCATAATAAGGTGGCAGTTTAAATATTACAAAAGATGCTTCTAAAATTGAAAGCCATTGTTTGATTGTTTTTGCTCCAACTCCAACATCATTTGACAGAGAATGATAGTTGATAATTTGTCCCACGCGCCCTGCCAGTAATTTAATGAATTTTTCAAACAAACTCACTTCTTTCAGTTGAGTCAACTGTCGAACATCTTTTTCTACATAAGTTTGATAATAATTAGCATAAGCCACGCTGGGTCTCTGATTTTGATCGTAGATGCGTGGTAAAAACCCTTGAATAATATATGATTCAAAATCAGCAAATACTATGTTTGCATCCTGCAGTTCACCAATAGAAAAAGGCAACAAATGGAGAATAGCCGTTCGACCGGCTAGTGACTGTGAAATCGCCGCACGCAATTCCAACTGATGAGATCCCGTCAGTACATATCTACCATTTATTCCTTCCTCATCAACTATGCCTTGCAAATAACTTAGTAAATGAGGAGTGCGTTGCACTTCGTCAAAAATAGTTTTACCGGGATAACGCTTTAAAAATGCCTTTGGATCGTCAGTTGCCAACTGTCGGTTATCAGGATTTTCCAATGACGCATATGAATAATCTGGCAGAACATTTCGGACTAATGTTGTCTTTCCTGCTTGTCTGGGGCCAATAACTGTGACGATTGGATACTCCTGCAGTTGCGTGAGTAACTCTCTTGTAATGCTTCTGTGAATCATGGAAATTGTCGGTAAGTTATGTAATTCTGTAGTTCAAGTACAGAATTGCATAGACTGTACCCATTACTTGCTCTATAAATTTCTGACATATTCGTTCCGGAATTATTTAGCTGCGTTTTCGCAGCTTAGAATGAGACAATATTAAAGCTATTTGGGACAAATAGTTGTGTTGAACCTGATGAGTGGGAAATTATTGATCTGCGTACAACTGTTCAGCAAATTCTGCTGATGCTGAAACGACAATTTGAAACGCAGGGAATTAAAATAGAAATCAAGCTGGGCAGGAAGCAGTTTTTGATTTATGGAAACCCAACACTAATGCAGCAGGTCGTATACAATCTGGCAGTAAACTCGCGTGATGCACTCAGTGGTTTTTCTGCAAAGCAAATTGAATTCCTGCTCAAACGCAGCTCAAATAAAGTAATGCTGGATGTTAAAGATAACGGTTCAGGTATTGCTCCGGAAAATCTGCAAAATATTTTTGAACCGTTTTTTTCCACCAAAACTAGAGGTCATGGAACTGGTCTGGGGCTCTCTATTTCCAACAGGATTGTTAAAAACCACTCGGGTGTACTGAACTGCAAAAACAACGAATCCGGAAAAGGGGCGCTCTTCCGGATTATTCTCCCACTGGCAAAATAAAAATATTGAAGAAAACAAATTTTTATTCTACAAATCCGCCTTTGGTCATTTTGGCAGGATCAAGTGCTTTATCCAGTTCTGCTGCAGAAAGATCACACATTTCCAGGGCAACTTCCTTTAGTTCCCGGTTTTCCGCAAAAGCTTTTTTAGCAATTTTTGCTGCCAGATCATAACCAATCAGAGGATTAAGTGTGGTTACCAAAATTGGATTTTTGCCAATCAGTGATTTGATGTGTTCCTCGCGCACCACAATTCTGGAAACAGAGCGCTCCGCCAGATTTCTGGAGGCATTGGCCAGCAGCCGGATTGATTCCAACAGACTGTGCCCCACCATCGGCAACATCACATTCAACTCAAAATTTCCGGACAAACCACCCACGCTGATCGCAGCATCGTAACCGATGACCTGTGCACAAACCATTGCCATTGATTCTTCTATCACAGGATTTACCTTGCCGGGCATAATCGAAGATCCGGGTTGCAGTGCCGCCAGCTGAATTTCTCCGAGCCCGCCGTTTGGTCCGGAATTCATCCAGCGCAAATCGTTTACTATTTTCAGCAGACTTACGGCCAGCGTTTTCAACTGTGCTCCCAAAGCAACCGGTGCATCTACTGTCGCCTGTGCTTCAAAATGATTTTCAGCTTCCCGAAATGACTCGCCTGTCAGTTTGGAAATTTCTGCTGCAAATTTTGGCGGAAATTCCGGATCAGTATTTATTCCGGTTCCAACTGCAGTACCACCCATCGGCAGTTCTGCCAACTGCTGCAAGGCTGATTCTATGCGCTGAATTCCGGTTTCCAACTGCCGGGCGTAACCTCCGAATTCCTGCTCCAGGGTTACCGGCATGGCATCCATCAAATGAGTTCTGCCTGTCTTAACCACATGCGCATACTCCGCTCCTTTTTTTAAAAATGTTTCTCGCAAAAATTTAAGTGCCGGAACCAAAGTGTTTTTAGCTTCAAGGTAACCAGCAATCCTGATGGCCGTTGGGAATGTGTCATTTGAACTTTGACCAAAATTAATGTGATCATTCGGATGCACCTTAACCGCTAAGTCCGTAACCAGTTCCATCGCCCGGTGTGCGATTACTTCATTGGCATTCATATTACTTGAAGTTCCGGAACCGGTTTGATAAATGTCGATTGGAAAATGCTCGTCCAGTTTTCCGTCAATCACTTCCTGTGCCGCAAGTTGAATTGCATGGGCCACATCTTTTGGAATGTTGTCCAGTTCAGCATTTACTTTGGCTGCACCTTGTTTGATTACTCCAAGAGCATGAATCAGTGGTCGGCTGATGCAGATTCCACTGACCGGGAAATTATCAACCGCACGCTGAGTTTGTGCACCATAAAGTGCTTTTTGCGGCACCTTTACTTCGCCCATTGAATCTTTTTCTATCCGAAATTCTGAGTCCATTCTGTTCCTTTCATTTTGTTTGTGCTGTTTATCATTTCTGTTTTTACTGGAACCTAAGCCAGTACTCCGCCGTCTACTGTGAATGTGCTGCCGGTGACATAGGAAGCAGCTTCGGAAACCAGAAAAAGCACCATACCTGACATCTCATCCGGCTGAGCAATTCGGCCCAAAGGTATTTGCGGAATAACAGTTTTCATCAGTTCTTCATTTTTCGTTAAGGCAGAAGCAAATTTGGTGTCAGTCAGTCCCGGAAGCAGTGCATTCACGCGGATATTATCACCGCCAAGTTCTTTGGCAAAAGCCTGAGTCATTGAAATCAAGCCTGCCTTTGTCAGCGAATAAATGCTTTGTTTGTGCATCGGAATGCGTCCATTGATTGAAGAGACATTGACGATGCTTCCACCTCCATTTTTCTGCATCAGTTTTGCCGCATGCTGGCTCATGAAAAACGGTCCCTTGAGATTCACTGCCAGAGTTTTATCCCAGGCCGCTTCGTCGGCTTCCAGCACTGAACCATAAAAAGGATTGGTTGCCGCGTTATTGATCAGGATGTCCAGTCTGCCGTGTGTCTGCAGAATCTTTTGAAAAAGTGTTTCAATCTGAACCAGATTCCCATTGTGACAAACCATGCTGGTAACCTTCTTTCCGGCTGCCAAAATTTCTGTTTCTACTTCAACTAAATTTTCTGCCGTGCGGCTGGTTACAATAACATGAGCCCCATACTCAGCCAGAATTTTTGCAACTGCAGCTCCAATTCCGCGGCTTGCTCCGGAAACTAAAGCGACTTTTTTCGAAAGATCAAAAATTGGTGGAATTTCCATAATTCTCCTCTAAAAGATGTTATCTCATTATCGTGTAATTTGCGTGAAGACGCAAACTGGTTTTGAATCAGAATCTGCACAACTGCTCTCAGGATAGTCGGTTTTTTTGCAGACAGAACTTTCGGTAGTACTGCAGTTACCAAAAAGCCCGATTTGCAAAACAACTCTTGCATGGATTTTGCGTTGCCACTTCTGAATAATTTGTATAAGTTAAGTTACAGGAAAGACTGCATACTTAAATCTAAGTTAAATACTGATTCTCTACACCAAAACTAATAAACAAAGATGGGAAACTGGATTGCACTGACTATCGGCACCCTGGTCTTGATGATTGGATTTAGAATGAAAAGACCAGTTGACGAAAATCTGGAACCACCTTCTAATTTTACTACGTTTTTCCATCCAATCCATGGTGAAGGAGATTTGTTTGTCGGCGGAGTTTTAGTCATTTATTTTTCATCCAGGTTATTCCTGGCATTATTTCAAACTGTCAGATCAATTTTTTAGCAGGCAGCATTCTTTGGCAGGCCGAACTGCTGAAGACTGTCTGTTTAACCAATTCTTTTTTCAGAAAATATGATTAGACATTTGCTGGTTATCGTGTTGACTGTCTTCCAGGACAATTATGTCAGGATTGGTACATTTAGTGGTCTGCTGGCAGGTTTTTGGAGTACTGAATTCATCAGCGGTGAGCCTGTCTCAAATGCTTTAACTTTTGGGTTTATCGGCTGGGGTCTTGGAGCATATCTGGCCGGTTACCTTGCCGATAGTTCACAATACTCCAAAAAAAAGAAATTCCGTGTTTTTCAAGGCGGACGATAATTGCTGCCGTCCAGCTTGAGCTCGCTTCCAAATATTTTCCTGCATTTTCTTTGTACTATGAAGTAGAAAGCTGAAGTTGAGCCTTCCAAATTTGCTGATTTTTTTTAAATGAGGTCAAGCATGCCAACAAATGCTTTTTCAGTTACAGAGCTTCCAATAATCCAGGCTCCAATGGCCGGAGTACAGGACAGTGCTTTAACAATTGCTGTTTCCAATGCAGGTGGTTTGGGCAGTCTGCCCTGTGCGATGCTGGATGCAGAGACTCTTCGTGCAGAATTGAAGACCATCAAATCCCAAACCAGCAAGCCCTTCAATCTTAACTTTTTCTGTCATACACCGCCTGAACCAGATTTTGAAAGGGAAGCAAAGTGGCGAAAAATCCTGCAGTCCTATTTCAAAGAATACGACCTGAATTACAACGACATTCCAACAGGCTCCGGACGCAGACCATTCAATCAGGAAGCTGCAGATCTGCTGGCAGAATATAAACCTCCTGTAATCAGTTTCCATTTTGGTTTACCTGAAGCCAAACTGCTGGCACAGGTTAAAAAACAGTGTGCTATTGTTTTGGCATCTGCAACCAATCTTGAAGAAGCAAAATGGTTGGAGAAAAATGGGGCAGACGGAATTATTGCTCAGGGGATTGAAGCCGGAGGTCATCGTGGTATCTTTTTAAGCAATGATCTTTCAACTCAAGTTAAAACCTTTGAGCTCTTAAGACAAATTATTGGAACTACAAAACTACCTGTAATTGCTGCAGGTGGAATTTCAACTGCGAAAGAGGTTGCAGAGGCTATTTCAATGGGTGCTTCTGCAGTACAGCTTGGTACCGCGTACCTGCTTTGTACAGAAACAAAAACCAGCAAAATTCAACGCACAGCATTAAAAAGCAATGCAGCCCGCAAGACTGTCATCACAAATATTTTTAGCGGAAGACCGGCCCGAGGAATCATCAACCGCAGTATCAGTGAAATTGGTCCAATCAATCCCGACACTCCGGAATTTCCGTTGGCTGCGGCCGCAATTTCTGCTTTACGGACAAAAGCAGAAGCTACCGGAAGTGACGATTTTACACCGCTGTGGTGTGGTCAAAACATCAAGGGCTGCAGTGAAATTTCTGCTGCAGATTTAACTCGTAAGTTAGCATCTAAGCTTTAAATTATTTAAAGGAGCAGGATGAGAAAAATAGTTTTTATTGCCTTTCTCTTATTTGGACTGAGCTGCTTGACTTCAACTGCAGCTTTTGCTGCAAAGGAGCTGGAAAAAGCCATCTTTGCCGGAGGTTGTTTCTGGTGCATGGAAGCAGATTTTGAAAAGATTCCCGGAGTAAAAGACGTGATTTCAGGATATAGCGGGGGCACTTCAAAGCAGCCAAACTATCGTAATTACAGCAAGTCAAGACACATTGAAGCTGTGTTAATTACTTTTGATCCGGATGTTATTTCTTATGCAGAATTGCTGGAAATATTTTGGCATAACATTGATCCACTTGATAAAAATGGACAGTTTTGTGACCGCGGACATGAATACTCGACTGCAGTATTTTATCTCTCAGCTGCACAAAAACAAGATGCGATAGAATCAAAAAATAAGCTCGACAAATCCGGACTCCTGGAACAGCCCGTTCTAACTCCAATTTTGCAGGCAGGAATATTTTTTGCGGCAGAAAAATATCATCAAAATTACTACAAAAAAAGTTCCTTAAAATATAAATTTTATCGTTTCAGATGTGGACGGGATCAGCGGTTGAAGGAGTTATGGGGTGAAAAATCAAAAGCTGCAGATATATTCAAAAAATCCTCATTTTTTAAAAAACCTGGAAGAAACGAGCTGCAAAAGACGCTGACTCCTTTGCAGTTTGAAGTTACTCAAAATGATGCAACTGAACCGCCTTTCAAGAATAAGTACTGGAATAATAAGCAGGAAGGAATTTATGTTGATATAGTTTCAGGCGAGCCGCTCTTCAGTTCAACGGATAAGTATAAATCCGGCACCGGCTGGCCGAGTTTTACAAAACCTATTGAAGGAACAAATTTAATCCATAAAGAAGACAAAGGGTGGTTCTCTGTAAGGACAGAACTCAGGAGTAAAAATGCAGATTCTCATCTGGGACACTTGTTTGATGACGGACCAGAACCTGATGGATTACGTTACTGCATCAATTCTGCAGCACTGCGCTTTGTTGCAAAAAATGAGCTGGAAAAAGAGGGCTATCCAGCTTTTAAGAATTTATTTCAAGACTAACCAGTAAACTGTTTTAACAAGTATTTATCCATGGGCATTGCCACAGATTTCATTCTGCTCGTTGTAAGTGCGTTTTTCAGCGGACTCCTGATGCAGCGTTTGGGACAGCCGCTGATTTTGGGCTATATTCTGACCGGGATTGCCTTTGGTCCCTACAGCGGAGGGTTTGCGCTGACCAGTGTTCACGAAATTGAACTGCTGGCAGAAATCGGCGTTGCACTGTTACTTTTTGCACTTGGACTGGAGTTTTCCCTCAAAGACCTCAAAGAAGTCAAAAAAATCTCTCTGATTGGTACACCGATTCAAATTTTACTGACCATTGGACTTGGTTACGGTATTGGGCAGTGGATGGGTTGGGATGCAAAATCTTCACTGTGGCTAGGTGCGCTGGTTTCACTATCAAGCACCATGGTTTTGCTCAAGACTTTGATGAATCAAGGTTGGCTGGGCACCCTGTCCAGCAAGGTTATGGTGGGTATGCTGATCGTACAGGATTTAGCAGTTGTACCTTTGATTATACTGCTGCCGATGCTGAACGAGCCTTCTCTGGGTTGGATTCCACTGGAAATAGCAATTCTGAAAACAGTTGTTTTTTTGGCTGCAATGATTCTGTTTGGAACGCGTCTATTACCCAAAATCATGCGCTACATTGCCCATTTAGGTTCACGAGAATTATTTCTGCTGGCTATCACAGCAATTGGTCTGGGTGTGGGTTACCTGACTTATTTAGTAGGTCTATCCTTTCCTTTTGGCGCTTTTATTGCGGGCATGGTTTTGAGTGAGTCCGATTATGGACATCAAGCCTTGAGTGACATTATTCCGGTTCGAGATCTTTTTGGACTTCTGTTTTTTGCCTCAGTGGGGATGCTCTTCAATCCCGGTTTTTTAGTTGAGCACTGGCAGCAGGTGCTGATGCTTGTTTTGATAGTCAGCCTCGGGAAAGGTTTTATCTTTGCCTTGCTGGCCCGTATTTTCAAATATGGAAATGTGGTACCCCTGGCAGTTGGGATGGGGCTCTTTCAGGTGGGAGAATTTTCTTTTGTATTGGCACAAGTTGGCGTTTCAACCAACTCCATCAGTCATGAAGTCTATTCGCTGGTTTTAACCACTGCGGTCATCACAATGTTTCTCACTCCCCTAGTTTCCGGACAAACCGCACGTCTCTATGCACTCCGTAAACGCTGGTTCAAACATGAAGCATTAGACTCTAAAAACATGCCAAAATCCGGACTGCATAATCATGTGATTATTGTCGGCGGCGGACGGGTTGGATTCCGTATTGCCCAAGTGCTCAAACGACTCCACGTACCCCTGTTAATTATTGAATTAGATCAACTCAGGGTTGAAAGGGCACAAAAAAGCGAGACCCCGGTTGTTTATGGAGATGCCAGTCACGAAGTCGTTTTAGAGGCTGCAGAAATATCATCGGCACGACTGCTGATCATTACCTCTCCTGAAGTCATGATTACGCAAACAGTTGTTGAACGGGCACGCAAAAAGAATTCTGCAATTCAAGTGGTGGCCCGTGCACCTGGTGTTGAATTTTTGGAAGAATTCAAAAAACTTAATATTTCTGAAGTGGTGATACCGGAGTTTGAGGCGGGGCTTGAAATGGCCCGCAAAGCCCTGATGCATTTACATATTCCGGCTGCTAAGATTCAACATTACAGCGAATCTTTGCGGCAGGATTTATTTGCGTCGCTGTTCAATGAAAATGAAGAAGAAGTGATAGTAGAACAACTTCAAACTGCAGAAGAGCAGTTTGACCTGCAGTGGATGCTGATTAAACCAGGTTGTCTGCTGGAGGGAAAAACAATTGGCGAGGCAAAAATCCGTACAAAAACTGCTACATCTATTGTTGGTGTGATTCGTGATGAAAAATTGGATCCCAGTCCGGATCACAATTTCTGCTTACAGGCACATGACCGTGTGGCAATCATTGGCACAGACAATGCGCGGGAAACTTTTTTTCAATTAACCTGTCCTGCTTTAAAATGAGAATAATTAGTTGTCCGCATCTGATAAAATCGTCCCGGATAATAAAGACGAACGTAAGTCACCAAATTTTCTTTGCACCAAGTTCTGCGTTGAATAATAAATAGAGCATCCTGTTCGGCCACCGATAGTAATTCTGCTTTATCCTTATCTGCGTTTGCAGCGGACAAGATATGTTCTGCATTCGTCCAGGGCACATGATTCACCAACCACTCATTTGGATTAATATTTTCAAAATTTTCCAACTCTGCTTCCGGAATATTTTTCAGATTAATCCAGCGGTCCTCAAACTGAAATGGAGTCTCATTAGAGTAGTGAAGACAACGTAGATTAAGAGCAGTTTCTTGAGGTGCTATTTCTAATTTACCCCTGATGTTTGCAGGTGGTATGTCTACATTCCTGTACAACAAAGCATAACGATACGTGGCTCCTGTTGCTTCGATTTCAAGGCGGATTCGAGGAATTTCAAAATTAGCTGAACGACCGGAAGGTATTGTCACACGAGTTCCGGATTTGCGACGGCGGTCCAGTATTCCTTCTTTTGCCAATTCACGCAACGCCCTGTTTACCGTAACACGTGCACAACCATAATTTTTTGCCAAAGTTTCTTCTCCGGGAATTAATCCTCCTGGTTTCCAGATACCTGATTGAATTTTTTCTCTAATCTCAGTTTTGATGTTTTGATATACCGGCAATTTTTCTTTTTTTGAAAGCATTTTTTATTTTTACTGCTGAAGTTTTTGTATTACCAAACGATATTGCTTCTCAATTTGATCATGCAGAATGTGACGTCCGTTTACGACTTTTTGCCGTCCTGCCGACCAGACTTCCGACACAATTGAATCATCTGCACTAAAAATCCAGCGATCTAGTATTTCGTCTTCTGAACAACTGCAAAAAGCCATTGCATCCGCATCCAGTGCTAACAAATCTGCCCACATGCCAATTGCTATACTTCCAGATTTTCGGCCCAAAGCTTGTACACCTCCGGACAAAGAATTTTCGTACAGTGCTCTTCCGACTGAACCGGAACTCTGTGTCATCACGTTGCGCTCTTGCCGTGAAAGCCGTTGGCTGTACTCCAGCATTCGTAATTCTTCTGTCAAAGAAATGCGTACATTTGAATCAGAACCGATGCCGTATTTTCCGCAGGATTCCAACCAGGTTGTACCATCAAAAATACCGTCTCCAAGATTAGCTTCTGTAATAGGACACAAGCCGGCGACTGCTCCTGTTTTGGCTAAATTATGAATTTCATCTGGAGTCATATGTGTGGCATGAACCAAACACCAACAATCATCAAGCGCAACATTTTCCTGCAACCACTCCACTGGACTTAAATTATATTTTTCTTGAATCTCAATGACCTCCTTGACTTGTTCTGCAATATGAATATGAACCGGAGCAGAATTTAATGCAGAATTTTCAGAACGAGAGCCAAGAATTTCTTTTAAATCTGCCGGAGAAACTGCCCGTAAAGAATGTGGTGCAATTCCCAACAAATAGTCCTCCGGCGCATATCTGAATGCGTCTTGTGCTTGTTCAAGAATCCGGAAAAATTGTTCAGGATTACATCCAAAACGAAGCTGACTATCGGCAAGGCTTTTGCCATCTAAACCACCTTGCCCATAAAATACCGGTAAATGAGTTAAACCGATTCCGGTTTTTTGAGCTGCATCAATAATACGAAGAGAAGTTTCTGCAATATTTTCATAATGTTTTCCTCCTTGTTGGTGATGAAGATAATGAAATTCTCCTACAGATGCATAACCGCATTCCAGCATTTCCATAAAAACAAAAGCCGCAATAGCCTCGATTTGTTCCGGAATCAAGTCTTCCATAAAACGATACATCAATTTACGCCAACTCCAGAAGCTATCCTGTTTTTGTATCCGCTTCTCGGTCAATCCGGCCATAGCCCTTTGAAAAGTGTGGCTGTGTAAATTTGACATTGCCGGAAGTAAAATACGATTCTGCAAATTTTGATTTTCTACTGAAACGTGCTGTTCTGTTTGCGGTTCAACCCCAAACTCTACGTTTGAGATTCGTCCAGACGAATCTACAGTTACGCAAATATTGTTTACCCAGCCCTCCGGCAAAAGCGCTGTCTGCGCATAAATTTTCAACTGATCAGTCATTGATATCTTGCCTGTAAGCAATTGTTCGTTTCGCTTTTTCTTTGGTTGATATGAAAATAGAAAACAGTTTTTGGGAAAGTTCCACAAGATCTAAATCCAAAATCACGGTCTTTCCAATGACGTTGTTGAAACGACTTTGTTAAAAATTGAGATTTCAGGCAATAAGCATCTAAATACTTTTTTATACAACTTTATTTATACAACTTTATTTATACAACTTTACTTTTATATTGACATAACTATTATATGAGCATACATATTAAAAACAAAAGTTTATTTATTTGGAAAATGACGATAACAATTTTATTCTAAAACACACTGATCACCACCTTTACACTGAATATATTTTTGGGTTAGTTTCATAATTGAAAAATTTCTGTTTAACCTAATCTGTCTGAAAAAACCAATAATAGCACAGTATTTTTCCAATTTGGGTGTACAGTATTCTCGTGATGTTGCTCTGGGTGTACTGTGGATTGCCACCAGCTTTGGGAATCAAACTAGACGTTTTTTCTGCAGGCGTACTGGGACTCGCACTCTGCGACAGCGCATTTGAGGCCGAAATTTTCAGAGCCGGAATTCAATCAATTGGACGTGGCCAACATGATGCGGCTGATTCGCTGGGGCTGAACTACTGGAAAAAAATGCAGCTGATTATTTTACCGCAGGCAATCAGAATCGTCCTACCGGCCATTGGCAACCAGTTTGTTTACATGCTGAAAATGTCATCGCTGGTCTCAGTCATCGGTTTAACTGAACTCACCCGCAGGGCCGACGAACTGGTTGTGAGTCAGTACCGCCCACTGGAAATATATACCTTCCTTGTTTTGGAGTATTTTGTGCTGATCCTCTGTATCTCCTCAGCAATGCGGTGGATGGAGAATCGCCTTAGGTCTGTCGAGTTCTAAATATGCTTAGCGTCAAAATCATGCTTCGCCGTTGTTCTGACAAGATTTTCAGGCTTCTCAAAAGAAGAAAGTTTAAACATATAATTTATTTTGGATTGACATAATTTAAATATGTATGTACAAATATTAATAGAAACATTGTGTGCATTATTCTTGATTTAACATTATTTGAATTATTGCTTCATAGAATAATGACTAAAACACTCGACATTCATTCCCTTAAATCAAAGGAGGCACCTGACACGTAAAGCTGAAAACATAATACTATAAATTAAACCACGGCTACACATTGGCCTGTCAATAAATTATTTTAATCCATACTAGAGGTATAAATGAAACTCAAAAACATTCTTTCTTTAATTCCGGCACTTTCCATGTTTTTTGGATTTGCCTGGGCAGACACAGTTAAAGTTGGCTTCAATGTCCCCCTGACCGGCTTTGCCGCAGCAGATGGAGAATCGGCTCTAAACGGTGCTAAGTTAGCCGTAAAACAAGCGAACGCAACAGGCGGTATCAACGGTAAACAGATCGAGCTGGTAATCTATGATGATCAGGCTTCACCTAAGGAAGCCGTTCCGATTGCCAATCGTTTGATCGAAAAGGATGGTGTCAAAGTGGCAGTATCCGGAAGTTATTCTGGCTCTACACGAGCAGCTGCAGGTGTGTTTCAAGCTGCAGGAATCCCATATATTTCAGCCTTTGCAATTCATCCAGGAATCACACAAGCTGGTAAATATATTTTCCGTACTTCCTTCATGGGAGACGTTCAGGGACGTGCAGGAGCATTATTAATTGGACAAACTATGCAGCGAAAGCGTGTAGTTGTCATCACTCTGAAGAACGACTTTGGGAAGTCCCTTGCTGCAGGTTTCAAGGCTGAAGCCGCAAACTTTGGAATAGAGATTATTAACGAATATGAGTATTCAATTCGTGACCGACAATTTGGGTCTATTGTGGCAAAGGTTAGAGCAGACAAACCGGATGCGATTTACGCATCAGGTTATTTCTTCACCGCAGGGCCTTTAGTCAATCAACTCCGCTCAGGAGGTGTGGCTGTACCAGTAATTGGGCAGGAAGGCTATGACTCCGAACAGTTTATAAAAATAGCCGGAGCAGCCTCAGAAGGTGTAATCATAACTACTTCACTTGATCGTGATTCAAATTCACCGGAAACACGTTCCTTCATTACAGAATATGAAAAACTAACCGGAAATAAAGTCGACATGGTAGCTGCTTCAGGACATACGGCATTGAATGTCGTTGTAACGGCTTTACGTAAAGCCGGCACCAGGAATCCGGAAGCGATAAGAAATGCTATCGCACAAACACAACTCACTGCTGCTACAGGGCATATTTCATTCAACGCCCTCGGAGAAGTCCGCAAGAATGTGCAGGTTCAGATTGTCCGTAATGGTGACTGGCATTACCATTCTGAAATCCGTGATCAAACACTGCTGGCTCCACCTGAGTCTTGATTTCAAATTGTTTTGAGGGAAGCATACTTAGATTGTGATGCTTCCCTTTCTCCTCATTTTCCTAACTGATGCTATATCTAGAACTTTTTCTTCAAGGTCTTCTTCAAGGCAGTATCTATGCCTTGATTGCAGTAGGCCTGACACTTGTTTACGGTTTATTACGAATCCTGCATGTAGCACATGCCGGCTTATACACCTTGGGAGGTTACTTTGGTGTTTTGGTATACAACAGTTCCGGAAGTCTGATGTTGAGTGGAGTCGTTGCCATGTTTGGAGTAGGTATTTTAGGTGTAATTATCTACCGTTTGTGTTATGAAGCTATTCTGGATCAACCTCCATTTGTCCCTTTGATTGCCTCCATCGGCCTGTTCATTGCGATGGAGGAATTGTACAGGATACTTTTCGGTTCATACGGCATATCCTACGCTAACCCTCCCCTTCAACAAATGCTCCCACTAGGTGGCATGTATTTGCGGGAAGGAGAATGGGTAACAATCCTAGTCAGCATTATTTTAATAGGAGGGCTTGCCTGGCTTTCCAGCCATACACGCTTGGGACTAGCCTGGCGTGCCACAGTTACTGATCCGCAGATGGCGGAATCTTTCGGCATTGACCCTATTCGAGTACGTTATTTCAATTTTTTCATCGGTTCAGCTCTCGCAGGAACAGCAGGCATGATCGTCGGCATTCTCAATAACCTTGTAGAACCAACGATGGGGAGTGTTCCAAGTTACAAAGCCCTCGCAATCATAGTTCTTGGTGGTCTTGGTAGCGTCCGGGGAACACTAGTTGCGGCATTGGCGCTTGGAGTGGTGGAATCCTTTGGCACAATTTACCTTGGAAACGTGCTGAACCGAGATGCGATTGCTTTTGTTTTTTTGATTCTTGTGTTAATGGTGCGTCCGCAAGGTATGTTTCGGGGGATATGAAATGGGATATGAAATCAGTCTACTCACCTTCATGGGTATCAGCATCATTGGCAGTCTAAGCCTGAATCTGATTACGGGATTTTGCGGTCAGGTGAGCTTGGGTCATGTCGCTTTTGTCGGCATAGGTGCATATACAGCCAGTATTTTGACAAAAGCTGATACGCCTTTTTTTGTGGCACTTTTGGCTGGAATGCTGCTCGCAGGCTCGTTTGGTGTCATGGTTGGACTTGCAAGCCTGAGGGTTAGGCATGATTTCCTGGCTATCACAACAATGGGTGTTAACTTCGTTTTCCTAGGAGTGGTACGTCAACAGGAATGGCTGGGTGGTGAGTTGGGTGTTTCTTCGATTCCTGATCCAGGATTAGGAAAATTGGGTTTTCTGGCACTGGTTTTAGGATGCGTAATTTTAGTAGCTTTATTGAGTTTGCAAATCCGCAGGTCATGGATGGGATATGTTTTCGAGGCAGTTTCCGGAGATGAAGATACTGCGCGGATGCTTGGTTTGGATGTTTCACGCTACAAACTGATCGCCTTCGCACTCGGTACAGCTTTGGCTGGTCTCTCCGGAGGACTTTATGCTCACCACGTCCGTTTCATCTTTCCAGACAGTTTTGCTTTTGTTGAGTCCATAACGCTGTTGGCCATGGTTGTCATTGGCGGCAACGGATCTATTCTGGGAGTTATCGTAGCTTCGGCGTTGCTGAGTGTATTACCACAGTGGTTTCAGTTCATCGGTGACTACAAACTTCTGCTTTACGGTAGTTTACTATTTATCGTAATGCGTTTCAGCCCTGGTGGGCTGGCTGGTTTAGCAAAAAATATTTTTCCTAAAAGCAAAAAAGCTTTTGCGTTGAAGGGGAATCAATGAGTTTGCTGGATATCCGGAATATCTCAGTGCGTTTCGGAGGTGTACATGCACTTGAAGAGGTTTCGCTGAATTTGAATCAGGGAGAAATCCTTGGTTTGATAGGTCCAAATGGTGCGGGTAAGACTACTATGTTAAGAGTGATTACAGGTGTGGTTCAGCCAAATCATGGTGAAATTGATCTGGAGGGAGAAATGCTCAACAACCTGCCGATACATGCTAGAGTACGTAAAGGCTTGGGATTTGCGCAACAGTTGGTACGACCATTCAGGGAAATGACCCTTGCTGAAAACGTTGCTCTTGCTGCTGGTGCAGAACAAACTCGGCATCCGTGGCGCTCGATGTTTCGTGTCGAACGTAGGAACGCACTGCAAGAAAGCTTGAAATGGCTGGCAATGGTAGGAATCGAAAATGCTGCCGATTCATATCCAAATGCCGTTCCACTGGGTTACCTCAAGCGTATGGAGGTCGCACGTGTGCTGGCTCTAAGACCCAGAATGTTATTGCTTGATGAACCTCTAGCCGGGCTGAATCAAGTCGAGGCTACCGCATTTGCTGACATCCTGGTGGAACTCAAAAGTCAGGGTCAAACAATTTTGCTCATTGAACATAACCTCGCCGAAGTACGGCGCATCTGCTCCAGACTGGTAGTTTTGGATAATGGGTGTAAGCTCGCAGAAGGTTCTCCTGAAACTGTGTTAAAACAACCATCTGTGCTGGAAGCCTACATTGGCCAAGGAACCGTTCATGCTGAAAATTAATAAACTCTCTTGCGGTTACGGATCTTTGACAGTGGTACATGAACTGGATCTGAACGTTCGTCAAGGAAGCATTCATGCTCTGGTCGGCGCAAACGGAGCAGGCAAATCTACTACTTTGATGACTATTTCCGGACATGTACAGGTCAAATCAGGCAGCATTATGATTGGCTCAGAGAAACTGGATCAAGTACCGACAAAAGAACGGGTTCAGCGGGGAGTCGCTCTCGTGCCTGAAGGCAGACGTTTATTTTCGGATTTGACAGTCAGGGACAATTTAGAAGTCGGCGGCTACTCCCTGCCCAAAGAAAATATCCCACGTAACTTAGAACGGGTCATGACTATGTTTCCACGACTTGGCGAACGTTTAAAGCAGGAATCAGGTTTACTATCCGGTGGTGAACAGCAAATGTTGGCCATTGGCCGCGCTTTGATGGCTGAACCTAAACTGTTATTACTTGACGAACTTTCACTTGGACTGATGCCGCGTATGGTTGAGGTTTGTTACATTGCACTTCAACAACTCCAGAGCGACGGCATGACGATCCTGTTAGTGGAGCAAAACACTCAACAAGCCCTTTCAGCAGCAGACGAGGTGACTGTGCTGGAGTCTGGTGCTGTCGCCTGGCAAGGTACTGCAGAAAAAGCGAGACAGGATTCAAGTATCATCGAGGCTTATATTGGTTTGAGACGTGAACCAAAAAATGATTGATGAAAATATCAGAAACCAGCAATGAGCTTTTCATTCCTTTACAATAATGTGCAAATCGCCACCATGACTACGGACAAACCATATGGTTTGATCGAAAATGGTGCTGTAGTTATTTCAGCTGGACTGATTCAGTGGGTCGGTCCAGAAAAAGAATTACCTGATGATTTTGCAGGACTTCAGGTAAAAAATTTAGAAGGTCGTTTGATAACGCCTGCACTGATCGATTGTCATACCCATTTGGTCTACGGAGGAAGTCGTGCTACAGAATTTGAATTGCGGCTGAAAGGCGCAAGTTATGAAGAAATTTCCCGAAGCGGTGGTGGAATTATCAGTACGGTAACTGCAACCCGCAATGCTTCTGAAGAAGAATTATTCTCACAGTCACTGCCACGTTTCGATGCCCTGCTTGCGGAAGGAGTGGGAACGGTTGAGATAAAATCCGGTTACGGCCTCGACATTGAAACCGAAATCAAAATGCTGCGTGTTGCCCGTAAATTGGGGAAGGAGCGAAATGTCCGCGTGAAAACATCCTTCCTTGGTGCTCATGCGATTCCTCCGGAATTTTCAGGTAAAGCGGAGGCTTACATTGATTTTGTTTGTGAAGATGTATTACCGTTTGTGCATGAAGAAAAACTGGCTGATACAGTGGATGGTTTTTGCGAAAACATCGCATTCTCTCCAAAGCAGATTTCCAGGGTTTTCGACAAAGCAACAGCTTTGGGCCTGCCTGTAAAACTTCATGCGGAGCAGCTTTCCAACCTCGGAGGAGCAGCGCTTGCCGCAAATTTTGGTGCTTTGTCCGCCGATCATTTGGAATATCTTGACGAGGCCGGAGTTCAGGCATTGTCCAAATCCGGAACGGTCGCAGTCGTTCTTCCTGGAGCATTTTACACCTTAGGTGAAACGCAGTTGCCACCGCTTAATTCTTTGCGAAAAGCGGGAGTTCCGCTCGCCATTGCGACTGACTGCAATCCCGGTTCGTCTCCATTGACTTCGCTTCTTCTATGCATGAACATGGCCTGTACACTTTTTCGTATGACTCCGGAAGAAGCTTTATCAGGAGTAACCCGTGTTGCAGCTCAAGCACTGGGCATTGGAAATGAAGTTGGTACAATTGAAGCGGGTAAAAAAGCTGAATTAGCGGTTTGGAACGTAGATCAACCCGCTGAACTTGCCTATCAAATGGGGTACAATCCACTTGCAGAAATGCTTGTTGGCCACGGATGGCACCGATAAAAAGGAAATATAAAATACTATTAGCCACGGATCATATGCATAAAAAAGGGAATATAAAATGCTATCTGCCACGGATTATACGAATAAATGATGGCTTCAAAAAAACTCTTAAACCCATAGTTTGTCATTTCGACAGTAGGGATAAATCTTAATATTGTTAAGGCGACTGAAACAATCGTAATTATTGGAGAAAAATTATGAGTTTAAATCTCACTGCGGGAAAGGTCAGTTTGACTGATTTGTCTCAGATTTATTGGAATAGTCCTGCAGTGACCTTAAATCCGGAAGCAAAACAAGCAGTCGAAAAGGCCGCCGGTATTGTCGAAAAAGCAGCAAATGCCGCTGCTCCAATTTACGGTATCAACACCGGATTCGGCAAACTCTCCGCTATTCGTATTCCTGCGGAACAAACCGAACTACTGCAAAGAAACCTGATCATCTCGCATTGTTGCGGAGTCGGTGAGCCGCTTCCGGAAAAAATTGTCCGCATGGTAATGGTGCTAAAACTCCTCTCTTTAGGTCGAGGAGCTTCCGGAGTACGCTGGAAAGTAATTGAACAAATTGAGGTGTTGCTGGAAAAAGGCGTAACCCCGGTTATTCCAGCACAGGGCTCGGTTGGAGCCTCCGGAGATCTTGCTCCTTTGGCACATATGACTGCAGTTTTAATCGGAGAAGGCCAGGCAATTTATCAAGGACAGACACTTTCCGGTGCAGAAGTCTTACAAAAAATTAAGCGTGAACCTTTGGTTTTGCGAGCAAAGGAAGGCTTGGCGATGATCAACGGGACACAAGTTTCCACTGCATTGGCTTTGGCAGGTGTGTTTGAGGGCTGGCGCTGCGTCTTAGGCGCATTGATAACGGGAGCACTTTCCACCGATTCAGCCATGGCTTCGACTGCTCCGTTTCATCCGGACATTCAAACTTTACGCGGACACCAGGGGCAAATCGACGCAGCACAAACTTTACGGAACTTGATGCAGGATTCTGAAATCCGGGAATCTCACATTGATGGAGATGTCCGCGTTCAGGATCCGTATTGTATCCGTTGTCAACCCCAGGTAACCGGTGCATGTCTTGATTTGTTTAGACAGGCTGCAAATACACTGTGCATCGAAGCAAATGCCGTCACGGATAATCCACTGGTTCTCTCTGCAAGTGAAGCGGAAACTTCGCTTCAGATTGTTTCCGGAGGCAATTTTCACGCAGAACCAGTCGCTTTTGCGGCAGACCAAACGGCTTTAGCACTGGCCGAAATAGGAGCAATTTCTCAACGACGTATTGCACTATTGGTTGATCCTAAACTCAATTTTGGCTTACCTCCTTTTTTGTCTCCGGACGCAGGAGTAAATTCCGGATTTATGGTGGCAGAAATAACTTCTGCAGCTCTAATGTCCGAAAACAAACACCTTGCTAATCCATGTTCAACTGACTCCACTCCGACCAGTGCAGATCAGGAAGACCATGTTTCGATGGCCACACACGCAGCACGACGCTTGCTGACAATGAATGATAATCTTGGCCGAATTCTCGGGATTGAACTGATTACTGCAGCGCAGGGTTTGGAGTTCCGCAAAGCGAGCCTTACACCGCTTAGCACGAGTTCAAACCTGAATCGAGTTTTGGCAGAACTGCGTGAAAACGTTGCATTTCTGGAGGAAGACCGCTTTCTTGCTCCGGATCTGGAAAAAGCTGCAATACTGATCCGCAGTGGAAAATTGCTGCAAGCAGCAGGTGAAAGACATTTCCCCACTTTGGATAGTGAATGAACCCAGTTCAAATTATAGAGGGTAATAGTCCAGTAATTCTAGGACAACCACACGGAGGAGTTTTTATTCCGGATCAATTGTCTGAGCATTACAATGAACTCGGACGGGAAATGGCCGACACGGACTGGCACATTCACCGGCTTTATGACGGTTTACTTCCGGATGCGACAGTCGTAGAAGCTACGTTTTCACGCTATTTGATTGACGCAAACCGTGACCCTTCCGGCAATTCACTTTATCCGGGACAGAACACAACTGAGCTTTGCCCAACCGTTGATTTTGAAGGCCGATCAATTTATCAAATTGAGTCCGAACCGGATGAGGGAGAAATAGAAACCCGCAGGATAAATTATCATGCAGTTTATCACACCGCACTTTCGGAACAAATTGAACGTATTCGTAAAATACATGGTAGGGTTTTGCTCTTCGATTGCCATTCGATCCGCTCCCGTCTTCCTTTTTTGTTTGAAGGCGAGTTACCGGATTTCAATTTAGGTACCTACAACACCAGCACCTGTGCTCCAGAAATTGAAGCAGTAGCTTTTGAAATCTGCGCTGGTGCCGACGGTTACAGTCCTGTGTTAAATGGACGATTCAAAGGGGGATGGACAACACGACATTACGGAAAGCCTGAAAAAGGAATACACGTGATTCAACTGGAATTAGCACAGCAGACATACATGGATGAGTCTGCACCATGGCTTTATCATGAGGAAAAAGCGGCAAAATTGCGGGTGAATTTAAAAAAACTACTGCGTTCTCTTGAACAAACTATTATAAGCTTAACCTGAATATAAAAAAACATGTCTAACACAAACAAGTCCAGAACCATCCGTGCACCACGTGGTACAGAACTCAGCTGCCGTTCCTGGCTGACAGAAGCTCCATACAGAATGATTATGAACAATCTTGATCCGGACGTTGCGGAAAATCCGGACGAATTGATTGTCTACGGCGGAATCGGAAAAGCCGCAAGAACCTGGAAGGATTTTGACTTGATCCTGGAAACACTGAAAACTCTCGGTGATGACGAAACGATGCTGGTACAGTCGGGAAAACCGGTCGGCGTTTTTCGAACACATGCTGACGCACCGCGTGTTTTGATTGCCAACTCAAACTTGGTTCCGCACTGGGCAACAATGGATCATTTCAATGAACTGGACCGTAAAGGTTTGATGATGTTCGGTCAAATGACTGCAGGAAGCTGGATTTACATCGCTTCACAAGGCATTGTGCAGGGAACATATGAAACCTTCGTTGAAGCAGGACGACAGCATTTTAACGGAAATTTGAGAGGACGCTGGTTTCTGACTGCCGGATTGGGCGGAATGGGCGGTGCGCAGCCTTTAGCGGCCACGATGGCCGGTGCATCATGTTTGGCAGTTGAGTGTGATTCAAGCAGAATTGATTTCCGTCTACGTACAAAATATCTTGATGAAAGGGCGGAAACTTTAGACGAAGCACTTGAAATATTGGAGCATGCAAAAAGTGAAAACCGTGCCGTTTCGGTCGGACTGCTTGGTAATGCCGCAGAAGTGGTTCCGGAAATGGTTAAACGCGGAATCCGTCCGGACTTAGTCACAGACCAAACTTCAGCACACGATCTGGTGCATGGTTATTTGCCTCTGGGCTGGACAGTAGAGGAATGGCGTTCTCAACAAAAAAGCGATCCGAAAAAGATCGAAAAAGCCGCTCGTGCTTCGATAAAAATTCATGTAGAAGCAATGCTTGAATTTTGGAACCAGGGTATTCCTACTGTGGATTACGGCAATAACATCCGCCAGTTTGCTTTAGAGGAAGGTGTTAAAAACGCTTTTGATTTTCCGGGATTTGTTCCGGCATATATCCGGCCTTTATTTTGCCGTGGTGTGGGGCCGTTCCGCTGGGTTGCGCTTTCAGGTGATCCGGAAGACATTTACCGAACCGATGCAAAAGTCAAAGAGTTGATCCCGGATGATCCGCACCTTCACAATTGGATCGACATGGCGCAGGAACGAATTTCCTTTCAGGGACTTCCGGCACGAATTTGCTGGGTTGGACTTGGTGACCGTCACCGGCTTGGACTTGCCTTCAACGAAATGGTGGCCAACGGAGAGTTGAAAGCTCCTGTTGTGATTGGTCGCGATCATCTTGATTCCGGTTCAGTCGCCTCGCCGAATCGGGAAACCGAGTCGATGCAGGACGGTTCAGACGCAGTTTCGGATTGGCCGTTGCTGAACGCTTTGTTGAATTGTGCATCCGGAGCAACGTGGGTCAGTTTTCATCATGGAGGCGGAGTCGGCATCGGTTTCAGTCAACATGCCGGATTAGTGATTTGTTGCGACGGCACTCCGGAAGCGGCAAAGCGAATTGAGCGTGTTTTATGGAATGATCCGGCAACCGGTGTAATGCGCCATGCCGATGCGGGTTATCAGATGGCGCAGGAATGTGCACGGGAAAAAGGTCTTCGGCTTCCGGGTATTTTGGAACGATAAAATATTATTAATTATCTCTTCATCAATAATTTACTAGACGCAAATGCTATTCAAAGTCCATTAGCAATTAAAGGGATACAATATTTATCTCTATTGTTTTAATACTGTTCGTGACGCAAACTGTTTTCATAGTCCTTTAGTTCCAGCCAGCTTGGACGTTTGAAAAACATACCTGTTTTTTGAGGCATTCCACGCAAAAAAATGTAGAGTACGCCTCCGAATTTTTGCTGATATTTTTCTTCACAGTCCAATTTGAACCAGTATGAGGTTGCCAGAGTGTAAATCTGCAGCTGCAGTTGATAGTGCCGCAAAACCTCACGTTCCAATGTCGGTTGTTGATAATCTGTCAGCAGATTGCTTTTCCAGTCCAACAGATAAATCAGTCCCTGATGTTCAAACACATAATCAATTGAGCCACGCAGAAAACCTTTTTCAACTTGCCAACCTTCCACTTTTTCAGCAACCTCCAGACCAAAATCCTGAGTCTGCAGACTGTTTAAAACATTATATTTTTGCTCTTCTTTATCAAGTCCTTCGCCTTCCGGAATCGGAAAACAAAAATCAGTTTCTCTTAAAAAACACTCACTGTCGGCCAGTTCCAGTACCAGTGCAGATGTTGTGGTTCCCAGCCGGACTGGAACACGCAGAGTACTCCAGATAATTTCTGCGATGCGTGGTAATGTTTCTAGAGAACGTCCATAGCGTTCCCTAAATGAATCCAACAGACGATGCACCGCCGTGTTTGCCAGCCAATCTTCTGGAGAGCTGCTGGTTTTAACGGTGTTGAAATCCACCAGTTCAAGTAATTCATGCAGCATATTTCCGGTTTGCATCCCTCCCGGCAACTGATCTTTATAAGTCTCTGATATTGAATCTGTTTTACTTATCTCAAGTGCCTCCGCTGTAACGGGCAACAAATCCGCGTTTTCCGATAATCTCCTTACATTGGATTCATCATTTTCACGACGTTCCCCCAAATCCGTTTCTGAGCGAATTTCAACCGGCAAAAGGCCGATAGCAGCCTGTTCCTCAATACCCGCCTCCTGCTCCTCTTTTTTCCTGTTCATCCTGCTGAAAGAACTAACTACAAAGCCTCTCTTTTTATAACGCAACCGACTGAAGAATTGTGTGTTACTTTTAATCTCCGCTATAATTTCCGGAACCTCAGGCAGTTCAGGCGGATTCCATTTTTTCAATTTTTCCAATTCAATTTTGCTAATATCAACAGATTTTTCTGGAGCAGAATTTTCCACATAGCTGTAGCTGAATTCTGAATTATCCGCACCTGCCGAAATTTCTGCTTTGATGACAGACAACTGATCATTAAGCAGGGAATATCCTCCATTAATTTTGCAGGCCCGTTTACCTGAATTTCCAAAAACATAATCTGCAAATGGCAGATAGAGCCGCCCGCAGGCACGGGTAACGGCAACATAAAGCAAGCGCTGTTGCTCAGCATCAATTTGCCACTGATGTTCAGCAGGCACATTTTTGTTGAGCAGGTCAATGACAGGTTCCCAGGCTGCATCATGATAAAACTGCAGCGTATTTTTTTTGTTTGCGCTGAGTCCGCCAAATAAAAACACCACTGGAAATTCCAAACCTTTGGCAGCATGCATTGTCATCAGTTGAACTGCATTCCTTTCACTTTCCAGTCGTAGTAAATTTTCATTTTCACCAGGATCTTCTTTGGCCTCAATATAGCGCCGCAACAATAAAATCAGCTCTGACAAATCAAGATGCCGCTCCATGACCTGCCTGTTCAGTACTTCAAACAAATGCACATAATTTGTCACACTTCGCTCATCACCACCCAGCAACAATTCCCGTTCAACTAATTTAGTCCGCAACAAAACTTCGTCAAAAAGTTTTCTGAAGCGCCTGGCTTCCGCCATGGCATTCCATTGTTGTAGTTGATGTAAAAACTCGGAATCCCAGCTGAAATTTTTTGAAAACTGCTGTATGTCGGCGCCAAAAAATCGAGTCAGCCACAACTTTGCCGAACGTGAATGATCTGCAGGATTGGCTACTGCATCCAGCAAAGTTAAAATCTCCTGTGCTTCTCTGCCAAAAAACAACCCCTTCTGTTTGTAGAACGCAAAGGCGATTCCCTGTCTTCGTAGGGCTTTTGCAAGCATTTCGCCCTCATTACTTTGGCGGAAAAGTATACAAACATCCTGTTCACGTAAAAGACGCTCACCTTCAGCATCCTGCCAGAGCGGCCTCGAAGACTCACTTTCAGCATGACGCAGGAGCATTTTGATTTCCTGCGCAATGGCCTCAGCAAAGCGGCGGTTCGCATTTACCGTCTGCTCATCCAGAAACACATTTAAGAAAGCACTTTCTTCAGTTTCGTTAAGCTCCTGTTTCATAGCCACTGCAACTTCCTGCAGAAAGTCTGCTTTGCCAAAATATTTTTTTGCAAAGAGTGGACTGCATAAATCCAGTTTCTCAGGAGCAATTAGAGGTTTTTTAAGTTTTTTCTGTGCAGCAATTTTTTTTCCGGAAACAGAAAACTGGGGCAGTAATTCCAGCAGGTGAATTGCATTACGATTTTCTGTTTCATCTTTCAACTCCAACTCCGGTTTACCGCAACCCACCTGCTGATAAAGTATTTCCCGCTCCTCCGGAAACCATAAATCAGAGCAAAATACCTTATTCAAACCGGATAGTAAATTTTTTGTAGAACGGAAGTTCTTTTTCAGACTAAAAGGCAACTGTGCGGTTTTTTTCTCAAATGTTGTACGTGCCTGCAGGTAGGTAAAGATATCTGCACCGCGGAAAGAGTAAATTGCCTGTTTTGGATCTCCAATTACAATCAGACGCTGCTCCGTACTTTCCAAAAACAGTTGGCGGAAGATAGACCACTGCCTGCGGTCTGTGTCCTGAAACTCATCTACAATTGCACAAAGATATTTTTTACGAACCGCCTTTGTGAGTGGAGTTGGATCTTTAGTTTCTGTAGTATGTGGAAGAACCTGTTCCTCCACTAGACGCAGCAGGTCATCAAAATCAAATAAGCCCTGCTCCAGTTTTAGCTGCTGTATTTCATAACGCACAACCTGCAGAACCTGTTGTGTTACCCAGGCTTTTAAAATTGTTTTAGTGTCACCGTTGAAATTATTTTGCTGCAGTAATTTTTCACATTCTACCAGAGCGGTAATCCAACTCCGTTCAGCTGGCGGAAATTCCTGCGGATTGAGCCATTGTTCTCCGTCCTTCAAAACTTTATTGCATTTAGGATTTGTAACAGCATCTAATTCCAGTCCAAAAATGCTCAGCAAATTTTCCGAAACCGGACTGCCGGCATGAGCCTCAGACAGACATGCTAAAAGCAGTTCAATGTTACGGAAAGATTTTTTACTGGAGTTCCCGTTAAGTGCAGTTGAATTGAAGACAGTACGGATTGGATGTTCTTTTGAATTTTGTTTACGCAGATTTAGATCTTGAGCAACCAAGGTCTTCCAGTGCACCGTGAATTCCTTGAGATACGACTCAAACCCTGGTAACGTTGGTACAAATTTTCCATCTCTGGACAGCAAATAATGGATGTCCTTTTCCAGGGAATCAAGATTGCCCTCTGCATGTTTTACATAGAGAGAGAAAAGTTCAGAAACAGCAGTGTTTTGAGAAAGCAGTTCTCTGCGCATAAACCGTCGAAAAACTTCCGTAAACAGCAGGTTTGTGTCACACAATTCCTGTTCAAACAGTTGACGATTTTCAAAAGCAAATTCCCGCAAAACACGTTTGCAGAAACCATGAATTGTGTAAACAGGAACTGAGTCAAAATCCAGCAATGCTGCTTTTATTTGTTCTAGACCCTGAGTCTTAATTTCCCAAAATGGGCCTTCCGGTATTGTCTGGAAAGATTCTGAATCCTTTTCACAGACTGCTAATAAGTCCCGCAGCTTTGTGCGCAGGCGCAAACGCAGTTCTGCAGTTGCTTTTTCTGTAAAGGTCACCAACAGAATACTCTTGAGTGCTATTCCCTGCTCCAACACCAAATCCAGAACTAACTCGACTAGTGCAAAGGTTTTCCCAGTGCCTGCTGATGCTTCAATAACGGCAAATCTGTCAGCTTTACTGCAGAAATTTCTGTTAACACTAGCCTCACCAACTGAAGATTCCTGGACTTGCTGGAACAATTCAGACTTTTTTGGAATATAAACTGAGTGAGGTAATTTTATTACAGACATTTGGGTTAATATACTCTTCCATTCGAGGTTGCTTAATGACTTTGCATTCTAATACACCCGTCTGGACATTACAACTATTCCAAGCTTGCAAAGATAGTTAATAACTTGTCCTTATCCGGATTTCATCTTAGAATGCAGGCTTATTTTTGCAGCTTTAATTCCCTTCAGGCACACCAATCATGCTATCTAAAACACAAATTGCAACTCTGACAGATTTTTTGCAGCAGGCAGTGCTCGTAATTGACCAGAAAGGTTTGGTTGTTTACTGCAACGATTCTGCAACAAACTTCTGGCAGCGGGACGCAGTGCGCCTGCTGGGAAAACAAAGTGCCGACTTGTTTCATCAAGATGGTATGATCCAGCAAAAAATAAGAGACGTCTTTGATTCAGGAAAAGTATTTCGGATGGGAGGTTACGTCCTGCAAACGCCTCCGCTGCAGGATCGGGGTGCCGAGATAGTGATTGCTCCGATTCGCAACAAATCTGGTTTAGTCAAAAAAGCTCTGCTAACTTTGTTGGAAAGTACCACTCTACAGGAGTCTCAGGCCAGGGAACAGGAAGAACAACTGGCACGTTCGCTCGGAACACTGGTCGCGTCTCTGGCACATGAAATACAAAATCCGCTCAGTGGTGTCAAAGGAATGCTCCAGTTACTGGAACGTGATCTAAACAAGGCAAAAATTAAAAATCCTTCCACCGGTATGATGCTGGCAGAACTTGACCGCGTTGAACGTCTCTTGAAACAACTGCTGCTGCATTCTCATCAAGTTCCTTTGGAAAAAACTTCTTTTGATGTGCATGACTTGCTGAATACTGTAATTCGTTTTGAGCAAAATACTGCTACCCAACTGCGCTTCGTCAGAATTTTTGACACTTCATTGCCCGAAATACAGGCTGACCGTGACAAGCTGCATCAAGTGTTCTTGAACCTGATCCGTAATGCTGTTGAAGCTTCTCCTGCCAAGGCAACTGTCAGCATTCACAGTCGGTATTGTGGGAAATGGGAGCTCGCCGGAACAAATTTGGATCCGGAACGAAGTTATACTCTGATTACCGTTGAAGATGAAGGTCCCGGTGTTCCACAGGAACTCCGCAGTCAATTATTCAAACCACTATTTACTACAAAACAGGCTGGCCATGGACTGGGCTTATCTATCTCGCACCGACTGATTCATGCCCATGGCGGTTTATTGCGCTATCTGCAAAGCACTTCAGGTGGATCAGTTTTTCAGGTCTTTTTGCCGCACTCTACTTGAGAGCTTTCTGTTTAATATTTGTTTTATTCCTGCTATAATCAGCACTAAATATAATTTAGTCTAAAGCAGGGTTTCATTAATAATTGGCTGCTGTCATCCGAGACTTGATCCGGCATGGAGATACTCAATTCAAGACATTCAAAACTAAAATAATCACAAAATTTAAAACAAGGAAAGATATGGACAAGGAAGATACAATTGTAATTGTTGGCATGGCCCGTACCCCAATGGGCGGATTTCAGGGAGTTTTAAAAGATGTGTCTGCACCAGTTCTGGGAAGTTTTGCCATTCGTGCCGCAATTGAACGCAGCGGAGTTGCTCCTGAAGATATTGACGAAGTCCTGATGGGTTGTGTTTTGCCTGCAGGAATGGGACAGGCACCCGCGCGTCAGGCCGCACTTGGAGCAGGAATTCCTGCCGCTGCAGGCTGCACCACCGTTAATAAGATGTGCGGATCAGGTATGAAAACGGCTATGCTGGCCCATGATTCACTGTTGGCAAAAACAAATGAAGTGATGGTTGCCGGTGGTCTGGAAAGTATGTCAAATGCACCTTATATTTTGCCAAAAGCACGTTCCGGACAACGCCTTGGACATGGTCAGATGATGGACCACATGTTCCTGGATGGACTCGAAGATGCCTTTGACAAAGGAACCCTGATGGGTGTCTTTGCAGAGAGAACTGCAGAAAAATATGGCTTTTCCCGTGAAGCACAGGACGAATTTGCGATCCGCTCTTTAACCCGTGCCAAAACAGCAATTGAAGACGGCAGCTTCAAGACCGAAGTTACTCCTGTCAGCTACAAAAACCGCAAGGGAGAAACAGTAGTTGAATTGGATGAACAGCCGTTAACCGCTAACTTGGAAAAAATACCAACCCTGCGGCCTGCTTTTTCTAAAGAAGGTACAGTCACAGCAGCAAATTCATCCTCAATTTCTGACGGTGCTGCGGCATTAATCATGATGAGTGAAGCAACTGCAGAAAAACGTGGATTGAAACCAATTGCACGTTTTCTAGGTCACAGCAGTTTTGCACAGGCTCCGGAATGGTTCACCACAGCTCCGGTTGGTGCAATCAAAAACCTGATGCAGAATGTCGGCTGGAATGAAAACGACGTGGATTTATTTGAAATCAATGAAGCATTTGCAGTAGTCACAATGGCCGCAATGCATGACCTCAATTTACCTGCAGAGAAAGTTAATGTCCACGGCGGAGCTTGCGCACTTGGACATCCCGTAGGTGCCTCAGGAACAAGAATCCTGGTGACACTTATCAGTGCTCTGCAAAAATATGGAAAAACACGTGGCGTGGCCAGTCTCTGTATTGGAGGCGGAGAGGCGACTGCAATGGCAGTAGAAGTCTTGAGTTAAGATTTTTTATGTTGCAATAAAACAGTTTCGGAGCTATTATCAAGGGATTGCATTTTCAATATATTCAAGATTTAGAACATAATTGTACTTGAATTGATATTTGTCCTTGAGGCAGTATCTACCTTGAATTCATCTTTGAATACTCCAACCGGGAAAATACCGGCACCCGTGAGTAAAGCAAAAAAATAATGGCGGGCGTAGCTCAGCTGGTAGAGCTCTGGATTGTGATTCCAGTGGTCGAGGGTTCAAGCCCCTTCGCTCGCCCCATTTCCTCCTGCTGTAGAATTGATCTTCTACTGATTCCAGCTTTTTTCTGTCTGCGGGCGTAGTTCAACTGGATAGAGCGTCAGACTTCGAATCTGAATGTTGGGAGTTCGAGTCTCTCCGCCCGCACCAGCAATAGCAACAGCTTACATAAATCCTACTTCCTTTAAATTTATAAATTTCGCCACGTTTGTGTAGTTGAGTTAAAAAGTTGGCTAAAACTTGCCGCTAACTAAAGCCTATCAAAAAGTCATACCTACGACTTTAATGTACAACCGCTGGTAAAAGATCAATCACTTTCAATCCATTTGCAGAGGTTTTGTTTCAACCGGACAAATCTTGCATCATCTATCCTTCCCAATTCTCCCAACAACAATTTTCCATCCAAAACTGCCAGCCTACTCACCCTGACAATGCTTGGTAGTTTTAAACCGGATTTAAGAAAATCATGATCTTCATACGAAATTTTTTCATCAATTTCCGAAAGATATTGATTCAACTGTGAAGAGATCATGCAAACGAGCCAATCATTGAATATCCCCGGCAATTTCTGTAAAACAAGTGCAGGTCGTAGTTTCCCTTCTTTCTGGTCAGTCTGTGGGAATTTAAACAGAACAACCTGTCCTGCTGAAATCATTGGAAAGTTTTCTGAAGATCGTTTTCCGAATAAGGAGAGTTCTCATCTTCCATACCGCTCATTGCGGAAGTCAAAGAAAATTCAGACCACTGACTGTCTTCATCATTGTTCACCTCAGGATTTAAATTTTCCATAAACTCGTATACTGCCTTCAGTTGCCTTTCCGGTAAAGTATGAACTTTATTAATAATCATCTCAAAAAGATTATGGTGGACCCCATAAATGAGACAATGTGCAAAAGTGTATTTTCAATCAAATAGAGATACCCAATGGACCGAAAAAAAACGCATCTTAACTCATAAGAAAAACTGTTCTTGATATGTGGTCCACTTCAGGCCGAAGAGTGATAGAGTTAAGATTTCAACAGTGTTTGAGTACAGTATTAATTAAGTGGATCGCATCTGCATTTGGGAATTAGAGCAAAAAAACTTGATTCCCCTACCTATTTTTCCTAGAATTAGAGTATTTTTAAATTCCATTTTTTCAAGAAATTTTCAGGAGAATCTAAATGAGTAACATTATCGGCAACCATGTTGGAGGCACAAGGGTCAGCCAAACTGGAGGAACACTTCAGGATGTTTTTAATCCTTCAACCGGAGAAGTTTCCGGACAGGTACGTTTGTCAAGTGCGTCAGAACTGGATGAAGTGGTTCAAATTGCAAGTGATGCTGCTGTTGGCTGGGGGGCAACCCCTCCCGCAAAACGCGCTCAGGTCATGTACCGTTTCAAACGTTTACTCGAAGAAAATGCAGACAAAATTGCCAGTTCCATCAGCAGCGAACATGGGAAAACACATGATGACGCATTAGGCGAAGTTGCCCGTGGGTTGGAGGCAGTTGAGTTTGCCTGCGGAATTCCGCACTTGCTCAAAGGGACTTTCAGTGAACAGGTTGCAACTTCAATTGATGTTTACTCTATTCCACAGTCTTTAGGCGTTGTGGCGGGAATCACACCTTTTAATTTTCCTGCGATGGTACCAATCTGGATGTTTCCTAACGCACTTGCCTGCGGAAATTCTTTCATTTTGAAACCGTCTGAACGTGACCCCAGTGTAACATTAATTATGGCAGATCTGCTCAAAGAAGCAGGCTTACCTGATGGTGTTTTTAACGTGGTGCAGGGTGACAAAGTTGTGGTCGATGCCATTCTCGATAATCCGGAAATTAAAGCAGTCAGTTTTGTCGGTTCAACTCCTGTTGCGGAATATATCTATACCCGCGGAGCAGCAAACGGTAAACGTGTGCAGGCTTTAGGCGGTGCAAAAAACCACATGATTATTATGCCTGATGCAGACATGGATCAAGTAGTGGATGCCCTGATGGGTGCCGGTTTTGGTTCTGCAGGAGAACGCTGTATGGCAATATCGGTGCCAGTTCCTGTTGGAGATAAAGTTGCTGATGAGTTGATGAATAGAATGGTACCTCTAGTGGAAAACTTACCTGTTGGGCCTCCAAGCGACGCTAAGGCTGCTATGGGACCAGTTATCACGAAGCAAAGTCTGGAGCGCATCTCTTCACTCCTTCAAAGTGGAGTCGATCAGGGCGCAAAACTGTTAGTTGACGGAAGAAGCCTCAAAGTCCCAGGACACGAAAATGGATTTTTTATTGGAGGCTCTCTCTTTGACCAGGTAACTCCGGAAATGGACATTTACAAAGAAGAAATTTTTGGACCGGTACTTTCAACCGTACGAGTACAGGATTATGATGCTGCAGTTAAATTGATACACGGGTGTCCTTATGGAAACGGCGTGGCAATTTTCACCAGAGACGGTGATGCGGCCAGAGATTTTGTTAACCGCATTGAGGTCGGAATGGTTGGTGTTAATGTTCCGATTCCTGTGCCTGTCGGTTACCACAGCTTTGGAGGCTGGAAAAAATCCCTGTTCGGAAGTCACCACATTTATGGACCTGACACAATTCACTTTTACACCCGTCTCAAGGCGGTTACTTCACGCTGGCCGACTGGGATAAAAGCCGGTGCACAGTTTAATTTTCCTACTATGTCTTAAACAACTGAAGTGCAGGAAAACCTGCACTTCAGTTTAAGCTAATTTTTACAAACTTCGCGCTCGCCGGCCGAGAGCGTAAAATTCCTGAGTGAACAAAATGGAATTCATTACTCTTGCAGATTTAACTCCAATCATACCTGAAATAATTGTACTGCTGACTGCGTGCATCGTGCTGCTGGTCGATCTCTTTGCACCTAAAAAAGAAAGAGCATTTACGCTGGCAGTAACCACAATTATCGGTTTGCTGCTGGCACTACTCGCAGAAACACAATTGCACGGCAAGGAAATTACAGGATTTTACGGCACCGTTGTTGCTGACGATTTTTCGATTCTATTTGAATTCATTTATATGAGCGTTGCCATTGTTACAGTTTTTGTCTCACGACACTATATTTCTGATAATGAGATGAATTTCGGTGAATATTATGTGCTCCTGCTCACTGCAGTTTCCGGAATGATGTTTATGACTTCCGGGCTGGATTTGCTGGTTATTTTTATTGGTCTGGAAATCATGTCCATCTCCAGTTACATTCTGGTCGGCATGAAACGTAAGATTGCAAAAGCCAACGAAGCTGCACTTAAATATTTGCTGCTCGGAGCTTTCTCCACAGGATTTCTGCTTTATGGAATTTCATTACTTTATGGTGCAACAGGCAGTACCTTACTACCGGAGATAATTACACAAATAAAACTGAATGGTGCTGATAATCCCCTGGTGGTGGTAGGTATGGCATTGGTTATTGTTGCCATGAGTTTCAAAATTGCAGTTGTTCCTTTTCACATGTGGACACCTGATGTCTACACCGGAGCGCCCACGCCGGTTACCGGATTCCTTTCAGGTGCAGCCAAAGCTGCCGGTTTTGCCGTGTTCGTGCGTGTTTTACTAACCGGAATTCCTCTTGATAGTGCAAACTGGGAAAATTTGTTTTGGATACTGGCGGTACTGACCATGACTGTAGGCAACGTTATGGCCCTGCGTCAGAATGAAGTAAAAAGGATGCTCGCTTTTTCTTCAATTGCACATGCAGGTTATGTGATGGTAGCAATCGTAGTTGGCAGCACATCTGCCATCAGCGGAGTTATATTTTATTCCTGTGCATATGCCTTGATGGGTACCGGAGCTTTTGGAATCTTAACCATTAAAGACGCAGGCAGGACACCGCGTACTTTTGATGATTTGGCCGGCTACGGAAAACGAAACCCTTTTCTTGCACTGCTGATGACCTTATTTATTTTTTCTCTGGTTGGTCTACCGCTGACAGGAGGTTTCATTGGCAAACTGCAAATCTTCAGCGCAGCACTGCAGGACGGCTGGATCTGGTTGACTATTATTGGAATACTTAACAGTGCGCTTTCAGTCTACTACTATTTACGCGTACCAATGTTTATGTACATGCGGGAAGGTGCACTTCCGGAAGGTACAGATCTTTCAGAACAAACATCTGGATTTGCCCTGACTGGCTTAATTGGCACTGCTGCAGCAGTAATCTATCTAGGAATTTTTCCGGACAGAATATTGGAGCTTGCATCCTTGTCCATTCTGGCACTACTCTAAAACTAAAGTTAATTACACATTAGACGGTAGAGTGGTTTGGAAAATTAGACCTGAACCTTGAAAATAACAGGTGTTTTTCCTGAAGGAGCTATCCTGTCTTTTTATTATTTCCTTTTGAGGAATGATGGTAAATGGCTACATTTTTTGCATAAATCGGGAGGTGTCTGGACTGAAGAGGGGATTCAGTCTGTTGGAAGTGATGATCGTGGTTGTGATTATTGGTATTTTAGCCACACTTGCCTATCCCAGCCTTGACGGCTACCTGCTGCGATCAAAACAAACTGAAGCAAAGGTCAGTCTCAGTGCCGTTTACACTGCACAAAAAATCTATTTTGCAACCAATCAGACTTACGCAGACACACTCAGTAAACTGGATGTACAACTGGAATCCGGCGGAAGTGCTCTCTATACCATCACTCTTGCTGCAAACAGCACCTCATTCACTGCAACTGCAAAAGGCAACCTTGATGACGATGCCGTGCTGGACATTTGGACAATCGACCAGAATAAATCTCTGCAAAACACGGTCAATGATAGCACCTCCGAATAAAATGAGGTTAATGATTTCAGTATTCAGCAAGCTGTTTTTTCATCTCTATTTACCTGCAGCCCTGATTTTCACAGTATTGCTTGGTTCCGGCTGTTCTGTGACCAGAATCTATCATCAAACACCGGCCTCAAAAAAAGCACTCCCTGGTATAAACTCTCTTTATGTAGAACAGTTCAAAGGTGAACAGTCTGTGTTGTTCAACAAATTACTGACACATGAAATCAACCTGCTCTCACGTTTAAAATATTTAGCAGTTTTTCCTGAAACTGAAATCACTTCTGCTGCACTGCTGAGTGTAGAGGTCAAACGTTATTATATCCAAGATCAAGAAGGATCACGAAACCGGATTAATATCAGTCTGGTAGAACATGAAGAACTAGAAGATAATCCTGATGGGCTTAACACTGTCCGCAGAACTTTCGAGTTTGTGGAAAAACCCTTTAGCGAGCGGATTATAAACAGAATCCTGGATTTAGAAATCACTTTTTCAATCACAAATATTTCTGCAGATAAAACTCTCTACCAAAGTACTGAAAAAGCCAGCATTAAGCAGAGTTATCACGGTGAGGAAAATATTCTGCTGATTCCTGATGCCAACGATGAAATGGTGCGTCTGGCACAACTACTGATACAAAAGTTCTTAAATCAAATCAATCCTGAACCATATGAACGAGTTTTTGAACTGGAAAAAGGAACCAGCCCGCTGCCCTGGACTGCAGGTCTGCTTGACTTTGGTCATCCACGGATAATTCGTTCAAACCATTTTGCAACCGGCAACAGATATGATCTTGCACTGAAAGGCTGGAATTACGTACTCTTTGAACCGCGGACTTATCCAAAATCTGAGCGATTCGTTTTCAACGAAGATGTTTTTCGGCGCCTCAAAAAAGCTGACTTACCCCAGACAACTTTGCAACCCTTGCTTGAACTTTATGATAAATCATTTGACCCTGCAGAAATCAAATTAGTTCTAACAGGATTAATACCTGCTCAGGATTTTACGCGTTATGCCAGTATCATCAAAGCACATGCGCGCACCTCCCAAAACATCAATCGTTTAAATTTAGCTGCCGCACATTATAATTTGGGGGTTGTCTACGAGTTACGAAATGAACTTGAATTGGCAGACTATCATTATGCACAAGCCAATGCCTATAATCCTGATGAAAAATATTCTCAGGCCTGGACTGATTTGCAGCACCTGAAGGGTAACTACAATCCACTGGAGTCTCCATTGGATCGCTCAGTCGAGTCTGCCGGAAAGCTACTTCCGCCTCAAGGAGCATTGTTGCAGCCGAATTTTAAAAAACAACCCTGATTCTGTTAAAATTATTTTACAAAATTTTACATCCTTGACTCGCTATAGTTAAATTTGGTCTTATTATTTTCAGTTCTTTTTAATTATCTTCTTTCCATGAAATCCCTTTTTTCTTTGTTGCTACTAACTCTGCTCTTTTGTTGGCCTTTGCAGGGCAAGGAAGTATTCGTCAATGGTACGGCAAAAATTTATGATGGAGATAAAATTCATGCAAAAAATCAGGCCTTAAAAAATGCACTGTTGGAAGCAGTGAAAAAGGGGCTTCAAACTGTTTTAACAGAAAATACAATCGCCAAAAATTATGAGGTCATAAAAGGACAATTTTACAGAGCCAGCCAAAATTACATCAGCAGTCATGTAATACTTGCTGAAGAAATGAGTCTGGACAATACATTTTATGAAAGCAGAATCCTGGCCCAGGTTGATTTGGAAAAAATTCGCCGCAAATTAAATGTGCTGCGTATTACGCACGACGGAGTGTCCAATAAAAAAGTGTTGCTCATTTACCACAGCCGCATTGCAGACACAGTTGCTTTAGAAAGCACTGTGGTGCAGGATACATTAGCAGTAGTGAATAACACATTTGCCGAACAAGGTTTCCAGACCTTTAATCAAAATACAATGAAGCGGGTCCAGCTTGCCCTGAAGGAGCTAAATACTACAGCGAGATCTGTAGACAGTCTGCTGGCTGCAGCACTAAATCTTGAGGCCGATATCCTGCTGATCATGGGTATTACTTCTGTTGAAACTGATAAACTTCAGGGAGCATTCTATAAAGTGAGTTCAACCGTTTATTTAAGTCTTTATGCTGCCCCAACAGGACAACAAATTGCCGAAACTGTTGTTGAGCAGCATGAAAATTCAGTCCATCAACTCAGTCAGTCAGAAAATGATATTTTATTAGCCAGTGCGGCAAAACAGGCTGGAAGAGAAAGTGCTCGCCGCTCAATTGAACAACTGACTCGTTTTTATCAAAACAGCGGTACCGGCGGACAGTCATATGCGATAGTTTTTAGTGGGTATTCTCCACGTAGAGAGAATTTAATCGTGGATTATTTGGAAAACTCAACTGAAGTCACCAATCTTGCTGAAGTAAAAAATACACCAGGATTGTTGGAACTGGAATTGGTTACTTTAATGCGCAAAAGTACACTGCGCAGGAGAATAACCAGTGACCTGCTTGAACTTGAAATTGAGACTGCCACAAAATCTGTTGCAGGTAATCAGTTGATTCTCATCAATCCCAATCCGATGGAAGAAGAAGACAAGGAGGAGGAAGAAGAGGTCTCAGCAGACGCTACTGAAGCTGCGGTAGAAAGTACAAAAAATGACGTTCCTTCGCAGTAGATTCTACCCTGCACATCAATTCAGCCTTGCTGTCTTTCTTATAGTCCGGATAAAAATATACTGCTTTAGAGTTCCAATTTTGTATTTACAGATAAAAGTGAAAGATCTTGAAATCTCTAACTCAAATGTTTAGTGTAAAGTTGTTGCCTGCTTCAGCAAATTGTCAGTATTTTTTAGAATTTATTGCTGACAACTGATGTCTTTTGTTCTACCTGCAACATTTATAATTTAATCGAACGTTTAAATTGTTTTACTTACACAGATTTTGTGAACCACTTAAAACCATGCTTTTCTGGAACCAGATTATAGCTGAGCAAAAATAACAAAAAATGAGGAGTGCAAAAATATTAATATCTCTGTGCTTGTTTATGCTGCTGGCAGTCAATGTACAGGCAGAAACAATTTACGAATTGGATTTTTCCAATGCTGCAGGGAATGTTAAAAACTGGTTTGAAAAGATTGATTGGGAGTTTCGTGAAGATATTGCGGAGATGAATCTCCGCTTTGAAGACGACAAGTTGGTGATTGAACCAACTAAAGATGAACTGGGTGTCCTGATGCGTGAGTTTGAACCGGAAGACTATCTGCAGGGTGTTACTAAAATCCGAATTGAATGGGGAGTTGACCAATATCTGCAGGGTGCAGACTGGAGTGGTCCCAAAGAAAATTTCAGAAATACACGTGAACCGATTTCCTTCATGGTCTTTTTTGGAGATACCAAGTTGGACAGCGGATTTATTTTTGCACCAAACCTGCCTTATTTTATAAGTTTTTTTCTTGGTAAAGATGAAAAGCCCAACGAGGTCTATTTTGGTAACTACTGGCAGGAAGGAGGTCGTTATCTATGTATTCCCTGTGACGGCAGTACTGGAAAAACATTTGTCACTGAGATTGACCTTGCAGAAAAATTTGTTGAATTATTTGGTAAGAAACAACTGCCGATAACGGCATTAGGTATCGAAATTGATGCCCAGAAGACTGAAAAAGTAAATGGACGCTACTCAAAAGCCTTTATTAAACGGGTCCAGTTAATCAAGCAGAAAACAAATTGAGCTGAAAATAGTCGAAATACTTCGTTCTAAGTATGCAACCCATGACTATCAATAATTTTGCAGTCTTTTTTCTAATATTTAAAAAATAACATTTTTCTCTTGACAGCGGAATAAACCGGTATTATATTACGGGAATATGGAATTGGTGGTGTTGCTACTTCCATATTTTTTCATCATACTTGATCGCAGGATTTAGTTGATGAATTTAATTAAATTGCCGGGGTTTTTGCGAAATTTATATTTATTAAATTATATATTTTAATTAATAAATTTATAGTTTTAGTTAGTTTAGTCGTAAGCTCCGACGATTATTGAATATAAAAATAAATCAAAGAATGGTTCAATTACTATTTGTTAACATTAACTCAAGGAGTATTATGAAGATTAAACTGTTATCAACTGTTTTATCACTATTATTTGTTTCCAACATCGTGTATGGAATTCAAGTATCAGGGCCAATTGTGGATTCAGAGTGGTTGGCAAATAACCTGGCTCAGGTTACTGTGCTGGATATACGAAAGAAAGATGATAAATTCAGTTCTACAGGTACTTGCGGTGGTAAAATTGGCCACATTAACGGGGCACTGTTTCTCAAGTGGGGAAAAGTGCGCGGAACTCGAAAAGTTGCTGGACAAGATGTAAAAAAATTGATTCCACCCAAAGGATATTTCGAAGATTTGCTGCGTGGTTTTGGAGTAAATAACGACGGAGCAATTGTTTTGACCAGTGATGGTACAAGTTCAAAATACTCTACGTTTGCAACCAGGATGTATTGGCAACTAAAGTATTATGGTCATGACAATGTGGCAATTCTAGACGGCGGAAATGCACAATGGGTGGCTGATGGGAAAGCTCTGAATTGCGAAAAAACTTCAGCTCCGCAAAAAGGGAATTTTAGTGTCGGTGAAGTTCGTGAAAAACTTCTGGCCACACCGCAAGAAGTTGCACAAGCAGTTAAATCCGGAGGAATCACTTTGATAGATGGCCGGACTCAGGACTATTATCTGGGTACTAAACAAAAATCCTATGTTTATGCAAAAGGACATATTTCTGGTGCCAAGAATTATCCTCATCCACAGTGGTTTGCTGCAAAAGGCCCGGCAACCTTTCTTTCAGCCCACCAAATGGCAATGACAATGAAGGAAATCGGAATTGATGCGCATGCACCTGCTATTACCTATTGTGATAGTGGGCACTTAAGTACTGGTGTCTGGTTTGTGATGTACGAACTGCTTGGTAACAAAGATGCTTCTTTGTTTGATGGTTCCATGCATCAGTGGACCTTGGATAAAAACAATCCGACAACTGCCGGAATAATGGAATAGAGTTCTTACATTCGGCCTGAATAAAAATTTATGATTCAGGCCGGCAATAAAACGCTAAAAATCTAAAGAGGTATCCATGCTAAAATTATCTTATCTGGTGCTTGTTTTACCTTTGTTTTACGCAGTTGTATTTTTTACGCCACTGCAGGCAGGCAATCTGTCAACACAAGACCAAGCACTTTGTGCGGATTTAATTCGGCAAGGCAGAGAAGCTTACGTGCGTGGTAAATACTTGGATGCTAAAGAAAACTTTCGGAGAGCAATTATAGTTGATCCGGAAAATATGACTGCCTGGAAATATTATGATCAAAGTGTGATTTTTGCACTGGCAGAAAAAGTCGAAAAGAATTCAAGTTTAATCATGCCGGATGTTTCAGTCCGCCTGGAAAGGTCTTCACTTTTAACTCCTTTGTCAGCTGAGGACTTGACCAAGGCAGCCGCAACAATTGAGACTAAGAAACAAAATACTGATACTTCGGCTACAGAATTTCAACCTGAGGAAGAGGAAGAGGAAGAGGAAGAGGAAGAGGAAGGTTGCTAGTTCATTTCAAAGTCTGAATTGAAACAGCAATTAAGACCTGTCAGTTATCAAATACATCATCAGTAAGAAATATAAATTTATTTTGTAAGAAACAACTGCAGATAACGGCATTAGCTATTAAAATCTATGCCTAGAAGACCAAGAAAGTACCTGGACGCTGCACTAAAGCCTGCATTAAACAAATACAATTGCTAAAGCCTGATCCCAAATGAAACTTTTTAAGAACACACTTGACCCAATGATTGCTCTCACCCTGATTGCAGTCCTTGATATTTTTCTCTTCCTGCTGGTTGGAGCATGGACAGTTGGAGGTGGAGAGACAATGATTACAGGTTTAGTTGCAGAATTATTTATGGGTGATGAGCTTGCCAGAATCCCCTTCTGGAATCTTGTCTTTAAACCGGATGCAGGTTACTGGAAAATTTATATCAGTCTGGGGATGCTGTTTGGTGCAATTGTGGGTGCAGTTTTGAGCAAAGAGTTTTACCTGCGGCTTCCGCGCAGGCTCAGTGAATGGGTGATGATTACCGCTGGAGGATTGTTGATGGGGTTTGGAATCCGTCTGGCTTTTGTTTGTAATGTGAGCACCTTCTTTGGTCTGACACCTCAAATGAATCTTGGAGGTTATCTTGCAATCAGCGGAATTTTAGCAGGTGCCTGGGTCGGCTCCTGGATCTATAAAAAAATACTGGAAGGATAAACCATGTCTGTTGTTGCCGAATGCATACTAGCGTTTATTTTTGGTTCTGTAGTTGGTCTATTGGTTCAGCGCTCACGTTTTTGTAATACTGCAGCACTGCGGGATGCAATGTTGTTTAAAACTTATAGAAACACCAAACCACTCCTGATTGCAATGATGATTCTGACATTTGGGTTCACACTTTTCCTCACCTTTGGAGAAGGTAAGGCCATGCATTTTGACGTAGGTTTGAATCAGGTAGTGGGACTATTCCTCTTTGGAATCGGCATGGTTCTCGCCGGTGCATGCACCGTCTCAACCTGGGTCAAGGCCGGTGAAGGAAATGTCGGAGCAATGTGGGCACTTCTTTTCACTTTTGTGGGAATGTTTCTTTTTTCGTTGCTCTGGTCAGCAAATTACTGGCCGCCGGCACCAGCCAGCATGACTGGAGAACCAAATTTTGAAGCACTTCAGTTTGGTTTTATCAATGCCCGAACTCTGCAGGATAAAACTGGAATTCCGGCAGTGGCATTTGGAATGGTACAGATATTCTTGCTGGGTTTAATTTATCGTGCTATTCTGAAAAAAGAGCAGGCACAACAGTTACAACATGATCTGGCTGCAGCAAAACATCAGGCAAAATCGGCAGGCACAGGCAATAGTTGATTTCAATTGGTAAAAAACAAATTAACACAAAAAGGATAGTATGGGATTATTTTCTCGAAAAACAAAAACTGAAGATCTACAACCGTTGGACCTGCCTGAAGTAACACTGAGTGACGGCACTGCATATCAAATTGCACAACAAATTGACTGTATTGGAGATTCTTGTCCACGTCCTCAAATGATGACTAAGAAAGCAATCAACAGTGCGGCAACCAATGACGTTGTGGAAATCATTATTGATAATCCTTCCTCCATGGAGGCAGTTCCGCCAATGGCACCCCAAATCGGTGCAACCCATCTGGAAACAGTTACTGACGATAACTGTTGGAAAATTTATCTTAGAAAAGATTGATCTGAATTTAATTTAGGAATGATTAAATTATTTTTGACAAGATTTTTTGTAGCCCTGACATTTGCCTTAAGTCTGGCAACACTGCTTTATGTTTTTATTGTGCCGATGCCAAGTATGAAGACTTCACGAGACGGTATTCCGCATTTTACGCCAAATGTAGTTGATCCAATAACCGGTGATACTCTGCAGATCCGAATGCTGGTCAAACATTATAAAGGAGATTAAGTGGATTTTGACATAGAAATGATTGCGGAACTCATCATGTTTATTGTTGCAATGGGGGCACTGTATATTTTTTTTCTGAAAGATTCTTTCTAATTCCTGGCTGCAGGTATACTGCATCTTTATTGTTAATTAATAAATTTACGATGGATCGAGCGAGTTATTTATTTTGTGTTGGCAGTGTGCTGGTTTGCCTGGGAATTGCGCTTTTAGCTTTCCCTGCAGCCTCAGTTTCCAGGGCAACTCTTGAAACTGCACAAACGCCAAAGGATGCCGAGGAGATGCAACCCCTTGATTTAGGCGCATTTGGAGTTGTTTCTGTGCTGGAGTTGCTGGATTATTATTTAGAAAATCCTCCAGAAAAAACTACTGTTGAAACTGCAAGTCAAGAAACGCATTTTCAAGGTTGCTGATGTATGCAGAAGGCTGGTCCAGTTTTATGGCTTTTTTTTATATTTTTCACCTTCGTGAAAAGTGGACTCGCAGAACCTGCATTAAGTTATACGACTGAGATCAAGTCTCCTCTTGCCAATGGAGCAATTGTGGTTGATGTCCGTCAGGAACAGAGTTGTCTACAGGGAAGTTTAGCAGGTGCACGTTGTTTGCCTGCTGCAGATTTTTTTGGACCACATGGTCGTCTGATAAATACAGCCGAGCTATCATGGTTGCTGGGTACTGCTGGTCTTTCCGGAGGCGAGCATGTACTTGTAGTTGGAAACTCTCCACTAAAGCGGGACTTTGTTGCAGGAATTTTATTTCTTGCAGGACAGCAAAAACTGAGCATTCTTACTGTTCCCTTTTTAGAGCTGACTAAAAACTCTACTGCTTTAACTCCTGGACAAAAACGTTTGAACACGCGTTCAGCAGTGCACTCTCAACCTTTCCGCTCTAAACTGATTATTTTACGTACTGAGTTGTCTGCATTGACCAAAGGGAAGCAAATAATAGACTTGCTGGACGGACGCAGCGAAAAAGAATACTGGGGAGAAAGCATTCGAATATTCCGGGGAGGACATCTCCCCGGTGCGCAGCACCTGCCGGCTGCAGAACTCAGGACAAAACTAAGAAACAACTCAACACTGGTTACGAATTACAACTCTCCAATTGTTTATGGACATAACACTCTGGAAAGTGTGGCGTATTTTAGTTTACTGCGTGCAGGATTCGGAGTTGATGCCAGGGTCTTTCTTGCAGGCTGGGCAGACTGGGCCGTGCACACTGATCTGGCAGTTGACAGCCTGACTTATCCTGATAATAATGTTTTGCAAAAAGTAAAGACTCAACAAACAAAGTCACAAAATAATAATAATTTTCTGCCTGCTTTCATAGTTATTATTGGTGGTTTGCTGTTGCTGGGCTGGGGTATTTACACTAAATATGGAAAACGATCATGACTGAAATACTTTTTCATATATCATCCGAAAAAACCGGAGCAGTTTTTGCTCCGCTTGCCCGGGCATGTCAGCGGAACAAAACATCTTGGGCTTGTTTCTTTACCGGAGAAGGTGTAAAACAACTTAATGATATTGATTTAGTTCAACTGTTAAGCGGTGCAGAAAGGGCAGTTGCCTGTGAACATGCCTGGCATGAGAATATGGGAGAGAAAAAATGTCCGCTTGAGCTTGGCAGTCAGACCAACAACAGTGAGATGATGACAGAAACAACACGGGTTATCAGTCTTTAAGGACAGCAATGACAACAAAAAAAATATCGGTTCTGGCACGAGACAATCATGCAGAAGCTATGCGTGTTGCGGCTGGATTAACGATTTACGGACATGAGGTAAGTCTCGTTTTTATGGATCATACAGTTGCTGAATCTGAGGAAAATGCAAAACAGGCAGAATTGCTGGAACTGGCAGACATAACTCCGGAAACAACAGTTGTTGAAATGTCTGAAGACTTAACATTTTTAGACTCTTCAGCTTTAGCTAAAATAATTAATACAGCAGATCAAATTATAAATATCTAATGTCAAAGACTATACTTGCCATCAAGGCAAACTTATTTCCGGATGGACAAACCGTTGAGGCCGCCCTCCGTGAAATGGAAACGAACCATGAGGTTCGTTTTGAAACTGTGATACCTGAAACAATGGACGACCAGGCCTGGGACAAAATTCTGTCCCAAATTCTTTCTGTTGATAAAGTCATCACTATTTAATTAACTCTCATGAAACGAAAGGTCATCATGAAAAAGATAATTGTAATGTTAGCAGTTTCTCTTTTAGGAATTGCTGGCTCAATTCAGGCAGCAACCCCATTGGTTGATGTCGCATGGGTCACTGCCAATACAGGAAAAGCAGGGGTTGTATTTTTGGATTTCCGCGGAAATGCTGCATATTTACGCGGTCATGTACCTGGAGCAATTCGTTCTAATTATGGTAAAGACGGCTGGCGCGAAAAAAACTCCGATGGTACCATCGGC
>JACNJW010000006.1 GCA_014382365.1 SAR324 cluster bacterium
GAATCAGATGTGCCACACCATAAACCATCGTGTTCGTGTTACCGTCCTGGTAGCGCTTCCCGTCGACTTCCAGCCAGAGATCCAAATTCTGCGGGTCCCCCACCTCATCCGGAGTCACCAGCCAGGGTCCTGTAGGCCCGAAAGTGTCACAGCTTTTGCCCTTGACCCACTGACCGGAACGTTCAATCTGAAATTCACGTTCCGAAACGTCATTGATAACGCAGTATCCTGCGACATGATCAAGAGCTGAAGCTTCATCAACATATTTTGCCGGTTTCCCGATGACTACTCCAAGTTCAACTTCCCAGTCGGTTTTTACTGAATTTCGCGGAATAATAACGTCATCATTCGGACCGCAGATTGCGCTGGTGGCCTTAGCGAAAATAATCGGTTCCGGCGGAATGGACATCCCGGTTTCTTTCGCATGATCGGAATAATTGAGACCAATGCAAATGAACTTGCCAACCTGCCCTACGCATGGGCCGAGACGCGGATTACCCTCAACTTCCGGAAGTGTTGTGGGATCAGTGTTTCGTAGACGCTCAATGTTTTCAGGAAGCAGCGTTTCACCGGCAATGTCATCGACTATTCCGGAAAGGTCGCGCAGAACCCCAGCTTCATCAAGTAGTCCAGGTTTTTCATTTCCGCCAGAAGTTCCTGAGGTAGAAGTTTCATATCTTAGTAATTTCATAGTAGTTTCATTTTGAAGTTAACATATATTTTCAAGTCATGCCACCATTGATACTCCATGCCACACCTGTTGTGTAGGCTGATTCATCTGAGGCCAGATAAACGACTAAGGCAGCAATCTCTTCCGGTGTACCGATTCTTCCAATTGGTTGGCGAGCAACAAAAGCCGCCTTCACATCTTCGAAATTTCCACCTTGCTCTTTGATACGCTCCTGCAGAGATGGAGATTCCACAGTTCCTGGGCAGATGGCATTACAGCGGATACCCTGTTTAATAAAATCTATTGCCACAGATTTGGTCAAGCCGACCACGGCAGCTTTGCTGGCGCCGTAAACGAAACGGTTCGGTAATCCTTTGACACTTGAGGCTACCGAAGACATGTTGACAATGCTTCCACCTCCTGTTTTCAGCATTGCCGGTAGAAATGCCCGAATCATGCGATACATTGAGCGTACATTTAAATCAAAGGAAAATTCCCAGTCGCTCTCTTCGCAATCCAACAAAGTTCCATGATGCACGAATCCGGCACAGTTAAAAAGTACGTCGATGCCTCCTGTTTCCTCTGCTATTGCTTGAATTTCTTCAGGATTGGTAACATCAAGCAAACGAGTTTCAATCTCAGGACATTCTTTCTTGAGTGAATCGAGGCTTTCCTGATCGATATCTGTTGCAAAAACCCGGGCGCCTTCGTTTACAAAAGCAAGTACTGAAGCACGTCCTATTCCTTTTCCAGCTGCCGTGATCAATGATTTTTTGTCTTTAAGTCTTCCCGCCATAATTTCTTCCTTTTAAAATAATAATGAAAACTACAGAATTATATCATTTTTGTTCTTCAGTAATCTATGAATAAATATAATTAAGACTACAAAACTGTTCCAATTTTCCATGGTGTAAATTCATAGTCGCCAAATCCAAATTGCTCACTTTTTGTTAATTCTCCAGAGGCAGTTGCTAAAATTCTTTGAAATATTATCGAACCCATTTCCTGAACATTCTTGGTACCGTCTATGATTTCACCACAGTTCAAATCCATGTCTTCAATCATTCGATTGTACATTGGTGAATTGGTGGCCAGCTTGAGGCAGGGAACTGGTTTACAGCCAAAAACGGAACCTCTTCCGGTTGTGAAACAAACCACATTTGCTCCGGAAGCAACTTGTCCTGTAACGGAAACAGGATCATATCCGGGAGAATCCATAAAAACCAAACCTTTTGTCTTGACTGGCTCTGCATATTGAATCACCTCCACTAACTCCGAAGTACCACCTTTTGCAACTGCTCCCAAAGATTTTTCCAGGATTGTACTGATCCCACCGGCTTTATTGCCTGGAGACGGATTATTGTTGAGGGAGCCTTGATAGATTGCCACATAATTTTCCCACCAATGAATTAAATCAGTAAGCCTGTTCCCAACCTCAGGTATGACTGCTCTTTGGATGAGCAAATGTTCCGCACCATAGATTTCCGGAGTTTCACTCAAAATTGCACTACCACCATGTTCTACGACCAAGTCTGCTGCCGCACCTAAAGCGGGATTTGCACTGATTCCGGAGTAAGCGTCAGACCCTCCGCATTCTAAACCAATACATAAATGTTTTGCCGAAACTGTCTCTCTTTGAAAGTCCTTTGTTCCCTCCAGTAATTTTCGTACTATTTTGATTCCATTTTCAATTGTTTTTCTTGTTCCACCATTTTCTTGAATAACAAGTTTACGGATATGTTGTCTGTCTTTTAGCTTAAATTTTTCGAGAAGTGCGGAAACCTGGTTCACTTCGCATCCCAAACCGATGATTAATATTCCCGCGAAATTTGGATGTTCTGCATAACCATTCAAAACCCGTTGGAGCAAAGCAAGCCCCTCTCCTTCAATCGCCATTCCGCAACCGCTGTCATGGGTCAAGGCAATGACACCATCAGCATTTGGGTAAGATGCTAAAATGTCTTCTTTGAAACTATCAGCAATCCTTTGACACACTGTAGCAGAACAGTTGACAGTACTCAGAATTCCAATGTAATTTCTGGTGCCAACTTTTCCGTTTGAACGTAAGTACCCCTGAAAGTTTGCAGATTTAGTTGGTTTGTTTATTTTGTTTTTAACCCCACCAACCTCTGGAAGCCTTTCAAAGGAACGCAGCTCAATATTGTGGGTGTGAACATGATCTCCGGCGTTAATTTTTTGTGAAGCAAATCCGATTGTCTGGTTATATTTCCGGACGGGCTCCCCTTTTTGTATTTCAGTTAAAGCTATTTTGTGACCGGCTGGAATGTTTTCTTGTGCAATGACGTTTTCAAAAGAACGGTTCTCCTTTATTTTCGTCAAGGCTATACCCACATTATCATTTGGATGTAACCGCATTGTGCTCACTTCATCTTTATTTAACTGCGCCTGTTGAAAGACCTTTTACGATATAACTTTCAAGGAAAACCCCAATTATAGCCAGAGGCGCGATGGCGGCAAAAGAAAGTGCTGCCATCGACCACCAGTTAATCCCTTGTGATCCCGTTTGACTGGCCACCATAACAGGCAAAGTTTTTGCGTCAGCACTCGTCAGGAGCGCTGCAAAAAAATATTCGTTCCAAGTCAATACAAGACAAAGTATGAAAGCCGCAACCATACCGGGAAATGAAATTGGCAGCACGATCCGCAGGAATACTCCCCAAACACTGAGACCGTCCACTAGGCCAGCTTCTTCAAGTTCAATCGGAATTGTACTGAATTGATCCCGCATTATCCAGATTACAATTGGTAGAACCATGAGTCCATAAAGCATGACCAGACCAATAGTTGAATCCAGCAAAGCCAACTCACGATATAGGACCAGAAACGGCAATGCGAGGACTACCGGAGGAAGAATCATCTGGGACAAGAAAAAAAAAGATATGTCCGTATTCTTGACGAACCCTAATTTGTACTCGAATCGACTGAGTCCATAGGCAGCAAGTGAACCCAGCATCACCGCTAATGTAGATGCACTTATAGAGGTAATGACGCTGTTAAAAAATCTTCTCAGGAACTCATCCCGAACTGTTGAAATCTGAAAAATGGTTTCAGGAGAAAGGCCAAGTGAACGAAAACCAATCCATTTTGGTGTGAAATCAACCCATGGAATAAGATGCCCTTGTGTAACATTGACCGCGGTTTTGAAAGATGTCGTGATTGTCCAGTAAATGGGAAATAGACATAAAAAAGCCCAAAACAATAAAGCACTATATATCAGGATACGATAGACAATGAGGTTCACACCTCGGGTAGATTCATTCACGATTTGTTTCAGTAATAAATTTAATGTGCCATAACAAGTACACGATGTAATAATTATATGGCTCTTTAGTTCAAGTGACTTTGTTCATCCAACGGTTTAGTAGATTCAGTAAGGCAGTCATCATGATGATAATTATTATCAAAAAAACTACTGCCATCATTGTTCCGTATCCAACATTTGAACGATCTCGGTACTCCCGGAAAATAAAACTTGTAACAGTATCAGTTGCTCCTCCAGGCCCTCCGGAAGTGACATTAATGACGATATCTGCAAGTTTCAATTTAAAAATAATTCTTATTACAGTTGCTGTGATACTGACGGGAAGCATTAGCGGGAAGGTGATTTCCCAAAAATGCTGCCAGTTATTAGCTCCATCAATTCTTGCGGCTTCATTGACTTCTTTGGGTAATGCCTGCAAACCTGCGAGTAGCATGATCATCATGAACGGAATAAAAGTCCATGCGTCCAAGATCATTATGCTCAAACGCGCGATTTCTGGAGTTGAAAAGAATGCTGGGCTTTCCCAACCTAACTGGCGTGCAAGAGTAGCCGCCGGGCCAAAACGGTACTCCATAAGTGACTTGCCTAACATCCAGCTAACAGCGACAGGGCTCAGCATTAACGGCATCAGGAACACTACCCGAAAGAATTTTCTGGCTACGATTTGTGCATTTAGCAAAAGTGCGAGGCCGAAGGCTATTGCATATTCGAATAGTATTACAATTAAGTAGTAGACCATGTTCAACATGGAGTTCCAATAATAGGTATCTCCAAGTAAGGCTATGAAATTATCAATTCCATTGAACTTTTGACCTTCAAATGCGCTAAGATTCCAGTCGTGTAGAGAAATGTACACACTGAAAATGAGAGGAAAAATGACCATCGCAATTGTGAAAAGAAAGGCAGGAAGAACAAAAAGTGCTCTTTGACCACGCTCGCCTTTGATCAGGGTAATCCCCCAGCATAGAGCTATTGACCAAATCAGGTATGCATAGAGAACAGGACGCCAGTTGTCAAATCCAGCAGCAATGCTGCCGGCTTTATGTAAAGTTTGTGTGATGAAAAGAGCAACTAACAAAATAGTAGCAATGAGAATCATTGCCTGTCCGATGGCTTTGCGTTTAACAGGAATATGATCTGTGCCGACGTAAGTCGATGTCATCTCAATCTAATTTCGATGTGTATTATGTAAATATATAATTGTGGTGAAGAATCTTCGAGAGCAAGTAAGACCGACGGCTTTTGCTTCACACCGCCGGCCAAACTATTGTCTCCGGATTTGTGTTTTTTTATGACAAACCGAGAGAGGCACGGTAAAGCTGGAGTTGCTTTTTCCGGCCGATCTGATCAGTAAGTTTCTCCCAGGCAGCCGCAATGTTATCGGCTCCGGTCTGGGCATCAAACTTTCCTGCAAATATTTTAGACAACTCATCTTCTGCTACACTGTAGTACTGAAAAATCCCAGGAATACGAGGTTCAATTGCAGCATTAGGATGGTTGTAGGAATTTGACTCAGATTCCAAATAGGAAGTGATAAATCCCCTGTCATATCCAGCATTGACCCATTCATCAATGTTGAAGTGACTGTTACGATATGGTTGGAAACCAGAAGGATAAGCAGAAGCCCAGAGAGAGATATCTTTCCCTCCAAGGTGAGCTGCTGCACTCCAGGCAGCCTTTCGCTTTTTGGAATTGCTGTCCACACGGGCCATGACATATACTCCCCAGCCAATGTAGGCCATATTGGGAGCGTAGTTTGGACCACCAGGCAATGTGTCCCATTTGCCTGTTTGGGAATTATAAACATCGTCTGATCCAGGAAGGATATCGAAACCTACGACATCACCAACTACAGAGCCGTCACTAGTTTTTGCCATTGAACCAACATCACCCCACCAGGATACCATTGATCCGGTTCCAGCAAGAAACTGCTGAAAAGCGGTTGTACCTGGGTCTGCATTCAGTTGAT
>JACNJW010000019.1 GCA_014382365.1 SAR324 cluster bacterium
TTTTTTAATTGAAAATACACCTTAGCACATTGTCTCATTTATGGGGTCCACTATATTCTGCAAGAATAAAAAATAGTGTCAAGTATTTTTTTTCTGAAAAATAAAAACAGATCCGGAAATGCTGGCTTCAAAAGCACATTTTTGTTATGCTCAAAAACAACTTCAAAAGGAAAAAATGGAGCATCCCGGACGCTACTGGCAAAAACTGAATGACGGCAGGATTCAGTGTGAAATCTGCCCTAGATTGTGTAAACTGCATGAGGGACAACGTGGACTCTGTTTTGTACGTCAGGCAAAAGAAGCACAAATAGTACTCACAACCTATGGCCGCTCCAGCGGATTTTGCATTGATCCCATTGAAAAAAAACCGCTGAATCATTTCCTTCCTGGCACACCGGTTTTATCTTTCGGCACAGCCGGATGCAATCTCACCTGTAAATTTTGTCAAAACTGGGACATCAGCAAATCACGGGAATTTGATCGACTCAGCGCAACTGCTTCTCCTGAAATGATTGCCAAAACTGCAAAAGAATCCGGCTGCCGCAGCGTTGCTTTCACTTACAATGATCCGGTGATTTTTCTGGAATATGCAGTTGATGTCGCAGAGGCCTGCCGTGAACTGGAGATCCATCCTGTAGCAGTCACCGCTGGTTATATTCTTCCGGAAGCACGTGAAGAATTTTTCCTCAAGATGGACGCGGCAAATGTTGACTTGAAAGCCTTCACTGAAAAGTTTTACAAAAAGATTTGCGGTGGAAATCTCGCGCCTGTTTTGGAAACTTTATTGTATTTGAAGCACGAAACTGAAGTTTGGATTGAACTGACCACTCTGCTGATTCCGGGAGAAAACGATTCTCCGCAAGAACTGCAAGCAATGACGGAATGGATCGTCGAGCATTTAGGTGCGGATGTACCCCTGCACTTTTCCGCCTTTCATCCGGATTGGAAAATGCGTGAGATTGAATACACGCCGCATTCCACTTTAAACCGCGCCAGGGAAATTGCTCTGGGTAATGGAATACGTTACGTCTATCTCGGAAATGTGCATGACAAATCCGGATCAAGCACATACTGTCATGAGTGCGGTGACTTGTTAATCGGCAGAGACTGGTATGAATTAAGCGACTGGAATCTGGATGCTGCAGGAAGCTGTGTTTGCTGCGGAACTGAGTGTTCAGGTTTTTTTGAAAAAATCCCCGGAAACTGGGGTGCAAAGAGGCTTCCGCTGGAATTCTAAAACAATTTCAGCCAGTCATTACCCAGGCACCATAACCGACAACACGTCCGTAATCGCCAGAGGTGTCTCCGGAATTGCAGAGGCCGAGGCGTTGAATTTTCCATTTGTTTTGAGAAGCGGCCACTAAAGCACCACACAACGGATACGCTCCGCAGGCATCTTCCGGAGAAAGTTTTTGTGGATCCAGAAGTTCGATTGCGTTTGCGGTAACCGCGTCTTTTTGCTGTGCGGTTTGATAATCATGAAAATGACTCAGATCCGTACTGACTACAATCAGTGTTTCCAAGTCCGCACTAAATTGCTGAATTATTTCAGCAAGCTGTTCCGTCTTCGTTTCTCCTACAACCAAAGGCAGCAATTCGAAAGCACCGAGGGTTTCCTGCAAAAAGGGCAGTTGCACTTCTAGAGAATGTTCTTCAGCATGAGCCGTATCATTGACAGAAATCCACGGATTATTTTCGGTCAATTTTCGCATCCATGTTTTGTCCAGATTTATTCCGCCAAGTGGAGTTTCAAAAACATCCGCCTCCGGAAAAGCCGCACCCTGTAACCAGACACGGTGAGCCGGACCTAAAAGTAAAACACGCTTAAATTGAGGTTGATTATTTTGCAGAAGCCGATATGCGGAAGCCGCTATTTTTCCGGAAAAGCTGTAACCAGCGTGAGGCACGATGAGCGCGCGTAGAAAGGAATTTCCTTCATTCTCAAATTGAAAAGATTTTTGTTCAGAGTCTGCTTCACGCAAAAATTTTCTCACTGTATTCCGGAGTTCCACGGAATTTCCCGGATAAAACATGGAAGCCACGGCAGTGGGGCGTATTCTTTGGGACGGAGTTACAGTAATCATAGTCTACCTCACTAAAGCAAGGTTCAGCAGTCAATAACCAAAGTGTTTTATTTCTTCACCTTTTTCTTCAATATCAGTCATGGCCTGGATTCCCATTTCGAGATGCATGTCAACATATTTCGCAGTAACTTTCTTATCCATTTCCTGTGTTTTAACTCCTTCAGGCAGCAGCGGCATATCAGAGACAAGCAGAATTGCTCCACGAGAAATTTTGTTTGCATGCCCCACAATAAAGAGAGTTGCGGTTTCCATGTCAATGCCAATGGCGGAAAGATTGATCAGGCGTTTGCGGAATTTTGTATCCCACTCCCAGACTCGACGGTTTGTCGTGTATATGACTCCGGTGCGGTATTCCTGTCCATAATCTAGCAGTGTATCAGAAACAAATTTATGCAGCTTAAAAGAAGGTAAAGCTGGAACTTCAGGAGGCAAATAATCATCGCTCGTTCCTTCTCCGCGGATGGCTGCAATCGGAATAATATAGCGTCCAATATCTGCAGATTGCTTCAGGCCTCCACACTTGCCTAAAAACAAAACTCCTTTTGGATTACAGGCAGTCAGCAAATCCATGATGGTGGCGGCATTTGCGGAGCCGATTCCAAAGTTTATGATGCTAAGGCCGTTCCTGTTAGTTGCAGTCTGCATCGGACAGCCTTTACCTCTGATTTCACAGTCAAAACGTTTTGCAAATTTGGTCAGATAATTGCTGAAATTTGTCAATAATATATAATCGCCAAATTCTGTAATCTCAGTTCCAGTATAGCGCGGTAACCAGTCTCTGGTAATTTCTATTTTGGTTTTCATTTTTTGTTTTTTTGCAGATATAACTCAACAGTCAGTTTCAGTAATGAAACTCTACCATCAATTTCTACCTGAATTTATAAAAGTTGCCAGTTATACCTAGGTCAAAAACAGGAACGAATATCGGCTATTAAAATGTAGAATTTAAAATAACTATGGGAATTGAATTTGCGGAAATAAAGAGGCGGGGTGGAAGCACTGCTGGGCAGCAGTGCTTCCGGACTAAAATTCAACTGAGATTACATTGCATCCCAGATCTTGTGAGTCCATGCACCTTTAGGTTTTTTAGTGATGACAGGATCAGAGTCTGAAGACATCAGAACTTTGACTGTACGCCTGTAATCAGCTGGGATAAGATACCCAATACCTTGGGGCTGATCACCTACCAACTTACTGATTTCACGCATCATCCGACGCTGATGTTTTTCTGTCTGCGCACCAGTATCGTCATTTTCCAAGACAATATCTGCTGCTTCATCAGGATGATCACCTGCATACTTCCAGCCTTTGATTGAAGCTTTGAGGAAGCGGGCCATTTTATTGACGAAAGCCTTTTTTCTCAGATTTTTTTCCATGACATACAAACCGTCTTCCAAAGTGGCAACACCTTGGTCTTCATACTTATAAACAACCAGTTCTGAAGGGCTGAGTCCAGCATCAACAACCTGCCAGTATTCGTTGTAAGTCATAGTTGAAACACATTCTGCCTGCTTCTGCAGAATTGGATCCACATTAAAACCCTGCTTCAAAACAGTCACACCGTTTGAACCACCAGTTGTTGGGATACCCAACTTGCTCATCCAACTCAGGAACGGATACTCGTTACCGTAAAACCAAACTCCCAACGTTTTTCCACGAAAATCGGCTGGAGATTTAATTCCGCTGTCTTTGCGACAGGTGAGCATCATACCGGACTTTTTGAAAATTTGGGCAATGTTTACCAGTGCCACACCCTTTTCACGTGATGCCAAAGCTGAAGGCATCCAGTCGATGACAACATCTGCTCCTCCACCTGCAATCACCTGCGGCGGCGCAATGTCCGGACCACCAGGCTTGATTGTCACATCCAGTCCTTCGGCCTGATAAAACCCTTTGTCCTGGGCTACATAGTAACCTGCGAACTGAGCTTGCGTGACCCACTTCAACTGAATGGTCACTTTATCTGCTGCTTGTGCGGAAAATGCCAGCCCAACTGCCAGCATTGCCATCACTGCTTTATTCATTATCTTCATTTCTCACTCCATTGGAGGTTATAATTTAGACTAACTCACTCTAACAAGTCAGCCGACTCGGAAAGAAGGGTGCCATCCTGTGAACTGCCGCTCCAAAAAAGCCAACAGTGCATAAAATAACGACCCGGACAATGCTGCCACCGCAATGGATGCCCATACGACGTCAACATTCATGCGGCCGATTTCGGTAGAGATTCGAAATCCCATTCCGACAATCGGCGTACCAAAGAACTCCGCTACAATTGCACCAATTAATGCCAATGTAGAGTTGATCTTTAATGCATTAAAAATAAAAGGCAGTGCATTCGGAAGACGCACCTTCAAAAACATCTGCCAGTAATCTGCAGCATAGGAGTGCATCATATCAAGTTCCATCCGCTCAGTTGACCTTAATCCTGTGAGAGTATTTACCAGCATCGGGAAAAAAGTCATCATCACCACCACTGCTGCTTTTGACTGCCAGTCAAAGCCGAACCACATCACCATTATCGGTGCCACTCCAACAATGGGCAGGGCACTGGCAAGGTTACCCAACGGCAGCAAACCACGCTGTAAAAAAGGCACTTTATCCACTAGGATTGCAACAAAAAACCCAGAACCGCAGCCCAGGAAAAAACCAGCCAAAACTGCCTTCATAAATGTCTGCTGAAAATCAGCCCAGAGAGTATCCATTGATTTTACAAAGGCTACTCCAATTAATGACGGTGAGGGCAACAAAACTTGTGGTACCTGAAAACCTACAGTGACAATTTCCCATAAATACAGCAGCATTCCGCCAAACAGCAATGGTACCAGCAGATTAATGGCGATTGCCATTTTTTTGTTGAGCCTGGTATCTACATTTGACCAGAGCCCCATGACTTTCCAAATCAGACCGAGAATGGAAACAACATAAAGCCAGAATCCCCATGAGATTGTCTCGGAATCTACAAGATGCACACTGTTCAAAGTCGCCAGACAACCTCCGGCAACCAGCAGAGTAATTGTAGTTTTACCCAGTATCTGTTCAGTAAATCCCTTGCGGAATAGAACAACAGCTGCGCCAATCAAGGGCAGCAAAGATAACAAAGCTGTATTTTCACCAAGTGACATCCAGTTTCCCGAAAAGAAAAATTGGACTGCAAAACTGCTTATGAAAAACCAATAAAGAATTCCGGAAATTTTCACGCCTGTATCCCCATTCTTTTTTGAACTTTACTTTCCATTGCACCCATCAGATATACAAATGATCCGGCAATAATCGAGGCCAGTATCAACGCACTCCAAATTTGCACTGTCTGACCGTAATATGATCCTGTTAATAAACGGGCTCCCAAGCCGGCCCTTGCACCTGCAGGCAATTCTCCCACAATTGCTCCAACTAAACTGATAGCTATTGAGACCTTGAAACTTGCAAACAAAAATGGAGTTGAAGAGGGCCAGCGCAGTTTTCTAAAAGTCTGGGCTTGAGTAGCATTGTATGTTTTCATTAAATCCAGATGCATTGGATCGGGTGAGCGCAAGCCCTTGACCATTCCAATTACAATTGGAAAAAAACAAAGATATGCTGAAATGAATGCTTTTGGTAAAAGTCCAGTCACACCAATTGCACCCAAAACAACTATGACCATTGGTGCAATTGCTAAAATTGGAATTGTCTGTGAGGCAATAACCCAGGGCAAGACACTTTTGTTGAGTGTTGGAACATGAACTATTCCTACTGCCAGCAAAATCCCCAAAACTCCTCCCATTGCAAAACCAACCAGAGTAGAAGAAATAGTCACCCAACTGTGATAGATTAGGCTGCGCTTAGAATTTATCTTGTAACCAAAGATTGATTTCTTCAAGTCCAGGGCAATCTGATGCGGCGCCGGCATGATAGGACGCTTCATGGCCCAGGAATCTTCAACCAGTCTGGGGAGATCCCACTCGATATTCCTGCGCTCATACTTGTCGATCAAAACTGCAGAGTTGAGATATACTGCTGCCCCATACCAAATTACTGTGGTAAAGGCCAGAACTGCTGCAATCGATAAGAATGATGAAGTCCGCCAATTCATACTAAAACTCAGTCATAACTGTGTCCTGCACGCAAACCTTCACGGATGCGGTGTGACAGTTCAAGAAATTCCTTGGTCTCCCGCATATCAAGTGTACGCTTTTCGGGAAGAGTACTTTTGATCACATCAATTATCTTCCCCGGCCTGGGAGACATAACCACAATTTTTGTTGAAAGATAAGCTGCTTCGGGAATTGAGTGCGTAACAAAAACAACCGTCTTATGTGTTTGTTCCCATAATTTGTGAAAATGCTCATTCAACTGATCACGGACGATTTCGTCGAGTGCTCCGAAAGGTTCATCCATCAACAACAAATCAGGTGAAAAAGTAAGAGCGCGTGCAATTGAGACACGTTGCTGCATACCGCCCGAAAGCTGCCAGGGGAATTTTTTTTCAAAACCTGTCAATTCCACCATCTCCAGTGCCTGACCAATCAGTTCTGATTGTTCCTCTTTTTTAATACCCATGATTTCCAAAGGCAATTTGAGATTACCCTCAACTGTACGCCACGGATAAAGTACAGGCGCTTGAAAAACATAACCGTAGGCACGCTGCAGACGAGCCTCCTCAGGTGTCATACCGTTTACGGAAATCTCACCTCTGGTTGGTTTTTCCAGATCTGCAATCACTCGCATCAAAGTCGTTTTTCCACAACCTGAAGGCCCAATCAGAGAAATAAAATCTCCTTTTTCTATCTCCAGATCTATTTCAGAAAGTGCTTGAATTGGTCCGTCTGCAGTTTGGAAAACAAGGTCAACTTTGCTGGCTTTTACAACCAGTGATTTTTCTGCCATTATTACGCCCGCTCAACGGAAGTTGGAGCAGTTGCAGAACTGCGCTTTTCAACTGCACTATAATAGGAAGCAAAACATGGACGATCTACATAGCGACCAACACCACGTTCTGTCCGAACATCACCTTCCTTGTATACCAGTTTGCCCTGACTGATTGTTGCCACATTGATTCCAGTTAACTCCATGCCTTCAAAGATATTAAAATCAACATTTTGGTGATGAGTTTTTGCGGAAATTGTATGAGTGGCCTGTGGATCAAAAATAGCAATATCTGCATCACTTCCTGCTGCAATCAAACCTTTACGTGGATAAATGTTGAATATTTTAGCCGTGTTTGCAGATGTAACTGCCACAAATTCACTCATCGTCAAACGTCCTGTATTTACACCATGAGTCCAGAGCACATGCATCCGGTCTTCAACTCCGCCTGTTCCATTTGGAATTTTACGGAAGTCATCTTTACCCATTGCTTTTTGGTCTGCACAAAAACAACAGTGATCGGTTGCAGTGGTTTGCAAATCACCTGACTGCAGTCCGCGCCAGAGAGCTTCTTTATTGCCTTTCGGCCGGAAAGGCGGACTCATTACGTGCGCTGCTGCAAATTCAAAATCAGGGTTGCGGTAAACACTGTCATCCACCAGCAAATGTCCCGCCAGAACTTCTCCGAACACGCGCTGACCTTCACGCCTGGCACGGGCAATTTCATTGAGTGAGTGTGCACATGAATTATGCACCACGTACAAAGGCACATCCAGCAGTTGTGCAAAACGTATTGCCCTGTTTGCAGCTTCACCTTCAACTTGAGGAGGTCTGGATTGCGGATGTCCTTCCGGTCCGGTAATTCCGCTCTCGAAAATTTTGGTCTGAAAATGGTCAACCAATTCACCGCTTTCTGCATGGACAGTACAAAGCGCACCCAGTTCTCTTGCTCGGGTGAAACTATTGACCAGAGTTTCATCATCTGCCATGATTGCGCCTTTGTAGGCCATGAAATGTTTGAAGCTGTTGACTCCATGTTCACGACAAAGCGTACCCATGGCCTCATGTACTGAATCATCCCACCATGTTATTGCTACATGAAAACTATAATCGGTTGCAGACTTTTCTGCCCAACCGCGCCATTTATGATAGGTTTCCAAAACATCTTCCTGAGGCCCCGGAATGGCAAAGTCTATAATCATTGTTGTGCCACCAACGGCACCCGCTGTTGTTCCGGAAAAGAAGTCCTCTGAGGCAACTGTGCCCATGAACGGTAATTCCATGTGTGTATGCGGATCAATTCCACCAGGCATTACATAGCAGCCACCGGCATCAACCACATCCACTCCTGAAGGTGCATCCATATCAGGTCCTACTGCCTGAATAATTCCATCCTCACAATAAACATCAGCGCGAAAAGTCTGATCCGCATTTACTATGGTTCCACCTTTAATTATTACTGACATCTTGTCTCCTTATTTTTTTTAAATTCTACTTATTTTAATTTTCTGTCACACGCATCGGATTGTTTGGATGGGTTGTCCAGTTCTGATACTCTGTTCCTGAATCAACTCTTTCCATTGTTATACAGTCCGGTACAGGACAGGCAAACATACATAGATTACAGCCCACGCACTCATCATCAAGCACCTCAAAACGTCGCTCTCCATTTGCTTTAAGTTCACGAATGGCCTGATGCGAAGCGTCCTCGCATGCAATATGACACAATCCACAATGGATGCAAGTCGATTCGTCAATACGGGCCTTTATATCGTATTTTAAATTAAGATATTGCCACTCCGTCACATTTTTAACTGCCAGACCTCTGAAATCTTCCAGTGTTTCATAGCCTTTTTCGTCCATCCAGTTGTTCAGGCCGTCAAGCATATCATCCACAATTTTGAAACCATAATGCATAACTGCAGTACAAACCTGAACTCCTCTTGCACCCATTGCAATAAATTCAGCTGCATCCCGCCAATTTGAAATTCCGCCAATCGCAGAAAGAGGCAGGTCTTTAGTTTCCGGATCTCTGGCTATTTCAGTCGCCATGTGCAAAGCAATTGGTTTAACTGCCGGACCACAATAACCCCCGTGAGATCCTTTTCCATCAATTGTCGGTTCAGGTGCCATTAAATCCAAATCGACCGAAATGATTGAGTTTACAGTGTTGATCAAAGCCACACCGTCACCTCCTCCGGCCTTTGCTGCACGTGCAGCCAGACGGATATCAGCAACATTCGGAGTCAATTTTACCAGACAAGGCAAATCTGTACACTCCTTGACCCAGCGGGTAACCATTTCGATGTATTCTGGTACCTGTCCTACTGCTGCTCCCATGCCCCTTTCAGACATTCCGTGTGGACAGCCAAAATTGAGTTCCACTCCATCACAACCTGTGTCTTCAATTTTTTTAATAATGTACTGCCAGTCTTTTTCATTGCAGGGAACCATCAGCGAGACAACTACTGCACGGTCCGGCCAATCCTTTTTAACCTGTTTTATTTCCTGCAGGTTTACTTCGAGCGGACGATCTGTAATCAATTCCACGTTATTCAGTCCCATCATGCGTTGTCCGTTATAGTGTACTGCACCATAACGTGAACTTACATTAACAATTGGAGGGTCTATTCCCAATGTTTTCCAGACTACTCCCCCCCAACCTGCACGGAAAGCACGTTCAACGTTATACAATTTATCTGTCGGAGGTGCAGAGGCTAACCAGAATGGGTTTGGTGCCTTGATTCCGGCTATATTACAACTTAAATCAGCCATATTGGGTTTATGATTATTATTTTAGAATTATTGGTATTATCCGCATAAATGGAAATTACAATATATAAAGACTTTATTGTTTATGATTTATTATTTTCGGCCAGAGAACGATTCGTTCGTATTGTTTTACTGCAATTTTCTGTTAATCGACAAAGCCGCCTGTTTGCCGTCTTCAACTGCTTGCACAGTTAAATCTTCACCGGAACGTACACAATCTCCTCCAGCCCATACTCCGGCAAGTGAAGTTTCATAATCTGTATTGATGGCAATTTTTCCTCCTTCAAGCTTTGGCATTTCTGAAGCAGAAAAAATTGTTTCCTGCAAGGTTTGACCAATCGCTTTAAAGACAACATCTGCTTCCATCAAACGTATTTCTCCTGTTCCGGTTAATTTGCCTTCCGGATTCAATTCAGTACATTCAAACTCAATTCCGCACACATGACCATTTTCAGACTGCAGTCTTGTTGGTGCAACCCAATGTTTGACCCGTACACCGTTTGTCTGAGCAAATTCCTGTTCTTTCCAGGTTGCACTCATCTGTTCCGGACCTCTCCGATAGGCCAAAGTTACATCTTCTGCACCAAGTTTTTTAATTTGCACTGCAATGTCAATTGCCGTGTTTCCTCCACCGATTACGACAACACGCCTACCAACTGCAATTTTACTCAGATTACCGGATTGGCGTAACTCTGCAATCGTCTCGACTGCATCAAAAACACCGTCCAGTTCTTCATTTTCCAGGCCCAAAGAATTAACATCACCCAAGCCTAAACTCAGAAATACTGCATCGTACTCTTTCCGTATATCGTTTAGTTGGATATCCTGACCCAGCTTTTGATTAGTTCGAGTTTCGATTCCTCCCAACTTTAAGATAAAATCCACTTCTCGCTGAGCAAAATTGTTGACCGTTTTATAGGCTGCAATCCCATATTCGTTTAGTCCACTTAATTTTTCTCGTGCCTCAAAAACTACAACCTCATGACCTGAGACCGCAAGTTTATGTGCGCATGATAGTCCTGCAGGTCCGCCACCGATAACCGCAATGCGCTTTCCTGTAGCTTTCTCTCTTTCGAAAATAGTTTCTCCTGATTCAAAGAACCAGTCTGTTGCATAACGCTGCAGCTCACCAATGCGCACAGGTTGATGTTCCTGGGTTTCCCGCACACATGCTCCTTCGCAGAGGATTTCTGTTGGGCAAACTCTGGCACACATACCACCCATAATATTTTGTGCCAGAATATCATTTGCAGAACCTTTCAGGTTTCCAGTAGTGATTTTGCGAATAAAATTTGGAATATCAATTGAAGTGGGACAGGCCTCAACACAAGGTGCGTCATAGCAAAAGTAGCAGCGACTTGCCTCAATAATGGCATTGCCGGCTTTCAAGGGTGGGTGTGCATCAGAAAAATTTGCAGAAAGTTCTTCCTGCGACAAACGTCCGCAACGGACATCAATAGTGTTCATGTGTTTTCTCAGCTTTGAATTGCGGCAGACTTAATAGAATGCCGCCGGTCCTGACAGTTATTGCAGTGCAGTTAAATCTCCATAAATTTCCGGACGACGATCACGGAAGAACTGCCAAAGATTACGAATTTCACGGACTGCATCCATATCCATATCATGAATCAGTAAGCCGTCAGATTTATCATCCAATTGTGCTTCAATTTTTCCACGGGGACTTACAATGTAGCTGGAACCGTAAAATGTACCAATATTCCATGGTTCTTCTGAACCTACTCTGTTAATTGCACCAATGTAACAGCCATTTGCTGCAGCTGAGGCCGGTTGTTCCAATTCCCAGAGGTATTGGGAAAGTCCTGCAACCGTAGCTGAAGGATTAACAATATACTCTGCACCGTTCAAGGCCAATGCACGCCAACCTTCCGGAAAATGGCGGTCGTAACAGATATACACTCCAAGTTTGCAGTATGCAGTTTCAAAAACCGGATAACCTAAATTTCCAGGTTTGAAGAAAAATTTCTCATAAAAACCGGCAACCTGCGGAATATGCGTTTTTCGGTACTTACCCAGATATTCACCATTTGCGTCAATCACTGCTGCAGTGTTGTAATAGACTCCAGTCATTTCTTCTTCATAAATCGGAACCACAATCACCATATTATATTTCTTTGCATATTCCTGCATAAGTTTAGTAGTTGGTCCCTCTGGAATCTTCTCAACTGCTGCATACCACTTTTTGTCCTGACTGGGGCAAAAATAAGGTTGAGTGAAAACCTCCTGCATACAAAGCACCTGCACCCCTTTTTCTCCGGCTTCCTCAATATAAGGAATATGAGCTTCAATCATTATTTTAGTAATTTCTTCTGGAGCCATTGAGGTGTCTCCTTTAAGGGCCATTTGAATCAACCCGCTGCGAACTATCATTTTTTCTCCTTAAAATACTAATTATTAGTTGGTATCCGGAATTAAATTTTGTTTGCCAGAAACCTGTAAAAAACACATCTTGACCAATTGGTCAGGAAAATATACGATGCTGACCGTACCTGTGTCAAGTCTTTTTTCGAAAAAAATCTACAAATCATGAAAAACAAGAAAAAACAAATCTCTCAAAAATTACAGGTTAGAGAAGATAATGAACGCCGGATAATGGCTGCAGCAGAAATAATTTTTGCTGAACAAGGCTATAAAGGGAGTACCACCAAACGGATTGCAGAACTCGCAGGCATCCCCAAAGCCAACCTGCATTATTATTTTTCGACCAAAGAGGAACTCTACCGCAGGGTGCTGGATGATATCCTGCAGGAATGGCTGCATGCAGCAGATACATTTGATGATTCTGACGATCCAGTAAAAGCACTGACGGACTATATCCATGCCAAAATGAATCTCTCACGTGCCCGTCCAAATGCCTCAAAAATTTGGGCTTCCGAAATCATGCAGGGTGCACCTGTTATCCAACAGCATCTGGAAACAACTCTGCGTGAGTGGATTGAATCAAGAGAAGTTTGTTTGCAAAAATGGGTAAAGGCAGGTAAACTACGCAGCACCAACATGCGCAGTCTTTTTTATATGATTTGGGCCACAACTCAGCATTATGCAGATTTTGGACATCAGATCAAAACATTGAACAATGGCGAGCCATTTTCAAACAGTCAGTTTGAAAATGCAAAAAAAGAAGTAACCGAAATTATTCTACGTGGGATTGGGGCCATCAAGTAAATACTGAAACAGACAGAATCTTCATCTTTGACTAAGAAATTTTAAGCAGAAACTTTTTTTATTATTTTAAGCTTGAAACACATCTTGCTTCATATGATACTCTTCACGGTTACAAATAATCTTTAGCTCGGCTAACGAAAAATTGCTTCCCAATTTATGAAAACAAAAGTTAACAGTATTACTAATTACAAAACCATTCCTGCCAGCAAGATAAAAGATTACATTACCCTGACCAAGCCTCGCCTGTTGTTCAGCGTGCTCTTCAGTACTGTACTAGGTTATATTATTCCTGTAGACGGCATGGTTGACTCTTTTGTGCTGCTTAATCTGCTCATTGGTACAGCACTGATAGGTGCTGGTGCACATACACTTAACCAATGGCAGGAGCAAATACCTGACTCAAAAATGAGTCGCACAAAAAACCGTCCTTTACCAATGGGACGACTTAGCAGGAGTGAGGTTTTTGTTTTTGGTATTTTGATTAGCATTGGAGGTTTCCTGACTTTATGGTTAAGTCTAAACCTGCTTACAGCTTCACTAGGTTTACTGACATTAATTTCATATGTCCTGATTTACACTCCGTTAAAAACAAGAACCACCGCCAATACCTGGTTTGGAGGAATAACTGGTGCATTACCACCGGTGATGGGTTGGACAGCAGCCAGGGGCCAGTTGGACTGGGAAGTCTTACCAATTTTTGCTTTGCTTTATTTTTGGCAGCTTCCACATTTTTTTGCAATTGCCTGGATGTATCGTGACGATTACCGAAAAGCCGGTTTCAAAATGCTTTCGTTGGAAGACTCTAACGGTCATAATACAAGAGTACAGATGCTGCTTTACGGTTTATTGCTCTTCGCAACCAGTGCTGTCATTTACATGATCGGTCAGGGAAGTTTGCTTTATCTGATAGGTTCAATATTGCTGGGAATTAGTTTTTTAGCAGTTATTACTTTATTTTTTCTAGAAAGTAGCGTAAATAATGCGCGTAAGGTTTTTCTAGCATCCATTATTTACCTGCCGGTCCTGAGCACTGTTTTAGTGTTGGACAGGCTATTTTATTAATTTTTATTATAAATTGTTTTGGAGGATTATGGAGAAAAGTGATTCCGATGTGATGGCATCAAAAGTGTTTTTTGTTACCCTTGGAGGATGTATTTTATTTATGCTGGGTGCCTACGTTTTTGCATTTAATTAGGATACCCTGAATACTGAAGATAAGAAGACTTTCAATTTTTTCGCTGGAATGCGAATAACGATTTACAGGTAAAAACTAATATGATTGAATATTTTGTACATAATGCGTCCTCATTTGCAGGGGATATAGACAACCTTTTTCTTTTGATTACTTTAATCATAGGTTTCTGGTTTTTTCTGACATTTGGAGCACTTGTATATTTTATCCTGAAATTCCGTAGGAAAGAAGGTACGAAGGCCAAGTACATTACAGGCGAGAAACACAGAGAAACGAGATGGACACATTATCCTCACTATGCTGTGATTGCAATGGATGTTGTGATCATTGCGGCCAATATCTTCGTCTGGGTCAATATCAAACAGACTCTTCCGCCGAAAGACAATCTGATCCGTGTCATTGGCCAGCAATGGAGCTGGTCTTTCGTTGACTCTGGGCCGGATGGAGTCCTGGATACTGCTGATGACATTGCTACAGTAAATGACCTGCATGTAAAAGTAGGAGAAACATATCACTTTGAACTACAGGCACGTGATGTAATTCATAACTTCTCAGTACCGGTGTTTCGCCTGAGACAGGATGCAATGCCCGGCAGAACAATCAAAGGCTGGTTTAAACCGACAAAAACAGGCTCATTTGATATTCAATGTGCAGAAATGTGCGGTTACGGTCACGGTATAATGGGTGGTGCAATTACCGTTCATACCAAAGAGAGTTATGACGAAACGATTGCCCAAATAAAAAATGGGACTTACGAGAGTCATTATCAAAAAAGATTGGGCACCAAGACTCCCTTGCCGTCTAATACCTCGCAGGTCGAAAGCGAGAATTCTTTTGCTGTGCTGTTAGCCAGTAAATTTTAATACATTATACTTTCAGGAGGAATAAATATGAGTCAGTCAACATCTGCAGTCGCAACAGACACTCATGCGGAACATCATGAAGAACTGAGTTTTTTATACAAATATATTCTACCGATTGATCACAAGATCATTGCCATGCAGTACATCTTTACCGGCATGATCATGGCAATTGTTGGAGGCTATTTTGCCTACGCTTTCAGGATGCAGTTGGCATTTCCAGGAGATCTGGTGCCACTCTATGGTCTGGTAGGTCCCGGGGAATATAATATGCTGGTGACAAATCACGGAACAATCATGATTTTCTGGGTTGCCATGCCGGTCCTAATTGCCGGTTTTGGAAACTATTTGATACCATTGATGATTGGTTGTGATGATATGGTTTTTCCACGTCTTAATCGACTATCATATCAAATATTTCTGGTTAGCGCCTTAGTTTTGATCCTTTCATTCTTCGTCAAAGGTGGAGGATTTGGAGGTGCCTGGACAGCATACCCTCCACTCTCATCTGTTGCGGAATATAGCCTGACAGACTGGGGAGCTTCATTGTGGCTGCTTGCTGTTGCTTTAGAATTTATATCCTTTTTACTGGGCGGAATTAATTTTGTGACTACCGCAATGAATGCCCGTGCTCCAGGAATGAAAATGCTGGACATTCCGATAGCAGTTTGGTTTATCGTTGTAGCAGTTATTTTGTTTATGGCATCAGTAGGTCCTCTGGTAGCAGGGGCTGTAATGCTCTTTATGGATCAGAGAGTCGGCACAACTTTTTTCCTGCCGTCAGCAGGAGGAGATCCTCTGCTCTGGGAACATCTTTTCTGGTTTTTTGGACATCCTGAGGTATATGTGGTTTTACTACCTACTATGGGAATTGTGGCAGAAATAATCACAGTATTTTCCAGAAAAAAATTATTCGGTTATCGAACAGTACTTTACACTGCATTTGCGACAGGTGGCCTGTCTTTCGTGGTCTGGGCTCACCATCAGTTTATTGCCGGTATTGACCCTCGGATGGCCAATGTTTTTACAGTGACAACTGTTTTAATCTCAATTCCGCTTGCAGAAATGATGTTCAGTTACATCGCCACCCTTTACGGTGGATCAATAGAACTAAAAACTCCAATGCTCTGGGCTTTGAGTTTTTTAGCAGCCTTCCTGATTGGAGGAGTTACAGGCATTTATCTTGGTGCGAGTGCAATGGATGTGTACTTTCACGATTCTTATTTCGTGCTGGCCCACTTTCATTACACCTTCTTTCCAATTACAATTATAGGAATGTTTGCTGCTCTGACTTATTGGTTTCCAAAAATGTTTGGCCGGATGATGAACGAAACATTGGGCAAAATTCATTTCTGGGGCACATTTATTCCTTTCAACTGTATTTTCCTGCCGCTATTCTTTCTGGGATTGGCCGGTCAGCATAGACGGATTTACAATTACGATCATTTTCCGGATCTTGCCACACAAGAACTGCAGGACATCCGGGTCTTTGCGACTTACAGTTTGATCGTCATGATTTTCTTTCAGTTGATTTTTGTTTATAACTTTTTCCACAGTATGTTCAAAGGTGAAAAGGCTACTGAAAATCCCTGGAAGTCCAACACTTTGGAGTGGACTACTCTATCACCTCCTCCTCATGGTAATTTCAAAGTTTTGCCTACAGTGTATCGGGGGCCTTATGAGTACAGTGTTCCGGGGCGTGATGAGGATTATTGGCCGCAAAATGAAGCTCCTAAAAAGAGCTGAATATTATATTCATAACACAGTAGTAAAGTATTACTCCTGTTTAGATTATTAACCATTTCATAAAGGAATTCATATGTCGACGCATGGGCCTATCGCAACACACCGCAGTGCTACCGGCGTACCATCAGGACGATTAGCAATTTGGTGGCTGCTCGCTTCAGAAATATTTATTTTTGGCGGCTTAGTTGTCTGCTTTGTACTCTTTAAACTGAATGGTACTCCTGGATTTGAAGATGCTTCGCTGACAAGTACTGCTGCCGGTGCAATCAACACTTTTGTACTTTTGACTTCAAGTTTAAGTATCGTGCTGGCTCATGCAGCTATTGAAAAAGGTGATAGTGCCAAGTCATTCACCTATATCTGGTATACCATTGGCGGAGGTTTTGTATTTTTAGGCATAAAAGCCTATGAATACACCGGCAAAATACTGCATGGCCATACACTGACTGATAACCTCTTCTGGTCGTTTTATTATACAATGACGGGCTTGCATGCCCTGCATGTAATCGGCGGAATGGTTATCATGGCTCTCATATCATTTGATATCCGCAAAGGACACAATTATCAACGTGTGGAATTGATTGGTATTTACTGGCACTTTGTTGATCTTGTCTGGATCTTCCTGTTTCCACTTTTGTATATTGCAAATTTCTAAATATAACTTTCATCCCGTTACAGGTTTTATTATGAGTGAAACGTACGCACATCCCAATTATATAAAAATATGGTTTTGGCTGCTGATTTTGTTGGCCCTCAGTGTGGCAGGTCCCATGCTGGAAATACCAGCCCTGACTATATTAACAGCCTTTGGAATAGCAGTCGTTAAAGCATTCCTGGTTGCTGCCAATTTCATGCATTTGAAGTTTGAGAAAAAAATAATTTGGTTTTTACTTATCCTATCTATGTGCCTTCTTGGTGTATTCTTTTTTGGTGCAGCACCTGATGTTATGATGACAGAAGGTGACCAGTGGATAGATTGTATTGCAGACAAATCTTGTGTTGAGCAACGTTTGTGAAAAATATTTCCAGTCAGTCGGTTTTGTTGACCACATCAGAAATCCCATTATATGCAGCAAATAAGAGAAGCAAGCCTCCGGTTTCTAATGGTGTTATCGGAATGCTGATTTTCTTGGTCACAGAAGCTATGTTTTTTGCTGCTCTCATCAGTGCACACATGGTGATCCGTGCAGGATTGACTGAATGGCCACCCTGGGGGCAGCCAAGATTGGCTATTGAAACCACTGCCTTAAACTCTCTGGTATTGTTAGTCAGTGCATTATTGATGGGCTATTCAAGAAGATTGCTCCAGCAAGACAAAATCTCGTCAGGACGGCGCTGGTTTGGAATTTCAATTTTATTTGGTATCTTCTTTTTGCTGTCCCAAGGTTATGAGTGGGTACAACTTCTTGAGTTTGGGCTCACTTTATCATCCAGCGTTTACGGGGGTTTGTTCTATTTAATAATTGGTGCACATGCTTTTCATGTGATTGGGGCTCTTTCAGTGCTGATATATGCCTGGAACCGTTTAGGATCTTCAAAGAATCCTATTACTCCTGAGGCAGTTTTTCCCCTCCAAATTTTGTGGTATTTCGTGGTCTGCATTTGGCCGGTGCTCTATGTGTTGGTTTATTTGAGCTGACCACCCTGCAGCTAAACAATACATCAATTAAATGCTATTAAATGTGCGGCATGAAATTTAAATTTGTACTACAATTAACACTGGTTTATATTTTTTCCCTTTTGCCAGAAAGAGCCAATGCCTGTGCAGTCTGCTTTACTGCCACTGAGGAAACATTAGAGGCGTTTTACGCTACAACTATTATCCTTACCTTGCTTCCGTTGGTGATGGTTTCCTCCATTGTTTACTGGCTTTATCGTAAACACAGAAAGATCGGATGAAGTCTTCAGTTACTGCAATCATACATTTTTTCTTCTTCCTGACAATATTCATTTGGAATTCAGTCTTCCTGCAGGCTGGTGAACTAAGGCCGCAGGGCTTGATTTTCAATGATTATCCCGGATCAACAGTTGTAGTTATTGATAAATCTATCTGCCGCCTGATGGTTTACAAGTTTCAGGAGTCATGGAAAATGCATCAGGTTTTCCCCTGCACTACCGGCAAGGTTGATGGAGATAAATTTCGTGAGGGTGACCTCAAAACCCCAATCGGAATTTATTGGTTAAATCAGGCCTGGGCCGGCTGGGAGCTGGCTGAATATTTTGGAAATGGAGCTAATGTCTACGGTACAGGTGCTTTTGAAGTCAGTTACCCTAACTATTTTGATCAGGTAGTTGAACAAAAGGACGGGAACGGCATCTGGATTCACGGAACTGTAAAAGGTAATCCAATTCCCACCAGAGGTTGCATTTCAGTTAGTAACAATAATTTTCTCGAATTAACTCAGTCTGTTGAACTTGGAGCAACACCAGTAATTATTGAAGAAAATGTTGCTTTTTCCACCCAGGAAGAAATTGCACGTGAACAGCAACTTTTGTTGGGTGCAATAGAATCATGGAGACGTGCCTGGGAAGAGAATGATCTTGAAGAGTATTTATCATATTATTCCACAGATTTTCTCACAGAAAAATGGAATTATGATAACTGGCAAGCACACAAGAAGAATGTAATGATCCAAAATAAACGACGTAGAATTTTGGTAAATGACCTTTCTGTACTGAAGAGTAAAAATATCTATCACGTTCGTTTTGTTCAAACTTATACTTCCTCTGCACTCAACGATGTTGGACTCAAACACCTCTTTCTGATCAAAGAGGCAGATGGACTAAAAATCATCAGCGAAAACTGGACAGAATTACAGCAGTTCTCTCCCAGTCCCGCATTTCAGTATGCCTACAAAGAGTCCGCTCAAAACTCTATGTGATCGCAGTATCTCCTGCAACAATTATCCACCTCCATTATTCCACATCATTTATACTCTTCATAAATGATTCAGCAACAGGTAAATTAAAACGCCAGTAACTGAGACGTACAACCAGAGTGGGAAAGTAATTCTGGCAATTTTAGGATGTCTCTTAAAATTTCCAGTTGCAGCAAAATAAACTGTAGTCAGTACCAAAGGCAGGACAACGACTGAAAGCAAAATATGTGAAATCAAAATGAAGAAATACACATTACGAATCCATCCCTCTCCTTGAAACAGTGTATCTCCGTGAAATGCATGATAAGTCAAATAACTAATTAAGAACAAAAACGAGAATGTTAATGCACTTATCATCATTTTGAGATGACGTGTCTTTTGCTCTTTCCGAATTGCTATATATCCCAGTATTAAACTTATAGCACTTAGAGAGTTTAAAACAGCATTGAGTGCAGGTAAAAAACTTAGATCTATAGTATCTCCAGCCGAAGTTGGCTCCCGCAAATAAATTAACCATAGCAACAGCAACAAAATAACGGCTGAAATTACTAAAATAGACGAAATAGCAGTTTTGTTGGAAAATGGATTATTCATATTTTTTTCTTTTATGATGATTCCCTGCAATCGTAAAAAATATTATCCCAGTCAAAGTAGCGGCAATTGCAGTATGCAAAGCTGATATTGGTGCCGGAACACGCAGGACTGCGTTTATTATACCAATACATATTTCCAGTAGTATCAGCAAGATAATACTAAGAGCTGTTATTTGATCGCCATGCCTGTTCTTCAACCAGCGCCAGGACATCAGCAGCAAGAATAATGCTCCGCTTACTGCAATCAGTCTGTGCAGCATGTGTATCCATTCATTTTCATATTCCGGTAGAAACCGTCCTCGAAAATCCAAAGGTGCCTGCGGAAGTTTATGGTCTTCTATCCCAGACCAGGCTGAAATGTCAGTACCACTCATCCCAAATGACAAATAGCTTTCCTCGTGGCAACCTGGAAAAGCCTCACAGTGAGTACCCGATGAGGTAGTGCTGTTATATCCACCTGAGCCGATTATTACAAATAAAACTGCAAGCATCCAATAAAGTTGTCTGCGTTCCAGTGCTAAAGAAGCCAGTGTGTTAGTGTTAGGAGCAAGACAGTTTGAAGAATCACCTTTTGCATCAAGAAAAGTTACCCTGGCCAAATATACCAGTATTCCAAATAATAAATTTCCTCCCAACAGGTGTAGAGTCACAATCGGAGGCCAGAGTACCATTGTGACTGTCAATGCTCCTAAAATACCCTGGATAAAAACTATAATCAGCCCAGCAAAAACTGGTTTACGATGTTGAAAATAAGAATCTTGTCGGAATGTGAGAATAGTGATGGCAATAATTAAGAAACCTAAAATAACAGCAACTAACCGATGTCCTGTTTCCAGAGCAATTTCATAGCCGGGAGGTGGAATGAACTGACCATAGCAAAGCGGCCAATCCGGGCATGATAAACCAGCATTTTTTAAACGTACAAAAGCACCAAACGGAATCAAGGGCCAGGTTAAAAGCGCGGCCCCCAAACACAACCACTTCATTATTTCCTTATTTTTTTAACTCAAATATTTTTCACAGAAAGAGTATTGATTATGACAATCTTAGCTTTCAAACTCAAGCTGCAGACACAGCAATAAACGGCTTTATTAAATCCTGTTAAAACTCTGAGGACACCAGTCTAACTTTGCTGCTTAACTGAGTTTTTTTGTATCACGAACTGAAAGAGTTTTTGATTATCAGCATCTTTTTTTCTTCAAGAAAATTTTTTAAATACCGATGAAGTATACAAAAGTAGCAGTTTGACTTGCTCACAGGAAATAACAGGGAAGTGACTCTGGAAGCGCGGCCCTCTTTAAAGACCATTTTGGAAGAATTACATGATGTACCTGCATAATATTGATACTAAATTACAAAAACGAGTTCAATCAAAAGAGTTTGAAGACTCTGTCGATCAGGCTGTACGATCGTTCATGTATGATTTGGACTTTATGCTGCTGGAAGAACAGCATTCTACTTCAAACCTCAACTATTCCTGCATTCAACCAGATTCGGAAATTGAGTGGATCAATCCTGTTTGAACAACCGAAATATATTGGTTCAACAATAGCAGATTTTGCTCTCCGTTATTTTATGCACTCAGTGTAAATGAATCATTTTGTTTCTGTGAAGTTCGTGAAGGTGCAGGAATAACACAGTCTGGTAAAAGAATCTCAAAAACAACTCCGCGGTTGTCCAAAAGATTGCAACCCCTGATTGTTCCTCCATGTGCTTCAATTAGCTGTTTTGATATTGACAATCCCAAACCAGTTCCTTCTACCTTGCCTTCAGTCTGAAATGACTGAAACAGCGTAGACAAAATCGTATCCGCAATAGGACAACCGTTATCAACAACTTGAATTTTTAATTCGCGCATACTTTGCGGAATAAATCTGACCTCAATTTGTGCTGGTTTACCATCATTTGTTTCAGGTGAGTCCTGGAATTTTTCCCATGAATTTTTTATCAAATTCACAATTACTCTTATTATTTTTCGGCCGTCAAAGCGTAGAAGAAATGCGGGTTGCCCTGCTGGAACACGATAATGCAAAGGAAGATCGTCGATAAAACCAAGTTGAGACTCTATTTGTTCCTGAAACTCGTCCAACTGGTATATTTCAGGACGAATCTCCATTCTGCCTGAAGCAAAATCCAGAATATCAGTTGTGAGTCCTGTCACATTGTTGGAAGAGTTTTTTATGCGCCGGATATAGGTTAGTGCCTGTACAACATCCAGAGCCTTGATGCGATCTTTATCAAGAATTTTTATCAGTAAAGTAGCAAAGCTTGAGATAGAACCATTAGCATTACGAATATCGTGTCCAAACTCTGCTACTGTATTTCCCAACTCAACCAACCGGTGTTCCTTCTGTTTTGCCAGTTGCAGATCAGTCACTGTTTGTTCCAATTTCTGTTTGGAATCTTCAAGCTCATCAACATTTTGCGATAATTCATCCTGCATAGACTGAAAACGAGTCCAAAGTTCCTCCAGAACCGCAAGTCTCTGACCAATTAATGTTTTTACTTCTGTAGATTCTGGTGTAGAAAAATCTTTTGTTTCATTTTCACGACGGTACTTCACAAAATGCCGGCACAGCACATCTACCTGATCCGTTATTCTGCGAGTTTGTTTATAGACCAGCAAAGCCACAATAAGTAAAGCAACACTGCCGCTGATCAATAGACGTACCCAGAATGATTTTTGAGCAAAAAGTGAATAATCCTGTGAAACAATTAATACTCCTTTGTTTGCTGCAGTCCCGACAGGTATCTGGAATGAGACATTATTACCAACCTGCCGGAAAAACTCCGTACTATTTTTTTCGGTTGCTTTAATACTATCTACATTATGTTCACGACTGCGAAAGTTTAACTCTGAAACTCCAGGAAATTTGCCGCTCAATAATTGCTTTATTTTATCAGTTCTGACTGGTTTTTCAGCCAGCATACTGCTGACATTAGCAGCTAACATATTTAGTTCGTGCAGTGTTTGCAGCGGAAGAGAAGGTGAGCTTATTGAAGAAAATGGGAGAAAAGAGCTCAGGTAAAATGTAGAACTAAAAATCAACAGGGCCAGCAAACCAAAATGAGACTTTTTCAACCAGGATTCTGCTAGTTTTTTCTCTGGTCTATCCTGTTTGATAGTCCTTTTTGAGGCTAAAGAAGCTCTCCGAGTTTTTATTCTTCTCGGAACTTTATGCTGATTTCTAAGGGTGACTTTATTAAGAGTATGAATCATGCTATCCATTCCACATAAAAAAGTGCTAAAGGGTTTCCATTGTAAGAACATTATTATTTTTGCACATCCATGTACAAAATATTGTGATATTTAATGTTCAGTATTCAAAATTTTTAACTTAATTTTAAAATTGTCTGATTTGTTATATGCTAAATCACAATGCAATGCAAGTACATATTTTAAAAATAATTGATTTTATTTAATATTTTTTGATTATATATATATTAAATTATAAATTTAATATATATATCAACGCTTTACAAAAATTTTGATTAAGTATATACTTTATCAAATTAATTGTGTTATTTCAGGAATTTGTATTAATTATGTAATTTATCAACATAATTTAATAATGCATTTTTCTACAAATTTTTACTAACTTGTGGCAAATTAATCTGTATCTCAAAGAGCAGTAAATCATTATATGTTCATATAATGATTTATCTTGCTATTAATTATAAAAGCAAATATAATTTTTCAAGCCTAAAATCAAAGAGCACTTTTACACAGAGCTCATACTTAAATTATTTAAACAGCCCTATTATTCATGAGCAATTATGAAAAGGGAATCTCACGACATGCAAGAAGGAGTCAAACGGATGGGAACTCAAGCACAGGATTACAAAGTAGCAAATATAGAACTGGCAAATTTGGGACGCAAACAAGTCACAATAGCAGAACATGAAATGCCCGGACTGATGATGCTTAGAAAAGAGTACCGGGATTCAAAACCACTGTCCGGAGCACGCATTACAGGTTCATTACACATGACAGTAGAAACTGCAGTTTTAATCGAAACTTTGGTGGAACTGGGTGCAGAAGTTCGCTGGTCTTCCTGTAATATTTTCTCAACTCAGGATGAGGCTGCTGCTGCAATGGCAGAGGCTGGCATACCTGTATTTGCCTGGAAAGGTGAAACTGAAGAGGAGTACTGGTGGTGCCTTGAGCAAACACTGGAGTGGCCTGGCGGAAAGGGACCAAACATCCTGCTGGATGACGGTGGAGATCTTACAGGTTATATTCATGATAAGCGTTCGGATTTACTGGCAGAAATCAAAGGCGTCTCAGAAGAAACGACTACAGGTGTACATCGACTGGAACAAATGGAGCGTCAAGGCACATTGAAGATTCCTGCATTCAATGTAAATGACTCGGTTACAAAAAGTAAATTTGACAATTTATACGGTTGCCGTGAATCACTGATTGATGGAATTAAAAGGGCAACTGATGTCATGATTGCAGGAAAAGTTGCAGTAGTTGCCGGCTACGGTGATGTAGGCAAGGGCTCAGCTCAATCCTTACGCGGACAGGGCGCCCGTGTTTTGGTAACAGAGATTGACCCGATTTGTGCATTACAAGCATCAATGGAAGGTTATCAAGTAGTTACCATGGATGAAGCTGCACCGCTGGGAGACATATTTGTCACCACAACTGGTTGTGCTGACATCATTTGCCGTGAGCACATGGATGCCATGAAAGACCAGGCAATTGTCTGTAATATTGGGCATTTTGATATAGAAATTGATGTTGCATCTCTGAATGATGACTCTTCATTGAAAAAAAATAACATCAAACCTCAGGTAGATCAATATGTCTGGCCTGACGGCAAACGAATGATTTTACTGGCGGAAGGGCGCCTGGTAAATTTAGGGTGTGCTACAGGACATCCTGCTTTCGTCATGTCAAACAGTTTTACAAATCAGGTAATGGCTCAGATTGATCTTTGGGAAAAAAGCACAGAGTATGAGAACAAAGTCTATGTGCTGCCAAAAATACTGGATGAAAAAGTAGCCCGCTTCCATTTGGATAAATTAGGCGTTAAATTGACTCAACTCAGTGAAAAACAGGCAAAGTATCTGGACCTGCCGATTGAGGGACCTTATAAACCTGATCATTATCGATATTGAGATATTTTTTGAATTTCGAATTTCATTACCTCCACCGTTATAAAGCGTTGATTTTGTGGCTTGGACTTTTCCTGCTTCTAAGTGGATGTCAGGAAAAGCGGGTCTCGCTCATGAATGCACCGCTGGATTCCGGAGCAGATGTACCAATTCCTCCAACTCAAAAGGAGTTGCTGACATCAAAATCATTCGTTGCTTTTATTCCGGTACAATTCTCAGAAAACCTCTCCCGTTACCACAAAGCACTGAGTGTTAGTTTTGTGCAGTCTGTCCTGGAGGAACATGGTGACCTTGCTATAATTGACAATTTACGAGTTGAAAGAGCCTTGAACCGGAGTGAATTTTCACAACTGAGGTCTTCTCTTCAGCAAAGTAAATTACGACAATTTGAAGACACACTGATAAAACAAACTATTGAATTAGGTAAATGGCTGCGGGTACGTTATATAGTCTTGATGAGAGTCCAACCCAGTCCGGAAAAAGTTTCTGCTAATGACTGGAGTACCTTTATCAGATTCAGGATTTATCGTGTTGAAGATCCAGTGAAAAACGAAATGAATCATGAATTCACTTTCGTTTTCTCGCAATCAAATGATCTCTGGGAAGAGCTTGGCAGTCTTGTACGTGGACGTTTTCCTCTTGGCGGATTTATCATTGAGTCACGTGCGAATAGAGCTTATGTTCGCATCAATTTGGGGCGCCGCAATAGGATAGCAGTTGATCAGGAATGCAAAATTTTCCGTAGAGTTCGCACTAAAAAAAAGGGGACCAATGGAAGTGTTATTTCTAGCATAGAATTTAATAGAATTGGTCAATTGAAGTTATTTCGTGTGCAGGATGATTTTTCTTGGGGTAAAGTCCCTTCAAATTTTAGAGGTGCCATCCTGAAAGGTGATGCCGTGCGCTGTTATTAAAGATGTCTGAGGCGTTGCTTTTGAGTAAAATTGAAATACGCCAAAGCGTTATACGGCAACGTAAATTATTATCTGCAGAAAAAAAAAGACTGGCGGAGATTGAGATGTTGAAATCCCTGAGCAAATGGGATCTCTTCAAAAATGCAGCTATAGTTCATATTTTTCTTGCAAAAACTGCTGAACCAGAAACAAGACAAATTATAGAGCTTGGCTGGAAATACGGTAAACAGATCGGTGTTCCCTGCATCCTCCCGGACAAACTGGAGCTTTTCCATTCTCAACTAAATTCCTTTGATAATTTAAGTGCCGGCTCCTTGGGAGTTTTAGAACCGTCTGCTGAAACCCGGATTGAATTGAGTCCAAAAATCTTTGAACTAATCATTGTTCCCGGTTTAGCCTTTGACCGGAATGGAGGACGGATTGGCTACGGCAAAGGTTACTATGACAAATTTTTAGCAAACTCCAGTGCTTTTTTGTTAGCCCTGGCCTTCGATTTCCAAGTACTTGATAGAGTACCTGCAGAACCCCACGATATTTCCATGAATGGAATTTTGACCGAAACAGGACTAATTTTCTGTGGAGCTTCAAACAAATGAAAAATTGGTTAATTTTCTTAATTTTTGTTTTTATAATCCTGACAACTGCTTTTTCCCAATACCGTTTAATCCTCACGAACTATGCAGAGTTTTTCACTGTAAATAACGCTACCAGCGGTGCCGATGCTATTGTCGTACTCTCTGGAGGTAAAGCCACCCGCATTCCACATGCCTTAGAACTTTTTAAAGCCGGTTATGCATCCCGTTTACTGTTGACAGATGAAAAAAAGAGAAACAGTCGTTTTGCACATTTGTTTTCATCAAACGAGGATATTGCACTTGCTATGATGAAGGAATTGAAACTCAAGCCTCCGCTTGAGACTGTAACCTCAAGCAAGGGCGGTGCAACTTCAACATTTGATGAAGCATACGATCTGTTGAAATATAGTCAGCAGGAGAATTATCTTCATTTAATATTAGTTACTGATGCTTTTCACACCCGCCGTGCATACCATGCTTTTCAAACAGTTTTCGAAGGTACAGGTATTCGACTGGAAATTTCAGCTGCACAGAATGATATTTTTAATGAATCAAACTGGTGGACCTCAGATCAGGGAATTTCCGTTTATGTGCTAGAAAGCATCAAGTATCCTGTCTACTTGCTGTCTTCAAGAAATGTCACTTTTATCAGAAATGACTAATGAGCAACCGTTCTCTCTCAATCCGACCGTTTCAAACAAAAGATGAAGATGCTCTGGTTGAACTTTGGCAACTATGCGAATTAACCGTTCCGTGGAATAATCCCCATAAGGATATAGCCAGAAAGCTGAAAATTCAACCCGAACTATTCTTGGTCGGAATACTTGAAAAACACCTGGTTGCTTCTGTAATGGCTGGTTATGAAGGCCATCGGGGATGGATAAATTACTTAGCAGTACATCCTGATTTTCAAAGTCAGGGTTTTGCCCAGCAAATCATGGACTCTGTAGAAACTGCATTACGAAAAATGGGTTGTCCCAAAATCAATTTGCAGATTCGAACTGGTAACGATAAAGTAATCTCTTTCTATCAAAAACTTGGCTTTACAAATGATCATGTCGTCAGTTTGGGGAAACGACTTGAAAAGGATCATTGATTAAATCACGTCCTTCGACTCCACAATTACACTTTATGTTTGAGAAATATTATGCCTGAAATATTGATAATTGTGCTGTTTATTACCGGTGGACTTGTTCTGCTTTATTTTGGTGCAGACTGGTTGGTACAGGGGGCAGTCACTTTGGCACTGCATTTGGGATTGAGTCCACTGATTGTCGGCCTGACAGTGGTAGCTCTGGGAACAAGTGTCCCGGAAGCACTGGTTAGTGTACAAGCCGCCATTGGACACCAGGGAGGAATTGCACTTGGGAATGTAATTGGTTCTAATATTTTGAATATTGCCATGATATTAGGACTCTCTGCCTTGATACACCCATTAAAAGTCGATTCTCATATTGTCAAAGCTGACGTACCTTTGCTGGCAGGAGCCACTTTTATGCTGGTTGTACTGTTGGAGGATTTTCATATATCACGTCTGGAAGGAGCGTTTTTGTTGTTGTGCATCGTTGGATACGTAATTGGCAACATCATGACTGTTAAAAGAACTTCTCCAGAAGAAGATCAAATTGAGGGAATGGAAATCCCGGAAGATACCAGTAAAACTTTATGGCGGGATATTGGTTACCTGGTCTTAGGTATCATTACTCTGGGCTTTGGGGCAAATTTTCTGGTGAGCGGTGCAGTAGACTTAGCCCGATTGTTTGGGCTGAGCGAAGCCCTGATTGGACTGACAATTGTTTCGATAGGCACCGGCACTCCAGAACTGGCTACGGCACTAATGGCTGCCTACAAGAAAAGTGCTGACCTGGCCATCGGGAATGCTGTTGGTTCCAACCTTTTCAATATCATGTTTGTACTTGGAATCGCCGGGCTTGTCGCTCCACTCGATGCCACAGGTATTTCCTCTATTGATCTCTATGTGATGCTTGGAGTGACTCTGCTGCTCTTGCCAACTGTCTGGACAGGTCATGTTCTCGACCGTAAAGAAGGCTTTCTTTTCCTGTCTTTATACATTGGTTATTTATATTATCTCTGGCCTGCCTGAGAAGCAAAATAACCAGTTTTAATCAAACAAATCCTAAGACAGTTGATTCAAAGCCTGATCAAGATCGCGGATAAGATCTTCGGCACATTCGATTCCAATTGACAGACGAACCACTTCCGGTCCTGCACCTGCTGAAATAAGTTGTTCTTCAGTGAGTTGACGATGTGTAGTTGAGGCAGGATGGAGAATCAGTGAGCGGGTATCTCCGATATTGGCCACATGACTGAATAACTCTACAGTTTCCAACATTTTTAGACCACTTTCATAACCGCCTATTACTCCAAAAGTAAAAACAGAACCACTGCCGTCAGGCATATATTTTTTTCCAAGTTCATGATACGTACTGGATTCAAGTCCTGCATGTGAAACCCACTCTACTTTGGAATGATTTTCTAAGAACTTGGCGACTGCCAGACCGTTACTGCAGTGCCGCTCCATCCGCAAGGGAAGTGTTTCAATACCGTTGAGTGTAATCCAGGCATTCATTGGAGATTGTGAACAACCAAGATCACGTAAACTGATGGCATGGCTGTACATGGTATATGCAAGATCTCCGAAAGTTTCAGCAAATGTCAAACCGTTATACTCAGGAGAAGGTGTACTCAAGCTGGGAAATTTTGCTTTTCCCAGCCACAAAAATTTACCGGAATCAACAACAACTCCACCCACTGCATTTCCTTGTCCGGAAAGAAATTTTGTTGTGGAATGCACTACTATATCTGCACCCCATTCAAATGGTCTGCACAAAAAAGGAGTTGCCATTGTATTGTCAACAATTAGTGGTACCCCTGCTTCACCGGCTACTTTAGCAATACTTTCAATATCCATGACCACTCCACCGGGATTGGCAAGGCTTTCAATAAAAATTGCTCTGGTTTTATCACTGACTGCTTTGCGGAAAGCCTCAGGATTATCACTGTCAACAAAGATAGCATTCCAGCCAAATTTTTGATAGCTTTTGCCCATTAAATTTATCGTACCGCCATAGAGTTTATTGGCAACTATTACCTCCATACCTGGCGACATTAATGGAAAAAGAGCCAAGGTTTCTGCTGCATGTCCAGATGAGGTTACTGTTCCTCCGCGTCCACCTTCCAGTGTTGCCAGTTTTTCTTCCAAAGCAGCAACAGTTGGATTAGTCAGCCGTGAGTAAATGAAACCAGGTGCCTGCAGATTGAACAGTGATGCTGCATGATCTGCATCATCAAATACATAGGATGTAGTTTGATAAATTGGAAAAGATCGAGCTCCAGTTGTAGGATCCGGAGCTGTCCCTGCATGAACAGCAAGTGTATTAAAACCAAAATCTGGATGCAGTTTTTTCATTAAATCCTCTTCCGGCGATTACTGATCACTCCAGTATTGATTCCATTCCAGCCAAGCTCTCCAGTCAAACGGGCATATTCTATTTTTGGACAACGGTCCATCACCACCTTCATTCCTGCATCTTCAGCTCTGCTCGCAGCTGCAGAGTGACTGATTTCAAGCTGCATCCAAAACACTTTTGCACCAATCTTAATGGCTTCTTCAACCAGTCCCGGTGCTTCTTCAGCAGGACGAAAGATATCCACCATATCCACTGGTGTGGGTAAAGCTGTTAAATCTGCAAATACAGTTTCTCCACAAATTTTCTTACCTGCTGCACCGGGATTGACAGGGATAACCCTAAATCCTTTTTGAAGCAGATACTTCATGGCAAAATTACTGGGACGGTTCCAGGTAGTACTTGCACCAACCATTGCAATACTGTGGACATTTCTGAGAATTTCCCGGATGTAAGAATCCGAATAGGAACTGTGATCAAACTGTCTTGAACTACCCATCTGTGAAAATATCTTATTTTATTAAAGAATATTAAGAGTTGGTAACATTAACAGAAACAGAAGTCTCTCAGCAAGATAATTCAATTCGTTGAGCTTACGTTAATAAGTCTAAGACTTAATAACACTAAACCCTACACCACTCTTATCTCAATCTGCTAATAGTCCTCAGCAAAGCTACCAACCAAAATTTCCCACGATCACAGTTTGAACAGTTCTATAAAACAAAGAATTAAAACTTCATTTCAGTACCAGATCATATTAATAAATTTTCCTTTTCCATCCCATTTTTCTGTCATAGCAGCTGATTTTCCGGTGATAACTCTTTGAGACGGTACGCTAAAATTATCTGAGTTCGGAGAAACCAAAAACCAACTGATGGCAAGCACCAATAGAGAAATGGTCAAAAACACCGTCAAACTTTTCATTCTACCTCCTTATCAGAAGAATAGTGAAAATATTTGAATTTAATTTACCGATAAAGGAAAGCAGTAAATCAACTCTCACCTACAATGAAAGCTGGATCCTGTAAAACTTCCCTTCAAATATAATTTTATACCCATTGGTACAAGTGTCAACTAGTGAATTTACCTAGATATAAATAATTTAATGAGAACTTAATTATCTGAGTTGCTGACTTAATCATGATGAATATTCAGAGATATATAGTTTTAGAGAACAGATTTTTTACAGTATACATGCATTACGATTACGGGAAGGGTATATATTTAAACATCTCATTAATACTCCAAAATCAATTTGATTTTATACTAAATAATTGATAGAATCCTTTGAGTCGAAATCGCCGGAGCTGTTCAGCACAAGTTGAAATCTCCGGCATTTTTTATTGTAACCACACTACTGCTGTGGCGAATCACAAAAAGTGAAATACATGAAAGTTTATGGAATGCTGACAGTGGAAGAACTTCAGCAGCAAGTCGATACGGGAGAGATTGATACAGTAATCGTTGTTTTTACAGATCTTTATGGCCGTTTTATGGGCAAACGTTTTGATGCAGAGTTTTTTCTGGAGGATGCAGTCGAAAACGGCACCCACTGCTGCGATTATCTGGTAACGGTAGATATGGAAATGGAACCCGTTGACGGATACGAATATACCAACTGGGAGCGCGGATACGGTGATTTCCATTTGGTTCCAGACTTCAAAACTTTACGAAAAGTCAGCTGGCTGGACCGCAGTGCCATGGTACTCTGCGATGTAAAAGAAAACAAAACACATGAATTGACTGAAGTCGCACCACGTTCAATGCTCAGGAAACAGGTTAATTTAGCAGAAGACCTTGGATTCACTGCTAAAGCAGGTTCTGAATTGGAATATTTTATTTTCCAAAATTCTTTCCAGGAAGCTGCAGAAAGCGGCTATACAGAACTAAAACCTGCCGGTTGGTACGTTGAGGATTACCATTCTCTGCAGGGTACACGAGAGGAGCATTTTAACGGAGCAGTCAGGAGACACTTACGGGACTCCGGAATTCCAGTTGAAAATTCCAAAGGTGAAGCTGCCCTTGGTCAACATGAATTGAACGTACGTTATGCTGAAGTATTAACAATGGCCGACCGCCATGCGCTTTACAAACAATGTCTCAAAGAAGTTGCAGAGCAGCAGGACATCAGTGTCACGTTCATGTCAAAATACAAAGACGGGCAACCTGGTTCTAGTTGTCACATCCATTTAAGTTTGTGGGAAAACGATAAAAATGCCTTTCCCGGAAATTTAACTGAGGGCCCGATTGAGTGTTCCGAAACTTTCCGCTGGTTTCTTGGAGGTTGGATCAAACACATGCCGGAATTAATGGTCTTTTCTGCACCAACAATCAACTCATATAAACGCTATGAAGCGAAGTCCTGGGCACCAACCCGCATGGCATGGTGTCACGACAACCGTACTGCAGGCTTTCGTGTAGTGGGTCAGGGTCCAAGTTTACGGATTGAATGTCGGATACCCGGGGCAGATTGTAATCCGTATCTTGTCTATGCAGCAGCAATGGCTTCCGGACTAGATGGAATACGCAACAAAATCGAACCACCTCCGATGTTTGAAGGAGATGTTTATTCGGCAGAAGAACTTCCTGAAGTACCCAAAACGCTGCGGGAAGCTTTGACTTTGTTTGAGCAAAGTGAATTTGCAAAAACAGCTTTTGGTGAAAAAGTGCATCAGCACTATATTCGTTTTTTCCGTACAGAAGTTGAAGCTTATGAGGCTGCAGTTACGGATTGGGAATTAAAACGTTATTTTGAAAGAATTTAAATAAATTAAGGAGAATTATAAAATGCGATTAGAAAATAAAGTAGCCCTGATCACAGGTGCATCAAGTGGAATTGGTAAGGAATCTGCTCTGTTATTTGCAAAAGAAGGTGCAAAAATTGTGGCCGTTGACGTAAACGATGCAGAAGGTGAAAAGACTGTAGCAGAGATCAAAGCTGCCGGAGGAGATGCTGTTTATGCACATGCAGACATTTCCAAGGCTGCAGACTGCGAAGCAATGGTCAAAGCTGCCGAAGATAATTTCGGGAAACTGAATGTTATGTTCAATAATGCAGGCATCATGGATAGCCGTGATGACAATGCGCTGGTAACAGAAGAAGATGTCTGGGACCTGACAATGTCGATCAATCTCAAAGGCGTGTTCCTCGGCTGCAAATACGGAATTGCCGCCATGCAGCGTGCCGGTGGAGGTTCTATCATTAACACGGCTTCTTTTGTGGGTTTGATGGGAGCAGCTACTCCACAAGTAGCCTATACTGCATCTAAAGGCGGCGTGATTGCACTGACCCGTGAATTATCGGTAATTCATGCCCGTGAAAATATCCGTGTCAATGCTCTTTGTCCTGGACCTTTGCGAACTGAATTATTGATGAAATTTCTAGATACTGAAGCTAAAAAACAAAAACGGTTGGTCCATATTCCGATGGGTCGTTTTGGAGAAGCAAAAGAGATGGCACAGGCAGCTCTGTTCCTGGCATCAGACGAATCATCTTACACCACCGGAACAGAGTTCGTGGTGGATGGTGGAATCACTTCAGCTTATGTGACTCCAGAGTGATTTCATAATTATTCTCCCCACTTTGATTTAACTGCCTCACGGTCAACTTCATTGTTTTCCTGGGGCAGTTCTTCAACAAATATTACTTGACGCGGTTTCTTAAATCCGGCAATCTGTCCACCGACATGGTCTCGCACTTCTTCTACAGAAAGCTTAGAACCTGGCTTAAGAACACAGACCGCTTTTACAGCTTCACCCCATGTTTTATCCGGAACACCTATTACGCAGCAGTTGTTAATATCAGTATGCTTCAGCAAAACAGATTCCACTTCTCCCGGATAAACATTTTCACCACCGGTTTTAATTAATTCTTTTTCTGCTTTACGTTTGACGTACCATAAATAGCCTTCTTCATCAAAACGTCCAATGTCACCGGTATGATGCCAACCGTTACGCTGTGCATAAGCTGTTGCTTCAGGCATATCCCAGTATTCGAGAAAAATATTTTCTCCCCGGACCACAATTTCTCCTTCATCTCCCATCGGTACTTCTTGCTCAAGCTCATTAACCACAGAGACTGAATTCAGCAAAGTTGCCTGTCCTGACGCACCGGGACATGCAGAAGCTGGAGCGGCAGTCACAAAAGCCGTAGTTTCGGCCTGCCCAAAACCTGTCCAGAAAACGGCACGGGTTTCTTTCTGCAGACGCAGTATATTATCCGGACCTTCCAAACCGTACACAATGCACAAACTTTCCAACTTTGAGCCGGTTTCTTTTGCAGCATCAAGTACACGTTCCAGAATTGGTGGAAAGGAACCGAAATATGTCAGTTGTTCTGCATCAATTAATCGCACGGCTTCTTTATCATCAAATTGTTTCAGCACAACATTCTTGCCGCCACTGATGAAGGTAGCCCACGCAGAAGTCAATCCCATAACGTGAAAAATCGGCAGAGCCAGCAAATGAGCTTCTACTGCAGCACGGTCAAAATGGTGAAAATGCACTTCTGCTGAAGCCATCACATTTCTTTGACTGAGTAACGCTCCTTTCGGTATTCCATCAACTGCTGCAGTTGGTATAATCAACCAGCCTTCGTCCGCATCCGGCTGCGGTTCTGTGAGTGCAGAAGGATTTTCATCCAGTAATTGATCAAAGGATGTCGAAAGAATTGAAGCAGCATCAGTACTGTAAAACTGACGTGCTGGAAGTAAATCCCTCAGATCTTCTGCCTGTTGTTCACAACTTGTTTGAAAAACCAAAGCTTTTGGTTTTGTATTTTCAATTACCTTGCGCATTTCATCTGAACTTGTACGTGTATTCAAACAGACTGCAACCACTCCTATCCGAGCACATGCTGCCAACAGCAAGGCATATTCTGCACAGTTGTTCAGCAGCACAGCAATTCTATCACCTTTCTCAAAACCAGTGTTCACCAACCCACGTGCCAGACAATTAACATGAACTGGGACCTCGGCAAATGTCAGCCGCAGGTCTCCTGAAACCAGTGCTGTTTTGTTGGGATAATTCCGGGCGTTATTCAAAATGCAATCATAGATTGAGTGTTCTCTTAGTGCCATAATAATTTTCCTTTAATTAATTCAATTTTAGTGCTCTCAGCAAGCGCTGATGAATATTGTCGAATTTGCCATTACTCATGATGAGTACTACATCATCTGCATGGCAATTAGTTTTTAAATAATCTATAATTTCTGACACTTCAGGGAATACATGAGCAGAAATATTTTCTTCATTCAGTACTTTGATAACTTCCTGTATTGCAAGTCTCTTGTCTACAGGAGTCGTTTCCAGACGAAATGGTGTAGTTAAAATAACTTCATCTGCTTTACGGAATGAGTTTATCAAAGCCTCCTGATGAATATTTAGTACACTGGTGTTGCTGCGAGGTTCAAAGACAGCAATTAAACGTTGTCCAGGATGCTTTTGCCTGATTGCATTCACTGTTTCACGAATAGCAGTTGGATGATGCGCAAAGTCATCATAGACTGTAATACCATTCACAACTCCACGTACTTCCTGACGTCTGCGGACACTCTTAAATGAGTCAAATGCAACCTGAATTGTCTGGTCATCAATTGCATTGTGTCTTGCCAGCATGATTACACCCAGAGCGTTGCGCACGTTATATTCACCAAAGAGATTAATCTTAAAGTGCTGTTTGTTATTGGAACTATCCGAACTTTTATCCAACACCTCAAATGACATGCCGGATTCTGTGACTGACAGATTTACTGCCTGAACATCACAGGTTTTTCCTAAACCAAATGTCAGCACCGGTGAGTAGGCTGCTTCCAAAACACTACTTACATTTAAATCATCGCCATTGGCGACGATCAGTCCATTCTGGGGAATCAGACGCAGCATTAAGCGGAAGGATTTTTTAATATCTTCAAGTGAATCAAAGATATCTGCATGATCAAATTCAAGATTGTTCAAAATTAATTGATCAGGAAGATAATGAAAAAACTTAGAGCGCTTGTCAAAAAATGCAGTGTCGTACTCATCACCTTCAGTGATGAAATAGCTTCCAGCACCATCCTGACAACTTGTCCCAAAATTTTCTGCAATACCTCCAATCATGAAGCCAGGTTTTTTCTCTGCAGTCTCAAATACCCAGGACAGCAATGACGTTGTAGTTGTTTTTCCGTGTGTCCCAGTTACTACCAGTGACGTTTTTCCGCGAATAAAATATTCCTTCAGCAGTTCCGCCATCGAAATAAACGATAGCTTTCTCTCCAGAACAGCTTCTACTTCAGAATTTCCCCGCGAGAGGGCATTTCCGATAACAACCAAATCAGGAACTGTATCTAAATTTGCTGCAGCATATCCGCTTTGTACAACTACCTTATTTTCTGCAAGGAATTCACTCATGGGAGGATAAACATTCTCATCAGAACCTTGAATCCGAAAACCTCGCAGTTTCAATAAAACTGCCAGAGAAGCCATACCGGTTCCACAGATTCCTGTAAAATGAATAAGCTTGGAATTCATATTTTGAAGAGACATCTGATAACAAAATGCAACAGCATTAAGAAAATAAAGGAGGGAGCAGCTCAGGTTTCCAAAAACAGTTCCGCGCAGAAGAAACTGCAAAATCAACTAAAAAAGGAGTAAAACAGTAGTCTGACCTGCCCCAATTAGAAGCGTCCATCGTAAACCTTTTCCGCAATTCTGCAAGCCAGTAACGTAAATGTTTTGCGGTCAAATGCACCAGTCAGAGCATTTTCTAACTCTGAACGGTTGGAAATCAAATGTCCTATTCCCCCCAAAGCCTCCGCCACTGCAGGAAAGTCGGTTGCACCAAAATCAACGCCGAGATTCGCTAATTTTGACTTGCGCTGTTTAAGTTCAATTAAAGCCAAAGATTCATCGATAAAGACCACAATTACGACCGGTAAATTCAAATCCCGCAAAGTAGCCAGCTCGCCTAACACCATTTCCATCCCAGCATCTCCGACAAAAGCTACTACTGGCCGCTCCGGTTCTGCAATTTGAAACCCCATTGCCAAAGGCACAGCGCAGCCCATTGTGCAAAGCGCAGATGATTGCAACAATCCCCGTGGCTCATAACACTCCCACATCTGACTCAGCAAAATCCGGTGTGCTCCGCTGTCTGCGGTGATGACTCCATTTCGAGGCAAAACCTCCCGCACCGTTTCGATAACAGCTCCCGGCCCCCAATTTTCAGCTCCGGAAAAAACGGATTTTAGTTCTTTGCGAACTTTTTGCGGTTGCTCATTTTTCCAAACAGTTTTTTTGGAAACACCTTGACGCAGAGTTTTCAAACCTTCACCAACATGACCGACAAAACTCAAATCGGCCTGATGCATATAATGCGTATTCGGCACGGCGCAAAACTCAATCACTTTGCACCGGACATTCCGGTTTCCGGATTGTCTCCAAGGATTACGCCAACCGGTGCGCATTTCAATCGGATCGTAACCAGCCAACAAAATCAAATCACTTTCCTGCACCAACGGCAATAAGTATTGATCGGCCAAAGGCGAAAGTCCGGCCCCGCCGAGTGCAAGCGGATCATCTTCCGGAAGCACGCCTTTTGCTTTGTAAGTCGTGATCAGGGGAATCCGGAAGTCCTGCACAAATTCCGCTACTGTTGTCATTGCCTTCTGATTCAAAACATCAACTCCGGCAATCATCAAAGGTCGTAGTGCTTCCTGAAGCCAGTTACGGGCAGCTTCCAAATCGACCCCATCAGCAGGTACGGCAGGCGATGGAGTGTTTCGGACTGTCATCTCGCAATCCGGCTGTGATTTCACTGCAACACTAATCGGCAGATCAACATGCACTGGTCCCGGCTGACCATCCAGTGCAATGGCAACCGCCTTGTCTATTGCAACACCAACTGCACCATCCACAATTTTTATACTGCCTTTTGTAATTGGTTTCAGCAAGTCACCGTGATCAAAAACCTGATGCGTATAGGTCAGAGCTTCATCTGCATCTACACAACCGGTCAGGAAAATCAACGGTACACGATCCTGATATGCATTGGCCACAACATTCACAGCATTGGCTACACCAGGACCAATCGTAGCCAGCAAAATTCCGGGTGCACCGTTTGCATGAAATCCACCTTCCGCCATAAATCCGGCGCAGTTTTCATGCTTGGTCAAAACAAAATCAATTCCTGAACTTTTCAGTCCTTCCATCAAAACTAAAACCTCTCCACCCGGAATTCCAAATGCTCTTCTACAACCAGCGTGGTAAAGTCTTTTCCCAATTATTTCTGCAGCATTTGCCATTAATTCCTTTCTATTTTCTTTATAAATTGATGTGTGCTGCAAAACAAACCTCGTCCGCAGAACTGACTTGGAATGAGATAATGGTCAGAGTTTTAACTTGAAGCCCTCATGAGTCATTTCAAATCCTAATCCTAAGTAAAATTTGAGAGCATTCGGCCTTTTCTTGTCTGAAGTAAGTTGCAGAATATCAACATTTTTCGTTTTTGCGTATTCTATCAGCCACTCAAAAATTTGAGTACCTATACCCTGACTCCGATAATTTTTATGAATCCTTACCCCCTCCACCAAACAACGCCATGAACCTAAATGAGTTAAATACGGGATAAAAGTTAATTGCAACATCCCAATTATTTCGTTGTCTATTTCAACAATCCTTAACTCATTGTTAGCATCAGAAGTAATATTTTGGAATGCACACAAATAAGATGGGTTTAAAGGAATGGAGACATCTTCACGCTGAGAGCCTAACTCATCATCTGCCAGCATATCGACCATAAACTGTAGATCTTCTTCTGTTGCTTCACGATACTTTAGTTCCAATCGTCCTCCTAAAATTAAACTCGTACAGCACAAACTGAAAAATAAATTGTAAAATTACGCACCTTTTTTAGCCAGTTTCAAATGTCCGTCCCGTGTTTGCGGGAGTTTACGGTCAAGCAAAGCGGAAGCCACAACTGTGCGCAAAATACCCGCTGTACCCCCGCCGATGGTGAACATCCGTGCATCCCGTACCATTCTCTCCAAAGGGAAATTTCGAGAATATCCGGCAGAACCAAAAATTTGCAGAGCGTCATTCGTAACTTTGATCGCCATTTCTGATGCAAAAATTTTGGCTTGCGCCGCCTCCAACATATCCGGAAAACCTTGTTCAGCACCTCCGAAAGCGGCTTTGCGGAGCAACAATCTTGCCGCTTCAAGTTGTGTGTGCATATCGCACAAAGTCCATTGCAAACCCTGAAATTCACAAATTGGACGACCGAATTGCTCACGCTGTTGAGAGTATTCCAGCGCCAATTCAAACGCTCCGGCAGCAATCCCCATGGCCACTGTTCCGGCACCAACTCGTTGACCGTTGTAGGCATTCATCAAGCCAGCAAATCCGCGTCGTAAACCTTCTGGCGGAATGACAACCATATTTTCCGGTACTGCCAAATTTTCGCAAATAATTTCTGTTTCCGGAATTCCACGCAAGCCCATTGCAGGTTCTCGTGTCCCGATAATCAAACCATCTGCACCACGCAAAACAATAAATCCGGCAATACCTTGCGGCTCATTATTTTCAAAAACACGGGCAAAAATCAAATGAAATTTAGAAACTCCGCCGCCGGTAATCCAATGTTTTGTGCCGTTGAGAATGTAACAGTCGCCTTTGTGATCGGCGCGAGTCGTCATTTCGGAGGCCGCACTTCCGGCTCCGGGTTCGGTGATGCAAATTGCCGGTTTATCACCGCTCAAAACATGTTCCGCTGCTAATTTTTTTTGCATTTCAGAGCCGTATTTCAGCACCGCACCGACTGCTCCCATATTGGCCTCGACTACAATCCGTGCCGAAACTCCGCAAGCTTTAGCGATTTCCTCAATCACCAAAACCACATCCAAATAAGACATTCCGGGGCCACCGTATTCTTCCGGAATCGTCATGCCCATGAAGCCTTGTTTTGTCAACAGAGCAACATTTTCCCACGGATATTGTTCAGTACGATCAATTTCCGCAGCACAAGGAGCGATTTCTTTTTTGGCAAATTCCCTTGCGCTTGCTTGCAATTGTTTTTGAGTTTCAGTTAGTTCAAACATAAATCCTTTTTTAAAAATAGTTAAGTTATTAGTTCTTAAATTTCGCCTCTCAAATACATTTTCCGTCTGCTTTCCGGAATTCTCTCAATGGCATAGCGGAGCATCGTGCGGGGCATTTTTTGGTAATGTTCCTGCAAAAATTCTTCTTCGATTTCAAGCTCTCTTTTACCAACTTCGCGCAGCATCCAGCCGACTGCTTTGTGAATTAAATCCTCTTTGTCATTGAGCAATATTTCCGCAATTTTGAGCGTCTCTTCAAAATCATCCTTGCGGATAAAATAAAAAGTTGCAATCATCGCAATCCGCCGTTCCCACAAGTTTTCAGATTTGACCAAACAATAAAGCGGCGACCTGTCTTTTTTATCCAAATAAGCACCAACAATTTGTCCGGCAGAAATATCAACAATGTCCCAATTGTTGATAAATTTTGTGTTTTTCAAGTACAAATTATAAATCTCTAATTTTCCTTCTTCGTCTGCTGTTTTGAAAAGTTGAACCATCATCAAAACTGCTAACAAACGTTCTTCATGAAATTTTGAATGGAGTAATTTTCCTGTTTCATCAATAGAAATAGCGGAATATTTTTTAACCAATTTCCGCAAAACAGGAACCCGAATTCCTAAAAATATATCACCTTCTCCGTACTCATCTTTTCCGGTTTTAAAAAATTTTTGCGAATGTTCGGCAATATCATTGTTTGCTAATAATTTTAATTCTCTTTTAATATTAACTACTTGATTAGCCATTTTAAATGATCCCCTTCTCAGACAATTCATTACATTCTTCCTCATCCATACCTAACAATTCCTCCAAAATTTCATCAGTGTGCTGGCCCAAAATCGGAGGTGCATGACGATAGCTGACCGGTGTTTCGGACATTTTCAGCGGACTGCCGATTAGACTCACATTTCCTTTGCCGGAAAGCGGGTGCTCCATAGAAATTTCCATTTTACGATGTTGAATCTGCGGATCATCAAAAACTTCTTTAATCGTGTTGACAGGTCCACATGGAACTTGTAGTTTCTCCAATCCCTCCAGCCAGTACTGAGTTGAATTACGCTTGGTCAAATCATTAATCATTGGCGTTAATATTTTACGATTTTTTACTCGATCAGTGTTTATTTTAAATCGTGGATCTTCTGGCAATTCCGGAGCGCCTGCAAATTCACAAAACTTATGGAACTGTGTATCATTGCCGACAGCTAAAACAAAAAAACTATCGCTCGTTTGAAAAACTTGATAAGGGACAATGTTGGGATGAGCGTTGCCGAGACGGTGTTGATCTTCACCGGAAGTTAAATAATTGGAACCGGAATTTATCAACCATGCTGCCTGTGAATCGAGGAGAGCCAAATCGATGTATTGACCACCTCCAGCTTCACCGGATTCCCTGACTTGATCTCTGTGACGAAGTGCTGCCAAAATGCTGACCGCTGCATACATTCCGCACATCACATCCGCAATTCCGACTCCAACTTTCATCGGTGAACCGTCTGGTTCTCCGGTGACACTCATGATTCCTCCCATCGCCTGGATCATAAAATCGTAACCTAATAGATGGGACTTGGGACCTGTCTGTCCAAACCCGGAAATGGAACAATAAATCAATTCCGGAAAATCCCCTTTCATTGCAGCATAATCCAAACCATATTTTTTCAGCCCGCCGACTTTGTAATTCTCGATCAGCACGTCACATTTTCCGGCCAGTTTGCGGATAATTTCCTGCCCCTCCGATTTGGTGATGTCCACCGTCAAAGAGCGTTTGTTACGGTTGGCGCACAAATAATATGCACTTTCGCTGGTGTCATTTCCGTCTGAATCCTTAACATAGGGCGGCCCCCATTTTCGGGTATCGTCTCCGGATTCCGGTCGTTCGATTTTAATCACATCTGCCCCCAAATCCCCCAGAATTTGGGTACAGGTCGGACCGGCTAAAATCCGGCTCATGTCTAAAATTCGGAGACCATTTAGTGGGCCGGTGTTTTGAATTTTCATACGATAACTATTTTGTTTGTATGTCTTGCACTGATTATTATTAGATATACTTTGTTAGTCATTATTTTCACGATTAGCCACTGCTGCATTGTGCCTTTCTTGAATACGTCTGGTTGCTTCAAAAAGGGGTTCAAGACCAATTTCTTTCCGCAGTCCTGCTACTTTTTCAGCATCTTCTATTGGTAGTGGATACGCAATACCGTTGTCGTCAATATCATGCTGTGTACCGTAGATTTGCTGCTTTCCTGACATAGTGAGAACTCTATCTTGGAGATAGGCCAAATACCATCCTTCTGCCTCCCCCCGAGTTGATGCTTCTTTCAAAAGTGCTAAACATTTATCCATGAAATCTTTGTCCAGCACCGCATGTTGAACAATTAACCAAGCAGCTTTAGAACCTTCTTTGCCGACCTTTTTAAAACCAGGCCACCCGTACTGATCAATAATTTCTTTAATGCGAGCAGTGTTCTTTTCATGGACCGCCTTCATTCTGGGGTGATACTCTATAGTACCTAGTTCTCCGTTATCAATCAATTCCTGCAAGACTTGTTGGTCTTCTTCTGACATTGACAGCAACTCATCTTTTAATGTTTGATTCAAGCACATTATCACCTTGTTGGTTAACAAAATTTATTTCATTGTTTTGAAACAAACTACTAAAATCATTAACGGAGAATAATCATGGGAAATACCATCAAAATTTTTCCCGATCCTGAAGAAGAATGAGATTAAATTGGGCAGGTTAAGGGATTTTGCTGTTGTTCTTTTTTCGCTGAAAGTCCGGAGTGTTCTTTACTGGAACTCTGAATCACCATAAAACTCTGGTTTAAAATTGCCAACAAAAGATAGCAAAAGACTCCCTAAAGAACCTCTCTACGTTTGCGTTGTTGAATAACCACAAGCCCCAAGAGTGCTAATGCTGGAAAGTACATCCATTGTTTGGCAGGACGATCTACCGGTATTTGAAGACTGAGGATTTCCCAGTCAAAATCAATTCCGGCTTTCTGCGCTAAACTGTCAAATGTCACCATATCTACAAATAATCTTTTATTTTCGCGACGCAATTCAAGTCCAGCCTGTTCCAATCGAGCTTTCCCGGGTGCAGATTTTCCCATTGGCAGAACAACCATTTTACTGACGATATCTCCATCAATGCTCTCTCCTTCAACATGCAGGCGTATATCTGTATGAGGAGGAAGTTGCTCTACCATTTCAACAATCTTAATTGGTTGAACAAGTTGACTTGAAGGATAAACCATTTCCCACCAGTAACCAGGTCGGAATAATGTGAAAGAAATCAATAAAAGTATGATCGTTTCCCACCAGCGACTTTTCACAAATAAATATCCCTGAGTCGCGGCGGCAAACAAAAGCATGGCAGTAATTGCTGTGAATATAGTCATCAATAGGTGCCACCAATTTTCAATACCAATCATCAAAAGTTCGGTGTTGAAAATAAACAGAAAAGGTAGAATTGCCGTGCGAATATCATAAAGGAAACCTTGAATTCCGGTTTTAATCGGATCACTTTGCGCAATTGCAGCAGCGGCAAAAGCCGCCAAACCAACCGGCGGAGTATCATCTGCTAAAATTCCAAAATAAAACACAAACATGTGAACTGCAATCAATGGTACTATCAAACCATTTTGTGCACCTAAAGTAACAATCACTGGTGCCATCAATGTAGAAACCACGATGTAATTTGCTGTAGTTGGCAAGCCCATGCCCAACACGAGACAAATGAATGCAGTAAAAAGCAACATCAACATCAAATTGCCTCCGGAAATAAACTCTACAAACTCAGTCATCACCAGACCGATTCCTGTAAGAGTGACGGTGCCGACAATGATTCCTGCAGTTGCAGTTGCCACACCAATTCCAATCATGTTACGTGCACCAAAAATTAGACCGTCCATTAAATTCCGGAGACCACTGAAAAATTCATGTTCCAAGTCACCATTTTTTCGAAAATACACTTTCAATGGCCGTTGCGTTGCCAAAATGAATAACATGATCATTGTCGCCCAAAATGCAGCCAGTCCCGGTGAAAACCGCTCTACGATCAAGCACCAAATTAAAACAACAACCGGAAGCAAATAATACAATCCTGATTTTACAGTCGGGCCTGCTTCCGGAAGTTCAGTCAGTTCAAGATGATGCTCGTCAACTCCTAAATCTGGAAAGTTGATGGAATAACGTACAAGTGCAAAATATGCTGCCATTATCAAAACACCTGCAATCCAGGGTGAGGCATCTCCTGCAACAGATTTAACCCAACCAAAACCAAAATATATGATTCCAGAAAGAATGACCATACCGATCATCACCATCATAAATGTTACAATCTTTTGAAAGATTGTTGTAATCCTGCGGGGAGGAAGTCCTTTCAAGTCTGCTTTCAAAGCCTCGAGATGAACGATGTAAACCAACGCAATATAAGAAATGACTGCAGGTAAGAAAGCATGTTTGATTACTTCTAAATATGAAATACCCACATATTCAATCATTAAAAATGCTGCGGCCCCCATGATCGGCGGCATTAGTTGTCCATTGGTAGAGGCAGCTACTTCAACTGCACCTGCTTTTTCTGCAGAAAAACCAACTTTTTTCATCAGTGGAATCGTAAAAGTACCAGTGATCACAACATTTGCAATTGAGGATCCGGAGATCATACCGTTCATGCCTGATGAAACAACTGCTGCTTTTGCAGGTCCACCGCGATAATGACCAAGTAAAGCAAATGCAACCTGGGTGAAATAATTTCCTGCACCCGCCTTTTCCAACAAAGCACCAAACAACACAAATAAATATATAAAACCGGTTGAAACACCCAGTCCGATACCAAATACTCCTTCCTGTGATAACCACATGTGCGACATCGCTTTATTGAACGAGGCCCCTTTCCAGGCAATTATATCAGGTGCATATTCTCCAAAAAATACATAGCTCAAAAACACCATAGCCACACACATCATTGGTAAACCAAGTGCTCTTCTGGTGGCTTCAAGTAAAAATACCAAACCAATTCCGGAAAAGATCAAATCCTGTGTGATGGGTAAACCCGGACGATCTGCTAATTCATTTGATAATACTGCAATGTAAAGCGCACATGAAGTTCCCAGCAAAGCAAATATCCAATCTTGAATAGGAACTGTTGTTCGAGGTGAACGTTTGAGTGCAGGAAAGGCCACAAAAGCTAAAAATACTGCAAAACCTAAATGCGCCGAACGAGTATGCGTACTGTTTAAAAGAGGTATAATATCGGACAGCATGTAAGGAAAAGGCGATGCAATCCAAAGTTGAAACAGTGACCAGGCTAGCGAAACTGAAACCAAAATCCAACCTGCAGTGGATGTTAACTTCCTTGCACCTGAATCAACTGTGGCCACCATCTCATCCAGCTTTTCCTGTAAATTTTGCTGGGAGTCGTTGATTGCATCATCTTTTGGAGTAAGATCTGATGAATCCATTTCAGTGTTATATATACTTTGGAGAAAAATATTGGAAAGAAAACAAGACAAGACCGGAAGCTGGTTTTACTACCGGTCTATGTCTCATTTTGGAAGGATTACATCCAGCCACGCTCTTTATAGTAACGCACAGCACCATCATGTAGCGGTGCAGAAAGAGAATCACTGATCATTTCGCTCTCTTTTAAGTTACGAAATGCAGGATGCAGTTTTTTAAACTGGTCGAAATTATCAAACACACCTTTGACAACGTTATAAATAACGTTATCTGGAGTGTTGGTTGAGGTTACAAATGTTGCACCAACACCGAATGTTTTGACATCATTCGCATTCCCTGAATACATTCCTCCTGGAATAGTTGCCCAGCGGTAAAATGAATTATCTTTTACCAATTTAGCAATTCCGGGTCCAGTGGCTTCAACAAGAACTGCATCACAGGACGAAACCGTTTCTTTGGTTAAACCTGAAGGATGTCCGACGAGCCAGAAATAGGCATCAATCTTATTATCACAAAGTGCTTGTCCGGTTTCAGATGAACGTAATTCTGCTGCTAATTTCAAATCACTCCGACTCCAGCCCAAAGCACCTTCAATAACTTCCCAGGTTGCACGAGTTCCTGAACCTGGATTACCGATGTTCAAACGCTTGCCTTTGAGGTCATTGATATGCTTGATTCCAGATGCCCGACGCGCCACAATGGTCACAGGTTCAGCATGCACGGAAAATATTGCCCGTAAGCCTTTGAATGCACCTTGATCCTTAAACTTGCTAGTACCGCGATAGGAATGATACTGCCAGTCAGACTGGGCTACACCCATGTCGAGTTCGCCGGCACGGATGGTGTTGATATTATACACCGAACCGCCGGTGCTTTCTACAGAACAACGAATACCGTGTTCCTTGCGTTTTTTGTTGACCAGACGACAAATAGCTCCGCCGGTTGGATAATAAACTCCTGTAACTCCACCAGTACCGATGGTTACAAAAGTTTGTTCTGCCCAAACGGGCACGCTAATAGAAACAGCCAACGCACTGATCGCCAGCCATTTGATTGCTTTATGCATAACATCTCTCAAGTGAGATTAAAAAAACTGAAAGCCTCCTCTGTTCGCAAAGACAATTCTTCAAAAACTAAAGCTTCCTGATAAAATCGAACCACACCAAATTCCTCAATGAATTCATGACTGGCCCCAACAACAGCATCTCACCCTCATTTGTTTCGAGATCACTGCAGGTCTTGAGAAGTAGAACTCCTTCTCCATCAATCAAATTATCCTACAATCAATTCAAAGTAAGATCACGACTAATGAGATAGATGCTAACTACATTGATTTTCTGTGTCAAGATATTTAATTAAAACCCTGAATCGTAATATTTCTACAAATGGTTGTTGGTGTAAAACAGATTATGAAAGATAAAATGCCAAGACAAACCAAAAGATTATTAATTTACAAAATAATGAGGTGATCAAATTGATCAGGGGTGACTTGGGGTTAAATAAAGGGACTTCTTAAATGTGTCTTAAACAGAACGATGAGGATGACGCTTGAATTGTTTATACAGTTTTTTTAAACTCAAAACAAAAAATCCCACCAAAGTTTTACATATGCAAACCATGGTGGGATGATTATAAAAAGCAGAATCGTCTTAAAATTAATTCAATTTCTTAAGATCTTCTGCAGTCGACTGTCCAATTTCAATCATACGTGACTTCTTTTCTTCAGGAACGATCCTTTCAAGACTAATAGTCAGCATGCCATTAATCAAATCCGCTCCTTTGATAATCACATCATCAGAAAGGGTAAAGCTCCGTGTAAATGCCCGCTTGGCAATTCCACGATGCAAGTATTCACCTTCTTCCTGATCTGGCTTTGAACGTACAGTTAAGACACCTTCTTTGAGTTCTGCTTCCAGATCTTCTTTTGAAAATCCGGCAACAGCCATTTCGATGGTGTACAAATTTTCTTCGTCCTTGCGAATGTTATAGGGCGGAAACCCGGTGGGGCCTTCAGACCTCTCAACATCTCCAAAAAGACGGTCTATCATTGAATCAAAGCCCACGGTGATTCCCAGTGCTCTTTCAAAATCAGACGGTGTAATTGATGAGTAACGTGCTAAATGTAACATAATACCTCCTTATATAAGCAAGGTGTTTACAAAATATCCTCCAATCCATAGCACTGGACTTGAAGGTGATTAAAGGGGCTACCACCATGGTCAACCCCTGACTCGATAGCTCCAACTTTACAACAAAGTTGAGAATCGAAATTGAAAATTATTAAACGGTTTATTCCTCATTGGAAACAGAACCAATATTTTCAAAAAATATTTTTCCGGCAGTAACATTAGCTGTCACTTCCTGACCGTCTTGGATCTCGCCTGATAAAATTGCTCTCGCCAAAGCGGTTTCAAGCTCTTTCTGAATTGCGCGTTTGAGCGGCCTTGCACCATATACCGGGTCGTAGCCAACTTTTGCCAGGAATTCAACGGCTTTTTCAGTCAAGTGCAGCAAAATGTTTCTTTCAGCTAAACGCTTTTTCAATCTTTCCAACTGAATCTTAATGATGCCACTCATGTGTTCCTGAAGCAGCGGATGAAAGACAACTGTATCATCAACCCTGTTTAAGAATTCCGGACGAAAATGCTGCCGGAGTTCCTGTAGAACCAGCTTTTTTTGTTCTGACTGCAAAGCTGTACCGGAAGTTCCATCTTCATTTTGGTTGATCAACTTTTGACTGCCTATGTTTGAAGTCATGATAACAAGTGTATTCTTGAAATCAACTGTGCGGCCATGTGAATCAGTTAGCCTGCCGTCATCAAGAATCTGCAGTAGAACATTGAACACATCATAATGCGCTTTTTCAATTTCGTCGAAGAGTAAAACACTGTAGGGCCTTCTTCGAACAGCTTCCGTGAGTTGACCTCCATCGTCAAAACCAACGTATCCCGGAGGTGCTCCAATTAAACGGGATACTGCATGTTTTTCCATGTACTCACTCATATCAATCCGGATCATGTTTTGTTCATCATCAAACAAATTTTCTGCCAGTGCACGTGCCAGTTCAGTTTTTCCAACACCAGTCGGCCCCAGAAAAATAAAACTCCCCAGCGGTTTATGAGGATCATTAATTCCTGAACGTGCCCGCATCACAGCATCTGCTACAAGATCAATCGCCTCATCCTGCCCTACTACCCGTTTGTGCAGTTGTTCAGGAAGGTGCAACAGTTTTTCCCCTTCGCCTTCAATCAGTTTTTGTACCGGAATTCCGGTCCAGTGAGCTACTATTTCCGCAATGTCTTCTGCATCCACTTCTTCCTTGAGCAGTTGGTTATTACTGTCCTGGTCTTCAGATTTTGTAGTTTCCAGTTTATTTTCCAGTTCCGGAAGTACTCCATATTCCAGACGTGCAGCTTCTTCCAGATTATAATCCTGACGTGCCCGTTCTATCTGCAGACGCACTTCTTCAATTTTCTGTTTAAGTTCACTCAATTCATGTAATCCTGATTTTTCTTTTTCCCACTGCAGAGTCAAATTATCAAAGCTGTGCTGCAGTTCTGCTAATTCTTTTGATAGTTTTTTCAATCGCTCACTGGATGCAGTATCACGCTCCTTTTTCAGTGCTTCTTTTTCAATTTGCAACTGTAGAATTCTTCGCGAGATTTCATCCATTTCTGCAGGCATCGAATTTATCTCTACTCTTAAACGCGCTGCAGCTTCATCCATCAGATCAATGGCTTTGTCCGGTAGGAAGCGGTCTGCAATATAACGTTGAGAAAGAGTTGCGGCTGCAATCAGTGCTGCATCTTTGATGCGAACACCATGATGTATTTCATAACGTTCCTTTAAGCCCCGTAATATTGAAATTGTATCTTCAACATTTGGTTGATCCACCATTACTTGTTGAAACCTGCGTTCGAATGCCGGATCTTTTTCAATGTACTTACGATATTCATCCAGAGTTGTAGCACCGATACAATGCAGTTCACCTCTTGCCAGCATCGGCTTGAGTAAATTACCGGCATCCATAGAACCTGCGGTTTTTCCTGCACCTATTACCGTATGCAGTTCATCGATAAATAATAATATCTGTCCCTCAGAATCAACGACTTCCTTAAGCACTGCTTTCAAACGTTCTTCGAATTCACCGCGATATTTTGCTCCGGCAATTAAAGCCCCCATGTCAAGTGAAACAAGTTTTTTATTTTTCAAACTATCTGGAACATCATTTCGTGAAATACGAAGTGCCAGTCCTTCTGCAATTGCCGTTTTACCTACACCAGGTTCGCCTATCAAAACCGGATTATTTTTTGTCCGCCTCGAAAGAACCTGAATCAACCTGCGAATTTCATCATCACGGCCGATAACCGGATCCAGTTTTCCGTCCCGGGCTAACTGACTCAGATCCGTACCGTATTTTTCCAATGCCTCATAGGTGTCTTCCGGGTTCTGACTTGTGACCCGTTGGCCGCCACGAATTTCTTCAATTGTACTCAGCAACCGTTTACGGTTAACTCCATGTTCTGCTAACATTGCTCCGGCAGCATCTTTGTTTCCCTCTGCCGTCAATGCCAGCAAAAGATGCTCAACACTTATGTATTCATCCTGCAGTTTTTTAGCTTCATCTTCTGCCTGAACCAGTACATTATTTATTGCACCGCTCGTCACCACTCTGCCAGTTGAACTTCCGCTCAGAGTTGGCAAAGACTGTAATGAGTCCTCCAGTGACTGAACTAATTTTGCAGAATTTAAGTCCATTTTTTCAAAAACACGAGGAACTAAACCGTTTTCCTGAAAGACAAGTGCATGCAAAAGATGTAAAGTGGATAACTCGGAATGATGACGTCTTACTGCATTACTATGTGCAGATTCCAGCGCTGACAGTGATTTTTCCGTAAATTTTTGTGTATCCATAGTCCCTTTATTATTTAAACATAAAACTCTTTTAGCACTCACTATACTAGAGTGCTAACAATTTATCAAGTAATTTTTTTTGAAGGAAATAACAAAGCGGAAGCTAAATTTTTTAAAATATTTATTTTATTTGTGGAGGATTATTTTGATTTACAATCAAAATATAATAAATATATTTGCAATATCAGAGGAGTGGAAACAGTAGACTATAATAAGAGTCTGGAATACAGATTAATTTTATAAAATAAAAATAAATTTTTGAAATTCCTGCTTGAAATCTTTGTGGGAAGTCTGTATCTTTTGAAGCTACACCCCGGAGTGAATATGGAGCAAATCCCAGGTCATGCTAGGCTCAGGATTAAAATTCATGAATTCATTTACGGATCCAAGTGGCGGAGCCACTCTCCGGGGTCTTGTTGTAATATGAGCAACAAGCGTGCCTTGCCCTTTCCACGATTCATTTGTATAAATCACGTCTTTATTTTTTTCACTTTAATTGCTATAATTGTTTGGTTTTTGCTTTTATTGTAATTTGAGCAATTTTTCTGTGGTTTTTTTTACCATTCCTGATCTGAAGTGAATGGTTATTTTTCAAGACATCCATTTATTTCTCTGATTCAGATGGCCAAGCTCTATTTTTACTATTCCGCTATGAACGCGGGAAAAACCACAACACTCCTCCAGTCAGCATATAACTATCGTGAACGTGGTATGAACACGCTGGTGTTCAAACCGTCCATAGACGATCGTCATTCCACAAGCTCTGTTCGCTCGCGGATTGGCCTGGAAGCAGAGGCAGTCGGATTTGAAGCAGATGACGACTTGCTGGCAATTACGGAGAAAACCAACCAGCAGAGCCAACTGAGTTGTGTTTTGCTGGATGAAGCACAATTTTTAAGTAAAGCACAGGTTTTTGCTTTAGGAGAGATAGTTGACAAGCTGGGAATACCAGTACTGGCTTATGGATTGCGCACAGATTTTAAAGGAGAGCTTTTTGAAGGAAGCCTCCACTTACTAGCCTGGGCCGATGAATTAATTGAGATCAAAACTATTTGTCATTGCGGAAAAAAAGCAAATATGGTTTTACGTCTGGATGAACACGGAAACCAAATGAAATCAGGAGCTCAGATCCAAATTGGAGGAAACGACAGTTATGTTTCGGTTTGTCGAAAACATTATAAGTCTGCTGCAAGCGGGAAGAATAAAGCATGATAATCCTGACTTGTGAAATATTTAATCAGTCAGTCTGCAGTGAGCATCTATACTCACAATGTCTGAACTACAAATTATAACAATCTATACCATAACTTTAAATTGAAGAATGTCGCTATTGCCGGAGCAACCGGTGCTGTTGGTGCGGAATTTTTAAAACTTTTAGCAGCCCGCAATTTCCCTATTAAGAATCTAAGACTGCTGGCCTCAGCCAGGTCGGCTGGTAAAAAACTGGAGTTTCGAGGAGAGCAGATTGAAGTCGAAGAAATGACGGAAAATTCTTTTGAAGGAATTGATTTGGTCTTTTTTTCTGCAGGTAGAGGTCGAAGCAAAGAATTTGTTCCGCATGCCGTGAACTCCGGAGCTGTAGTAATCGACAACAGCAGTGCTTTCAGGTTGGATCCGGATGTTCCACTGGTAGTTCCAGAAATTAATCCGGAAATGGTTTTTAAGCATAAGGGTATCATTGCCAATCCTAACTGTTCCACAATCCAAATGGTGGTTGCACTCAACCCTCTGCACCAGGTTGCTAAAATCAATCGTGTTGTAGTTTCAACTTACCAGGCAACTTCTGGAGCAGGAGCAAAAGGTATGAGCGAATTAATTGAGCAAACCCGTGCCTGGGTTAAAGGAGATTCCATGGAAGTTTCTGCATTTCCTGCACAAATAGCCTTCAATCTTTTTCCTCATGTAGATGTATTTACAGAGAACGGATATACAAAAGAGGAGATGAAAATGGTCAATGAAACACAAAAGATCATGGCTGCTCCAGATATGAGAATTTCGGCAACTTGTGTCAGGGTTCCAGTCTTAAGAGCACATTCAGAAGCAGTCTGGATTGAAACTGAGAAAAAATTGTCACCGCATGAGGCACGAGAAATTCTCGCTAATTCTCCAGGAATTATAGTTAAAGATGAGCCCCAAAGTGGAGGTTATCCCACTCCATGGGAAGCAAACGAAACATTCGAGACATATGTAGGACGTATTCGTGAAGATTTTTCTCACCCCAAAGGTTTGACCTTCTGGGTGGTTGCAGATCAGCTTTACAAAGGCGCAGCTCTTAACTCAATTCAAATAGCAGAAGTTCTGGCAAAAGCATAGTATACTGAACCATAGGAATTAATTAATCCCTATAATTCACAGCATAATCAGTTGTGACAAGTGTGAAATTGTATGCGAATATTCTTACCCTTCAAAAGCCTCTTTTTTATAGTTTGCCTGGGCTTAACTGCTACTTTAGTTTTTGCACAAGGTGATGCACCTGCAATTGCCACCCTGCTTGAGCTTGAAGGCTCTGTAGAAACAATTACTTCAAAATCCACAAAAGGCCGCTGGGCTAAAAACGGAATACTGCTTTACGCCGGAGATACAGTCCGTACCTCTGACAATTCAAAAGCTACTGTAGTCTACCGAGATGGTTCCCGGATTAGATTGTTTCAAAATTCTGAATTATTGTTAAAATTATCGGAAGAGCAATCTACCAGCAGACGCACTTTCAAATTTAAATTGAATCTCAAAAATGGAGCTTTACGCGGACGTTTTCTGAAAGGACTGCAGCGTACAACAATTCGTACTCCAACCGCATTGATCGGCATCAAAGGCACCTCTTTCCGCATTACTGAAAAAAACAATACGGCCTACGTTTCACTGACAGAAGGACTGATAGAAGTGAGTAACCTCTCCTCAAAGACAATCCTGAATCCTGGTCAGTGGCTTGAGAATTTTAAACGCAGTGATGATTTAGTAAAGAAAGTAGCTCAAATCCCAAATATATTGAATCTTAAAACTGAGGAATATGAGCTGGATTTTAGTGATGGCAAATCAAAACAATTAAAATTAAGCGTCCAGTTGCAGCACAGTATCAGTGGAAATATTCTCAAACGCAGTGGCAAAGTGCAATTAGAAAGTGATTATTATGCTATCCGTTTACCAAATCGTTTCAACTTAAACTCCAAAGGCTATGCCAGAGTATTGGTGAAGATAGACCCTCCGCTTAAAGCACCTCCGGAATTCAAAGGTTTGATTACATTAAGTGCATTCATTGACGATGAGGGTTATGATGATGTTGCAGAAGGAACTTTAGTTTTCAAGATACGTAATATTGGGAAAAGACGGACTCTGCTTCTCGATCCTGACAAGGGGTTAATCGAAAAAAGGGACTAAACCTTTTTTTTCTGACGCAGCAGGATTAAATGCTCCCACTTGCCTGCTGCTCCAAAAGCTCTTCCTAGTTCTACATCAAATATTTCATGCTGAACAGATGCACTGCCGGCTACTTTCCAACCAACACTGTCTGCGTACTTTTGAGTAAACTCTAAACCACTTACACGTTTATTGCGTTCAATCCAGTCACCTAACACAAGGTAGCATACACCGTCCTCTGCAGTCCAGAGACGTAATTTAAGCATGAATTCACGAAAAACCTGCTTCCATTGTTTTGGTGTATAATTACGCATGGCTATTTCATTGGAAAACATATCTTTAGTTGGAAATTCCAGCCACTTCATTCGTAGTTCATGCATTGCAAGATAATCATAAGAACCTGGATATGGTGGGCTGGTAATTGTACAGTTGATAGAATTCTCTTCTGGTCCTTCCAAATCCAAAATACTTTTGTTCCAAATTAGAGCAGGTATAGTTTTAGGAATCTTTTTAGCCAGTGCAAGTTGGTTTTCCAGTAACTCCTGAGTCTTGCGTTCCATCCATTTTCCTACTGCACCTTTTGGAAAAGCAGGTGCTTTGCTGAATTTGGAAGTTTCCGAAAGTTTATTGGAAAACTTGGTGATTAAACTCGAAAAGACTGCTCTCAAAGTTTCACGCTCATTAGCTGAACGAACACTTTCAATACCATCGATCCAGTGCAAAAGCTCAACAAACAGATATGGAGGATGAAATTTATTTAGCCAGGTTATATTCTTACGCTGCACATTCCTTTTTTCGAGGCTCCGAGTCTTCACACGTTCACGAACTTCAACCAATGCATTCCAGACACGACCTGCATTTTTTTCAGAAATCCAACGACAACGCTCTCTGGCCACCATGCTGGCAATTGGATTTAGATCATTGCCCAGAACTTGGTGTTGCCAAAGCAAGCCTTCCAACAACACTGTTCCTCCACCCATAAATGGATCAAAAACAAGGCTACCAGCAGGAAATTGTTTGAGCAGTATTTTTGGTAAGTCTGGATGAAAACGCCCTGGATAGGGATGAAAACTTTGGGTAAGTTCGTGGATAGCACCCTTTTTTTCAGGTATCCGTAGTGCTTCCAGCATCAGTTTGCCCTGTTCGCCAAATGACTCTACACTCAAATTTGTTTTAGAAGCAGCGCGTTTCTGCTTTAATTTTCGAGTTGATTTTGGTGGCGGTCCAATTGTGTATTCCTCAGTTGGTTCGGACCAGACATTGTTCTTTTTCTTCCAGGGCAGAGGCTCATTATCTTTAAATTTTGGTTTTGGTTTTTTTGCAATTTCTCCCTGATACTTGGATTCTTTCCGCTCCTGATATTTTGATATTTCTTTCTTTTCTTCGACAGGAACTGTTCCTTTTTTCCTCACACGAATTGCTTTTTTATTTAAATCCTCACCAGTTGGTCTATATTTCACCACACTTTTCAAATCGTTTTCTTTGTCAGTCTTTTTTTCTGAATCACGCATTTAATTATTTAGCTATTTTTTTTTGTACAGCTTCAACATTAACACACTTTAATCTGAGCTGGTAATCATAAATACGCTGGTACTGAGAATCAAAGTTCCACCTAGTACAGTCTGTATAGAAGGTATTTCATTCAGTAATATCAGTGCAAATATAATCGCAAATATCGGTTCCAGTCCAGCAATCAGCATACTCGCCAATTGAGCCGGTACATGACGTAAACCATTAATTAACAAACCATGTCCTCCTACTGTACAAACTACGCCAAGAATAAACAACAAACCCCATTCTTCCCCACTCAAAATCCAGGATTCAGACAGAGACCAGGGCAACAGCACAAGAGCAGCAAAACCATTTTGCCAGCAGGTGAGCAATAAAGCAGAGTGTTTGCGAACATGCCCCCGATTGAGAATAGTCAACAGGGCAAAACCAAAACCTGCCAGCAAGCCCCAGAATACACCTTGAACAACTGAGCCTGAAATTAGCGTGTTTGGATCTTCTGTTGGCGAAGTAGCCATCAGCATTAAACCGCACACTACCAGCAGGACGGCAAAGATATTCCGGCTGCGCAGAGGTTCACGAAAAAACAAAGGTTCCAGAAAAGTGGTGAATAAAGGATAACTTGCAAAAGAAAGTAAACCAATTGTTACAGTGGAAACTTGTATAGCCTGAAAAAATGCTATCCAGTGTACACCCAGAATACTACCGCTTACCATCAACCAGAGCCATTCCCGAGGATCACTAAAAAAGATTTTTTTGCGCAAAACCTGCAAGACCAATAACAACGTAGCAAATGCAAAAACAGCTCTGCCCTGTACAATTAATAATGGAGATAGAGTTAGAAACTTGCCAAAGAGTCCTGTCAAACTGACAAAAGGAAGGGCGACCAAAATACTGATCACACCATAACGATGTGAGACTTTAGCGCTGGTGAAATTCGGCATCAATAATTGTTAAGCTACTTTTTTGGTACGTAAATGTACCCGTAGAATAGTAATTGCTGCAGGCGTCATTCCGATCATTCGACTGGCTTGACCAAGTGTATCCGGTTTTGTTTTTTCTAATATTTCAACAACTTCTCGTGAAAGCCCTGGTATTTCAGATAGCTGCAGATCGTCCGGCAAAGCTATTCTGTCGAGTTGATTAATATGCTTTAACTCCTGATCTTGACGTGCCAGATATCCTGCATATTTTATTTCTATCTCAACTTGTTCCCGCACTGGGACAGAAAAAACATTCCAGTTTATTGTTCCACATATTGAAGTACAGCCCCGCAGCTTTTCAATATTCAGCTTTGGGCGTTTCAACAAATCTGAAACTTTTGCAACTGTTTTGAGAGGTGCTTCTCCAAGGAATTTTAGTTCTGCTTGAACGGCTTTATTTGGTGTAACACGTTCTGCTTTCACTATTCCAGACAGCTTTTGTATATCTTGTTGTTTTTGTTGAAAACACTGAAACTCTGTTTTTGAAAGCAAGCCAAGGTCCCTACCTTTCCGGCTTAAACGTGCATCAGCATTGTCTTCACGCAAATGCAGCCTGTATTCTGCCCGTGAAGTAAACATTCGATATGGTTCAATCACTCCGCGGGTTATTAAATCATCTATCATTACACCGATATAAGCCTCATTGCGCTGCAGTATAAACGCTTGTTTTTTCCGGACTTTCAAAACTGCATTTATTCCTGCCATCAGGCCCTGTGCTGCTGCTTCCTCATAACCTGTGGTACCGTTGATTTGACCTGCAAGATACAAATTTTTCACTGTTTTTAATTCCAGGGTGGTTTTCAGTTGTCGAGGATCAACCATATCATATTCAATTGCATAACCAGGTTCTATTATTTCAACATCTTCCAGTCCTTCAATAGAGCGTAGAAATTCATACTGAACATCAGTTGGCAAACTGGTGGATAAACCATTGGGATAAATCATCAGACTATCTTCTGCATAACCCATTGGTTCCATAAAAACCTGGTGCCGTTTATTGTCTGCAAACTTTACAATTTTATCTTCAATTGAGGGACAATAACGCGGACCAATTCCTGTTATTTCACCACCATAAAGTGCAGAGCGACTCAAGTTATTTTGAATAATCTGATGAGTCCGCTCATTAGTGTATGCAATGTGACAGGCTACCTGAGGCAACAATATTTCGGTGTCCCAGAACGAGAACTTTTTAGGTTGCTCGTCTCCAGCTTGAACCCCCATTTGACTCCAGTCAATAGTACGTTTGTCCAGCCGTGCCGGCGTACCAGTCTTCATTCTTCCCAGCTTCAAAGACTGATTTGCCAGAGACAGGGAAAGTAGTTTTGCTGAAGGTTCAGCCACCCGTCCTGCAGCAAAACGTTCTGGCCCGCGGTGAATTAAACCGTTAAGAAAAGTTCCTGTGGTGATGATTACTGTTTTGGCCAGGATCTCTTCTTTTGAAGTACGCAGTCCCTGCACCTGATTGTCCTGAAACAATAATTCTTCTGCAGCAGCTTCAATAATTGTAAGTCCTGACTGATCTTCCAGCAGGCTTTGCATTACTGCTTTGTAAGCCATAAAATCTGACTGACAACGTGAACCGCGGGTGGCGGCGCCACGTGAAGAATTCAGAACTCGAAACTGGATACCTGTGGCATCGGCTACTTTCCCCATTTCTCCGCCCAAGGCATCAATTTCTTTGACCAAATGTCCTTTTCCAATTCCTCCAATAGCAGGATTGCAGGACATTTGAGCAATCGTCTCACGAGAGAGAGTTATCAGTGCAGTGGTTGCTCCCATTCTGGCTGCCGCAAGGGCAGCTTCGCAACCAGCATGTCCGCCGCCAATAACGAGAACATCATATCTATCAGAATTATTATTCAATGAAATATTTATTTAGTGTTTTTGTTTTTAGACGAGCGTCACAATTGACTTTGGCTTACAGAACAAGATACTTTTTTGTGCTGTTTATACTAAAAGAGGCTTGCTGCATCAGATTATCTGATAATTTTCGGAAAGTTTGTTAATCCAAGGCAGCTTTAATTCTGCTGAAAATCTCGTCCGGAGAGCCCATTCCGTCTATTGTAACAAGGACACCCTTTTCAAGATAATACTCAACCAATGGTTCAGTTTGTTCATGGTAAGTTTTCAGCCTTGAACGCACAACTGCTTCGTTATCATCATCACGTTGAACAAGTACTTCACCTGTTACATCGTCTTTTCCAGCAATTTTTGGTGGATTAAATGCAACATGATAACTCCGTCCACTGGACATGTGAAAGCGCCGTCCTGCAATCCGCTTTATCACAGTTTCATCATCAACACGCAACTCAAGAACTTTATCAATCTGCTTTTTTTGTGTTAACAACATCTCATCCAATTTTTTTGCCTGAGTCAAATTTCGCGGAAAACCGTCAAGCATGAAACCATTTGCACAATCCGGCAGGGCAATCCGTTCCCGGACTATACCAACCACAATTTCATCAGGAACAAAACTACCCGAATCCATCAATGCCTTTGCCTGTTTTCCAATTTCTGAACCTGACTTGACTGCAGCACGCAGCATATCGCCTGTAGAAAGCTGCACAAGACCATAATCACGTATCAAATTTTGGGCTTGAGTACCTTTGCCACAACCAGGTGGACCAAGTAATATTATAAGCATGAAATATTTTTATAATTTAATTACAGCAAAAACCGAAGCTCCAGAACAGCTTCATTCTTACAGAAAACTATAATTTAAATTTTAGCAAATTAGCTGTAACTGCAAAGATGTCTCAGTTTCTTCCTCTGCATTAATTCTAAAGTGTTTAGCCAAAATAACAATCGAATTCCAGTCAAAATGCTTAGACTATTTCAAAAACACAATTCATCATCACCTCCGGAACAGGAGATTCATTTGGAAGTAAAAGTATAGAACTGACCACTTGAGCGACATCCACGGGGCGTGTCATTTCTTGCTGGGGAAATGCCGGTGCATTTGTAATTGTCATATCAGACTGCACGAAACCAGTACAAATATTTGTGACCCTGATTCCATCTTCCCAACCTTGCAGACGGGCGGTGTGAGAAGCAGCCAGGGCGGCATATTTACTCATAGAGTATCCAACCCAGTTTCCCTTAACTCTTTTTCCAGACATGGAGATGATATCAACAATACGTCCAGCTCCAGATTTACGCAGATGGGGAAAGGCAAGTCGGGTCAAACGCAGCGGAGCCTTGGCATTGACTTCCCACATGTCATCCAGTAAATCTTCTTCATCATCTTCAAGTCCGGTGGTGTGCAGGATACCGGCATTGTTGATTAAACCGTCTATGCAGCCAAATCTGTTGATGGTTGCCTCAATCCAGCTTTTTGCTGAACTGCTGTCCCTCGCATCATATTTATGACAAAGCAGTTCGGAATCAACTTGGGCAGAAATCGAGTCCGGAATATGTTCAGGATTACGAATCCCCAAACTCAGCCGGTAATTTTCCTGCTGCAATTTTTCGGTAATTGCACGACCAATCCCGCGATTGGCTCCTGAAATCATAATTACTTTTTTATTAGCTATTTTCATGTCTTGCCAGCTTAAAGGTAATGTTTAAGTATAAATTTAAATGAACTGGGGGTGTCACCAAATTCAGATGATTTTTCTACAGATGATGCAGATTTTTTACCAGAAGCAAAACTTAGCTGCCAGGCAAAGAGCAAATCTTCAGAAAAACTCCATTCAAGACCTGTGTTATTCAAGAAGGAAGAGTCATTGAGATTGAAAATAACAGAATTACTAACAGACAAAAGTGGAGAATGCTGATAGCTCAAATTAAGAAGTAAATAGTCTCTGCTCAGCAGCATTACCGGAAATTCCTGATAGATAGTTGAAACAGCATTACTCAGGTAATTTTCAGTTTTTTCAGTTCCCATTGCATTACGATGATAGTCCAGCATTGTGAACAGTTTTTCACTCCATTGCAAATTCAAACCAAGTGTCCAAGGTATCCAGTTTTTTTGCTCACTCAAGCTTTCCAAAGCAGATTTTCTCTGCCTGATATATGCTCCATCAAATACCAAACCTAGCTGTCCCAAATCAGTCTGCAAGGTCAGTCCGAACAGTTGATTAAGTTTAAAACTGGCCAACAGTGGTGACAGATCAATAGATCCCACTAAAAGATGAGAGCGCAGGTAAATACCGTTTTCTGCAGCAGAGGCAGCTTTCCCTGTCAATAACCCTGCTTCCACTTCCGTTGTCTCTCCTATTCCTCCATGAATCCGGAAACCGTCCACGCCCGGTCTGAACTCCTGATCCAGTGATTTGAATGCCAGCGGTACAAAAACATCTGTGGGACTGACAGACATACCTCCAAAAGTCACTGCCTGCCGACCTACAGTATATTCCCAGTCACCAGCCTGACAACGCAGCAAGGCTCGATCTAAATTATGCTCTAGTAGCCAATATTCTTTGGTACCGGATGCAGCAGGGTTTGCAGTGAGTGAGTGATTCAGGTCTGCAATTCTGTAGATTCTGCTGTTTGAATTACTGATCGAAAGAGAACTGACATCTTCTGCAGAAGAAATCCAGCCTGGAAACAATTCATATTCAATTTCTGCCGCACAATTCGCCGACAAACCAGCATAACTTTGTATCCGTAAACGGTTAAAGAAAAGATTTGAGTTGCTTTGGGAATTATTTTGGGAGGCAATTAAACTTTTTGCACTGTATGATAATTCTGCAGCTGAAATAGTGGGGGTTAAAATGCAAACACAAAGTAAAGTCAGCAGTGCCTGCCGGTAAATTGTAACTATGTTTTTGTATCCTCTCACAAATTTACTTAAGCTCATCCGTAACAATCCGACCATCTGTGAGAGTTATCAAGCGTTTGGCACGCTCCATTATCTGAGGATCATGGGTAGAAAAAATGAAAGTCATCTTTAGTTCTTCGTTGAATTTCCGCATCATTTCCAACAATTGCCCTCCGGTTTCGGAATCCAAATTTGCAGTTGGTTCATCTGCCAGGATAATGTCAGGATGCGAAACCATGGCCCGTGCAATGGCAACGCGCTGCTGTTGGCCTCCGGAAAGTTCTGCAGGAAATCTGTTTTCCTTACCTTCCAAACCCAGTTCTGCCAGAAATTTACGTACCCGATCTTTTCGTTCTGCAACCGGCACATTCTGCAGCAGCATTACATATTCAATATTCTCAAGGACTGTCAAAACAGGAATCAAGTTATAGGCCTGAAAAACGAGACCGATATGTTCTCGACGAAACTGAGCCAGTTCACTACCACTCATTGCCTGCAGTGAACGTCCGGAAACCTTGATATCACCGGAACTGACATTATCCAGACCACATAAGATATTAAGCAACGTCGTTTTTCCAGAACCAGAGGGACCAACAATTGCCGCAAAATCTCCACGCTTAATTTCCAGATCCACATTTCTGAGTGCCTGAATTTCTGTTTCACCTTCACCAAAAGTTTTATATAATTTATGTGCAACTATTACTGTTTCTGACATAAGCCGGTTTTTTGTTAAAATTTTCGTTTCCGTAATGCTTCTACGGGTAACATATACCAGAGTTTAAATGCCGGATAGAGTGCCGCTAAAATAGTAAAGCCCATACTCATAAATGGATATAAAACCAACCTGCTCCATTTGTATGAAGGATATATTTTTTCCTGAAATGTAACTCCTGAAAACTCAATTCCGGTGTAATCTATTCCATAATTTGCAAATAATGCTGTCACAAAAACCGCAAAAATTAGTCCGACAATTATACTGATTAAACCCAGACAAACTGCTTCATAGAGCATTAAACGGGCTGCCTGCCATGGTGTAGTTCCAATTGATTTGATAACCCCAAACTCAAACATTCTTTCATAAAGCCCCATCAACAAAGTGTTGGTGATACCAAGTGCAATGATCAGAAACAGTATTGTTCCCATAATTGCCATTGAAAGATCAGTCATTTGCGAAATCATGTAAAGAGACGGCATTAATTCCGTCCAGAGCAACAATTCATTCTTTGAAGATAGCTCAGGTTTTTCCGGTGGATTTACCGGCACACCATCCTGCGACAAGTTTGCATAACGCAAAGCAATTTGGTGAACACGTCCCTCAAGTTTGAGCATCGTCTGCAAGGTCTTGCGGCCTACCAAAACCATTGAAGCATCCATCTGCTCTTCACCTGTTTTGAAAATACCGCTCAAGCGGAAAAGTTCCTGTACCATCTCTCCGGACTCTGCATCGGCTGCAGTTAAGACCAGACGGTCTCCAAGACCTAAGTCCAGTTTATCCGCTAGTTTCCAACCCAGAATTATCTTCTGACTGGAAACTGAATCAAGATATTTGCCTTCAACAATCGCCTCATCAAATTTGGAAAGCAACCGTTCTTCTTCCGGGTCAATTCCTAATGACAAAACCGGTTCGCCGCCACCTGCTGAAGAAAGCATGCTTTGAGTTACGATGCGCATACTTCGCGCTTTCAAATCCGGATGTTTTTCCAACTGCAGCAGTGTTTTTTCCAAATCATTGATGGTGAGTTTCACATCCTGTTCATCCCGAAAACCAAGAGCATGCACTTGAGCATGTCCCATCAGGGAGTCTGTGGCATTTTTCACCATGTTAGCATTCATACCAACCATCATGGTATCCATGAAAATCATAGCAACAAGGCCAATAGCAATCACAAGAGACGATAACCAGGTACGAGTACGGTTTCGCCAGAGATTTCGCCAGGCAAGTTTCCAGAGCATCTTAATTCTCCCTCATTGCTTCAATCGGAATCGCTCTGGCAGACTTAATTGCAGGAAAAAAAGCTACCAAAAAAGCCACTCCAATTGTGAAAACTGCAGGAACAAATAATACAAATAACGACACTTCGCTACTCATTGTGCTAAAAACAACTCCGCCGTATTCCATTGGTGGCTCTATTGCGATTCCATTTAATGTAAAATACAAGTTTAGTCCAATGGAAAAAAACAGACCGACAAATACACTGAGAATACTTAACAATGTCATTTCAACAATTATTGAACGGAAAATAAATCCTGGTGGAGTTCCCAGTGCCAGCAGCAGTCCGTATTCATGACGACGTTCAAATGAATTCATTAAAACTGTAATCAGCACCACCAAGCCAACTATCAGCATGATAATGGCCTGACTTATCCAGTTACCCTGTTGATCAGCCAGCATTGCTTTGTAGAATTGTTCCTCTACAACCTGCCATGGTTGGACATCAAGTTCTTTATTTTTTAGATGTTCTTGCAGATCTGCTGCTTGTTTTCGGGCTACAGAATAATTTTCAAGACGCAGTACTACTTCATGAATTCTTCCTCCCAATGACAAAAACTCCTGTGCACTCTCAAGAGTCATGTAAATCATGCGTGACTCTGCATCTGCAGAACTTTTTCCCACAATACCAACAACAGTAAACAGATCATTGGCAATTGAACCGTCTGCACCCTGTCCGACAAAAATCAATGTCTCACCAAGTTTTGCCTGCAGCAATTTTTGCAAATGTACTCCAAGTAGAATTGGATTTATCACATCTGCCTCCTCACTCAAATATTTACCAGCCTGCACCTTTTCACGCATAGTTGTCACTTGCGCTTCCTGCTCAGGGTCAATCGCCATCAGACGTGCAATTGTTGATTTGTTTTCTCTGAAGATAAGTACTGCAGAAAATATTCGTGCAGCCCAGGCTTCAATTTCAGGATTTGCAGATAGTTGTTTTTTTAAGACAGGAGAAATTATAAAATTGCGAAAAAGTGAGGGACGCTCCAGATAGCCATTTTTATGAATTTGTACATGTCCGGAATGAGTATCGGTCAACATGCGGATTAAGTTTCCGTAACTGCCATCACTGAAACCCAGTGAAATCGAAAAAAGTACGTAGGCACCCATCATGCTCATAGCACAGAGCAATGAACGGCTTTTGTGACGCAGGAGATTGCGGAAAGCAAGTCTTAATGTCAACATTTAAAACTATTTTCGACGTAAATTGCTGAAAGAAAAGGTGTTACTTGAAAATTTTGGTTCAAAATCAATTGTTATGTAGCGAATCAAAGTCCTGCTTTTTTTGTTAAGTGTGCGCATTTCCATAACTGCAGGAATCATTTTTCCTCCCATTTGCTGGAATCCGCTAAATTCCATAATCCGTTTTTTTTCTCCATTTTCATTGTAGTAAATCTGCTCAACCGGCATAAAGTCAAGACGCCGAATACTGATGGAAATTTTACCCCAGACGGTAACTGTCTCTTTTTTTGGCAGCAGCACAATAAAATAGAACTGATCCGGAGCTGCAGGATGATCTTTCAGACTGGCATGGTAATCTTCGGCTAGTGTGTTTTCCTTGACCAAATCATCGTTGGTGAAATCAGAGCCCATCCAGGAGTTCATCATCATTGACGGTGGAACTTTGAGGACCTTGTTTATTTTTGGAAAATAATTCCACATCTGATTTCCAAGTTTAAGCGTTTTGATCCCTCTATCTTTACGTGGAGATAATATTTTTATGAGCGTATCATTCATTCCACGTGACCAGACTTCCATCTCGGTAGTACGCTCCCAATTTTCAGTCACAATCTTCATTTCCATGGTTGCATGACTTGAATCACTGCGGTAAAGCTCGTCCACCCTGTCCAGTAAATCTTCAACAGTTGTTTCTGCAGAAACAGAAAAAACGAGCCCAAAAAGTATAATTACGGAAAAGAGGATTTGTTTCATCATGGAATTAGTTGAGAGGATTTTTGCTTCGAGCAATTCTGAGTACCTTTTTCTCACAACAACAAAAGAAGTACAATACGTAAATATCCCTAGATTTGCTGAAATATTAAAGTTTTAAACAATAAGAGCGTCTTCTATTTCTGCCAAAACTTCCGGATTTTTTTCAGTTTTTCTTGCTTCTTCCAGTTTTGTTTTTGCCTGCAAATCCGGAATTTGACCGAGTGCCCAGGCTGCATGACTGCGTATCAAAGATTCTGTATCCTGAAGCCCCAAACTGAGTGCCGGAATTGCTTGAGGATCTGCCCAGTTACCTAAAGCAACTGCTACGTTACGTGAAAAGCCCCGACGTTTTGCTCGTTTGACCGGGCTATTCCGGAAACGCTTGCTGAAGGCGGCTTGGTCCAGTTTCATCAAATCAAGCAAACGCGGTGCTACGTTTTCCGGACGAGGCTGAAGTGCTGTTTCCTTCGACTTTGGAGCATCCTTGTTCCAAGGACAGACTTGCTGGCATATATCACAACCGAAAATGAGATTGCCCATTTTTGGACGCAATTCTGTTGGGATAGCCTCTTTCAGTTCAATAGTCAAATATGAAATACAGCGTCTGGCATCAACAGTACGATCTGCCACTATGGCCTCAGTGGGACAGGCTTCAATACAAATTGTGCAGGTTCCGCAATCAACACGTGTGAAAGGCAAATCTGTTTCCAACTGTACATCTACCAACAGTTCTGCCAGAAAAAACCATGAGCCTTTTTTCCAGTTAATCAAATTTGAATGTTTGCCAATCCATCCCAGACCTGCACGCTGTGCCACTTCTCGCTCTAAAACTGGTCCGGAATCCACGAAACTGCGTGAAAGCTTTCCCGCATTTAATTCCTCTCTCAGATAATTTTCCAGTTTGCTCAGCTTGCTGCGAATCAATTTGTGATAATCATCACCCCAGGCATAGCGACTGATGCAGCCAAGTTCTGGATTATTAATGCGGAATGATGGTTCAACCGTATTATAATTAAAACCAAGTGCAAGTAGAGTCATTGTTTGCGGAAGTAAACGGCGGGGATCTTCTTTCAATTCTGCATGACGTTCCAAATAAGCCATTGAACCGGCATAGCCTTTTTTGAGCCATGCATTGTAAATGTCAATGCTTTTGCTGCGTGAAACAGGAACTGCACCTACCAGTTCAAAACCTAATTCTGCAGCTTTTTGCTTTAACAGACGGGTGAGAGAAGCAGTGCTCATTCCAGTTATTAATCCACTAAATTCTCTGGATCAATCACCAGATTTCGCTCCAACTCAGCCATGCCCAAACTAACATCAAGATCGACACCTTCCTGTCTGCAACTCATCCCAAGTGCATAGAGAACCTTGAAAAGGTTATGTGAGCGGCACTGTTCTCCCATTTGTCCAATACGCATAATATCCAGACCAAAGGCTCCGGACACTTCAACATTGAAGCGGCTGGACATGATTTTTCGAATCTGTGAGCTTTCGGTGTCATTTGGGGTTTTGATTGCTACAACAGAATTGAGACGGTCTTTGATTGCTACAAAGAGTTTCAAACCCATTGTCTCAATCCCAGACTGTAAAGCAATGGAACTGATTCTATGACGTTCAAAACGCACAGGCAGAGTCTCTTCACAAATTTGCCGCAGTGCTTCGTGCAAAGCCAAAATTCCTGGAACAGGTGCCGTGTAATGATATTGCTGTGAACCCCAAAATGTTTGTGCACGCAGTGCATCCAGACACCAGTGCGGTAAACGTTCTTTTCGCGATTCAATTGTCTTCCAGGCATCTTCTGAAAAAGCAATCAATGAAACTCCCGGAATCGAAGACAAACCCTTTTGTCCGCCTGCAATGGCAACATCAACACCCCATTCATCCATTTGCAAAGGCATAGTAGTCAAGGTGCAAACTGCATCAACAACCACAAGTACACCATGTTCTTTTGCCAGCTTTGCAACTTCCGGCAGGCATTTCATTTCTACTCCGCAGGAAGTTTCACCCTGTGTCATTGTGATCACATCAAAGTGCTTTTTAGACAATGCTTCACGAACTTGTTCTGTACGAACAGGTTGAATTCCTTTTGACTCAATTACTGTCACATCTGCTCCAACAGCTTCAGCCATTTCCGCCATGCGTCCACTGAAAGTTCCCATTGACAAAGCTAAAACACTTCTTCCGGGCCACAATAAATTGGTGATGGCCATTTCCATAGCCGCAGAAGCTGGTCCGGAGACACCAATAATTTTATCTGAAACAGTCTGAAAGGCATAACGCCCCATGATTTTTACATTGCTGATCACTGCATCCATGGTTTCACCAAGATGATTGATCACAACTCCATTTGCGCGTGATACTGCATGTGAAATCGGAACTGGACCTGCACCCATCAACAGCAATGGTTCTGTAGGCAGGATGGCATCTAACTGCTGTGTTTCAGGAGGAGAATAAGGCATCTGAGCAAGATTATCTGAGGTGATAGTATTGCTTGATCTGCTTTGCAATAATTACGCTCAAGGATAACTTTATCTGCAATAAATTGAGTTTTAATAATTAATTATAACTCTCAAAGATCGCGTTCGCCTAAATTACCGTAGCGGTGATAATCTGAGGAAATACTTTGCTCACGTAAATAACGCAGCATTTCAATTCGGCCTTCGGCCAGTGGAACGTGGCGGGAAACGTGTTTACCCAATTTGGCAGCGGCCTGATGAATTGTTTGTGGCACACGATCGGGATGGGCGTAGCGTAAACGGTCGATGCCCGAAAGTCGTACGGAAAGTTCTTTATCACTTTCGCTGCAAAATTTAACGGAATCACACAAGCGCTGTCCATCTTTTCCACTAAGAAATTCGGTAACAGAATTTTTCAAATTCTTATGTAAACTGACTTCAACTTCACATTTCGCTATCCGCGCAGCGGCAATGCGGATCAGCGTTTCAAAGAGTCCGTCGTCCTTGTGTAGACGCACAGTTACTTTGCCGACAGGCAGATAACGAAACAAGTTGTCCTGTCCACGCAAACGGAAAAAATCCTGCTCACCTGAAAATTCACTTTCATATTGAAAAAGGCAGCTGTAAATTGCCTGAATTGTTTTATGCAATTCGTTGCGGATTTGTGCGTGTTCACTGCGGATGAGTTCAGTTTGCCAGTTCCTGGCAAGACTCTGTAAAGGAGATTCTACACGTAACGGCCCTTGAGTTGGCATATCACTTTCCTCAATTTTACAAAACTGCATCGCATAATTCGGGCTTCCGGCTTTGATTCCGGCACCGATTGCGGAAAGTCCCATGCCGCCAAAGGGTTGCCGCAGGACAATTGCTCCGGTTGTTACACGATTAATGTAAAGGTTTCCAGCTAGAATTTTCTCAGTCCAGATTTTTTGTTCCCGCGGATCCAGACTTTCAAGTCCTGATGTCAAACCGTAAGGGGTGTCGTTGACAATTTCAATTGCATCTTCCAGCGACTCTGCCCGCATCACCGACAGCAGTGGCCCGAAAAATTCTGTCTGATGTGAATAACTTCCACGCCGTACACCCCACTTTACTGCAGGCTGCCAAAGTTTTGGATTGTTTTCAGCACACTTTGGCGGAGCTTCCCCGGCGAGCGGCAAAGCCCATCTTTCTCCCGTTCCCAAAGTTTCAAAACCTTTCCGCAAATCAGCCAACGGTTCCCGAATCAGTGGTCCCATTTTGTTGGAGAAATTCCAGACAGAACCTACTTTCAAAGTTTGAATTGCATCCAGCAATTGTTTGCGGAAAATTTCATCTTCATAAACTTCTTTTTCTAAAACCAGCAGCGATGTCGCCGAACATTTTTGTCCACTGTGACTGAACGCCGAGTGCAAAATATGTTCGACCGCCTGATCACGGTCAGCCATGGCGGTGACAATAGTTGCATTTTTTCCTCCAGTTTCTGCAGATAATTCTGCATCGGGACGCTTTTCCAACAATTCCAGTGCTGTTTTTGTTCCTCCTGTAAAAATAATAGCATCCACATCCGAGTGTCCGGATAAAGTTTGAATTGGTTCTCCATCTTCACAGGTAACTAGCTGCAATGCTTCACGGGGAATTCCGGCATCCCAAAAACATTCCGCAATTGCTAAACCCAGTGGAAAGGCCAGCGGGGAGGGTTTAAACAAAACCGTGTTTCCAGCAGCCAAGGCAGCAGCTACACCTCCGGTAGGAATCGCAATCGGGAAATTCCATGGTGGAATCACCAGAACCACACCTTGAGGTGACAATTTCAATGAGGTCTGTTTCTCCAGCAAACTCAACGAATGCGGATAATATTCGATAAAATCAATTGCTTCCGAAATTTCCGGATCGCTTTCATAAAATGTTTTTCCGCAAACGGCTGCCGCAATTCCAATTAAATCACCCCGTCTTTTCCTCATATTCATTGCTGCTACGGAAAGCAGTTCGTGACGTTCCGCCACACCGGAATTTCCGGTGCGTGTCGTTTGCCGCCAGTTTGATGGATCGTCTTTAGCAATTTTTACTGCTTTGATCACATCCGTTTTTGTAGCAAGTGCAACAGTATAAACCGCTGGCACATCAGGTTGTGATGGATCAAAATACAAATGTTGTTTTCGTTTGGCTTTAATTTCAGTTTTACCTATGTAAAGCGGAATATTTTTGATTTTTGTTTTACTAGTCGGCATCCATTTTTTACGTATTTTTTCAGCCCATTTTTGATTTTCCGGAAGCACCCAATCCGTGTCCGCCTCATTCCGGAAGATCGGATCTGCAAATGTGCCTATTTTTTCCGGAAAGATTTCTTTGTTACGGTTTTGCTGACGACGAGGTTCAGCAGCAATTTTATCTTTCAAATGCCATGCTTCAAGAAATTGATTTTCAAGAAATTGCCATTCTCCGGAACCAACTCGAATATCAAATGAGTGACGTAAAAAATTATCTGGACTTGTATTTTCATCGAGGCGCCTTACCAAGTATGCAATTGCACTGATGAAATTATCCTTACTGGTAACCGGAGTATAAAGTAACAAATTTGCTTTATCTTTTTCTCCATTCAGATTTTCTTCCTGAATTGTTCTACGCACATGATCTGCCATACCTTCGAGCATTTCAAACACCAAACCCTCTGAAACACCTTGCTCTTCAGCAAGAATTTTTGTGTAAGCCAAGTCAAATAAATTGTGAGATGCCAAACCAAAATGCACTGCTGCAATATTTTCCGGTTGAAGTCCATATTCGAGCATACGTTTGAAATTTGCATCAGTTTCAATTTTAGAATCATAAACAGTCAACGGCCAGCCAAAGACTTCTGCTTCGACTGCTTCCATCACCAAATTTGCACCTTTTACCAAACGCATTTTAACTGGACTGCCACCGTTTTTGACACGCTTTTTGGCCCATTTTATAAGTTCCTGCTGACGTAAATATGAATCAGGAAGATAGGCTTGTAATACAATTCCGGCTTCCAGATCTTTAAATTCAGGCTGGTCGAGAGTGCGCATGAAAGCTGACATTGTCAAATCCAAATCGTGATAGGCTTCCATGTCCAAATTGACAAATTTCGGGTGGCGTGTGCCGTCACTGTGAGTTACCGGATTTTCCAAAGCAATTCTGTAGAGTTCAGAAAGCCGCTTACAAATCAACTCGAGTTCATTCTCAAAACCAAGTGGATGAAGTTGTGCAACTATGTTTGAAATTTTGATAGAAATAGTGTGAATGTCCGGATTCCGCAGCGAATCTCCGTAATGCTGCAAACGGTTTTGTGCTTCACCTTCACCCAGCACAGCTTCACCAAGATGATTGAGATTGACCTGCACTCCTTCATCCAGACGTTTATTCAAATGTGCTTTCAGAAATTCTAATTCTTCCGGAAGAATGGTACGACGAGTATCTTCGCGGATTTTCCTTAAAATTTGGGAGTGAGAGATTTGTGGAACAAGGCTGCCAAAATGCAAAAATATTTTGAGCAACCACTGTTCAATTTGTGGGAAAAAACGGGGAATGCCGTGATGCTGCAGAAGATACCGGAATTGATCCACTACACGACGTGGATTTCCGGAACGAAAACTCTGATCAATCAAATGCATGACCACTGTTTTATCGCTAGGATTTTGCAGCAAACGACGCATCATTTGCTGCTGGGTCAATTCATCTTTGGTTCGTAAAGTGTTGGCCCGTTTTTGCCAGTTTTCTGCAAGAGCCAGAGATTTGTGCAGAATTTCCGGAAGATCAGTTTTATTCATGGAAGTTATGTCTGATAAACTCGCAAAAACTCAAAATGACACACTAATTTGTAATTGCGAACAAAGCAGATAATTATTCAAAGAGCAACAATCTAATATTAAGATTTTCGCTTTGCTCAAAATGACATATTTTGGATTTAAAATATTTTACGAGACTTTTATGTTAAAATGTTCCCCAATTTTTTCAATACAGGGAACATTTATCTAAATGTGTAAAAGGTGAGTCAAACCGGATCGCAATGCAAAGCGTTGAATACCGGAACCGTAATGAACAGAATATTACTTTTTCAGCCAATCAACTAATTTCCAGGCAGAAGGAAGAAGAAGCACCGCCATTGCAATTTTCAGTAAATCGCCCAGAACAAAAGGATAGAGACCTAATTCCAAAACAGGTTTATCCCAGCCAATCAGGCTGCCCAACCAGACCAAGCCGGATGCATAAAGCAGAATGTTGCCAATCAGCAGAGCAGCAAATAATTTGGCATAACTGCGGTCAAATCCACGTTCTGCAAACCAGCCGCAGGCAGTGGCTGCTAGAAAGAAACCAACCAGGTAACCCGCTGTTGGTCCCATGAAAACAATAAGTCCACCTTTTCCACCTGAAAATACCGGCAAACCAAGTGCACCTTCGGCTAAATACAAAGCGATGGTAATTCCTCCTAAGCGCCAGCCGTATGTTAAACCAATCAAGAAAACTGCAAAGGTCTGCAAAGTCAAAGGTACTGGAAAAAATGGAACTGATATTTGAGCACAGAGTGCAATCAAAACAGTACCTGCTATTGCCAAAACTACTTTGCGGAGCAATAGTTGAGACTTGCTGTCTGATCTTGTTGGAAAAAGTGTCTCAATTAAACTGGGATAATTCATAGCTAGAGTGTTACTTTTCATTTTGTACCTTAACTGAGCTGGATGATGAAAACAGTTTTATCTGACATTCGTCAGACACATTATTGCTTCTAATTCTATCAGCAAAACGCCAAATAGTGAATTTGTTTTTTTAGATTTAAACATTACAGTAAAAATGGGATAATTAACATGCAGATACTTTGAACAATAAGTACAGATTTTTTGTCAATATATACATTGTTTAAAAAATATTTTCTTTTTCATTAATCAATTTCATTACAAATATTCAATCACGGGGTCATGATGAAATTAGCAATTTTAGGTGCAGGCCGAGTCGGTCAGACTTTGAAAAAATTATTAGAAAATAAATTTGATATAATCGTTGGAGACTTACAGCAAAATTCTCCAGAAATTATTGCCGTTAATGCTGCGGATTCTAAAGGACTGTATAAGTTTTTGAGTGGCGTGAGTATAGTTATTTCTGCAGCTGATTTTACTGCAAACAAGCAAGTAGCATCAGCTGCAGTTGAGCTTGGTATCCATTATGTTGATCTGACGGAAGATGTTGAAACAACTCGATTTGTAAGGTCACTGGAATCTAATGCTCAAGTTTCGCTTGTGCCACAATGCGGTTTGGCTCCTGGTGCAATTGATATTGTCGGTGCACATTTGCTGCGGCAGTTTGAAAAACCACTTTCCTTAAAATTGCGCGTTGGTGCACTGCCTTTGTACCCTGCAAATCGAATGTCTTATTACTTGAGTTGGAATACTGCTGGACTCTTGAACGAATATGTACATCCCTGCGAGGCTATAGTTGAAGAGCAAAAAGTCATGTCCAAACCACTTGAGGGACTGGAAAAAATAGAAATAGACGGCTACGAATATGAAGCCTTTAACACCTCCGGAGGTGCTGGAACACTGGTTGAAACATTTGCCGGAAAAGTGCAGGAACTGGATTACAAAACAATCCGTTATCCAGGTCATGTGGATTATTTACGTTTCATGTTTGAAGACCTCGGATTGAAGGAAAGAATGGATTTAGCAAATGAAATTTTTAATCACAACGTTCCTACTACTGAGGATGATGTTGTAGTCTTTTTTGCAAAAGCCATCGGCTATCTGGATGGAAAACTTACTGAGCGCAACTGGGTACGCAAAATATACGGAAAAGATGGAATGACTGCTATTCAGCTGTGTACAGCCAGTGGAGCCGCTGAGGTAGTCTCGATGCTTGGAGAAGGTCTTTTAAAACCAGGATTCGTGAAACAGGAAGACCTTTCATTTGAACGTTTTATTCAGGGAGAATTTGGTAGAATTTTTGCCTGATAAACTGAATTGATCTGTCTTTAATTTCAAATGTGTTATTTTAGTTAGACCTTTTTTTTAATTATATATTTTCTGCCATTCAATTTAAGTATGAACAATATGCGAAGAGAAATGCTGGATGGTGCTGCGGCAATTACTCGAGGGGCTTTGGATGCAGGCTGTGATTTTTACGCCGGCTATCCAATCACACCTGCTTCCGGAATATTATCTCACATGTTGCGTGAGTTGCCTAAAGTAGGCGGAGTCGGTTTACAGTGTGAAGATGAAATTTCATCGATCGGACACTGTATCGGTGCAGCAGCAGCCGGAGCCACTGTTTTTACTGCAACCAGCGGTCCCGGACTTTCACTGTATTCAGAAAATATCGGTTTGGCGATTATGATGGAAATTCCGCTGGTCATTGCTGTTTCACAGAGACTCGGCCCGGCTACCGGTGCAGCCACTGCTGTAGCACAGGGGGATATTCAATTCATGCGCTGGTGCACTTCCGGAGGTTATCCGGTGATTGTGCTGTCTCCAACCAACATTCCTGAAAGTTACCACCTTACTAAAAGAGCATTCCAGTTGGCAAAACGTTTCCGGAGTCCTGTTTTTCTGGCAACTGACAAAGAAACCGTGATGACCACCGAATCCATTGCCGAATCAGCAGTGAGTACTAAAGCGAAAAATGCTCCGGATTGGCCGGCTATTCCAGCGGAACCAGTAGGAAATCCCTTGGTTCCTTTTCAAATTGACGGCACCATCCACCATTACACTGGTTCCAGTCACAACAAAGCCGGACACATCACCAAAGATCCGGAAATTATTGCAGAATTTAATGCAAAATTAGCGGACAAAATTGTAAGCAGAACCGCCGAAATTTCGCTGATAAAAGCAGATTTGCAAAAGGGTGCAAAAACATTGATTTTAAGTTACGGAATTTCCGCCCGCTCAATGGAAGCGGCTGTGAAGCAGCTACGCTCCGCTGACAAAAAAGTGTCTGCACTGACAATTTACTCACTGTGGCCCATTCCGGAAAAACAAATCCTGAACTGTCTCAAAGGCATCCGGCGCATTATCATTCCTGAAATGAATCACGGACAATACCGTCGTGAAATAGAACGATTAGTCACTCCGGATATTGAACTTCTGGGTGTGAATCGAGTCGATACAATTTTGATCACACCTGAAGAAATTGTGGAGGCTTTCTATGCCTGAAATAGTCCCTGAAACATATATTGCGGAACAAAATTTACCTTATGATTTTTGCCCGGGCTGCAGCCATGGCCAAATTCTAGGCGCACTTAATAAAAGTTTGCTGCAGCAGCAACTTGATCCATCTGAAGTGGTGATCGTAACGGACATTGGTTGCGTTGGTTTGTCAGATAAATATTTCGTAACACATGCTTTTCATGGTCTGCACGGACGTTCAATCACCTATGCTTCCGGTATAAAAATGCAAAATCCGAATTTGAAAGTTGTGGTTTTAATCGGTGACGGTGGGTGCGGAATAGGTGGACACCATTTACTCAATGCAGCACGGACGAACACTGATGTGACGGTGCTGGTTTTTAACAATTTCAATTTCGGCATGACCGGCGGACAGCATTCCGTTACGACTCCGTTGAATAGCATCACTGCAACAACCGCACTTGGAAGTTCCGATGCACCGATGGATATTGCCGGAACTGCGCAAGTCAACGGAGGTGGTTTTGTAGCACGTGCTACAGCATTTGATAAAGATCTTCCTGATGTAATTACCAAAGCCATGAAGCACGACGGTTTTGCTTTACTCGATATTTGGGAATTATGCACTGCTTACTATGTTGCACGCAATGATTTTGGGCGGAAGGAAATGCTGGGCTACATGGACAGCATGCAGATGAAATCCGGTATTTTACAGGAAACCAAACGTCCCGGTTTTCAAACCCGCTATAAAGCCCTCAAGCAGCAATCAAAAAACCAGGACAAGTTAAAAAGTCTGTTGCTGGAAACAAAATATGCTTCAACTCTGGATAAACCCATCAGCATCGTTTTAGCCGGAGCAGCCGGGCAAAAAGTCGTTTCTGCCGGAAATTTATTGGCTACTGCCGCAACTCTTTCTGGACTTTGGGCCAGTATCCGTGCAGATTTTCCCATCACAATTCAAACCGGATTTTCGGTAGCAGAAATTATAATAAGTCCGGAGCCGGTACTTTATTCCGGTATCATAAAACCCGATATTGCGGCCCTGATTGCAGCGGAAGGTAAAACTAAAATAACTAGACTGACCAAAGAAATGGACCAAGCTGACACCATCTATTTTGCCGCTGGACTCGGAGAAGTGGATTCCGGAGCAAAAAAAATCCCCCTGCTTTTTCCGGAAGGTATTGTCAAAAGTATTAAAAAAAATATCTCTATCTTGACTGCTGCTATGCTGGTTCAGGAACTGGATATATTTCCTTTTAAAGCTTTAAGAGAAGCGGTTCGCAAGATTCAAAAAACCAAAGTTGCAGAAATTAATTTGGAAATCCTAGCTAATTTTGAAGAGAATAAATGAACCTACACTGAGGCAAAATAATCAAAATGGATAACCAACAAAAAATGTAGTCTCTCCACCTTCCTCGCCAATACCACGATCGATGCGGACAATAATCGTATTGAAAAGGAATCTTGTTCCTGCACCATAAGATGTTTTCATGTTTTTCCATAAACTGCTTTTATCCGGAGCGACCGTTCCCTGTTCATAAAAAAAAGCTACCTGAAGACCTGCAAATGTACCCTTTTCCAGAACATAATTGAAGGCATTCTGTGCTTCATGGACATACCAGCGGAATTCCAGTCCACGAAAATTAGTATAGCTGTCATAAAAACGGTTTGTACGGAAACCACGCAGGCGGTTGGTACCTCCAAGTGAAGTTGCTTTACCGTTTTCTGCTTCAGCAATCTGGCGGGCATATAGTTCATCTAGAATTGCCTGACAGCCGGGTTTTGCCGTGTTGTCACAGACATATAGATTTTTATCAACAGAACCTTTTTTGAGTACAGTCGATGAGCCAAAAAACTGGTTCAGCACAAGTACACCTTTGTCTTCGGCCAAAACCGGAATGTAACCGGTTAGATTAAAATCTTCCTGATAATATTCAGAGTTACCTGACCTTGAAGAAGGCTGGCCCCACTTTTCGTATTGGAAACGATAACCGATGCGCGGATCGCGGCGGTTATCGGTGTCATCCAGATACAAACCATAACGGTAACCCCGCGGACTTTCGATAATGCCAGCATTCTGTGCATTGTAAAATGTACCGTTTGGATCGACTAATCCATACGGTTTGACTGCAGCATCAGTAAATGCATAATAGGCTTCCAACTGGTTATCAAACATGTTGACAGACAGTTCTCCTCCGGATGCTTCTACACTGGTGGCCAGCAGGTAGTACATACTGTCCGGCTCAGAATCTATTCCACGTTGACCTTCCGGCCAGCCGGCATTACGAATTTTAGTCGAAAACCAGGTAAAGGTAAGATGTTCTGTAAAGAGCGGGATATCAAAAATTGAGAGGATATCAATCTGAAAGTCATCATCAAAATATTCTGCTTTTCCTCTGAGACTGATTGCGGTGATGTCAGATTCACTGCCTCCAATTCCTGAAACAGTTCCGCCCAAACCATAAAAATCCTGAACTCCCGGGATACTTCCAACTACAGGATAGACAAACCATGATATTTCAGATTCATGAGTTTTGCGTCTCTCAAACAGAAGAGCCTGTACTGCTGATGACCAAAAAAACAGCAGCATTATAATAAATATACTGCTGCGGAATATTTTTCTCATTTTATTGTCTCAAATTAAATCAATCTGAAGTCATGATAAACTGCGGCATCCCCATGCAATTATGATAATGGGGGCGGTAACGCTCGGTATCATAAAAACGCTCCACGTCAATTTTCTTCTCATACTCAGTTACTACTTCAAAAGGGACATGATCATAACGTCCATTTTTTAAACAAACCATTCTTCCACTTTTACCCTCCATAATCAAATCCATCGCCAGATTACCGTATGCCATGGGCACAATTGAGTCAATAGCATCCGGTTGACCGGAGCGCGTCATATAGCTCATTCTTTGGTTCATCGTATGAATCGGCTCCCCTTTGTTATATTTTGGAGCACGCTCCTGCAGTTCCGCACAAATCCTATCACCAATTCCACCAAGTTTTTTGTGACCATATGCATCAGCTGCCTGATTTGAAAATATCATATCAGCTCCTCCGTACATTGCACCTTCTGAAACCAGCACCACCGAATAATTACTTTCATTATCACGACGGTCTTTAACCATTAATTCTGTCAGGCGTTCAATGTCAAATTCAAATTCAGGAATCACACAGCGATCTGAGGCACCTGCCATTGCAGGTACCAGAGCCGTATAACCGGCATAACGCCCCATGACTTCAATCACCAGAAACCTTTCATGTGAACCAGCACAAGTCCGTAATTGATGAGTGAATTCAATTGTACGTGTAACGCAGGTACTGAAGCCGATACAGTAGTCTGTACCTGGCACATCATTATCCATTGTCTTCGGAATTCCTACACAACGCACACCTTCTTTGTGAAGACGCAGACCATAACTAAGAGTGTCATCACCACCAATTGGCACCAAGTATTCAATTCCAAGATATTCAAGGTTTTTGATGATTTCAGCTGTTAAATCATTTTCATCTGCATTATATTTTTCACGCATATTTTCCGGCACTTTATCTCTGGCAACTATACTGGGTTGGGTACGTGATGTATGTAGAAATGTACCACCGGTTCTGGCAATTTTTTTTACATTTTGTTCTGTCAGGACCTGACAATACTGCTGATTTTCCAATGATTTTGAGCGGTCTATCTTCATTATACCCTCCCAACCGTTTCTGAGACCAACGACTCTGTAGCCATTTCGATGGGCACGGATGGTTGCTGCACGAATAGCAGGATTCAATCCAGGAACATCACCTCCGCCGGTTAGGATTGCTATTGTACCTTTATAATTGTTTGGCATTTGTCTCTCTCATTTTAATGTTTTATAATAAAGATCCACATATTTTTCTGCAGCACTTTTCCACGTAAACCGTTGCTGCATTGCACTATTTATCATTTTCCCGAAGTGCTGCGGCTGCTGATAGTAGGTCCTGACTGCCAAGTCAACTACCATGAAAACTGCAGAAGAATCCGGTTCATCAAAGATAAATCCGTTACCTGGTCCCTGAGCTTCGTCAAACTGGATGACTGTATCTTTTAAGCCTCCAACTCTGCGTACTATTGGAAGTGTACCATAGCACAAGCTGTACATTTGATTCAAACCGCAAGGCTCATAAAGTGAGGGCATTAAAAACATATCACTACCTGCCTCAATCAAGTGTGCCAACTCATTATCGTAACCATTTTTCCAGCCCAGATTTTGAGGATACTCCTGTTTCAACTCATCGAATGAATTTGCTATCCAAAGCTCTCCGCTTCCAAGTATTACTAACTGCAGTTTCAAAGCTAATATTTTCTGCATTGCAGGCAGAAGATAATCAAAACCTTTTTGTCCAGTTAAGCGGCTGACCATGCCAATTACAGGTACATCTGTTAATTCTGGAAGTCCAAATATTTTTTGTAGTTCCAATTTGCAGGCTTTTTTGCCATTCAAATCGGCTGCACTGTAAGTTGCCGGCAAATGAGAATCTGTTTCCGGATTCCAATCGTCATAATCACAACCGTTCAAAATACCACAAAAATTTCTTCCCTTATTAAGATATGTCTGATGCAGTCCATGACTGCCAAGCGGAGTTCGCATTTCTTCAGCATAACCAGAACTAACCGTATTTACCTGATCTGCAAAGTGAATTCCGCCTTTGAGTAAATTCAGCTGTCCATGGTCTTCAAACAATTCCGCTACAAAATATTCCGGAGCAATTTCGAGTGAGTTGCGGAAAATAACGGGTGCATTGCCCTGGTAGCCTGCATTGTGAATTGTCAGTACTGAGCGGCTTTTAGTAAATTCGGCTAATGCCTGCTGACTCTGTCTGAGATAAAACGGCAGCAGAGCTGTATGCCAATCGTTGGCATGAAAAATATCCGGAATCCATTCAAGTGCCAGACAGAGTTGCAAAACTGACTTTGAAAAAAAAGCAAAGCGAGATGCGTTATCCGGATATTCATGCAGACCATCGTCATAATAACCACGTCTGAAAAAATAATGTTCGTGCTCAATTAAATAGACCGGCAGGCTGACAGCTTTTCCGTCAACACTTCCAGTTAATTCAGTTTGACGAACTGCACACCAAATTTCTTCATTGCCCAGTGGAACTCCAAGCTCATGAATGATAGTTTCAGTTTGATGACTTTCCGGAATTGAACGATAAAACGGCGTGACAATTCGGACATCATGACCCAACTGTTTCAGATGCAAAGGCAGGGCACGTGCCACATCGGCCAAACCACCGCTTTTGGAAAAACCATCAACTTCCGCAGAGGCAAAAATGATACGGAGTACTTCAGACAACTTCTGCTCCTTTGGGAATTACGACTATTCCGTTTTCAGTAATTTCGAATTTTTTGCTGTCTGCCTGCAAATCAAAACCAATTTTTGCTCCAGGTGCAATACGCACATGTTTATCTATGATTGCTTTTCTGATTTTTGCATCACGTCCAATTTCTACATTGTTCATGATCACCGACTGTTCAATGTGAGCAAAACTGTGAATACGAACACTGTAGCCCACCACAGAATCTTCTACCAACGCACCACTGATAATAGCACCACCACCAATCATGGAGTTGATGGCATGACCTGTACGTAAATCACTGAAGTGGACGAACTTTGCCGGAGGCAGTGGTGGAATGTATGTCAGCACTGGCCATTTTATGTTGTAGAGGTTAAAATGTGGATGCAAGCCAACTAAATCCATGTTTGCTTCCCAATATGTATCAAGAGTTCCGACATCCTTCCAGTAGCCTTTTTCATTTTCCTCTGCACCGGGAATATTATTTTGACTGAAATCATAAACAAACACTTTCCCTTCAGGAAATAATCTAGGCAAAATATCTTTGCCAAAATCATGTGAGGATTTTTTATCTGCTGCATCTCTCTTTAATTCCTTGACCAAAAGTCCACGTTCAAAAATGTAATTACCCATTGAGGCCAGCACAAATTCTGGATTACCCGGAATAGTTTTTGGTGCTCTTTCAGGTTTTTCTTCAAAACCAACCATCCTCCAATCCTGATCTACTTCAATGACACCAAAATGATGTGCATCTTCGACAGGTACTGGAATTGCTGCAACCGTGAGGACAGCTTCACGTTTACTGTGAAATTTCAACATTTGGCGGATATCCATGCGGTAAATATGATCTCCACCAAAAATGCAAACCTGATCAGGATCTTCATCATCAATCAGATTCATGTTTTGGTAAATCGCATCTGCTGTACCTGCATACCATCTTTTACCAGTCCGCATTTGTGCAGGTACAGGATCGATGAACTGCTTTACTATTCCGGAAGATAAACGCCAGCCTTCACGCAAATGCTGCATCAGCGAGTGTGACTTAAACTGAGTTAATACAAATATTTTCAGAAAACCGGAATTAACAAAATTACTGAGGACAAAATCAATAATTCTATAATTGCCGCCAAAAGGAACTGCGGGTTTGGTACGTACTGCAGTCAAAGGTTTAAGACGTGATCCTTCACCACCTGCCAGTATCATAGTCATAACATTGCTCATGATTTTCCTTTTCTAACTTTGCAAATGTGCCGCTTTATGGTATTTTTCATACACACTTCTTTTTTTAGCCGGGCGGCAAAAATATATAATACTACCTTTAATTAGCTATTGGAATAAGCAAGTATGAAAAAAACATCTCCGGTAAAACAATTAGGTGCCGCCAGCATTCCTTCTCCTTTACTATCGAGTTCAAATTCTAAGAGCGAAGAATTCCAATTTGTCAGTGACGAAGACTGTATTCTGCACAATGTCTCAGTTTGTTCAACAAGTGGAGAGCAGTCTCCTTTTTCATTTGAAAAAGCCGGTCCGCGTTCCCACAGTTATTTTGACTCATCAAAAGTGCGTGCGGGCATTGTAACCTGCGGTGGATTGTGTCCAGGTATCAATAACGTGATTCGAACTATTGTGATGCAGCTTTACCACAATTATGGAGTACAGCGCATCCACGGTTTCTGCTATGGTTTCCAGGGTTTTATCCCAAGCTATCAACATGAAATTACGGATCTTACACCTGAAAATGTGCGAAATATACATAACCTCGGAGGAAGCATTCTTTCCAGTTCACGTGGTCCTCAAAATCCAGCAGAAATAGTTGATTGTCTTGAGCGTAATAACATTCGCATTCTGTTCTGTATTGGTGGTGACGGTACTCTGCACGGTGCACATGCAATTGCGAAAGAGGTGCAGCAACGAAATCTAAAAATTTCCATCATAGGTATTCCTAAAACAATTGATAACGATATTCCTTATTGTGTCAAAACATTTGGCTTCGAAACAGCTTTTTCCAAGGCAGTTGAAGCTGTACAGGCTGCACATTCCGAAGCATACGGTTACAACTATGGAGTTGTGATAATAAAATTGATGGGGCGCAACTCAGGTTTTATTGCAGCTAACACATCACTGGCCTGCCCGGATGTAAATTTTGTGCTTATTCCAGAAGTGCCATTCACTATTGATGGTGAAAAGGGCTTACTGCGTTCACTGGAGCGTGGATTTGAAACCAAAAAGGAACAGGGCAAACATCCACATTCAGTAATAGTCGTTGCAGAAGGAGCAGGACAGGATTTGCTGGGAAATGACGGTGAAGATCGTGATGCTTCAGGTAATGTGCGTTTCAAAGATATTGGTTTGTACCTGAAAGATGAAATCGAAAAATATTTTGCTGACCGCTCACCTGTCAATCTCAAACTAATTGAACCGAGCTACTTGATACGTTCATTACCTGCCAATCCTCATGATGCAATTTTCTGTTATTACCTCGCAGATAATGCTGTTCATGCAGCAATGTCCGGCAAAACAGATATGATGATTGGCTACTGGAATGGACATTTCACTCATGTTCCTCTTGATGTTGTGATCCAGGAAAAAAAACGAATTAACCCGGACGGTGAGTTCTGGCGTCAGGTTTTATTTTCCACCGGCCAACCGGGCGACATGTACTCACCTCAAATATAGTGTCGAAATACCTTTCATCTTTCTCAAAATACTCTCAGTTAATTGCCTAAAGTAGCATGGATTTTTCAGCATTTTCAAATAATATTTCCGACATCTGGCAAAACCGGCTAAAACCAAGCCTTTCTGAGTGGCGTATGTTGGATGCAGATTCAAGCGTCATGCTTGTTACTTCACTGATCGTTGGCATTGGTTCAGGATTAGGTGCAGTACTTTTCCGCCGTTTGATTGATGGAATTCATGATTTCGCCTACCAGGATCTTGCCGGTTTAATGGAGGAGTGGTATCCACTGCATTTAATTTTAATACCTGCACTTGGTGGAGCAATAGTAGGCCCATTGGTTTACTACTTTGCACGTGAAGCAAAAGGCCACGGTGTCCCGGAAGTTATGGAAGCACTTGAACTCCGCGGAGGCAGGATTCGTCCTCGGGTTGTGGTTGTAAAATCATTGGCATCTTCAGTTTGTATTGCCAGCGGAGGTTCCGTCGGCAGAGAAGGACCAATTGCCCAAATCGGTTCAGCTTTAGGCTCGTTTGTCGGGCAGTTTTTAAAACTCTCCGAAGAACGAGTACGTACCCTCGTTGCCTGCGGAGCTGCCGGAGGAATTGCTGCAACTTTTAATGCACCGATTGCTGGAGCAGTCTTTGCGCTGGAAGTCCTTTTAAGGCGTTTTGGTAGTGTTTATTTTGGTGCAGTTGTAATTTCCGCAGTAACTGCTGATGTGATTGCACATTATTTTGAAGGTGATCAGCGCACATTCTTAACTCCAGAATATTCTTTGAATAGTCCCTGGGAGCTACTGCTTTACACTCTAATGGGATTTATTGCAGCTTTGGCTTCAGTTGGATTCAGTCGTTTACTTTATCTTTCTGAAGATCTTTGGGATTTAATTCGCATTCCGGAACCAACTAAGCCTCTTTTGGGAGGAGCAATGCTGGGAATGTTGGGCATTGTATCCTATCAAATCGATGGATTCCCACGTGTTTTTGGTGTGGGATATGAGACAATCGAAAACACACTTTTCAGCCAGTTGACTCTAAAGGTTACTTTGGGGTTACTGCTCCTCAAACTTTTTGCAACTACCCTGACTCTTGGTTCCGGAGGTTCCGGAGGTATCTTTGCACCTTCATTATTCATGGGCGCCATGCTGGGAGCCTCTTTTGGTCAAATCGCCCACGTATTTTTTCCTGAAATAGTTGCACCTTCAGGAGCATATGCTCTAGTTGGAATGGCCGCCTTTTTTAGCGGTGCTGCTCATGCACCGATCACCGCAATTCTCATCCTTTATGAAATGACTGGTGACTATCAAATCATACTGCCCTTGATGCTGGCCACAGTTCTCAGCACTATCGTTTCCAGAAATATCAGTCGTGACTCAATTTACTCTCTCAAATTAAAGCGTCGTGGAGTAGTACTTACGCAGGATACGCAGGCAATTGACCTGATGCAGGGAGTGACTGCAGAAGTTGCAATGAACAGAGAAACAGATTCTGTACCTTTGGATTTACCTTTAGCTGAACTGTTGAGTGCTTTTTCAAGTACACACTTTCATGCACTTCCTGTGGTAAAAGATGAAACAGAACTTGTTGGTGTCATCACTATCAAAGAATTAGATCATGTACGCAAACAAGGAACTCTAGAATCAAAAACAATTGCAGATATTATGACACTCAGAAATCCTGCAACAATTCTTCCTCATCAACCAGTTTGGATGGCCTTGAGACATCTTGAAGATCAGGGAGAAGGGTGCGTCCCTGTAGTTACTGAATCCGGCAAAAAGACTCTCCTTGGAGTACTACGTAGAATCGACATTATACGAGCCTACAACAAAGCAGTTACGGCCAGGGCACAAGATCAACATCACGCAGAAATACTGAACATTCGTAAGCTCAATCAAACAGGATTGACTGAGGTCACTTTACAACCGGGTTCACCGGTTGTGGGAAAACGTGTCAAGGAGTTACGTCTTGGTGAAGATTCACTCATGGTCTCAGTACGCCGTAGAGGCAAGTTGCGTATAGTTCGGGGAGAAACAATTTTACATGCTGGAGATCAACTGACCATCTTTGCAGAAAAGCCAAATGCAGATTTTATGGAGAATTATTTGAATGGAACTTTAAAAGAATCCGATGTTCCGGCAGAATCACTTATCTGCTTTCAGGAAATTGAAATCCCAGAGGGTTCCAGCATAGATGATAAGCGAATTAGCGAATTGGATCTTCCAGAAGATTGTGTAATTGTAAAAATTGTTCGAAACAGCAAAATCATACTTCCTCGTGGTAATACTACTATACAAATTGGTGATAAAGTGGAGATTTTTGGAATGCAGGAAAAACTCATTGAAACTGAACTACTTTTGACATCTTAAAGCATTTCAACAATATTTTTCAAATGCTTTTTGAATTGAAATTTTTGAGCATTCAAGTATAGTATATTGTACGACGTTTTTAATTACCGCATGATTTGGAAAATTAATACGTTCGGGGGGCTGAAATCTGAACATCGGCAGTTTTTGCCACTTGACACGGACAAGAATTACTTATTTTCCAACCACTCTTTTCAACATGACAACTAACAGTTCAAAAATTATCTGGACCAAAACCGATGAAGCTCCGATGCTGGCCAGTTACTCGCTTCTCCCCATTATTCAGGCTTATACGCAGGGTACAGGTATTTCGGTTGAAAGCCGCAATATTTCTCTGTCAGGACGTATCCTTTCCAGCTTTCCGGAAAACCTGACTGAAGCTCAGCAAGTTTCTGATGAACTTACATCTCTTGGAGAATGGACAAAGTTCACCGATGCTAATATCATCAAACTCCCAAATATCAGTGCCTCTGTACCTCAACTGAAGTCTGCAATTGCCGAGTTACAATCACATGGATATGATATTCCTGACTATCCAGAAGTACCTCAGAATGATACAGAAACTGAAATTCATAGTCGCTATGCTAAAGTCCTGGGAAGTGCCGTGAATCCTGTATTGCGTGAAGGCAATTCGGATCGTCGTGCAGCCGCTGCGGTGAAAAATTATGCCAAGCAACATCCACATTCTATGGGAGCTTGGAGTCCGGACTCAAAATCTCATGTCTCTACCATGAATGGTGGTGATTTTTTTGCCAACGAAAAATCAACCATCATTGCTGAAACCACCACAGCAAAAATTAAATTCGTAGCCAGCAATGGACAGACTACTGTGTTGAAAGACAACTTACTGCTGGAAAAAGCAGAAGTAGTTGATGCTACATTTATGAGTAAAAATGCATTAGTGACTTTTTTGGAGCAACAAATTAGAGAAGCAAAAGAACAGCGGGTGTTATTTTCTCTGCACTTAAAAGCCACCATGATGAAAGTTTCCGACCCAATTATTTTCGGGCATTGTGTCAAGGCTTTCTATGCCCCAGTGATTAAAAAACATGCAGAGACAATTGCTGAACTGGCCGTCAATTTTAACAACGGAATCGGCGACCTCTATTCAAAATTGGAAAGTGACAATAAAATCTCAGTTGAGAAAAAAACTGAAATTGAAGCTGATATTCAAGCACTTTATGCAGATCATCCGGATTTAGCAATGGTAAATTCGGACCGGGGAATTACAAATTTGCATGTACCCAGCGACGTCATCATAGATGCCTCAATGCCTGCTGCCATCAGGACTTCCGGTCAGATGTGGGGAACAGATGGAAACCTGCACGATACGAAGTTCATCATTCCCGACTCCAGTTACGCACCACTATACAGTGCCACCATCGAAAATTGTATTAACCACGGTGCACTGGATCCCACTACTTTGGGTACCGTTCAGAATGTTGGTTTAATGGCCAAAAAAGCTGAAGAATACGGTTCACATCCTACTACCTTCGAAGCTCCAGGAAATGGAATAATACAGATCGTGGATGAAAAAGGACAGACGCTTCATGAGCACAAGGTTGAAGAAGGCGATATTTGGCGTATGTCTGCAGTTAAAGATGCACCAATTCAAGACTGGGTTAAACTGGCTGTTTCACGGGCGAGGACTACAGGCTGGCCTGCGGTTTTTTGGCTGGATCAAGAAAGAGCACATGGACGGGAAATGATCAAAAAAGTCAAAGCTTATCTTGAAGATCATGATACACAAGGTCTGGAACTCCCAATAATGTCTGTTTATGAAGCAGCAAAATATTCCATTGAAAGAGCACGTGCCGGTCAAGACACTATTTCTGTAACCGGAAACGTCCTGCGTGATTTCAATACAGATCTTTATCCCATTATTGAACTCGGCACCAGTGCCAAGATGCTCTCGATTGTCCCGTTAATGAAGGGCGGAGGTTTGTTTGAAACTGGTGCAGGAGGTTCTGCACCAAAGCACGTTCAACAGTTTGTTAAGGAAGCTCATTTACGCTGGGATTCTCTGGGAGAGTTCCTCGCCTTGGCCGAATCATTAGATCATCTGGCCCGTACAGAAAATAACGCAAAGGCAGCAGTTCTGGCAAAGGCACTCAATCAGGCCAACGAACAGTTTCTTAGTCACAATAAATCTCCCTCACGAATAGTCCATGAGTTGGATAATCGCGGTAGTCACTTTTACCTGGCCATGTATTGGGCACAGGCACTGGCTCAGCAGACAGAAGATTCTGAAATTCAAAACAGGTTCACCGGATTAGCACAAGAACTGGAACAAAATGAGTTAATAATTGTTGCTGAACTGAATGCAGCACAAGGCAAAGCAGTTGACTTGGGAGGATACTTCGATCCTGATGATGATAAAACTGCTGCGGCCATGAGACCCAGTTCCACCTTTAATTCGGCTCTTAGTCAATTCTGTAGCTAAAATTTTTTCACAGGAACATCTCGGAGATGTTCCGCTCTAAAAGAAGCAGTTGTTTTTTCCAAACAAACTGTTTTAAACAAACGTAGTTAGTCAAAAAAGTGTCATTTCGGACAGAGAGATAAAACCTATTTCTACAGAAGCAAGTAAATGTTTCTCCAAAGTTCGAAATGACACTGCTTGAAGACTATCTCCGACTGCATCAAGTGTAATAAAAAAATAAGGAGAACAAAATGAAAACTGTAAAAGTTGCTGTTACCGGCGCTGCCGGCCAGATAGGTTATGCAATGTTGTTCAGACTGGCCTCAGGGGCAGTTTTTGGACAAGATACTGCTGTTGAACTGCAGTTACTTGAACTGGAACAAGCGCTTCCTGCACTGGAAGGTGTTAAAATGGAACTCGACGATTGTGCCTTTCCTTTGCTGACAAACATTGTTACCACTTCTGATCCAAATGTTGCTTTCAGCGGAGTTGACTGGGCCCTGCTGGTTGGTTCTGTTCCCAGAAAAGCAGGAATGGAACGCAATGATCTGCTGCGGATCAATGGAGGAATTTTTGTTGGACAGGGTAAAGCACTGAATGACAATGCCGGAGATAATGCTCGTGTGCTGGTAGTTGGAAATCCATGTAACACCAATTGTCTGATAGCAATGAATAGTGCACCCAACATTTCCAATGACCGTTGGTTTGCCATGACTGCACTGGATGAAAATCGTGCAAAAAGTCAGCTTGCTCAAAGAGCAGGTGTTGCAGTACGGGATGTAAGCAACATGACAATTTGGGGTAATCACAGTGCTACCCAATATCCGGATTTTTACAACGTGAAAATCCAGGGTAAAGCAGCCACAGAAGTGATAAATGATGAAGAGTGGCTTCAGGGTGATTTCATTAAAACTGTTCAGCAGCGTGGGGCTGCAATCATTAAGGCCCGTGGAGCTTCATCTGCAGCATCTGCTGCGAATGCGGCATTGGACACAATTGTACGCATCAACACACCAACTGCAGAAGGTGACTGGTTCAGTACAGCAATTCCAAGCGACGGCAGTTACGGAATTCCGGAAGGGTTAATTTTCAGTTACCCTTTAAGAAGCAAAGGCAACGGAGACTATGAAATTGTTCAGGGCATTGAATTGAACGATTTTTCAAAGGAAAAAATTAATGCTTCTCGCGAAGAATTGGAAATGGAACGTGAAGCAGTTAAGGAAATGCTCGGTTAAATCAAGGAAGCAATGAAAATACATGAATATCAGGCCAAACAAATATTGGCCAAATACGGAGTTCCTGTTCCGCGTGGAAGTGTGGCCTATTCTGTTGATGAGGCTATCAAAACTGCAGAAGATTTGGGTACAGAAGTTTGCGTTGTCAAAGCTCAAATTCATGCAGGAGGACGCGGAAAAGGAGGCGGTGTCAAAGTTTCAAAAGGTATGGATGCCGTTAGAGAAAGTGCAGAGGACATTCTCGGTATGCAACTGGTAACGCACCAGACTGGACCGCAGGGACAGCAGGTAAAACAGTTGCTCGTTGAAGAAGGAATGGACATCCGCAAAGAACTTTATTGTTCGGTGCTGGTGGACCGTGGGCAGCAGCGAGTTGTCTTGCTGGCCTCTACTGAAGGCGGAATGGATATCGAAGAAGTTGCCGCAAAAACTCCAGAGAAAATTCTCAAGATTTTTGTTGATCCAGCAATTGGTCTGAGACCATACCAGGCCAATGAATTAGCATTTGGTTTAAAAATAAACGAAATTAATCCAAAACTGATTCGTCCCGCTGCTGCTGTTTTCATGTCGCTGTATCAAACTTTTATACAGGAAGACTGCTCACTTGTAGAGATCAACCCACTGGTTCTTACAGGTGACGGCAGAGTAATCGCGCTCGATGCAAAATTGTCATTTGATGATAACGCCATGTTTCGTCATCAGGACAGTCTTGCCTTAAGAGATAAAGACGAAGAAGATCCGCTTGAAGTGGAAGCCAGTGAATCTGACCTCAACTATATCAAGTTGGACGGCAGTATCGGCTGCATGGTTAATGGAGCCGGTTTGGCAATGGGTACCATGGACATCATCAAAGCCTACGGTGCAGATCCGGCTAATTTCCTTGATGTTGGCGGAGCTGCAAGTCAGGAAAACGTGGAGAAAGCATTTAGAATCATTACTCAAGATCCAAATGTTAAGTGCATCCTAATCAATATCTTTGGTGGAATTGTCCAATGTGACATGGTGGCTGCAGGCGTGATCTCTGCTTTCAAGAGTGTAGATCTGAAAATTCCGGTGATAGTACGTCTTGAAGGAACAAATTCTGAAGAAGCCCACGTACTAGTCAATAATTCAGGACTTGGTGAAAGATTGCAAATGGCAGACGGAATCCGCGATGCCGCACAAAAAGCTGTTGCTGCAGTTAGTTAAGCAACGCTACACTTTTTATTTGTGCAAAAACCTGTTTACCAGGTTTTAGATCGAGCATAACTGCAGACCTGCGCGTTATGCTCGATAATAGCGGTATTTTTCCCAGCATCAACCGTACGATCACTTGTGAATTCCCCTCATCATTTACCTGATCAACAACTGCCGGAAATATATTCAAAATGCTTGTATCAGCCTGATATTCCAAGGTTATACTCACATCCCTCGCCGCAATTTTTAACCTTACAGATTGACCTTTACTTAAAGTTTTTCCTGCCACCGTAAATCTGCCACCCGGAAAATCAAGAGAGGTCAGTCCAAATTTTTCGTCATATCCGGAAACACAGGTTCTGATCATTGCTGAGGCCTGTTTCCCGTGTGCAAGAGAATGATCCAGACTGGTCAATATTTCTGCAAGCGGTCCCTCACCCCTGGTCAAACCGTCTTCAAGTAAAATTATATGATCCGCAAGACCTGCAACTTCGTCCAGAGAGTGGCTGACATAAAGTACTGGAATATCCAGTTCGTCATGCAGTGACTCCAAGTATGGCATTATTTCCTGTTTACGTCTTAAATCCAAGGCCGATAACGGTTCGTCCAGCAACAATATTTTTGGACTGACAGAGAGAGCCCTGGCAATTGCTACTCTTTGTCGTTCACCACCGGAAAGTTGATTAACCCTGCGTTCGAGTAAATGTTCAATGCCCAGTAATTCAACAGCTTGTTGAATTGAAACTTTTCGCTCTGAAACAGGAACTCTTTTGACTCCATATTCCAGATTACGCCTGACATTCAAGTGCTGAAATAGACTGGACTCCTGAAAAACATAGCCCAAAGAACGTTTATGAGGCGGCACAAAATAGTTACCGTCCTGCCACAACATCCCACCAATCTGCAGGTAACCCCGGCTGGTCTTTTCTAGTCCTGCTATAGCACGAAGCAGTGTAGTCTTTCCGCAACCGGACGGACCAAAGACTGCAGTGATACCTTTAGCGGGAAATTCTAAATTTACGTTCAGTTCAAAATCCGGCCAGTTGAGTTGGAAACGAGCTTTGATAGTCATTTTTCAAGTCTTTGTGAAAAAATAAAAATATCTTTTAATGAGTAGCGCACGTTTAGACTATTTATTGATGTACCAGAGAAAAACGGCGATTGAGTGCATAAACAATGACCAGCATCAGAAAAGAAAGCACTAACAATCCTCCTGATAACCAGTGAGCATGACTATATTCCAGCATTTCAACATGATCATAAATTGCAATCGAAAGCACGTTTGTCTTTCCGGGAATGTTTCCTCCAATCATCAGAACTATTCCAAATTCACCAATTGTATGTGAAAAACCAAGTACAATTGCAGTTAAAAAACCCGGACGTGCCAAAGGGACTGCAACTGTAAAAAATCTATCCAAGGGTGAAGCCCTTAAAGTTGCTGCTACCTCAAGCGGACGTCTTCCAATTGCGGTAAAAGAACTTTGCAGGGGCTGCACAACAAAAGGAAGTGAGTAAAAAACAGAACCAATCACCAGACCAGTAAATGTAAAAGCCAAAGGCTGACCTCCCAACCACTTCATTAAACTACCGACTGGTCCATGTGGTCCCAAAGCAATCAGCAAATAAAACCCCACCACAGTTGGTGGTAAAATCAGCGGCAAGGCAACTATTGCTTCCAGTAAAAATTTGTAACGCCAGCTTGTTCGTGCAAGCCACCAGGCAAGCGGAGTCCCTAAGATCAGTAATATCAGGGTTGAAACTGTTGCCAGTTCAAAAGTTATTTGCAGGGCTGCAAAATCAGCTTCATTCAAAATCATGGTGTACTGTAGCCAAATTGGCGAATTGTTTTTTGAGACTCATTACTTTTGAAATAGCTGATAAAGTCGAGTGCAGTTTGATTACTGTTTAACAAAACTACTTGTTGTTCAATTGGAGAATATAGATTTGTTGGAATATTCCAGAAAGTACCATCTATCACTTGTCCGTGTTGTATTAATTGAGAGTATGCTACAAAGCCCAGCTCTGCATTCCCACTTTTAACGAACTGGAATGTCTGTCCAATATTTTCACCTAGTACAATTTTGTTCCTGATGACATCCCAAAGACCAAGTGTCTCCAAAACTTCCTGAGCGGCCTTACCGTATGGTGCTAGTTTTGGGTTTGCCATGGCCAAGTGACGAATATTTTGCTGTTCCAGGACTTTCCCTGCTGAATCGATATTAATTCCTGACGGACTCCACAAAACCAATTTCCCCAGAGCATAAGTGAATCGACTGTCTTTTTGCACAATTCCTTCTTCATCAAGTAATTTAGGTCTTTTTATATCTGCAGCAAAATAAATATCAAACGGCGCACCGTTTTTTATTTGTGCATAGTGTTTTCCGGTGGACCCAAAAATCAGCCAGACTTTGTGTGCAGTTTGCTTTTCAAAATTCCGGGCAATTTGCTTGATCGTATTTGCAAAGTTGTTGGCAACTGCTACACGTATTTCTGTCGCAAAAACATTTCTGCTACTTTGCTGAATACAAATTATGATTACAAATAAAGATAGTAATTTAAATTTCCACATGAATAAAATAGCTTTACAAAATCTGTATTATACAAAACATCACTGCAGACAGAAAGTTTTTACTGACTGTTTTTAAAGAAGCTTAACCTGAAATTAAATACTAGGCTTCAAAATGAGACATCTTTGCCGCAAATGAAAATTGTTGCAGACTGTTCCACTAAAGAGTAGAATAAGAAAGCTAATTTTTCCAGAAAGTTCAAACACTGAAAATGGGGGTGTCTTGGAATTCGATTACAAGTGGAAATATTGGGAAGCAAGTCGTGGGTGATGATCGGGGTCACGTTAAAACGATCATCAAAATGTTAGCTGCAAACAACGCTGACTATACACCTGCTCGCGTCGCACTTGCGGCGTAATTAAGCAGGCGTCTTGTGCTGGGTTCGCCTGAAACGTAGCGTAAGATGTCATCTAAGTCAGGCTGGCTGTTGCATTCCTCCGTAGCAGCAGTGAGATTTAAGGAGGTGTTTCAGATTGAGGAGGTTGGTTGCCGACATATCTGACAAAAACGAAAACTTCCAACTAAACTTGTAGATGCCCAAATGGAAACTAAGTAAGACGCGGGTTCGAATCCCGCCACCTCCACCATTC